>DATJWB010000342.1:0-28039 GCA_035501495.1 Bryobacteraceae bacterium | reverse complement strand
GCTCGGATTCCCGAATGACCGCGAGGCATGGGCTGTCATCAAGCAGTGGAGCCGGTAAACGGCTCCTTGGTGGACGACCGCGAACGCCTTAGAGGGCGTTTGAAAGGGCGGCTTAGGCTGGCAGCCTGCGAGCATCAGCCGGGTTTCAACGGGTTGCCAACCTCGCGTAAATGAAATCAGGGAAGACTGCATAGTGGTTGTTCCTGCAAAACTCGGGTAGCCCTTAACCGGTCTTCCGTTGTTGATCCCCAACACCCTGCCGCAAGGGAATCGATCTCGCCAGCGTTGCCGCCGCAACCCGCCGCCAAGCACGCCATGACCGAACTCCGCCGATCGTCCGGCCACCACCCGGTTGGTGTAGAGACGAAATAGCGCTCGCGGCGGAAACTTTTGGCACACTCGAGCATATCCTGTACGTGAGCGGCGCAGCCTTCCATGACTGGATTTCATGAACTGTATGAAAGATATTCACGAGACGTCTATCGCTTCGCCCTGTATCTCTCGGGCGACCCGGCACTGGCCGACGATGTCACATCGGAGACCTTCATTCGGGTCTGGTCCTCGCCGGAGCCGGTACGCATGGCGACGGTGAAAGGCTATTTGCTGACGATCGCCCGCAACGTCTGGTTGATGGAGCGCCGGCGCGGATTGCGGCGTCAGGACCTGGATGAAGACATCGCTGACAAGAGGCGGACGGTATTGCGCCATCTGGAAGTGAAGGAGGACCTGGCCAGGGTCCTGCGGGCTCTGCAGGAATTTCCAGAGGAGGACCGGGCTGCACTCTTGATGCGCGCCGACGAGGGTCTTGCCTACGAGGAGATTGCATCCACCCTTGGCCTGCCCGTCGCGACGGTGAAGGTCAAGGTCCATCGCGCACGCCTGAAGCTTGCACGGATTCGCGATCAGGGGGTATTCGCACCATGAACGTAACGCAAAATGTGATTCACGATCTGCTGCCGGCCTACCTGGCCGGCGAAGCGAGCGCCGATACCGTGGCTTTGGTAGAGGAGTTCGTCCGGCTGGACCCCGATCTGGCCCGCACCATCGAAACGCTGCGAGCCAACCCGATCCCGGAGTTGCCTGCCGCGTTTCGACCAACTCAAGAACAGGAAAAGGAGACACTGCATATGACGAAACAACTGCTGTACTGGCGAGGAATCCTGATGGGCATCGCGATCTTCCTGACGATGCTTCCGCTGTCGTTTGGCTTTCACAACGGCCGCATCACGTGGGCCTTTTTCGAACCGGCGGCCCCGCTGGCCACGGCCCTGGTTTGTGTGGGGGCGCTGGCTTGCTGGAGCGGATTTCTGTATGTGCGCCGCCGGCTCCAGGGGACCGGCCTGTAGGCAGGCGGCGCGTATCGGTGAATAAGTTCCAAGCAGCCGCTAACGATCTCAGGGTGGTACCGGCTCCAATCACTTTGAAGCTGCCGGCGATCTGAGAGAATACTCTGTTGCCGGATTCGTACCGCCCTGAGGTGGTCTTCAGGAACAGCTCATACAGCAACTCGTCGCTGTCTCGCAACCTGGAGACAAGCGCACAGACCATCGACGCCTTCCTGCCCTCACTCGTGTCGCAGCGCTGTCACGGGATCGATGCGCGAGGCGCGCCAGGCGGGGGCAAATGCCGCCAGCGCAGCCACCGCCGCCAGCGTTCCCGCCGCGGCCGCATAAACTCCCACGTCCGCCGCCCGAATGCCGAACAACTGCGACTCTACGTAACGACCCAGCCAGAACGCCGCCGCGCATCCGATCACGATTCCCGCGGCCACCATTTTTCCCGCGTCCAGCAGCACCATGCGCACGACATCGCCCGGCACCGCGCCCATGGCCATCCGCACGCCGATCTCGCCGGTGCGCCGCGCCACGGCGAAGCTGATCACGCCGTACAAACCGATCGCCGCCAGCAGGGTCGCCAGGACCCCGAACGCCGTCGATAGTCCGGCCACCAGGCGGTTGGTGTAGAGCGAATCGCGTATCTGCAGGTCCACGGGCTTGATCTCCGGAACCGGGAAGCCTGCGTCCGCCTCGCGAACCGCCCTGCGAATGGCCGCGGCCAGGCGGGCGTTGTCTCCGTTGACATGAACGTAGAACGCCAGCCGCGCCGGCTTGTCGCGCTGCGTATACGGGAAGTAAAGCGTGCTGCTCACCGGCCTCCGCACATTGGTGCGGATGTCGGCGGCGATCCCCACGATCTCGCGGTCCAGGTCCGGCTCCCCCGTCCCCAGCACGGAGACATGGCGCCCGATCGGGTTCTGGCCGGCGAAGAAGCGCCTGGCGAATGCCTCGTTGATCACTACGGCCTTGGGCGCACCGGCCGTATCGCGACCGTCGAACTCGCGTCCGGCGCGGAGCGGAACTCCCAGCGTACGGAAGTAGGCCGGGCTGATGGCTTCGAGCGAGCATCCCGCCACACCGTTCTCGGGCCGATAGCCCTCCACCTTGATGCCGCTGCCCCAGCCGGCTCCGCTATAGGGTCCCCCATCGCCGGCGGAAACGCCGTCCTGCTCGGGGAGCGCCGAGAGCCGCTCCAGCAGATCGTGGTACAGTGCGGTGGCCGATACAATGCCCGTGCGGACCAGGGTCGCGTCCACCCGGAACATCGTCAGGTGCGTGGTGCGAAAGCCCCGGTCCGCGTTAATCAGTCGGCTGGCGCTGGCGCTGAACAGCCCGGCGCCCACCACCAGCAGCAGAGAGAGCGCTACCTGCGCGGTCACCAGCATGCGCCGCATCTGCGCCGACTGGCCTCGCGCCAGCACATTGGAAGCCTGGGCTTTCAGAATGTCCGCAACGTCCGGCCTGGTGGCCTGCCGGGCGGGAGCCAGCGCAAACAGAAGCGCGCACACCATCGAAAGCCCCAACGAGAAGCCCAGGATGCGCAGATCGAGCGAGTTCGTCACCCAATCGCCCGCGGCGTCGCGCGGCAACATCCCCAGCAATGCCGCCGTACACCAGTGCTCCAGCAGCAGACCGGCTACGCCGCCCGCCAATGCCAGCAGCACGCCTTCGACGAGCAACTGCTTCACCAGCGCTCCGCGTTTCGCGCCCAGAGCGAGCCGGATCGCGATCTCCCGCTGCCGCCCGGTGGCGCGCGACACCAGCAGGCCCGCCACGTTGGCGCAGGCGATCAGCAACACCAGGCCGACCATGATCATCAGCACGGTGAGCGGCTTCTCCCACTTATCGCGCAGCTCGGCAATACCGCGCGCCGCGGGATGCAACTCGAGCCGCTGTTTGAGGCGCGCCTCGCGTTTCTGCGGATCCCGAGGCGCGTTGCTCTGCCCGAGGTCGGATTCGAGAATGGCGTGGTACACCACATCGGTGGCGGCCTGCGCCGCGGACAAGCTTTGGCCGGGAGTGAGCCGCGCGAAGATGGTCAGCCAACTGAACGTGCGGTCTTCGATCTGGCTCATCGCCGGCGAAATCGCGCGTTGCATGGCAATCGGCACATACAGGTCCGGCGAGTCGCCTTGCACCAGCCCGTTGAACCCGGCGCGCGTCACGCCGATCACCACGAACGGCTGGCCATTGATGGCCACGGTTTCATTCACAACCGCGGGGTTCGCGCCGAGATGCGTCGTCCAGAATGCGTGGCTCAGGACGGCCACGGGATTGGCGCCGGGAGCGCCGTCGTCCGCCGGCGCGATGACGCGCCCCAAAGATGAAGCCACGCCCAGCGTGGTGAAATAGTTGCCGGTAACCATCTCGGCCTGCGCCGCCTGGGTGCTGCCCTGCCAGGTGACCCGCACCGGCGCGATCGCACACGCCAGGGTGCCGGCAAACGCCGGGACCCGGTCGCGCAGATCACGGTAAAACGGCAACGGGAAGACCGACTCGGAATTGGTGCGCCAGCTCGACGAACTGTCGCCCGGACCGGAGTAGCTTCCGTGCACAGCCACCAGCCGCTCCGGGTCCGAGATGGGCAGCGAGCGATAGACGACTTGATTCAGAAGAGAGAAGATGGCGGTGTTGGCGCCGATCCCCAGGGCGAGCGAGAGCACGGCGGCTGTAGTAAAGACCGGAGCGCGGCGCAGCGCCCGCACCCCGTAAAGCAGGTCTTTCCCCACGACCTCCATTCTGACGCACCAGAGGCCCCGGCGTCACGCGAAGCAGCCCGGCGGCGGCCCGCGGCATGATCCCACCAGCGCATAGAATGTTTAGAAGTGCTCACGGCGATCACCCGTTCCGTCAGTCCCAGCATGAACCAGTGTGAACTGACGTATCTGCCGCGCGTGGAGATCGATCTTGCCCGCGCTGCCGGCCAGCATCGGCAATACGAAGCCTGCCTGCGCGAGTTGGGAGCGCAGGTGATATCGCTGCCGCCCGAGGGGGATTTGCCGGACTCCGTTTTTGTGGAGGATCCAGCAGTAGTCGTAGACGAACTGGCCGTGATGACGCGGATGGGTGTGGAATCGCGCCGCCGGGAAGGCGACAGCCTGGCCGATGCGCTCGCTCCGTTCCGCCCCATTCGCTGGATGCGCACGCCCGCGACCCTCGAGGGGGGCGACGTCATGCGCGCCGGCCGGAAGGTCTTTGCAGGAACGTCCAGCCGCACGAATCCCGAAGGCATTCGCCAGTTAGGCGAGGCGCTGGCGCCATTCGGCTATCAGGTACGAGCGGTGGAGGTGCGCGGCTGCATGCACCTCAAGACCGGGTGCTCGTACATCGGCGACAACACGCTGCTGGCGAATCGGCAATGGATCGATCCCCAGGCGTTCGCGGAGTTTCGGATTCTCGATGTGGCGCCCGAGGAGCCGTGGGCCTCCAACGTCCTGCGGATCGGCCACACGCTGCTGATGCCCGCGGCATACCCTGCGACTGCCGCCCGGCTCGAGAGCGCGGGATGGAAGGTGCGGACCGTGGATGTTTCGGAGTTGATGAAGGCCGAAGCGGGCGTCACCTGCATGAGTTTGCTATTTGTGTAGCCCTCAGTGGGCCCTTTCCGTCGGACTCCGACGGTTTTTCTCCGTAAGTTATTGAAACTGTGTTGGTGGGCCCGTCGGAGTCCGACGGTTTTACCCTTCGTGCCGCAGCGCCGTCATGGGCTCGACCCGGGCCGCCCGCACGGCCGGCGCGAGTGCTGCCAGTCCCGCCAGTGCGAGCTTGAGGAACGCCGCGGCCGCCAGGCTCACCGGGTCGTGGATGCCCACGCCAAACAAAACGCCACCATGCTGGCCGGGCACCAGATACAGGGCAGACCTCACCAGCGAACCAAGGAGGAGCGCCAGCGCCAGGCCACAGCCCGCTCCCGCGAGCGCGAGGCGGCCCGTGCGAGCCAGCGTCATCGTCATGATGGCGCGCTTACCGGCACCCAGCGCGATCCGCAATCCGAATTCGCGAGTGCGCTGCGCCGCGGCAAACGAAATCGCGCCATAGACGCCTACCCCGGCGAGCAGCACCGCCAGGCTCGCAAAGAAGGAGACCAGGAGAACCGACTCGGTAACGCTGAAGAGCACGGTAGCCGCGCCGATTCCCAGTGTGAAGGTGGCGACCGCCAGTGTAAGAAAGGCCGGAGTCTTCGCCAACGTCCGGAACGCCAATCGGAATTCCCTCATGCGGCCCATTTTAGGCAACCTGCGGGCCAATCCGTATCTGCTTGATCTGAAGAAGTTAGAGAATCCGCATGGGAACCGGAACGTTCGCGGCAGAGTGGCGCCTGTTCGCATCCGAACACTCGTTTGGGTATTTCCCGCAGCTTGGAAGGCGTCATGCCCGGAGAATATGCGGGTAAAAATACCATGCCAAGAAATACAATTCCGTTAATGATCGTTGCCGGTGTATTTGCACTCGGCACCGCGGCGCACGCACAACCCGCGTATCGGCATGCCGTTTTGGTCCCAGCGGACTATCCTGACGAAGGCCGCTGCACCGTCTCCGTACTGGTTTCCGGCGAGGCAGAAGTTGAAATCCGCGCCGACAGCGCGAGCCTGCGCAGAGTCGCAGGCCCATCTCCCGTCTGGGAGCGATTCGAGTGTACAGGGCCGCTGCCGCAATCGTCGGCGAATCTGCGCATCAGGGCCATTGAAGGCACTGGCCGGACTACCCTGACGCACGACCTCGACAGCGGCGGGGTGGCGCTCGTGAGGATCGCCAATCCTCCTACCAGCGGGGACCAGATCTACACCTTCGACCTGTTCTGGCGTCCGGATCGAGCGTACCAGTCCGCCGAAGCAGACCGTGCCATGCTGGACGATGATTCCGTTCAAGCCTGCCGCACCGCGGCGGAGAACCGCATCCGCAACGACGGCTACCGGGACGTTCGCTTTGGAGACATTGTGGGAAGCGTGGCGGGAGCCAATGACCTGATCACGGGCACGGCCTCCGCGGTCACCTCGTACGGCTCGCAGACCTTCTCGTTCTCGTGCCGGGTAGACCCGCTGGACAGCCGCGTGATCCGGCTGGACATGACGCGAAGATAAAAACTGTGGCGCAGACACTCTTGTCTGCCGCGCCCCGACTCATCGGGGCGCCTTTCTTGTCGTCATCGAGCCAGGAGAACGAACGCCAATTCGCCACCCTGGGCGGCCAAAAGGCTTCGGCAGGAATGCGCCACTAATCGATCAGGCCGTTGCGCACCGCGAAGCGTACCAGTTCGTTGATGCTGTGGACATTCAGCTTCTCCATAATGCGGCCGCGGTGCGCATCCACCGTATAAACGCTGAGATTCAGTACGCCGGCGATCTCCTTGTTGGTCTTGCCTTCGGCGAGCATCTGCAGAACTTCGCGTTCGCGGCTGGTCAGGAGGTCGATCGGGTTGGTCACATGACGGCGGTAATCGTCGAGTACGGCGTTCGAGACCGCCGGGCTGAGGTAGCCTTCGCCGGAGGCGACCGCGCGGATGGCCGAGACCAGGTCGCCCGCGCCGGAGTCCTTGAGCAGATACCCGCGCGCGCCGGCGCGCAGAATCTCGCGGACGTAGACCGAGTCCTTGTGCATGCTGAGGGCAATCACGCGCGTGTGCGGAATCGAGGTGGCCAGACGCCGGGTAGCTTCAATGCCGTTCAGCTCCGGCATGGCCACATCCATCACCACGATGTCGGGCCGCAATTCCTCCGCCTGCTCCACGGCTTCGCGACCATTTCCAGCCTCGCCCACGATTTCCATATCGTTCTGGGCACTGAGAATCATCTTGAAGCCCTGGCGGACCACGGCGTGATCGTCCGCCAGCAGAATGCGGATGCGCTTCATGAAGATGAAGCACTAGGTGGAGTAGTAGCCCGCCCGCGACTGCACCACCAGCACCTCCTTCTTCTTTTTGGCCGAGAGGTGCAGGTGGTGGAACAGGCCCGGCTCGCTGGGCTGGTCGGGCGTGAACCCGATGCTGTATTGATTGCGCAGATCCTCTTCGATATCGGCGTAAATCTTGTCGAGCGTGTGGGTATGGGAGACCTGGTAGAAGCGGCCTCCCGTCTCGGTGGCGATCTGTTGCAGCACCTTCTTGCCATCGGGCCGATTGGCCCCGCCGCCGCCCGGGTATCCGCCTCCCGGATAGCCGCCGCCGGGGTAGCCCATGCGGCGGCGTCCCATTCCCGGTCCGCCGAAGGGGCCCATATTGTTGCCGTAGGCTTCGGCATCGGCGAAGAGCACCGAATACACCAGCGTGTCCGACTTCTGCGCCGCGGAAATCGCCTGATACAGCGTCACCTTGCTGCCGGTATCGACGCCATCGGTGAGCAGCACCAGCGCCTTGCGGCCCTGCTGCTTCTTCATCAGGTCATCCGATGCCAGCAGGATCGCGTCGTAGAGTTGCGTCCCGCCGTTGCGGCGTCCCCCGCCCTGTCCGCCTTGCGGGTACCGTCGCCCACCACCGGGATAGCCCCCGCCAGGATAGCCGCCACCCTGCGGGTAGCCGCCTCCCTGCGGGTAATTGCCTCCCTGCTGCGGCTGCTGTTGCTGCTGGGGCATGCCTACTTCCAGGAGGTCGAGCGCCTTCTGCAATTGCACCTTCGAAGCCGTGAAGTCCTGCAGCAGCTCCACCTGGTAGTCGAAGTGAAGCACAAACGACAGGTCGCTGTCGGGCCGAATGATCTGATCGAAGAATTTGAAGCTGGCGGAACGCTCGTCATCGAGTACGCGCCGCTGGCTGCCGCTGGTATCCACGAGGAGACCCAGGTATAGCGCGGAGTTCGCCTCCTGCGAGAAGAACTTGATGGCTTGCAGGTGGCTTTCGTCTTCCAGCTCAAAATCTTCCTTATTGAGATCGTGAATGATCTTGCCCTGCTTGTTCCGCACGGTCGCGTACAAGTTCACAACCTTGACGTCGCTGGAAAAGCTGGGGTTCTGGCCTTGCGGAGCGGCCGGCTGTTTGGGCGCTTGCGGTTGCTGCGCAGGGGCCGGCTGCTGGGCGGGGACGGGCGTTTGCCCGCTCAGAAAACGGGCCGCCGGGAATAGGGATAACGCGGAGAGCAGACTCCGCCGTGAGATCTGGTTTGGCATCGGCACTTCGCTACCAAAGATGCGCGGCGGCGCGAATTCGTTACACTTGTCCCGGTGAATGGGCCGCGGCTGGGGTTTGGTCCCCCCCTGCGGCTGGATGTCAAGTAGAAAATCGGGACGGGCCGTGTCATCCTGGAATGATCAGGGCTAAGACATGATTACCAAAACGGTTCGCTCTCGGTTTCCCCACGAGGTTGGCGAGAAGGTCGAAGGTTGTGTGATCTTGGAACGGCGCGTGGTGATCCCGCCGAATCCCGCCGAAATGCGGCGGGGGGTATACGAGTACGTCGTGGAAGTGCCCCCGGCTCCCGCTCCCGCGCCGAAATCCCGTTCTCCTCGTCCCCCCAGCCAGCCCGCCCGCGAGCCTGCGCCCGCACAGGAATCTTTCACCCGGGCAACTCCCGAAGAGATGGGCGGCAGACTAATCCGCCGCCTGCCTTCCCGGTAAAATTCCCGTTGCCGCGATTGCCGGCAGCTTATTTCGCCTGAATCTCCTCCAGGTAGTTCAAAAGCCCATGCAGGCGTTCCTGAGTCTCACTCAGATTCGGACTCATGTTGTTGAATATCGGCCCCCAGACCGGCATGTTCTGCCCGCCGTGGGCGGTGATGGCGTCGGTTCCCCGAAGGGTTGCCATAATCCGCTCTTCGGGGAACTTCCCGTGATTCCCGCGGCTGATCTGCGTGAGGTCGGTGGGGCTCTTCTTCAACGCGCCCGCGGCTGGACCGTTGCCCTTGGCGTCCTGTCCGTGGCAGACCGCGCAATATTGGTGAAAGAGTTCCTTCCCGGAAACTGCCGCCGTTGGCTTGGCGGGGACTTGCTTTACGACCTTCTGTTGCGCGAACGCCGCAAAACACCAGAATCCTGCCGCAATGGCCAATAAAAGATAAACAGGTATTGATATTCTCTTCATACCCAGGATTGTAAGGCCATTCGACAGCAATTGGTAGGGAACCTGTGGGATTTTCCCGTGAGTACGGCTTCGGGGCGTGGACAAACGCTCCGGGAGTCGGCCGTCCGTTAGTCCTTGTGCTTCTTGTGGAAAAAGTGGCGTTCGAGGTCGGGCCAGAACTCCGACATCAGGTTGCCGGTGACACCGCCAAACAGGCTCGTCTCCACGCGGCCGACCATCACTCTGCCGCTGATGCTGGCCGACGGGTAGTACAGATTCGAGGCGGCGATCCCCAACGTCATCCCGAAGATGCCCGAGGAGTTGAATACCGGCCGCCCGGAATCGTCCCGGCAGACAAAAAGACGGCTGACGGAGTAAAGGACACGGCCCGAGATCCTGCCTTGCGGGCCTTTGCGGAAATAGCGGGGATCCTGATGGAGCAGATTGGCCAACACCCCGGCGCTGAAGAAATTCTGGGAGCCGAAATCGGCGATCGCGGCGCCGAAGCGCTTTCCGAACGCCGGTCCTCCTTCGCCGTACTTGGGAGTCTGATTCCCCATTTGGGAGAATCCCGCACCTACGAGGGCGTTTACAAGATTAAACGGATCCACTGTCTCCTTGACGGCCAGCGTCCACTTCTGCTTGCTCGTCAACGGCGCCGCAGGAGGCCCGCCGGGCGTTTCCGTAACTGTCTGGTAATCGGGAATGACTAAAAGGATCCGCTCCTCATTGAAGGGATCCGCCGGGCGTGAGGGGGTTGGAGCCGGCAGGATTGGAGCAGGAGCCGGAAGAATCGGAGCGATTTCCGGGTGTAACAATACTGACTCGATCGGGGATGGCAACCCATCCACCTCCGCGACGGGAACCTGAGGTTGGCCGAAGGCGATCCACCCGCTCATCAGCCATAGGCCTACCGCCACCGCGTTGGTTTGGAAAGGCAATATAAGAAGGCGCAATTGGATATACTCAGGTTACTTCCGGAAAACCTCATCCCAAACGAATCTCACTCGAGAACTTCGAAATTGACTCTAAATAGCTACCGCGGATCGCGTTCACCCGACGCGCGTGGCCACCGACTTCGCCTGAAGGAACAGCAGAAGGTAATCCGGGCCCCCGGCCTTGGAATCCGTTCCGGACATGTTGAAGCCGCCAAACGGGTGCGCCCCCACCATTGCGCCGGTGCATTTGCGATTGAAGTACAGATTGCCCACGTGGAAGCGCTCCTTGGCCTCCCGCAGATGTTCGGCGTTGTTCGAGTACACCGCGCCCGTCAGCCCATATTCGGAGTCGTTCGCCATCTCGAGAGCGTGCTCAAAATCACGTGCCCGCGTAATGGACAAAACAGGTCCGAATATCTCCTCCTGGAAAATCCTGGCGGTGGGCTCGATATCGGCAATGATCGTTGGGGGGATGAAATACCCGCCCGCCGGCGCCGGCTCCCCACCGGCAACCAGGCGGCCTTCCTGCTTCCCAGTCTCGATGTACTGCAGGATACTCTTCTGCGCGCCGGCGCTGATCACCGGTCCCATGTAGTTTGACGGATCGTCCGACGGGCCCATCTTGAGGTTCCTGGCTTTCGCCGCGAGCTTATCGACGAACTGATCGTAGATCGCGTCGTGCACGATGGCGCGCGAGCAGGCCGAACACTTTTGACCCTGGAAACCGAAGGCCGAGACGAGCACGCCGTCTACCGCTTTATCGACATCGGCGTCGCCATCCACCACAATCGCATCCTTGCCGCCCATTTCGGCGATCACGCGTTTGATCCAGATCTGCCCGCGCTGGGGCTTCGCGGCCAGTTCGTTGATCCGCAGGCCCACGTCGCGCGAGCCGGTGAACGCGATGAAGCGAGTCTTGGGATGTTGCACCAGAACGTCGCCCACCGCTCCTCCACTGCCCGTGAGAAGCGTGAAGCAGGACTCCGGGAATCCCGCTTCGAGAAGCACCTCGGCAAACCTGGCTGCAATCGTGGGGGTCTCGCTCGAAGGCTTGACGATCGCGGTATTCCCGGTCACCAGCGTGGCCACCGTCATCCCCACCAGGATCGCCAGAGGAAAATTCCATGGTGGAATCACCAGCCCGACACCCAGCGGAAGGTAGATCATTTCATCGTGCTCGCCGGGAAGTTGCAGTACCTGCTGCGGACCCGCGAGGCGTTCCATTTCCCGCGCGTAATATTCGCAGAAATCGATGGCCTCGCACACGTCCGCTTCGGCTTCGGGCCACGTCTTGCCCGCCTCGTAGACCAGCCAGGCGTCGAACTCGAACTTGCGGGTGCGCAGGATGCGCGCGGCGTCGAGCAACATGCGAACGCGGTCATCGGCGGGCGTGCGGCTCCATTGCGGGAATAGGGCGAAGGCGCTCTCTACCGCGCGGTTCGCCAGATCGGGCGTCGCCTTGTGATGCACTCCCACGATTTCGTGTGTGCGGGACGGGTTGACCGAGGTCAACAGATCTCCCGTGGAGATCCATTCGCCACCGATTCGCAAGGGATATTCGCGGCCGAATTCGGAACGAACCTTGGCCAGCGCGGCTTCCATGGCCTGCCGATTCGCGGACAGGGAGAAATCGGCCGTGGGCTCGTTGCGGAATTGCGTCAAGGTTGCAGTTGCCATCCATTCCATCTTACCTTTGGTGGCAACTGAGCCGGATGTGGCGCGGACCGCCCTCGCGCGAACCCGACCGCGCGTCAGCAAAAGGCGCCGGCATGAGTGCCGACGCGGCAGACACGAGTGTCCGCGCCACATCGCCACCCTCCCACTCGGCCTTTACTTGCGCACGTATTTCTTCACGTCCCTGGGTCCGACTTCGGCGCCGTACACCGTGCCGTCAGCATCGGCTCCGACGCCTTCCGCCGCGCTCGTAACCGCGGTGCCCGGAGAGGGATCCGGAATGAATGCGGTGACCGTGCCGTCCCTGGCGCTGCCGATGCGGACGCCGCGCTTCCAGCCGGGATTGTGGCCGTAGCCGTCCTTGTCGGTGGATTCGGAGTCGGTCACGTACATCACGTCGTTCTTGTCGATGAAGATTCCGCTGGGCCGGCTGAACTGCTTCCATTCATCGAGATAGTTGCCGTCCTGATCGAAGATCTGGATCCGGTTGTTGGCGCGGTCGCCCACGAACAATCGCCCCTTGGAATCGAAGGCCAGCGTGTGCGGGACTTCGAACTGCCCATGCCCCGATCCGTGGCCGCCCCACTGCTTGATGAACTTCCCGTCTTTGGAAAATTTCACGACGCGCGCATTGCCGCGGTTCGGACTGTGGCCGTCGGAGACGAAGATGTCGCCGTTCGGCGCGATGGCGACGGCGTTGGGCTCGTTGAACGTGTCCGGACCATCACCGGCGACCCCGGCCTTCCCGAGCGTCATCAGGACCTTGCCATCCTGCGTCAGCTTGAAAACCTGGTGGCCCTTTCCTTCGGCGCCGTGGCCATCGCAAATCCACAGGTTGCCCTCTTTGTCCATCACCAGGCAGTGAGGAAACAGGAACATTCCCGCGCCGAAGTTCCGCAGCATTTTGCCGGAGGCGTCAAATTCCATCACCGGGTTGAGGTTCGAGTTCGCGCAATTGTTGACGCCGCAACGGTCGGCCACCCAGATGTGGCCGTTGGGCGCGACAAAGACCGAACTCGTCGATCCCATATTCCTTCCTTCGGGGAGCGTGAACCAGTGCTCCACGGTGCGATAAGGATTGGGTTGGGAATTGGGGGGAGCGCTGGTCTGTGGGTACACCGCCCCTGGAAACACGACTGACAGGAACGCCGCCACCCCTCCGAGCAGCGCAACTCTACCGGGAATCGCAGGCAACATACCGGTCGATTATACTCCCGCTGCTGCTCGCCGAATTATTCGTGGCGCAAGGCGCGAATCGGATCCACCCTCGATGCCCGCGCTGCCGGAATGTACGCGGCTGCCAGAGCCATCACCAGCAGCAGACCAGCCGACGAAACGAGCGTCACGGGATCATTCGAGTTCAGGCCAAACAGTTGGGTCTGCACCAGGCGCCCTGTGGCCACAGCGCCTCCCAAGCCGAACAGCACGCCGGTCATCACGGTGGCCGCATTCTCCCGCAACACCAGTGCCCGCACGCTTCGGGACATGGCCCCGAGCGCCATCCGCAAGCCGAGTTCTCCGGTGCGCTGCGCCACAGAGAACGTCATCAGCCCGTACAGCCCGATGCGGGCCACCGCTCCCAGCAACATCAGCAACAGGCGCAGCCAGCGCTGATAACTATCGCGCAGCCCGCTCCACCCGCCTCCCGCGGCCGCTTCCACCGTGAGATCCGATTCGCGGGCCACGCGCTGCTGGTTGGCACTCGCGGCCGCGGCGAAGTTCACCTGGCGGTAAATCAGATTCAACTCCTGCTGTGCCTGTGCCAGGGTGGCTGTATCCTGCAACCGCCCGACAATCATGAGCCACGTCGTAAACGCTTCGTACCAGGGCTGCGGCCGCTCAGACGTTCCAGGGTTCGCAGCGGAACCGTCAGGTCCGAGATGCGTCCCACCTCCGGCCCGAGATACCCGCGCGGCTCCACCGCCACTGGGTTCCCGGTGCGGTCGTCATCTTCGGTCAGCAGCCGTCGCAGGGCCGGTTGCAGGCGGAGTGTGCGGTAGTAGTCGCCCGTGGCATAGAGGCCCGAAGACGCTAAAGGCGCACTGGCTGCCCAACGTTTTGACTTTTGCGTCGTCTATCACTATAGTGAGAGGCGATCTAGGAGAGAAGATGCCCGACGCGCAATCTCCGCTCACGCCGGCGATGTTCAATGTCATGCTCGCGCTCGCGGACGGCGACAAGCACGGGTACGCCGTCCTGAAGGAAGTTGCCGAGCAGACCGCGGGCGAGGTGCAACTCAGCACCGGGACGCTCTACGGGATCATCAAGCGGCTTCTGGCGGAGGGGCTGATCGTCGAGGTCCGCCGGCACCCGGCGATCGAGAACGACGATCAACGGCGCCGCTACTATCATCTGACGGACTCCGGCCGCGCCGTGGCCCTCGCCGAGGCCGAAAGGCTGGAGCGGCAGGTGGAGCGCGCCCGCAGCAAGCAGTTGATCCGGGCACTCAAGCCGGTGTAGTCCGCGAGGGGAGATGCCCAAACCCAGACAGCCGTTCGCCGACTGGTTGTATGGGGCGCTGCTTCGCATTCTGCCGTTCGAATTCCGCCTGGAGTTCGGCAGCGACATGGAGGAGACGTTTCGCCTCCAACGGGTGGAAACCGGTCGCGACTACGGGTTCCGCGCCCTGCTGCGGATGTGGTCGGCGACCATCGCGGACATTATCCGGATGGCGCCTCGCGAGCACGCCAGCGTGCTCCGGGCGGACGTGACGTACGCCCTCCGCATGATGCGCAAGAATCCCGGATACACCGCCGGTGCCGTGATGATTCTGGCGCTCGGCATCGGAGTCAACACGTCGATCTTCAGCGCGGTGAATGCGGTGTTGTTGCAGCCGCTGCCCTACGTCGAGGGAGATGACCTGGTGGTGCTGCGCCAGCGGGGATCGGCTCCCGGCAATATCCTTTTCTCGGTCCAGGAGATCAACGACTACCGCCGGCTGACTCGCTCGCTGAGCGGGCTCGTGGAGCACCACAGCATGGCGTTCACGCTGTTCGGCGGCAAGGAGCCGCACCGTGTGCGGGCCGGCGTCGTATCGGCGGGGTTTTTCGACCTGTTCGGCGTCAAACCGCTGATGGGCCGGACATTCGTGCCCGACGACGATCGTCCGGGCGCGGCGCCGGTGCTGGTGTTGAGCTACGAATACTGGAAGCAGGTCGAAGGGGGCGATCCCAAAATCGTGGGCAAGGTTTTCCAGATGAACGACAAGCCCCACGTGGTAATCGGGGTTCTGCCGCTCATACCGCAATATCCCAGTGAGAACGACGTGTACATGCCGACGAGCGCCTGCCCGTTCCGGTCGAAGCCCGAGAACATCGCCGACCGCGATTTCCGGATGATGAGCCTTTTCGGGCGGCTCAAGCCGGGGGTTTCGACAAACGATGCCCGCTCGGACGTGGCACGAATTGCGCAGATGATGGCCGGGGCGCATCCGAAGTCCTATGCGGCGGGATTCCAGGCCACCGCGTCGGCCCTGCGCAGCGACCTCACCACACGCGCCCGCCCCATGCTCCTGGCGCTGCTGGGGGCGGCCGGGTTCGTGCTGCTGATCGCCTGCGCCAACGTCGCCAACCTCACGCTGGCACGCATGGCGCGGCGGGAGCAGGAACTGGTAGTCCGCCGGGCGGTGGGAGCGGGCAGCGGGCGGCTGCTGCGACAGTTGGTCACCGAGAGCATGGTACTGGCGCTGGTGGCGGCGGGCATCGGCGTGGTGCTCGCGATGGGGAGCATACGGCTGCTGGCGCAGTTTACCAGCCAGCTTACGCCGCGCGCGAGAGAGATTTCGATCGACGGATGGGTGCTGGCGTTTGCGATTGTGTGCGCCACCGCCACCACCATCGTCTCGGGTTCGGTGGCGGCCCTGTACTCGCGGACGGATGTGAAGCTGGGTTGGAATGACGGGAGGCCCGGGGCCGAGAGGAGCGGCCGCTTCGTCCGTGGCGCGCTGATTGCCTCGCAGGTTGCCTTTTCGTACGTGCTGCTCATCGGCGCGGGTCTGATGGTCCGCAGTTTCCTGCAGTTGAATCGCGTGGACGTAGGGTTCGTGCCGGAGCGGGTGCTGGCGGTCAGTTTCCAACGGAACTGGTTGAAGTACCAATCTCCGGAGTCACGGCATGCGTTCGCAGACCAGTTGCTGGAGAAGGTCAGGCACATGCCGGGCGTGTCGTCGGCGGCGGTGGCGAGCAGTTATCCGCTCGACCCCGAGAATTCGGCCATCGCCCAATCCATGGACCACCAGACACACTTCCTGGAGGAGGGCGACACTCGTCCCGAATCGGAGCGGCCCGCCGTCAGGGCCGTGCGCGTCGCATCTCCGGACTACTTCCGTACCTTGGGCATTCCCGTGATCTCCGGCAGAGGATTTCTCGATTCGGATCGGGCCGGCGCGCCTCCGGTGGTGTTGATCAACCAGTCGCTGGCGCACGAGGCATGGCGCGATGCCGATCCTCTGGGCCGCCGCATTTCGTTTGACGGCGGCCGGAGTTGGAGCCGGATCGTGGGGGTGGTCGGCGACACCAGGGAATTCGGGCTCGTCCCTGAGGTTCCTTTTCAGGCATACCTGGCGGAGGCTCAATTCCCCCAAACCGCCAGCGTACTGGTGCGAGCCGCCAGGGACTCCGAGCGCCTGGCTGGGTTGGTGCGCCGGGCGATCCTCGAGGTTGACCCCGAGACTGCGATCACTCAAGCCGAGACCCTGGAGCAGGCCCGGATGGATTCCGTCGCTTCGCCGCGAACCACTACGCGCATGTTCAGCCTGTTCGCCGTCCTGGCGCTGCTGATCGCTCTGGCCGGGATTGGCAGCATGCTGGCGCTCTGGGTGCGACAGCGGACCCGCGAGATCGGCATCCGCATGGCAATGGGCGCGAGGCCCAGGCACATTCTGGCAAGGGTGATCCGGCAGGGCATGTGGCTGGTAGGGATCGGGCTTTCCGCAGGCTACGCGGGAGCGGTAGGTTTGACCGGATTCATCCAGACCTTCCTGTTCCAGGTGGACCCGACCGATGGAGCCACCTATGCGATTGTCTCGGCACTGCTGTCGGGCGCGGCGTTAGTCGCGTGCTTCGTGCCCGCCAGGCGGGCGGCCCGCATCGATCCCCAAGCCGCTCTGCGCTGCGAATGACAGTCCGTATGGCGGACCGTGGGAATGAGAAGTTGGCCTCAATGAAAGCCGATGAGGAGCCCAAAGCTCATTCCGAGAGACTTTTGATGGCCTCTAGCGAAGCTATAGTCGTACGCAGGTTCCAGAAACCAGCCGAAGTGATGTTTGCCGTTTGGCCAGAACATGAAGTCCGCCGCTACTTCTCCGGCCAGTGTGTCGGTCCACCTCCCATTCTGTTTGAGGTGAACCCATTGCGGGCCAATGCCGAGCATGAATTCTGCTCTCCGCGACAGGGTCCATGGCTTTTTGAAGAGCAGATCGGTATCCCACTCCTTGGAAGTACGGGTATAGAACGGCGAAACACCCACTTCGAGTTCCAGCCAGTTCTCGATAGGCTCGATCTCCGCTGCCAGATTCGGCGCCCAGGTGGCTGCGCCTCCGCCGACGTTCCAGCTTGCCGCACCGCCGACCTCCAAGATCGCTTTATTCTCCTTGTCGGCCACCGTTGAACCGACCCGAGTGGAGGGCTCCTGAGGGGCAGCCTGCCCATAGACAGGCAGACACCAGACAAACAGCGACACGCCGGCTGCGGCGAGTCGGAATGCACGTCGAAGCATAGATATCTCCACGAAATGAATTTCTCGATCTCTGCGCTGCAAGAGCGCGGGGCCCATGAGCTAAAGGGAGATCACCAGGCGCGGCGGGCGAAATACTGACGGGAACGGCGGCTGGACGGATGAAGAGGGTTCGAGCCAGATTCCGGTGGTTATGGTAGTCGCCGGATGTAAAGCAGGGATCACGGATGGAAGCCCTCGAAACAGACAACACGAGCACATACCGTTGCAGTCTGGAGTGGGGACCAGATGATCGGCGGCGGAGTGCAGAGGGGAAGAGCCGCCAAAATCCGGTTCGTCGCACAGATCGCAGTGCGGTGAGTGAATTGCCATGTACGCCAACATCCCACACAAAAGCCATGCGACAGCGGACGACCGGGTTCTGGCACAGCGATCCACAGATCAATGATAAATGTTCGCCCAACCGGACACCAGCGGCTCGATCCGGGTGTTTTCGAGGAAAGCCCCCTGGAACCGGGGCAGGCGCCGCATGGGGGCTGTTCCCCTTCCGTTGCTGCCGATCAATTAACGATGCTCCGCAAATATCGGATAATCTGGGCAGGCCCGGCATGCAACCAGTAACTTGGCTCGCTTTCGCAGCGTTCCTCCTACCGATCGGGTTGTCAGCCCAGTCGATTGAGTACTTCGTCGAAAAGTCGGACGACTCGCCGTACAGCACACTCCGCGCCAGGCAGAATGGCAAGGTCTACACGTTGATCGATACGTCTCAGGAGATGTGTCTCCTCGTGGAGGATCAACGGGACTGGGACGGGAATGGCCTGAAAGACGCGCTGGTGGCGCGCCTCACCGCGTGCGGCGGGAACTGCTGCCCCAACTTCTACTTCTTCATTTCGGCGATGGGCAACGGCCGCTTTGAAAGAAGTGAGGATCTGGCGGATTCCTGGGGCGAACCCGTCATCGAGAAATGGAAGAGCGCCTGGAGCGTGGTGCTGGTATCCACGAACGAAGGATTCAACAAAGACCGGCCCGTGGAAGTCACGCGAAGGTTTGTGGTCCGGAACGGAAAAGGCGTCAAGGTGGAAGAATCCACGCGCCAGGACATGGAAAGCCTCGTGGAAATGCGTTCCGAGATCTTCGAGGGATCGGACGATGAGCACAGCATCGAATACGACCTCGATGGCGACGGCAGAAAAGACGTGATCAGCGGACGATTGTGGGAGCGCTGGGGCCGTATCTTCTGGACTGTGCGATTCGCCGGCGGCAAAGAGTTCGAAACGTCCACCGCGTGCAAACGGATCGGCGTGCTGAAGACCAAGACCAATGCCGTCCACGACCTGGTATGCGATCAGGACACGGTGTATCGCTGGTCCGGAGGCGAGTACATCACAGGCGATCGAAACGCCGTCAAGGCCACTCCGCCGAAGCCGAGCTTTGATTGCGCCAAGGCAACCACCAGCGTTGAGCAGTTGATCTGCCACGACAGCCGGCTGGCGGCCCTGGAACTGGATATGGCCGCGGCATACAAGCGGGCTTTGGGGCGTTTATCGGGGAACGGTCAACTGGCGCTCAAACGCGATCATGCGGCGTGGTTTGGCAACTACAGCCGTACGTGCAACGCGAGCGCCAACGACGACGACCGGGCGAAATGCGTCACGCGGTTCCTGACCGACCATGCCGCGGAGTTAAACAACCGGCACTGATCGGATGAGGGCCTACTCCCAGGCCCGCCGGCCTACGCCGCGGTCGCGATCCTTGACGCGGTCGTAGAGATAAAAGGTGGAAACCGTCCCCAGCGACTCGTTGTAGTAGCTTTGCTGGCCCAAGCCCTCCCGCAAGTCCTCTTCGAATTCGTGGAGAGCTTTCAGTTCGTCCGCCAGGGCCGGCTTCTTTTTGCCCGAGGGAGTCTGGAAGAACTTCTGGAAGCCACCATCCACCAGCGAGCCGATTTCGTCGCGCATGAGGATCCCGGCGAGGCCGGCGCTCTGGATAGAACTGCCGGTATCCGTGAGGTCGATCGCGCAATTGTCCCGGCTGACCCGCACCTTGCCGCCCACCGGCGTGGACACCGTAAAGCCGGCCTTGCGGAGGTTCTCCAGGCGGTCGGCAAAGGTCAGGTTCTTGGGGCGCTCCCTGCGAAAGAACATAGCCTCATTATAAGCAAGCCCGCCCGTGCGGCAGATTTTCTGCGGAAGCGCCTGAGACGGGGGGCTTAACTGGCTTTGGGGATTTCGGTGCACAGCGGCAGGCGAAACCGCCTGCCCCACCAATGCATTCTTTCCCGCCTTCAGAGGGAGCGATCGATGAGACGAGATCTCCCCGGACCGGTTAAGCACCCCTTGATACGATTCGGAACTTTTTGGGTCACCGCGGGTAATAGAGAATTAAGAGGTATTGTTTCTTCGGATCCATATGGCGGCAACCGGCACAGCAGGTCCCACCTCGGCGACGTTCCGCGACTACTTGCAATCGTTGCCCGACGAACTCCTCGCCAGTGTGGCCGAGGATTATGCCTGGCTGGCCAGCCTGACATTCCACGATGCCACGCGCAGCGCCGAGTTTCGGCGGCGGCGCGACTGGTGCCGCGAAGAGTGCGTGCGCCGCCAGACCGCCGTTCAGTTTCTGGCCTGAGTCCGGCCGGTTCGTCCGGGTTTGGCGGGGGCGCTGTTGAGCAGCGCTTCCTGCTCCTTGGGCGGCAGTTGGTCCAGCAACCCCGTGAACACCGCGTTGGTCCATCCAAATCCAGCCTCATTCGAGTGGTAACCGAAGCGCAGACCACGGCCCAGGTCGGAACGGTTATGGACCACATCATATTTCTCCACGATGGTGCCGTGCTTTTCGTATTCCTGGAGCACCAGCTTGAGAAACTTCGTGGAAACCCGATCGGCGTCCTGCTGATAACCGTAGCGACGCAAGCCCTGCACCGCGATCCATTGCAAAGGCGCCCAGCCGTAGGGAGAATCCCACTGATCGCCGGTTGAGGTGGTGCTGGTGCGCAAACCGCCGGCGGACTCGAACACGGCAACATTGCGCGCCACCTGCGATGCCTGATCGCGGCTCGCGATACCGGCCCACAGCGGGTAGAAGGTCGTCAGGAATGCGTAGGGGCGGACGCGCTGATGCGTGAAATCGTAATCGAAGTACAGCCCGTGGGCCGCGTCCCACATGAGACGGTTGATCTTTTCGCCGCGCTCGCGGGAGCGGTCCCGCCAGACTCCCGCCTCCTGGCCGCGGTTGAGGATCTCCAGGATCTCGGCGGTCTGGGTTTCCATCAGGTATAGCAGGGAGTTCAGACAGACCGGATTGTAGTGAATGATATCCAGGCTGAAGGGGCCAAAGCGGCTGGATGGGTCGAACCCGGACTCCCGCATCGAACGATCGCCCTGGTAGAAGAGGTCGGTCAGCTTGTCATGAGCGGCATCGTAATACTGGCTGGCATCGTAGTCGGTCACTTTATGAGTGCGGAAATACTGGCGGATAAGTTCGTAGTCGGACCGCCCCTTCTTGTCCAACTCCGCGGCAAGCACCTCCGGCGCGGGTCCTTCGCCAAGATCGAAGTAGCGGGATAGCCCCGTCTCGGGAGTCAGGTGCGGCTGGCTCACCCAATACCGGTAGTAAGTTTCGATTGCGGGGACGCTGTCCGCGAGCCACTGGCGATCCTGGGTACGGCGATATACCCCGAGGATCATTTCGGTGAGAAAGGGCGGCTGGGAGCGAGTGAGGTAGTAGGTGCGATTGGCATTCAGGATCTTCCCATACTCGCGGATCTCGTACAGGAAGTTGTCCGCCATGTCCTTCGCCAAATCGAGTTGTTCGTCGCGCAGGAGACCCATCTGGATAAAGAAGCTGTCCCACCCGTACATTTCGTTGAAGCGCCCGCCGGGCACCACGTAAGGATCCGGCAGATATAGCAGGCCGGGAGTGCTCAAATGGGCGGAGTCGCGCGGCAGTACGCGGACCTCGATCTTGGCAAACTCCGGCGCGCCCATGGCGTTGCGGAGTTGATCATTCACGCGGTCGAGTCCTTCCCGCTCCGCGATGTACACGGGCCATCGTCCGTCCGCCAGGGGATGGAACTTGGGATCGACCGCGGCTTCGGCAAGCCCGCGGTTCGAGCGCGTCAAGGTTTTCCAGGTCTGCCTGATATATTCCAGGATAGGCGGATAGGACAAACGGGACGGGGATTCGTGAGTGACCACCGCCAACAGACAAATGCCTGCTGCCAATCCCAGAGCCTTCGCCAGAGCGATCCCGCCGGGCATGCTTGGCATGGCCGTTATGATAACAGCTAAATCACTCTCCAGCGGGGTGTCCTTTTTCCTTGTGCTGTTTCAGGACAGTGCGAGCCGTTACCTCCTTGGCGCGGCTGCCGTACCTCCCGCTTTTCTCCGCACTTTCTTTGATGTGCTCGTACTGGCGTTGCTCCTGCGGGCCAACGCCCCTGAGATGTTTGGAATTCGGCATGACACGACGCTCCTCGTGAAAAATGTCCGGCCTCCGTCCACAACCGGGGGCGGAAGTGCCACTCCGCCCCCTGGCCGGTCTGTCCGAGTTCTCTGTCAGCCCTTCGCCGGAGGCGGGAAGTGCTTGAAAATCTTATCCACGGACTCTTCCATCTTTCTCTCGCTCTTCTCGGGCTTTCCGGAAACTGCGTCGGACGCCGTTCCGCGAAAGATCAACTGCCTGGTGTTTCCGTCAAAGATATCCACCGTGAGGGTTCCGATTTTTTCCGGAACTACTTCCGTGGTAGCAGTTCCCATTCCGGCCCAGCCTCGCCAGCCCCAACCCGGGAAGCCGTCGTAGAACGTCTCGAGGTTGTCACGCTCCGTCACTCTGCCGAGTGCCGACACGGTGGCGTCGCCGCCCGACGCGACCTTCTGCCATCCTTTGGCCGAAAGCTGGCTATCCACGGCCGACATGATCCGCTGCTGCCAGAGGCCGTTGCCGGCCTGTACTCCCAGCCAGGAATAGGTGTGATACCGGCCGAAATCGGCATGATGGTCATAGTCGGTCGAAACCTCCGCGGCGAGCAAGACCAAGGCTGCCGCCGGAACCAGCATCAGGCTCCTGGTAAACCACTTCGTCATATGATCCTCCCTGGGGTGGCGAGGTGCAGTTTTTGAACCATGGTGATGGGACGCCCGCCGGACCTGAGGGCGTCAAACGGGGAGTGACCGGAAAAGGACTATTGGGGGGTGCGGTCCGGAAAACTGGCGACCACCACGGTACGAGATCCCTTGGGTGGCCTATCCGTTCTCTTCGGTAGCGCACAAAGGCAATGATGCGCCCCAGTGTGCTTGGAACGGGTCCACGTGAGCTCGCCCGAAAAAATTACGGTCGGCCTGAATAACGGGGCGGCCGGGATCAAATACAATCTGTTCGGCCGGCTGCTGGTAACAGGCGACATTCTCTTCCGGCTGGACAACAAAGGTCTTCGCCAGAATGTCGTGCCCCTGGTGGCCGTCTCCTACGCGTTCGGCCGGCAATAAGGCAGCGGGAATCTTGCCGGCGGCATGCCGGAGCCGTCTGAGCGGGCCACCAACCGCGTTAGAATGTGTGATCCGCAATAGAGAGACTCCATGCCGAGGCAGCTCGTTGAATGCGTACCGAACTTCTCTGAAGGGCGCGACGCCGCGAAGATCGATGCGATCGTCCAGACCATTCTGTCCGTCCCCGAGGTGGTCCTGCTGGACCGCGAATCGGACGCCGACCATAACCGCAGCGTCCTGACGTTCGTGGGTCCGCCCACAGCGGTTTCCGACGCCGCCTTCCGCGCAGTGGAGAAAGCGGTGGCCTTGATCGACCTCACCCAACACCAGGGCGCGCATCCCCGGATCGGCGCCGCCGATGTGGTGCCGTTCATCCCCATCGAAGGGGTAAATCTGGAAGATTGCGTGCGCCTCTCCGAACGCCTCGGCCAGGAGATCTGGAACCGCCTGAAGGTTCCGGTGTACTTTTACGAAGCGGCAGCGCGGCGGCCGGAGCGCGTCAACCTGGAGAACATCCGGCGCGGGCAGTTCGAGGCGCTGGTGAAGGAAATGGGCACCGTGCCGGAACGCCAGCCGGATTGCGGCGATTCCGTCTGCCATCCCACCGCGGGGGCCGTGGTGCTGGGCGCGCGCAAATTTCTGATCGCTTACAACGTCAACCTCGGTACGCCCGATGTGGGCATTGCCAGGAAGATCGCCAAGACCATCCGCTTCTCGACCGGCGGCTTCCGATTCGTGAAGTCGATGGGCGTGATGCTGGCGTCGCGCAACCTGGCACAGGTCTCCATCAATCTGACCGACTTCGAGCAGACTCCCATGCACCTGGTGTTCGAGACCGTGCGCCGCGAGGCCGAACGGTACGGGGTGCCGGTGGTTGGCAGCGAAATCGTGGGCCTGATTCCCAGGAAGGCCATCGAGATGTCCGCCGATTATTTCCTGCGCTTCGAAAATTTCCGGCCCGAGCTGGTGCTGGAGCACCGCATTGCCGAAGCGATGACGTCGCGCGGCGGGTTGCCGGATTTCCTGGATGCGCTGGCCGCGCCGACCGCCACGCCGGGCGGTGGAAGCGCATCGGCCGCCGCGGCCGCGATGGCCGCGGCGCTGGGCGCGATGGTGACGAGGCTCGCGAAGCAGGACAGCACCGCATTCGAGGACGACCGCCGCTTCTTCACGGAGGCCGTGGAGCGCGACGCGGAAGCCTTCCAGAAGGTCATGGCCGCGTACAAGCGTCCGAAAGAGGAGCGCGCTCCGTTCGTGGAGGAGGCCCTGCATGGCGCCGCCGAGATTCCGCTCCAGGTCTACGAACGCGCGGCCGGCATGCAGGCGCGGCTCGAGGGCCTGGAGATTCCGGCGAAGTTCGGGTCCGACCTCGCCGTGGCCAAGGCGCTCACCGTGGCCGCCAAGGCCGGCGTGCTGGAGAACGTTCGGATCAATCTGGATTCCATCCAGGATGCCGCGTTTCGATCCGCCGTGGAAACACGCCTGGCTCGCGCCGGAAGCACCTAGTCTAGGCGGCCCGCGGCCGGATCGCCGCGGGCCAGACAACTGATATTCTATCCGTGATAGGACGGCGGCCGGCCATATGGACACTCGACTTCCAGGGCTCGTTCTGGCGCTTGCCTGCGCGGCCCTTCCTGCTCCTGCTCAGCACCTGAGTTTCACTCCATTTCATCCGAACGGAATCTACGATCTCGGCGAGAAGGCCGGTTGGAACGTGACACTCGTACCGGGCGCGGATGCGCCGGAACAGTATCGCTATGTGATCCGGAAAAACAATCTGGCGGTCATTCAGAACGGGACTCTGGACCTGTCATCCGGCCGCGCCACGATCGAGACTACGCTGCACGAGCCGGCCATGTTGTACGTTGAGGTGGCACCTGGAGCGGCCCCAACGCCTGGAGAGGCCGCGGCCAGTCCACCGGGCGCGCCTGCCCCCGGACGCAGTTCCGCGGTTCACCTGGGCGCCGCAATCGCCCCCTGGAAACTGGCGCCATCGGTTCCCCGCCCCGCGGATTTCGACGCGTTCTGGAATGCCAAGCTGAAGGCTCTGAGTGACGTTCCGATTCATCCGGTGGTCACACCCAGCGAGACCCTCCGGTCCGGAGTGGAGTTGTACACGGTCAAACTCGACAGTCTCGGCTCGCGCGTGCAGGGGTATCTGGCCAAACCGTCGCGCGAGGGAAAATTCCCGGCGCTGGTGATCTTCCAGTATGCCGGTGTGTACGCTCTGCGTCCGGAGACCGTGACGGACCGGGCGGCGGAAGGCTGGCTGGCGTTCGACGTGGACTCACACGACCTGCCGCCGAGCGAATCGGCCGGCGTCGCGAAGAACTATCAGTCCATCGGCAATACCAGCCGCGAAACGTCATACTTCCTGAACATGTATCTTCGCGACGCGCGAGCCATCGACTACATCGCCAGCCGGCCGGACTGGGACGGCAAGGTCATCGTGGCGACGGGCACCAGCATGGGAGGGCAGCAAAGCCTCGTGACCGCGGGTCTGCGCCCCCAGATTACTGCCGTGATCGTGAACGAACCCTCGGGGGCCGATACCAACGGCGATCTGCACGGACGGAAGGCCGGCTACCCCAATTGGCCTTCGAACAACCCCCAGGCGATGGAGGCCGCGCTTTACTTCGACACCGTCAATTTCGCCTCGCGCATCAAGGCGCCGGTGCTCGCCGCGCTGGGCCTTATCGATACGATCGCGCCGCCGGTGGGCATCTGGACGGCGGTGAACCAGGTGCGCGGTCCCAAAGAGGTGATCCCCATGGTGGAGTCCGACCACAACAATCTGACTCCGCAAAAGCAGGTTGCCTGGGAGTTGCGATCCAAGGAGGTCCTGGGGCTGATTCTGAGCGGCGGCGAGTTCCAGCCGGCGAGCGAAATATCACAGGCGCGGTGAAAGCGCGGCACAGGCACTGCCGCCTGGTGCGCTCGGTAAGACTTTCGGGGAGCGGGCCGGGCATGCGGTGCTGAAGGAACTTATCCGCGATACTTTTGAAAAACAGACATTCTGCAAAACTCTGCAGCGTTCCGCGGACTCATGATACTCTCTAAGAGCCCTCAACTGCGCTTGGAAAGGAGGTACGTCCGTTATGCGATACGAATTCAATTCGCTCCATAGAGCGATGATCGGCGCGCATCAGGATTGCCTGCTTTCCGCCCGTCCTCGCTCCTAGGCCAACTCACTAAACCAAGTACGGCACCGAAGTGCGTCTCCTTACATGACCTTAGGTCTCTTATGGGGGCACAGTGTGGAGTTTCAGTTTATGAATCCGAATATCTTAGAACGCCTTCCACTTCCTGGAACCGAGGTAATCCGCGAGATCCTCGTAAAACGCACTGATCAACTGAAGCAAGCGACCGGCATTGTCGTGGGTATCATCGAACCGATTGGCCGCCGCGTTGTCGCCTATGGCCACCTCGCCAAGGGCGATCCACGCACGGTCGATGGAGATACGATCTTCGAAATTGGCTCGGTCTCCAAAGTCTTCACTTCGCTGCTGTTGGCGGACACGGTGTCCCGCAATGAAGTCACCCTCGAGGATCCAGCAGCCAAATATCTTCCCGAAAATGTCAGGATGCCTGAGCGAAACGGCAAATCCATCACGCTGCTCGATCTTTCCACGCACAGATCCGGGCTCCCATCCCTTCCCAGCGACCTGCTCGCGAAGATGGTGAAGGTGAAGGTGAAGGATCCACTCGAGCCTCACGCCGACTACAGCATGGACGATCTGTACCAGTTCCTTTCCGGCTACACGCTGCCGCGGGAGCCTGGTTCCGAATACGAATATTCCAACCTGGGCGCGGGACTCCTCGGCCACCTCCTCGCGTACCGCGCCGGAACGGATTATGAGAGCCTCATCAGAAACCGCATCACACGGCCGCTCGGCATGCCGGACACCGGTATTACGCTTTCATCCTCAATGAAGCAGCGCATGGCCACTGGCCACAACGCGACCCTCGCGCCCGTGGCCCTCGCCAACTGGGACGGTCACGCACTTGCCGGTGCGGGCGCACTGCGCTCTTCCGCCAATGACATGCTGACGTTCCTGGAAGCGGTGCTCGGCTACAGGGAATCGCCTCTGGCGCCCGCCTTGAAAGCCATGCTCGAAGTGCGCCGTCCCGCCGGCCAAACAGAGATCGGTTTAGGCTGGCTGATTTACCCAACTGACGGCCGGAAGATCGCCTTGCACAACGGAGGAACCGGAGGCTTCCGCTCATTCATCGGATACGACCCCGAGGAGCGTATCGGGGTTGTGGTACTGTCCAATTCTTCTGCTCCGAGCGGTGTCGACGACATCGGTCTTCATCTACTGAACCCAAAGCTGCCGCTTGCCAACCCCGAGCCTCCAAAGCAGCACACCGAGGTTCATATCGATCCTAAGCTGCTGGACAACTACACCGGGCGCTATCAGGTGACGGCGAACCTCATTTTCGAGATCACTCGCGACGGCGGCCGCCTCTTCGCACAGGGCTTCGCACAGCTTCCTCACAGTCGGCCCGGCGATCTGACGGGCCTGCCCAGGTTCGAACTGTTTGCCGAAGGCGAGAAGAGCTTCTTCGCCAGGGTGTCTGACCACCAGATCGCCTTTGAGACCGGCCCGGGCGGCCGAGCCACGAGCCTTGTTCTGCGCCGAGCCGGCCGAGACATGCCCGCCGCCGCCCGATTGTCGTGATGCCGCTGCCACCCGGTCTGACAGGAGATGATGAAGTACGAAATCGTGTGCAGCGCCGCCGCGGCATCCGGCACATCTCGACGGTCTTTAGGAAAGGCATACTTTACTGCAGCCCCATATTATTTGAGATATTCTTTGGTAGATCACCGATACGAAGATGCCCAGACAGGAATCGCCGCTGCGCGGTAGTGGCACCGAAATCCTCAGGCGTTAAGCACCCCACGCCTTATAAGAGATAAGCACATCTTAAAATCGTGATAG
>DATJWB010000341.1:0-28881 GCA_035501495.1 Bryobacteraceae bacterium | reverse complement strand
TGAATGCGGACCGGGGAGAGATCGGCATGGAAGAAGCGCTCATAGTCCCGGCGGACGGAGTTTTCGAGCGGCTGGCCTGTACTGCTGTTTTGGCCGGGAATGGGGACCGCGGTATGGCTTCCGATAACAAGGCGTGCAGGGGGTTCCGCTGCAGGCCGCTGGTTCTGGACGAACGCGGATGCAGCTCGTTCCGCGGCCTGTTCGTCCGTGTGGTTCGGTGGAGCGATTGCCGGCTTGTCCGCCGGTCCGGCGCCCTCGGTTTCCCGCGCCACTTCAGCACCAGGCTTACGGGTCGCCGAGTCGGCCTGCATCGCCTGCCACCCGGCGAGGCTCCGCAACATTTGTGACACCGCCTGATTGCCCATCGTTTGCTGGAGTTGTTGCAGGCCGCGCGCACCTGCTCGTTCTGTTGTCCGCTCTTTACGTTGCGCCGCCGGTTGATTGGCGTTCTTGCCCTTGGTGGCCGCGACTTTGAACATCACCCCTCCCGACACAACGAGAATTATGGCACTCGATCGGGTTGCGGTCCAGTGGCGGTCCGGGACCCGTGGAGCCGCCCAGGCCGTTTCTTCAGCCGCGGTAATCCCAGCGGAGGGTGTCGGTAGCTGGGCGATCGCTTCCGCACTTTCTCAGAACGTCCGCGAGGCATAGTCAGTCGCCCCGGGCGACTGTCCTACACTAACAACCCGACCAACTGCGGTCACGCACGCTTGCCGAACCTTCCCGTTTCGGGGTAGAGTTGATGGAATTCCCGAGGGGGGAAGATGTCTCTTTTCGATTGGTGCCGCTGGCTGCAACACACACCTCTGGCGAACACGGTCACGGAATCGAGTTGGCTCTTTCCCGTGGTCGAAGGGAGCCACCTTCTGGCACTTCCCATCTCTGTTGGCATGGTCTTAATCTTCGATCTTCGGCTGATCGGCGTCGCGCTTCGCGGCGGGCCGGTGGCGAAGATCGCGAATCAGATGCTGCGCTGGTCGAAGGCCGGGTTTGCCATCATGTTCCTCACCGGCGGGCTTCTGTTCATGACGCAGGCCGAAAAGGCATACGGGAATCTGTTCTTCCGCACGAAACTCATGCTCCTCCTCCTGCTGGGAATCAACGCGGCGGTGTACCAAGTGGCGTTCTATCCGAAGATGGCGGAGTGGGACCTCGCCCGCAGGACGCCCGCCGGAGCGAGACTCTGCGGCTGGCTTTCGCTGATTGCCTGGGTCGGCGTGATCGTTTGCGGGCGAACCATGGCTTACGAGTTTTGAAGATGCGGGAAGAGTAATTCGATGTGGTTTCTTTCGATCCTGCAGGCGTGTTCGAACTGGGGGCCGATTGTCCTCATCCGCGACAGCAAATATGGGATGCCGGGAGTTCAGTCGATTCATCTGACGGGACTCACGATTCTGCTGGCGACCGTCGTAATCCTCGACCTGCGGCTGGCCGGTTTTGGCAGTCCGGACCCGCCCCCCGGCTTTCTTGCCCGGCAACTCCGACCCTGGACATTCGCCGGAATGACGCTAGTACTCCTCTCGGGAATTCTCATCTTTCTGGCCACTCCTCAGAAGTACCTGGGCAGCACTCCGTTCCGGGTCAAAATGGCGGCGCTGTGCTGCGCTCTCCTGTTTCATTTCCTTGTGTTTAGCCGATTTATCGGGTCGGAGCCCGGCACGCTTCACAGACGCTCCGCGGTACTGATTGCCTGTGTATCGGTAAGTCTGTGGTTCTGTGTGGGCTGGGCCGGACGTGCCATTGCCTTCGTTCCCTAAACACTGTATGATTAGGCCCACGGAGGGCTTCTTACCAATGGTAACTAGGATGAAAGTACTGCTTGCCCTGGCTTGTATTGTTCTGACGAATCAAGCGGTGGCCCATCACAACATGACTGCGCTGTATGACTTCAACGACCGTGTCAGCCTGCAAGGCACGCTGACGAAGGTGGATTGGAGGAATCCCCATACCTACCTGACGGTAGAGGTAAAGGGATCCGATGGCGCTGTTGAAACGTGGCTGGTCGAGGGTCCGCCACCGAGCTTCTATCGGATTCGGGATTTCGGCAAAGCCGACTTCGATGACACGATTGGCAAGACGGTAAAGGTAGAACTCAGCCGCTCCCGGGACAAATCCCGCTCGGGGCTGATCCGCACGCTTGTCTTTCCGAACGGAAAAGTCGTGTCTGCGTGTCCCCAGAATTGTTGATCTGACTTTCCTGATCAACCCACTCGGGTGCCGCACACCCTATCGAAAAAGCCTGAGAGCCGTCCGTAACGGACAGCGGCTCTACGACCCACGGTAACTCGTCTGAGGAGGTTCGATTATGAAGAATTCCATTTGGGCTGCGGTTCTGACCGCGGTTGCCTCCGCCTGTGTTGCGCAGACTCCGGGTCCCGCTGCCGCGCAGGAGTTGTCGGCGGACGCCAAGAGCAAAGAAGCGGCAGAAGCCAGAGCGAAACGAAACGCCCAACAGTTTGAGAACAACGCCCGAATTCTCACGTTCTACGACCGCTCGGGCAAGCGGACCGGCCAGATCGGCGAACGGGCGCTCTACGATGACACGGCCTTGTCTCCGGATGGTAAGCGGGTCGCGGTAATCAAGACCGATCTGCCGAATGAGAAGTCGGACCTCTGGATTCTGGAGGTGGCCACCGGCAAATCCACGAGGATCACCTCCAACGCCCGGACGGAGTTTACATTTGGAGTGGTATGGTCACCCGATAGCAGCCGGGTGGCGTATGCCACGATGCGGAAAGCCGAGGAATTCATGTATATGCGCGCCGCCAACGGCGAGGGCGCGGAAGAACTCCTCTACCAGAGTCCCGGCGCGATTATGCTGCTCTCCGACTGGTCTCCAGACGGCCGCTTCCTGGGGTTTGCCAAGTTCGATCTGGGCGGCGGCGTGATGTACATGCTGCCGCTCGAGAATAACCCGGAGCACAAGCCGGTGGAAGTCTATAAAACCGATCTGCGGGTGTTTGGGCCGCGGTTCTCTCCCGACGGCCGCTTCCTGGCTTACACCGAGGTGGATAAAGCCAACAAGGGCGAGATCTTCGTCCGCCCGCTCGATTCGGCCGGCGGCGGACCCTGGCAGATTTCGCAAGGCAGCTCCAGCCCGCCAGTTTGGCGGCGCGACGGCAAGGAGCTGTACTACATGGCCCGCGATCAGTCCCTGATGGTCGCCGAGGTCAGCACTTCCCCGGCGTTCACTTTTGCGCCGCCCAAAGTCCTGTTCCGCCAGCAGGCCGCGGTGCCGGATCGTTTCGGCTCCATCTCCGCCGACGGGGAGCATTTCCTCACATTGCCGCCGCCCAGGGGCCCGCAGGTTCAACAGCTCACCATCTTCGATCGGAGCGGAACGATCGTGAAGAAAGTCGGCGAACCGGGCCTGTACGGGCAACCGTCGTTCTCCCCTGACAGCACACATCTGCTGGTGATGAAGAACGACCGGCAGGCCGGACAATCGGACCTCTGGACGATCGACATCGCCACCGGGCAGAGTACCCGGATCACCAACGATACGCAAAATAAGGCCAACGCCATGTGGTCTCACGACGGACGCTACATCGTCTGGGCTTCGTTCCGCAACGACTACTCGGGCATCTACCGGAAGCCTTCGGATGGAACAGGCAGCGAAGAATTGTTGTTCCGCTACACGCCAGGCGCGGGTATGGGTCTGAGCGATGTTTCCGCGGATGGGAAAACTCTGGTCTGCGACTCCGGCGGCGTGGTTCTGGTGGTCCCGCTCACCGGGAGCGATCCCCTGGAGCGCAAAGCGATCGAGTATTTGCGGGAAGAGTTCGATGACGGCGTCGGGCGCCTGTCTCCCGACGGCCGCTTCATGGCTTTCCGTTCCGACGAAGCAAAACCCGAGCGGGGCGAAGTCTACGTACGAACGTTCAATGCCGCTACCGGGATGCCGGGCGAGGGAAAGTGGCGGGTCTCGAAAGATGGCGTTCAAGCGATGCTGCACTGGCGCGCGGACGGCAAGGAGATTTTCTTCCGCGGGCTGGATCTGGACTCCAACGATCTTCGCGTAATGTCCGCGGAAGTCACGACAGATCCCACCTTCCGCGTCGTGGGAGAGCCGAAGCTGCTTTTCAAACTGCCTGGGCCTCTTGGCGGAAATCTGGGGAACATCAGCGCCGACGGCCAGCGCTTCGTCTTCGCCATCAACGTCCCCGCAGCCAAGCCCGCGGCCGACACGCATTAAGTGTCGGCCGGGCGACTGTGACACTCGGCACGATACTCAAAAGGGCCCCCAGTCACCTCTTCAACTTCCTGACCATCTATACAGATAGGAAGAGATAGAGAAATTGGAGGCAGATCAGATATGAAACTCAGATCCATGCTCCTTACGGGAGCCCTTGCGTTTGCGTCTCTTTCGATTGCGAACGCAAAGTCGTACCACATCACACTCGATGAGTCCGCGCAGGCGGGCGCCGTGCAACTGGCCGCTGGTGAATACAAGGTGAAGGTGGACGGTTCGAACGCTATTTTCACGAACATCGATACCGGAAAGAGCACCAGTGCTCCAGTAAAGGTCGAGAACACCGGCAAGAAGCATGACACGACTGCCGTGGACACGACCAAGGCGAGCGGCACCAATAAGCTGCAAGCAATCGAGCTGGGCGGCTCCGACGAGACGCTGCAGTTTGGCGAGTAGTCAGGAATCGAGGGGGCAGACCGCCGGACGGCCTGCCCTACTTCTTTTCCAGCCGGTCAAGCCGGGCTTTTAACTCGGCATTCTCTTTTTCGAGGTCGGAGAGGCGTGTTCGCAACGGCGTGAGGTCCTCGGCAGCGGGGGTATTGCCGCCGCGTGAATTGGGCGCGCGAAACTGCTCGACGGCCGCACGGGCAGCACGAGCAATATTGGGGAGCGGTTCCGACGCGGCGACCCGTTCGAGCGCGGGCAGGGTAGCTGCATCCCTTCTTGACAGCAGCGCGAAGATCGCGGCCTGACGATCGCTTTTCTCGGGATCGTCGAGGGCTTCCAGGAGCCTGTCGGTGACTTGCTGTTTCCCCTTGCCAAGCGCACTGAAGGCCAGCAGGGCTCCGGTGCGAACGCGATCGTCCGGGTCCTGACTCAGTTCCAGCAGAATCGGAACCGCGCCCTCGTCCGCGAGCTGCCGGAGAGCACCAACGGCAGCCGCACGCGTGGCTTCGCTATCCAGGAAAGGTTTGACCAACGCCAGGCCGTTCTCGGGCTTGAGGCGGGCAGCGGCGGCCAGGGCCGACTGGCGCACGGAATTGCTCGTGTCGCTGCGCGCCAAGTCGAGTAGCCGCGCGATGGTCGCGTCGTCCTTCTTCAACGCTCCGAGGCCGGAAGCCGCCGCGGCACGAACCGTCGCGTCCTGGTCCGAGAGCATCTTGAGCAATGCGATCCGCGACTCTTCCGACCGGATTCGGGCCAGGGATGCCGCAGCATCGATGCGAATTCCGGGGAACGGATCCACGGTGGCGGCCCGCCCCAGCGCCGCCACGACCTCCGCCGTAGGGAATGCAGCGAGTTCCATGGCGGCTTCCGATCGATTGAGAACGCGCGAGGCGTGTCGCAGTTGCCAGATCCACTCGGCAGCCGGCTTCTTGAAGTTGATCGATTTCAGGATGATGTCGCGCGGATCGAACAACACCGTCTGCGGCCGGTTCGGCATCGCGAAGTAGAGATCTTCCGATTCCCTGCTCGTCCAGAAGCGAAACGCCTGCGTAGAAGAATCACCGAGCGCTTCGATCTCGATCGGCACGTGGAACGGAGCCGGTTTCCCATCCACCTTTTGGTTCTGCTGCACCGCCAGATGCAGCAGATGATTGGTAGAGTCGTAGTCCCACGAGACCTCGAATTCCGGGTGCCCCGGCTTGTACACGTACTGATCGAAGAGCCACTCCAGGTCCTGACCGGTTGCCTGGCCGATGGCTTCCACAAAATCGCTGGTAGTGGCCGTCTGGTAGCTGAATTTCTTTGCGTAGAACTGAATCGCTTTCCAGAAGCGGGTGTCGCCGAGCTGTCCGCGAACCATGTGGAGCGTCCAGCCGCCTTTGTTGTAAATCATCCCGTATGCGGAATTCTCATCCTGCCCGTTCGTCGGCACCACGGCGATGCGCGCGGGGAATCCGGTGATTCCTCGCGCGGCGTGGAGTTCCTCCCAATCGAACATGTCGCGACCGCGTGCGTGTTCCTCCCAGAGTGCCCCGAAATACGTGGCGAAACCCTCGTTCAGCCAGGTGTGGCGCCAGTCGGCGCAGGTGATCAGGTCGCCGAACCACTGGTGCGCCATTTCGTGGGCGATCAAACCGTCGGTGCCCCAGCGGCGGTCTTCAAAATCGTGCTCGCCGAGAATCGCGGACGCTCCTTCCGTAGTGGCGCTGGTATTCTCCATGCCGCCGCCGAAGGTATCCACCATGGCCTGCGAGTACTTGGCCCAAGGGTAGGGAGCGATGTTGGCGGAAAAGAAGTCGAGCATCTCGATCGTGCGGCCGAAGGTTCTGGGAATGTCCGCACCCTTGCCGCGCGGAACGTAGTTGACCACCGGAACCGTCCACTTCTCTTCACGCTTGTCGAATTCGCCCGCCACCAGCGACACCAGGTACGTGGCCATCGGCTTGTCCTGCGACCAGTGAAATGTGGTGGTTCCGCCGCTGTTCGGCGTGGCGGCGATCAGTTTGCCGTTGGAGAGCGCTTCCCAGCCGGAGGGCACCGTGACCAGCATCTCGGTAGTGGTCTTGTCGTTGGGAAAGTCGTAGCTCGGAAACCAGAAGCGATTGTTGCCGCCGGCGGTATCTCCGTTGGCCCAGATCTGCCTGGGACGGTTGGGATGGTGCTTGTCCGGAAACACGAAGAACAGGCCACGCTTGGGTACGGTGTCGTAGCGAATGATCACCTCGAAAGGTGCATCGCCCGGGTATTGGCGGTCGAGCGAGATGTAGAGCTTGTCGGAGGCGGTATGGTAGGTCAGCGGACGGCCGGAGACCGTGATGCTTTGAATATTCAGGTCCGCACTGTCGAGCACCAGTTCGCGCAAGTCGCCCGAGAGCGGGGAAACGCGCAGCGTGGCGATGCCGAGGAGTTTGCGCGCCGGCAGGTCGAAGGAGAGTTCCAGCTTGAGGTGTTGGAGGTCGAAGTCGCGGCTGCGTGCGTAGGCTGGCTTTTCGTTGTAAGGGTTTTGGGCAAAGGCCGCGGCGAGAAACAGGGGCAGAACGAGTGCAGGTTTCATGACGGATGGTGGCATTGTAACGCACCCATCCGCGGGGCAGGATCCTTGCGGTGCGGACCCCCGAGCCGGAAAGCCGACCACGAGTCGGCTGGGGAGCAGGGGTCCGCCCCACAAATCCGGGCACTACTTCGAGGCCGGGTTCTTCGCCGCCGGAGCCGGCTTGGCGGTCGTGGAACTCGTGCTGCTGGTATTGGCCGCCGGCTTTTTGGTGGTATGCTTCGTGGACTTCTTCACAGGCTTCTTGCTGGCAACAGCCGGCGCGGCGGTTCCGCTCGCTGGAGTTGTTGCGGCCGGCTTCGCGGGCGAATTCGCCGGCGGGTTCTGGGCGGCAAACATAGTGGTAGTAGCAATCGCAAAAGCGATAGTGATGATGGTTTTCTTCATGGCGTTTTATCTCCCGGGCGAGCCTTTTTGTTGGGCTCGCCTTACACTTCCATGGTGCCTGTGATCGCGAAAAACCTCGATAGCCTCGGCAGGCTATCAAGGCACACGAATTGGGGGATAAGGCGGTTAAGATTCTTTAGGATGGGCTAATTATTATTAAGATTCATTAGGATAGCGGCTATTGAGCCCGCTTCTTCGCGATCCATTCGCGCCACTCGCGCGTGGGGTCGTCATCCGGGTCGGGCTTTTCCTGGGGAGGGCGCAACTCCTCGGGGACGTGCCGTAGATTGACTCGAATCCGCGTCCAGGTGGACGACCTCCCTCGCATGGAATCGACCAGCACGTCATCCACAGCCAGCAATCCGGCCGCCTCCGCGTGTTTGGCCTTCCATCGCTCCAGACCCGCGAGCGCGGCGCTCTTGTCGGGGGAGTTGGCCACCGTGATGAGCGGCATTTTGATGCGCGGCGCCTGGGCTTTCGAGGCGGACCTGGCGCGCGAGGGGGCCACCCGCGGCGCCTCGCCTTCCATCTTGCGGAAGTGCGGCGGCCAGGGCGCATCGCCCAGTCCGGCAGCCTCGTCCCGGGCGGCGAGTTCCAGCAGTCCTTCGAGCGAGCCAGCCGCCGAGTCCATGGCGAAATGCGGATTGCCGACTTGTTCGAAGCGTTTGGGAACGGTGAAGACCGTGAAATCGGCCGGTTCGCAGTCGGGAACCTCCTGCCACGCGAGCGGTGCGGACACGCGCGCATCGGGAAGCGGACGCACGGAGTAGGCGGAGCACGTGGTCCGGTCCTTGGCATTTTGGTTGTAATCGAGGAACACGCCGTGGCGCTCCTCTTTCCACCACTTGGAACTGGCCAGGGCTGGAACACGGCGTTCCACCTCGCGCGACAGCGCGATCGCCGCCCGGCGTACCTCCTGGAAGTTCCAGCGCGGCTCGATCCGCACGTTGATGTGCATGCCGCGAGAACCGCTCGTCTTGGGCCAGCCTCGAAGCCCGACCTCTGTCAGAAGCGAATTCACCTCCATCGCGACGGTGCGCACGTCCGCCCACTCGACCCCGGGACCGGGGTCGAGATCCACGCGCAGTTCGTCCGGGTGATCGAGGTCCCCGGACCGTATGGGGTGCGGGTGCAGTTCGAGGCAGCCGAGGTTGACGATCCAGGCAAGCCCGGCCGCATCGTCCACCACCACTTCTTCGGCGGTGCGGCCGGACGGAAACGAGAGAGTCACCGTTCGCAGCCAGGAGGGCCGCTCCGAGGGCGCTCGTTTCTGATAGAACGCCTCGCCTTCGGCGCCATTGACGAATCGCTTGAGCACCACCGGGCGGTCGCGGATGCCTTGCAGCGCGCCGTCCGCCACGGAGAGGTAGTAACGCACCAGTTGGAGCTTCGAGAGCTTCGTGTGGTTGGAGAAATACGGTTTGTCGGGGTGCGTCACGCGGACCTCGCGGCCCGCGATGGTAAGCACTTCGGCAGCTTCTTCCTTCACGAGAACAGACTACACCATTTGCCGCTTCCGGCTAGAATGGTGATACAGCCCACAACAAGCTCATGCGAAAAAGCGTCTTCCCTGCCACCGCCATATCCGGATCCCTGACCCTGCCCGGCGATAAGGCCATCTCCCACCGCTACGCCATGATCGGCGCCATCGCCGAGGGACCGACTCGCATCCACAACTTCTCTACCGGCGCCGACCCGCATTCCACCCTAGGCTGCCTGGGCGCGCTCGGGGTCGAGGTGGAAGGCTCCGGGACCGAATTGACGATTCACGGGCGGGGACTCGACGGGCTGTGCGAGCCCTCCGCCGATCTCGATGCCGGCAATTCGGGATCCACCATCCGCATGCTCTCCGGCATCCTGGCCGGGCAGCGTTTCCGCTCGCGGTTGGTGGGCGATGAGTCGCTTTCGCGACGGCCGATGCAGCGTATTATGACGCCGCTTGCGCAGATGGGCGCCTCCATCCATGCGCATGAGGGCCGGTTTCCGCCGCTCGAAATCGAGGGCGCTCCCCTGCACTCCATTCACTACGATCTTCCGGTACCGAGCGCGCAGGTGAAGACGTGCGTGCTGTTTGCCGGCCTGTTCGCGGAAGGCGAGACTTCAGTCACCGAGCCGGTGCGGACTCGCGACCACACCGAGATCGCCCTGCGCGAGTTCGGCGCCGAAGTCACCAGCGATGCCGTCCCTGGGAATGCCTGTGCGCGCAGGATTGGGGTGAGCGGCCGGCCACGCCTGACGGGGCGCGAGGTGATCGTTCCCTCGGACATCTCTTCGGCGTCATTCTTCCTGGTGGCGGCGCTGCTGGTGCCGGGGTCACGGCTGGCCATCGCAGGCGTCGGCCTGAATCCCACACGCTCGGCGTTGCTGGACTTCCTGGGCGGCATGGGAGCGAAGCTGCGAATTCCCAGCCTGGAGACCCGGAATGGAGAGTTGATTGGAGAGATCGTGGTGGAGCACTCGCCGCTGCGGGGAGGAACGATCGATGGCGCCCTGACGGCGGCTCTGATCGACGAGATTCCCGCGCTGGCCGTGCTCGGCGCCGCGACCCGCGACGGCATCACGGTACGCGATGCCACCGAGCTTCGGGTGAAGGAGACCGACCGCATCCGGACGATTGTGGACAACTTGCATCGTTTGGGAGTGGAGGCCGAGGAATTGCCCGACGGCATGGTGATCCCCGGCAGTCAGAAGTTCCGCGCCGCGCGCTTCGACTCGTTCGGCGATCACCGCATCGCCATGGCATTCGCGGTGGCCGCGTTGCGCGGTGATGGAGAGTCGGTAATCGAAGGAGCGGAGTCGGCCTCGGTCTCGTTCCCCGAATTCTGGGACACCCTGGATCGAATTACAAAATAGGGCGTGATGTGGCGGAGGACCGTGCCTGCCGTTTCGGCACTCACGCCGAGACTTTCCGTTTGCTGTACGGAGCCACGTCTACTCCGCGCGGAGCGTCGTCATGGGGTCTACCGCAGATGCCTCGAGGGCCGGTAGATACGAAGCGGTCAGGCCGACTGCCGAGAGGAAAGCGATGGACAAGGCGAAGGTAAGCGGGTCGGCGGGTGAGATGCCATACAGCAAGCCCTGCATCAGGCGATTGAGCCAAAAGGCCGCGGCGGCTCCCGCGATCGCTCCCGTGAAAATCACCTTCCCGCTCTCGACGAGAATCAGGCGCAGAACATCGCCGGGCCGGGCGCCGATGGCCAGGCGGATGCCGATCTCGCGAACTCTCCATCGCACCAGGAACGACATGACGCCGTACAGCCCCACGATGGAGAGCAGCAGGCCCAGCCCGGCGAACAATCCTAATAACAGGGCGGCCAGCCGTGGACGAGCGGCCGATTGATTCAAGTGATGGTCCATGGTCTGCATGTCGCCGATGGAAATACTCGGATCCAGTTGGGAGATCCGTTTTCTCACTTCAGGAGCAACGGCCCCGGGATCCACAACCGAACGGACCAGGATTCCGATGTTGTCGCCGAGGAATCCCGTATCGACCCTCCCGGACTGATGGTACGGGAAATAGATTACAGGCTCCGGCCCAGCTCCGAGGCCTGCCGTTTTGACATCGCCGACGATGCCGGCGATCCGCCACCAGGAATCGCGGCTCACCGAGACGCGCCTTCCAAGCGGTTCCTCGCCCGGAAAGTAGCGGCGCGCCAACGTCTCGCTGACCAGCACCACCGGCTCGGTATTTGGCATGTCGGAATCGAGCAAGCCGCGGCCTCTCAAGACCGGGATGCCCATTACCTGGAAATACGAGGCGCTGACGGAAGGCTGGCGAGCGACCGGGCGATTGATTGGCGCGGCGAGCGGGCGTCCTTCGATTCGGATGTTGTTCGTGGCATGAAAGTCACCGGGCGGGATGGTGCCGACGGCCGCCCCGGCGACACCTGGGATGCTGCAGAGCTTTCCCATCAGGTCATCCAGAAATTCCGACTGTTTTGTGCCGGACGGGTAGCGTGTGCGGCTGAAATGGACTGGAACGGCGAGCAGTTGGTCCGAGCGGAAGCCCAGGTCTCGATAGCGCTGCCTCCAGAAGCTCTGCAGCATCAGACCGCTGCCCGTCAGCAGCACGATGGCTATGGCCATTTGGGCGGCGGCCGACAGGCGGAGCCACAATTGACGCGACGATCCTCCGGAGAATGTGCGGGCTTCTGCGTTGAGCGATGGACTGCCGCCGGCTGCGCCGGTCATCGCCGGCCCGAGACCGAACACCAGGATGCTGGCGCAAACGCTGGCCATGGTAAAGGCGAGGACGCGAAAATCCAAGGGCAGGGAATCGAGCCCGGGAATTGTTTTGGGGAGCAGGCCGAGAATCGCGCCGCGGGTCCAGATTGCGAGGGCCAGACCGCCCGAGCATCCGAGAGCGGCAAGGGCCAGGCTCTCCACCAGAAGTTGCGCGGCGATGCGGCCTCGCGAAGCGCCCAGTGCCCCGCGAATCGCCAGCTCTCGCTGTCGGGAGACGGCGCGGCTCAGCAGAAGATTCGCTACATTGGCGCAAGCCATCAGCAAGAGAAATCCGACGGCCCCGAGAAGCATCAGCAGCGCGGCACGCGCATCGCCCACCAGATGTTCCCGCAAAGGGAGGAGCTTCACCGTGAGAGTCGCGCTGGCGCTCAGCATAGCGGGGCGGGCGAGGTGCGACTGCACCACCTCCATGTCGGCGCGCGCCTGCTCCAGCGTCACTCCCGGCTTGAGCCGCGCGATCACGTTGCGATTAAAGCTCATGCCGTCGCTGCGCTGCATCTCGAGGGCCTCGTTCTTCCCGAGCGGCTTGAGAATGTCCACCGGCTCGGACGCCGGGAAATAGAAGTCGCGAGGCAGGACTCCCACGACCGTGAAGAGCTGATCGTCGAGCCGGATCGACTGGCCGACCACGTCGCTGCGCCCGCCGAAATTCTGCTGCCAGAGCGCATAGGAGAGCATCACCACCTGGTCGTTCCCCTTCTGATCCTCGTTCGCGGTGAAGGTGCGCCCGAGCAGCGGTTGCACTCGCAGCAGCGGCAGCAGAGCGGCGGACGCTTTCACGGTGTTGACCTGGATGGAATCGCCGGCGCCGATCAAGGTGCTGTCAAAGGCGTTGTAGGCAGCCATGGCGGTGAACACATGGTTCTGTGTGCGCCAGTCCATGAAGTCGGGCGTAAGCGTGATTTCGTCCGTGGTGTTGGACTTGAGGATTTCGGTGAGCCAAACCAATTGCCCGGACTCCTGGTAGGGAAGGGGCCGCAGCAGGACAGCGTTGATGACGCTGAACATGGCGGTGTTGGCGCCGACGCCAAGCGCAAGCACGAGGACCGCCACCACGGTGAAGGCGGGCGCCTTGCGCAGCATACGGAGCGAGAATCGCAAGTCGTTCCAGAAGGTCATGACGAGGCTGTCTCCTTGGCGGGCGGTGAGTTCGGGCGACCCGAAGCGGGCGCGGCGAGGTTCCGAGAGGCGCTCCAAAAAGGCGCTTTCTGCGAGGTTGGCGAGAATGCCGGGGGCGGAGCGCCAACCGCTCTCCCGCCAGTGGTCTTCGAATGTGGCGAGCAGGTCGGCGCCGAAGGTGCGGCGGAAGCGCGGCGGAAACAGGCGCAGCATCAGGGCAGCAAGGAATCTCAATGCACATCTCCCTGGGGCAGCAGCTTGCGGACCCGCAGCAGGTTCACGACTCCGGCCAGCCGTTCGGCTTCCGACTTGAGGGCGCGCCTGCCCGCGCGGGTGAGGGCATAGTTGCGGCGGCGGCCATCTTCCTCACCCTGCTCCAGCAGTCCCTCGTCAAGCAGGCGGGCGAGCAAGCGGTAGAGTGTGCCGACCTCGAGGCGGACGCGCCCACCCGACTCCCGCTCCACTTCCTTCATGATTTCGTAGCCGTGGCGCGGCGTCTCGAGGAGCACGAGGAGGATGTGGAAATCGGCGGCCTTGAGAGGTTCAGGAAGGTCATCCATATCAGTAATTGGAATACAGGCAGTTTACTGGTAGTGACCGGCGGGAGTCAAGAGCGAAAACACACCCCTCGTGTCATGCTGGTTCTTATGAACTACCGGAAACTCGGCAGGACCAATTTCGCCGTCAGCGAGATCGGCTACGGCGCCTGGGGCATCGGCGGTACGCAGTGGCTCGGCGGCACCGACGACGAATCGCTGCTCGCCTTGCGTCGTGCCATCGAGTTGGGAGTGAACTTCATCGACACGGCACTGGCCTACGGCGACGGGCACAGCGAAAAACTGGTGGGGCGCATCGTCCGCGAGACGAAGGCGGGCATTTTCGTGGCCACCAAAGTTCCGCCGAAGAACCGCATCTGGCCCGCGCAGCGAGGCGTCGGCATCCAGAACGTGTTTCCGTATGACTACATCGTCAGCTCGGCGGAGCAGAGTCTCCGCAATCTGGGACTCGATGCCATCGACCTCTTGCAGCTTCACGTCTGGAACCCCGAATGGGTGGACCGCGAGGAATGGCGCCGGGCATTCGAAGACCTGAAGCGCTCGGGCAAGGTGCGATTCGCGGGGGTCTCCTTGTCGGATCACGACCCGGACTCGGGACTATCGGTCATTCGCACGGGGCTGATCGACTCGGTGCAGGTGATCTACAACATCTTCGACCAGTCGCCGGAGAAGCAACTGCTGCCGTTATGCCAGGCGGACGACATCGGAGTGCTGGCACGCGTGCCGCTCGATGAAGGAGGGTTGTCGGGCCATCTCGACGAGCACACCAGATTTCCGACCGGAGACTTCCGCGAGTGGTACTTTCGCGGCGGGCGGAAAAAGCAGGTGGCGGAGCACGTCGCGGCGCTGCGCCGCGATCTGGGCGGCGGCGTGAATCTTCCGGAGACGGCCCTGCGCTTTTGCCTCTCGCACCCAGCGGTCTCGACCGTGATTCCGGGTATGCGCACACGGCAACACGCGGAATCCAATACGGGAGTTTCGGCGCTTGGGGCACTTTCGCGGGAGACGCTGACAGTGCTCAAAAGGCACGCGTGGGATCGGAATTTTTATTCGTAGAGCCGGGTGTCCCCGCCACGGTGGTAGCATTCCAGTATGCTTCGCAGGATTCTCTTCGTTTCCGCTTTGGCATGCGCGTTTGCAGCTGCCGGGATCTCACAGGGGCCGCCGAAGAAAGGCGGCGCGGACTTGGGCTTCACCGATACTCCGATGTTGCCCGGGATGCCGTGGCACGTGCACGATCCCGGCCGGCCGCATCCTCGCGTGGTAACTCCCGGCGCCACGCCGGGCGCTGCGCCCTCGGACGCGATCCTGCTGTTCGCTGGGAAAGACCTCTCGCAGTGGGTGCAGTACGGGACGGGCGCCGACCACGATAAGCAGATCGCTCCGCAATGGAAGGTCGGCGACGGGTATTTCGAGGTCGCTCCGCACACCGGCGGACTGTTCACGCGAGAGAAGTTCGGCGACTGCCAACTGCACGTGGAGTGGAGTTCGCCCGCCGTGGTCGCGGGCACCAGCCAGGGGCGCGGCAACAGCGGTGTGCTGATCATGAGCCGTTACGAGATTCAGGTGCTCGACATGTGGGACAACCCGACCTATGCCGATGGAGGAGCGGGCGCGATCTACGGGCAATGGCCACCGCTCGTGAGTCCGGCGCGCAGGCCGGGCGATTGGAACACCTACGACATCGTCTTCGAGGCGCCGCGGTTCGAAGGCGGCCAGGTGGTGAAGAAGGCCTACGCCACGGTGTTCTACAACGGCGTAGTGGTGCACAATCGGAAGGAACTGATGGGGCCGATGGTGTACCGGCAAGTGGCCCACTATACGCCGCACGGCGCGGAGGAGCCGCTCGAACTGCAGGATCACAACAATCCAGTGCGCTATCGGAACATCTGGATCCGCCGGCTCAAGGGTTACGACGAGCCGGAGAAGTAGCCGTCTGCCCGATCGCCGTTTTGCCGGAACGGATGTCGGTGAGTCTGGCGTTGCTCGCACTCACGGCCACCTACCCCGCCGCGATCGCTTCCCTCACTGCCTTCTTCATTTTGCCCAAGCCAGTCATGGCGGTGTCCAACGCATTGCCTTTCCAATACGCCGGGTTGAACACCTCGAGCGACAGCACCGCGCCAGGATTTACGCGTCGTAGATTTCCGAGGATCTCGGTCATGGGCGCCACGCCGTCGCCTGGATACACGCGGTCGGCGTCGGTGATCGTGTTGCGCGGCGGTGAGCCGGGGTAGTCGTTCAAGTGGAGCACCTGAAGGATGCCTCCACTGAGCAGCCGCAGGCCTTGAAATCCGGATCCGCCTTTGTATAGATGAAAGACGTCCGCCAGAACGCAGGCCTTTGGATGGCCCGTCTCGAGCGCGACATAGACGGCCTGGGATAACCGGCTGAGGTTCACCGAAGGGCCCCAGAACTCCAGTTCCGGGATTACGCCCGACTGGTCGCCGACTTTGAGGAGGGCGCGATAGCGCTCGACTATGACGTCGAGGGCGATCGGCGGGCCATTGTTGGCTCCCGCCGGCGGCGCCGCGATCCGCTTGCCTCCGATCTGCGCCACCAGGTCCATTTCGCGCCGCGCTTGTTCCAGGGCGGCAGCGCGTTTGTCCGGATCGTCCACCATCCATGGCGCGAAGGCAATGGCGCTTTCCACTGTGAGACCGGCATCCGCGATGCGCTTTCGGAGGTCCGCAGCCGATCCTCCCTGGCGCGTGTAGGCCGTGAGTTGGCTGAGCCAGGGCTCGATGGCCTGGTAGCCTGCTTTGGCGGCGGCTGCGACGATTTCCGTAATGCCGAGTTTATAGCCCTGTAGGGTAGCGGTGTTCAGGCAATAACGGAAGGCATCGGCGCGATCTTCCGGGGGCGCAGGGGCTGCCGCACCCGCCCCGGCTGCGGCAATTCCGCAGGTTCCCAGAAAATGGCGGCGCGTTCTCATGGCAACTCGCTTTCCCGATTCCTCGGCGCGGCAACCCCCGCTGAGACGCCGCCAGTTCAAGACGGCGCTGAGAGCAGAGTCACCACTCGCCACTACTGCCGGCTACAGGAAGTAATCCTTCACCTTTTCGAAGAGGCCTTTTTCCGCGGGTGCATTGTCTTCGGGCAAAGTCTCCCGCAGCTGCTCGAGCAGTTTCCGCTGCTCGCGCGAGAGGCGCGTGGGGACCTTGACCAGCACGTGAATGTAGAGATCGCCGCGGCCGCCTCCGTTCAGCATCGGCACGCCGCGATGCCGCAGACGGAATTGCGCGCTGGACTGCGTGCCTTCGGGAATCTTCAGCCGGTAAGGCTCTTCGAGCGTGGGAACCTCCACCTCACAGCCCAAAGCCGCCTGCGCCACGTTGAGCGGGATGGTGCAGTGGAGGTCGCTTTCCTGGCGCTCGAAGAAGGAATGCGGCCGGACCTTCAGAAAGACGTAGAGATCGCCGGGCGCGCCGCCATTGCCGCCGGGCTGGCCTTCGTGGGCGAGCCGCACACGCGTGCCGTCGTCCACGCCGGCTGGAATATTCACCTTGATCTTCTGATGGACCTGCTGATAGCCCTGGCCGCGGCAATGGCTGCAGGGATTACGGATGATCTGGCCGCTTCCGCCGCAGGAACTGCAGGTCCGCCGGATGGAGAGGAAGCTCTGCTGGTAGACCACTTCGCCGCGGCCGTTGCAGGTGGGGCAGGTGCTCGGCCTGGTGCCGGGCTCCGATCCCGCTCCGCCGCAGTGCGTGCAGCGCTCCATGCGAGGCACCTGGATTTCGGCGCTCACTCCGCGCACGGCCTCGTCGAAGCTGATCTCCAGGTCGTAGCGAACATCTTCGCCGCGCTGGGAGCGGCTGCGGCGCCGGCTGCCGCCGCCAAACAGATCGCCGAAACCGAAGAAATCGCCGAGAATGTCGCTGAAGTCGCTGAACGCCTCGGGATTGAAGCCCGGCTGACCGGTGCCCTGCAAGCCGGCGTGGCCGAAACGGTCATAGGCCGCGCGCTTCTGCGCATCGCTCAGGACGCTGTAAGCTTCAGACGCTTCCTTGAACTTCTCCTCGCAGGTAGGATCGTCGGGATGGTGATCAGGATGGTACTGCCGGGCCAGCCGGCGGTAAGCACTCTTGATGTCCGATTCGCCGGCGTCCTTGGGGACACCCAGAACTTCGTAGTAGTCTCTTTTCGACACGGGATTCACTGCTTAAGGCCTCACGGCAACCTTGACCATGGCCGGCCGCAGGAGCTTGCCTTTGAAATTATAGCCTCTCTGAAATTCGCCCAGAATCGTCTGGTCTTCGTGGTCCCCGGTCTCCACCCGTTCGACGGCCTGGTGCAGATTGGGGTCGAACGGCTTGCCGGCGGTCTCGATCGGCTCCAGGCCCATCTTCTTGAGGCTCTCGAAGAGGCGGTGATAAATCAGCTCTACGCCCTTGGCGTAATCGCGATCCGCGGTCTCGACGTTGAGCGCGCGCTCGAAATCGTCGAGGATCGGCAGGATGCTGCGCACCGAGTCCATGGCCGCGAATTGCAAGTATTCGGAGCGCTCCCGCTCGGTGCGGCGCCGGGCGTTTTCGAACTCGGCGCGGGCACGCAGCAGGCGATCGCTCATTTCGGCTTTATCGAGAAGAAGCTGGTCGCGCTCCGCCGTCAACGCGGCGAGTTGCCCTTCGGCGGTCTCCGCCGGCAGGGTGGTGTCGGCCGTCGAGCCGTCGTCGGGCGGCGCGGAACTGTCGGCCGGAGACACCCCCTCCGGATTCTGTTCGAGTTTGTTGCTGTCCACTTTTCTTAGTTTAACAAAGCGACCAAACGGCCCGGTCCACGGCATTAGTACTGCGCGTTCTCCAACGCCCGGCTGATCTGCAGGACGGCAGCCATGGCCCTCTCGTAGTGCATCCGCATGGGCCCCAACACGGCCACCTTCGCCGGCAGGCCGCTGTGCATCCGTACCGTCATCCCGATGAGCGAAAGGTCCTTCATCGCCGGGTGCGCCTCCTCCAGGCCGACGTGCACTTCCAGTTCCCCGGCGGGCTGTTCCAGAAACCGGTCGAGCAGCTCGATGAGACGTTTCTTCTCTTCGAGCGCCTGGAGCAGTTGCCGCAGCTTTTCGCGGGTGAGGTGCAGATCCAGCCCCAACAGGTTGGAAGCGCCTTCCATGTGCACTTCCGGAGACGTATCCACGTCCAGCAAGCCCCCCTGGTAGAGCACCTGCAGGTTGCGCATCATGGCATCGTAAAGCGCGCGATCCTCCGCCATGCGGCGCGCCAGTTCCCGCCGCGCTTCGCCCAACTGCCAGCCGCTGAAATTGCGGTTCACATAGTTGCGAATCGAGGTCAGCTCTTCCGGAGATATGGGGTGATCGAGCGCCACCACGCGGTTGCGCACAATGTGGTCCCGGGTGACCACCACCGTCAGCACGCGGCGGTCCGAGAGCGGCACGAGCTCGATCTGGTCAAGCTCCTGGGCGAGCGCCGGGATGGCGGCAGCGATGCCTACGTTGCGGGTCAACTCCATGAGGATATAGCTGGAGCGCTCCACGTGAGCTCCGATGGTCTGCAGCCCGCTGAACTCGCTGCGCAGCCTTTCCGTCTCGGAAGATGCCACGCGGCTGGCGGTCAGCGACCGCACGTAAAAGCGGAAGGCCTTCTCCGTCGGTACGCGTCCGGCGGAAGTGTGCGGCTGCGACAGGTAGCCATCATCGGCCAGATCCGCCATCACATTACGGATCGAAGCCGGGCTGAGTTCACTGTTCCGAGTCTTCGACAGGGTGCGCGAGCCGACGGGTTCGCCGGTTTCAATGTACGCGCGCACGATCGAGCTCAGAATCTCCTGATATCTGGTTTTGAGCGGCGCGTCCGTCAACATAACCCCTTGAAATACACTTCCCTAATCGGTATTGTAATCATCCTGAAAGTAAAGGGTCAATGAATAAACCTTAATTGACCGGCCGGCATCGTGGCGGCACTTCGAGCCCATCCTACAGCGGATTGGGCGGGTGCAGATAGCCCGCCAGGAAGCGGTATACTTCCCGTCGCGAGTCCCGCGCGAGCTTGGTGTCGGTGCGGTTGAAATAGTGGCCGCCCGGTGCATCCTGGTAGATCTTGTATTCGAACTTCTTGCCCTCGGCCTTCAAGGCATCGATCAGATGCTCCACTTCGAGCACGTTGACGTCCTCGTCGTTGGTGTTGGTGTGGATCAGCAGGGGCGTCTGCAGTTCCTTGGCGTGGTTGACGGGAGAGCGCTTGCGGTACTCGCCGATATCCTCGCGAACGGTCTTCCCGATGTGATAGGGCGCGGAGTACAGCGCCCGATAAGACTCCGGTTCGTACCCCATACGCGCCACGAGATCGCTCGCCGGGACACCCGCATAGGCGACGGCGTACGCCTGCGGGTGCTGGAAGATGTTCATCAGGGTAATCAGCCCGCCGTGGCTCCAGCCGATAATCCCCACGCGCTTGGAATCGAGGAAACTGTAGGTCTCCAGCATCCACTGCATGCCCAGGTAAACGTCATCCACTTCACGCCCGCCGTAATCGATCTGTTCGTAGAATCCCCGCCCGTACCCGGTGCTCCCGCGATAGTCCGAGGAGATGATCGAGTAGCCCTGTTGGATGAGTTCACGGAAGATGTGCGAGTCGCGGGTGTCGGAGTTGGCATGGATGCCCTGGTGGACGAACACGATCAGCGGCTGCGGCTTGGAGCGGTCGAGCTTTTTGGGGATAAACGTATACGCACGGATGATCAGCGGATTGTTTGCGCCGACGACTCTCGGATTGGCGACGTGGGCCGGCGGAAGGCTTGTATATTCAACCTTGTCCACCTCGGCGATGTCGCCGAGTTTGAGGTGCCACATCAGGTCGTCTACTTCTTTCAGGACGCGGTCGATGTCGATCCCCTGGTTCGGCTGGTTGGCCGCCGCACCTGCCCCGCCTGACGAGGCAGGGGGCGCGCCGGCGGGCCCGCCGGCCGGGGGTTGGCCCCACAGTGGAACGATCGTGAGTAACAGCCACACGGCTTTGTGCATGGCGATGCGCGATCTTACAACAACCGCGCGGCTCCATGCAACCGGGCGAGCGATGGGATTGCGAAGGGGGGAGATGTCAACGAAATGCCATCGAAGTCGGGTTGCAATTCCGGCACGGCAGGCTTACCATTAAGGCGAAGAAAAGGAGAAAATGGATGAGCGCTCCCGATCCCCCGCTCACCCCCGAGCAGCTTGCCGACCTGCGACGTCAGTTCGCCAAGTTGAGTCTTACCAGCCTGTACGACGCCTATCATGCAGCCTGGCTGCGCTGCAAGGCGGAGCGTGACGGACGCGCGCCACGTGCCGTGCACATCCAGGAACTGGTGCAGGTGTGGAAGGAGCTGCGGAAGACGCGCTCTTGAGGGAGCAGACTCTGAGTTTCCTTTAGCACGAATCCTCGCAAATACTGGGAAGGCTAGACTATTCAGGATGAGTTTCTTTGCTTTCCGACAGTGGACTCTGAGGGCTGTCATGGTATGCTTCCGCGATGGAGTTTCGGGACACCGCCCGCCACACCGCGCCCTGGCTGGTGGGGATGGGCGCTCTAACCTTCGGCTTTGTTGCGGGATTCGTGGTCACGGCGCTTCCTTTTCTCTTGGCCAAAGCGGGCGTCAGCATTGACCGGATTGCCGGCGTCAGCGCGGTCGCGATGTCTCCCACCTTCTGGGCGTTCCTGGTGACCCCGATTGTCGATGTCGGACTCACGCGGCGAACCTACGCGCTCATTCTGACGGGCGCGGCGAGCCTCAGCCTGTCGGCGGCGCTTTGGTTCTTCTCTCCCGACCGCCTGGCGGTATTTACCGCGCTGGTGCTGTTCGCCGAACTGTTCGTAGTGGTGCAAAACAATGCCGTGAGCGGCTGGGCTACCGAATTTGTCACCAACGACCAACGCGGCAAGGTCGGAGCCTGGACCAATGTCGCCAATCTGGGCGGAGGGGCGCTGGGCTCGATGGTCATCATGGGGCTGGCTTCGTGGTTCTCATTCCGGACTCTGGGCTTGATCGTCGGCGTCGGAATTGTGGCATCCGCGCTGTTCCTGCTGGGATTCCCGAAGCCGGTAGAGCCCGTCCTCGGGCTGCGCCAGGTATTCGGCGGCACGTTCCACAGCGTGGTGAAAACATCGAGGCAGTTGGAGGTGTTGACCGGCTTCCTTCTGTTTCTCGCGCCGGCCGCTTGCGTCGCGGCCATCAACCTCTTCGCGGGTTTGGGCGCCGACTTTCGTGCGGCACCGGAGCAGGTGGTTTGGGCCACCGGACTTGGAGCGGCAATCACCTGTTCCCTGGGCTCGCTGGCAGGCGGCTACCTGGCCGACCGCGTACATCGCGGAACGCTCTACATGACCGGGGGCATTATGAGCGGCGCGGTGAGCCTGGTGCTGGCGCTGACGCCTCACACCGCTTCCATATTCATCGCCGGAGTGCTGCTCTACAACGGCTTGGCCGGCCTGTGCTATGCGGCGTTTACGTCGCTCTGCCTGCAGTTGGCGGGAACGCGCAATCCCACGGCCGCCACCCAGATGGCGCTGTTTGCGGCGGCCTCCAATACCGCTGTCTGCTACATGACGTGGGCGGATGGGCGCGGCTACCGGATGTTCGAAGTCCGAGGCTTGTTCCTGGTGGACGGACTTGCTGCTCTGGCCGCCGCGATACCACTGCTCCTCTTTTTACGGTCGCGTGCCAGAACGGTCAGCATTCCCGCGGTCGCCGCCGCCCAGGAAGCCTGATCGGCTTCACTCTCCTCCCGCGACCGGAGCCAGAGCCATCACCGCATACGCGGTGGCGCTGTTCGAGATCCACTGGTCGTGATCGAACGGGAAGGCGCTCTGGAAATAGGGCTGCAGTTTCACGACACGGCTCCGAACGTACCACGATCCGTCGGGGAACTGGGTGTTCAAGAGATACTGCGCACCCTTGCGGTACGGGGCGTCGGAAGCTTTCAGGAAGCCGGTCTTGCGCAGGGTATACAGGGCCGCGGCCGTTCCGAAAGCGTCCGGATCGAGGAACGGCGTCTGCGCCCAGCCACCATCCTCATGCTGCCGGCTCAGCAGTAGCCGGCTCACCTTCCGTAGATCGGCCGGCGCGGCGCCAGCGAGCCACAGCCCCATCAGACGGTCTGCCTCATCCACGGTCGTTGCCGCGCGAGCGGTCAGCAGCCAGGCTTTGGCGCGCGCAATCCGGTCGTCAAACTCCGCCTGTCTTGCCGGCCAGCCGTAATGCTTCATCGCGTAGATGGCCAGCATGGTCCTGGTAATCGAGCTTTCCTGCAGTGGAGGACGCGAGCCCTGCCCGATCCAGGTCCCGGACGGGTCCTGCGACTCGGCGATGTAATGCACCATGACATCGGTGGTCACCGAAGCCGGCTCTCCCATGTCTGCGAGCCCTGCCAGGGGATAGAGGAACGAGTCGTAGCCGCCGCCGCCCATGGTGAGATACACCAGGCGGTCCATCACCCGCGGCCGCTCGGAAATCACGCCGTCCACCAGGATTTGCCGCAAGCGCGGCTCCGCCGACAGTCCCGCGTCTTTCACCGCCCCGAAGGCGCGGCCGGCGAACGGCTGATGATGGCAGCCTACGCATCCGCCACCCTCGCGGAAGAACACCTCGTTCGATTTCGCCAGCAATGCCGAAGCCCGGGTGATGGCTTCACGGGCATCCGGCTTGTAATCGGCGGGCCTCACCGGATCGGGCGGCAGTCCTTTGGCGCGCGCTCCGGCCTTCTCCAGCAAAGCCACTACCTCGGGATTGCGGTACTTCCGCGCCCAGTCGAGCGCCGTTTCCGAATTGCGGTCCGGCACATTCAGGTCGGCGCCCGCATCGATCAACAGCCGCACGGTGTCCGGATTGGCTCGATCGACCGCTGCCGCCATCATCAGGGCGGTCATATGGCGATGATCCACCGCGTTGAGCTTCGCGCCCGCCTTGATCAGGGCGGCGACTGTAGCCGTGTCGCCGCAGATCGCGGCATCCATCAGCGGCGTGATTTCGAAGGAGTCGATCGGTCCGTTCTTTACGCTTCCGCCGGTGGTGGTGAACGCGTTCACATCCGCGCCGGCTGAGATCAGCATGCGCGCCTTAGCTCCGCCATCGCATGTCAGGGAGCTGTCGAGCGCGGTGACGCCAGACCGGTTGGCGCGGTGCGGATCGAGTTTCCGATCGAGCAGGAGGCGTACGGTCGCCTGGTCCTGGTACTCGGCGGCGCGGATCAGATAGTCCGAGCCGTTTGGCCGGACGTCCTGGAGGTTCGCGCCTTTCTCCATCAGGTAGCGGACGGTCCTCTCGTTGCCGGGCGCGCCTGCCGCCACCCAAAGCGGCGTCGTGCCTTCGCCCGCTTTCGCATTCACGTCGCCGCCTTTTTCCACCAGCAGCCGCGTCTTTTCGAAACTGTACGCGGCGAGAATGAGCGGCGTGGCCTGCGACTTGTTGCGCGCGTTCGGATCGCCTCCGGCTTCGAGAATCATCTTGACTGCGTCGGCGCTGCCATAGAGCGCGGCGAAGTGCAGGGGCGTCCAATCCAGGCGGTCGCGCACTCCGGCGACGCCCGGCTTACACAGCGTTTGGAGCGTCGCGAGATCGTTCGCGCGGATGGCCCGGAAATACTCTTCCGCGGGCGGACGTGCGGATTCCCCTTTGTCCGCGGACCAGCCCGGAAAGCAGCAGAAGATCAGGAGCGTTGAGCACTGCCATGCGGTCTTCATGGGATCCCCTCCTTGGTTCGATGTAGAATACACCAATACTTTGAAAAGACGCCAGGTTTTTTTCGAATGCAGTACCGGGCAGGCTAGCCGATGCTCATCAAACCGACGGTGCCCGGATGCACAAGCAGCAGGGCTCGGGGTAAATTCCGGACGGCGGCGAAAGCAGCTTCCACCATGATCTGGTGTTCCTCCGGGCCGCGGAATCCCACCACAAATTGCGTTACGTCGCCGACGTCGAGTTCGGAAGCGGTCAGCTTCGCGGCCAACCGGGCGGCCTGCGAGGGGTCGAAGGTGAGGAAGTATGAATGGCGCACTTTGGACAGATACGCCGCCAGTTCCGCATCTTCGCTGGCTGTCACATCGAAGATTTGCCTGTCCCGCAGATACTCGAGAAACACGACGAGGGCATACCCGGAATACCCGAAGTCCAGGCGGTCACCGCCGGAACAGTCGTGCAGCGTCTGCCGGAATTTGTCGGTCGCCTTGGCCAAACCAACCGGCCTTTTGCGGCACCGCCGACTTGCGTAGGTCAGGGATGGCGGACTCCGGCATTACGTAGAAACCGGCAATCTGGGACATGGGCAATCACTCCTCATCCGGTCTCACAATGGCAGGTGCAGTTCGACTTTAGTCCCACCTGACGGCGCCGATTCGACGTGACAGCCGCCGCGCAGTTCGCCGGCGCGGTATTGCAGGCTCTTGAGACCGCGTCCCGAGCGAGGCTTCAGGAGGTCGAAGCCTCGGCCGTTGTCGCGAATCGACATCCGAAAACGTCCGTCGCCTGCCGAGATTTCGACGCGGACCTCCGTCGCATCTGCGTGCCGCGCCACATTGGTGACCGCCTCCTTGAAGAACAGCAGGACATGGCGGCGCAGGTCCGGCGCCAGTTCGATCAAGAGTTGGTCGTCCGAAGGCGCCAGGAACTCGACGCGCCGCTCCTCGGCTTCGAGGAGAGTGAACGCGACCTGACGCAATCGCAGCACCAGATCGGAGAGATAGTCCTCGCGCGGGTCCACCGTCCAGACAATATCGCTCATGGCTTCACGCAAAGATCGCGCGCGGGCGGCTATGTCGTCGAGCAACTGCGTGATTCTCAGACCTTCCTGACGCTTGGCAACTTCGCTCAGGATCGCGATCTCCGCCAGACCGGCTCCGACATCATCGTGCAGATCGGTTGCCAAGCGCGTGCGGACGCGTTCCAGGGCCAACAGATGATTCAACCGGTACCGATGCAGGAACACAGCCCCGCCGGCGATGGCAATCGTCACCATCGCCGGGAACCAACTTCTCCGCCAAAAGACCGGGATCACTTCGAATGTGACGGTGGCTTGGCCGGCGCTGATTTGGCCCGACTCGGTGATGCTGCGAACCGCAAAGCGGTACTTGCCAGGAGCGAGGTTGGCGTATCGCACGGTCTGCTCTTCGGAGGGCGCGCTCCAATCGCGTTCGGCATCTTCCAGGCGGTACTGATAGCGAAGAACCTCGCCGACCTCGAAGTGCAGCGCGCGAAATTCGACCTCGAGCCGGTTATGCCCCGGCATCAATTTGATGCCCCTCACTTCCCGTTCTCCGGTCTCTGAAATCGGGTATCGCTCGCCGTCCAGATGCAATCCGCGAAGCAGCGGGACGGGCGTCTCCGAAGGCCGATCGGGCTGGGGGCGATAACGGGCCAGGCCATACAACGAGGCGAACCAGATGCTACCCTCGCGGTCGCGCAACAGATGCTGGATCTCCCCAGGCGGAAGACCGCTGGAAGGGGTGAAATGGTGCAGAGATCCGTTCTTGCGGTCCAACCGGTCCACGCCGCGCCCGCCTGCGACATAAATGCGTCCGGCATCGTCCTCGGCCAGCGAAAATACGTGCACGCTGGATAGCCCCTGTTCGAGGCCATATCGGCGGATTTGCGGTTCCGCGGCTTCGGGATGCTCCAATCGCCCGATGCCGCCCTGGCTGGACCCGATCCACAATTCTCCACTATGGTCGACAAGCAACGCATTGATCTGTCCCCGAGGAACATCACGGGTGATGAGTTCGTGGGCCTCTTCTCGAAAACGAATCAACCCGCTGGGATACATGCCGGCCCACACATTCCCGGAGTGGTCTTCCGCGAACGAGTTGACGCTGGCCGGGTTCGCCGATCCTGGGAGCAGGGCGGCGGTTCGAAAGCCGCGCCATCGGCCGGTGGACCGGTTCCAGTGGCCCACGCCATCGGTGGTGCCGGCCCAGATGTCGCCGCGCGAATCCTGGAACAGGCGGAGAACGATCGGACCGGGCAATCCGTCGCGGACGGAATAGATGCGATCAGGCAACCTCCCCCGCAAGGCTCCGGGGTGTCGGGCCGCGGCATAGCGAAGAACTCCATCTCCGCTTGCGGCCCACCAGCCGTCGTCAAAATCCTGCAAGACGGCCGAGCCAACCGCCCACGTAATGCCGGGCCGGGGAACACGAAGCGGGAAGGGAACGAACCGGTCGCCACGAGGTTCGTTGAGTGTCCACTCCCCGGTCAGGGCGTAAAAGGCCCCCTGAGAGCCTTCGATAAGGCCGACCACCTCGTTGGAGGCCAAACCGTCGGCGGTGGTGAATTGGTCCAAAGACCCGGCGGCAATGCGAACCAGCCCCAGCGTTCCCACTCCTATCCACAGATTGCGGCGGATATCTCGAGCGATGCTTCTGACATCCACGACGGGTGAAGTCTCAGAAGCCCAGTAGACCCGGACATCCGGTGGGGAGGCATCCGGGCGGAAACGGACCAGGCTTCGGCTTTTGCCAACCCAGATCTCGCCGTCCTCGTCGCAGTACAGCGCCGTGATCCGTTCGTGAGACCGATCCGGAACTTCGCGCGCCGTCAGGACCCGGGGCGGCTCGCTGTGGGTATCGATACCGACCAGTCCCCAGCCGCCGGCCCACAATCGGCCATGCCCATCGATCGCCAATGAGTTCACGCGCCAGGCAAGGGGGATGGTTATAGCTTCGGTGCGTCCATTGGGCCGCCGCCGTAAGAACGCTTGATCGGTAGCCAACCAGAGGTTCCGCCGCGAATCTTCCACCAATGCATGCACTCCGACGTTACCAACGCCATCCAGGCGTGGCGCGGTCTCCCCGTCCTGAGGACGGAAACGGTACAGCCCGGCGCCCGTCGCACACCAGATGGTCCCGTCCGGATCCTCGTGCAACGCGCGGATGCTGTTGGACTCGTTGCTGCCGCCCACGTGAATTACTTCGAAGGGCGCCACCTTTCCATGGTCCCTATGAAACCGAGCCAGTCCGGCTTCGGTGGCGAACCAAAAATCTCCCGCGCGAGTCTCGATTACGTCGTTGACCAGGCGGCTCGGAAGTCCGTCCCTGGTGGAGAAATTGGTGAAATGGTAGCCGTCGAACAGGGAGATGCCCTCTACCGTGCAGATCCAGAGGTATCCCCTGGAATCGCGAACGATCTTGGTGACCCAGTTTCGGACCAGTCCATCATCAATGTTAAAAAGGCGGAAGGAGGGTTGCTGCGCAAGAAGCCAGTGAGCGGCCGAGAGGGCGAGGAGCAACAATGGTCGAAAAAGCAGTCGCATCGGGGTACGGGCACACCACCGTACGATTCAGGATACTGCACGCAGCCCGTCGCATATCCATGCGATGGTGATCGGGTTGGTGGGGCTACGCACGGGCCCGATATGGCGAAGGCACTCTTGCCTGGCACTCTTGCCTGCCCGACCGGGAACATCAACCATTGCCCGAGGTTTTTCGAGGCGCGGCCGGTACGTGTTGGTGGCGCGCGCGGCCAGCGCACATCAATTCACGAACCCATTCACATAGACTTCGACGTTGGCGGCCGCCGACGCCGCAATACAGCTATGTCCCTGGATTGGTCCCCACACCAGGGGCGTAGGGTAGGTAACTGTCTGGGTGGAAAAAGGCTCTACGAAGATAGTGAAGTTGAGCGAGGTCCCGCCGGTGATCGCGGAACCGCAGCCGCCTGCGCCGGCAAAAAGAGGAGCGAAAATAAACACATTGTTTCTGGCCGAATCGAAATTCGTTACGGTAATGCTGGTAACAGCAAGAGTTCCGGTATCGGGACCAGTTGCTAACACGAAGTGTTGGGGTGAAAGCGCGATCTTGCCATAGAAAGGAGTACTGGGGATCACGACTTCGACAAAAGTCGCCCGGATGGCGGCGGACACTTTCGGAGATGTCCCACCCCACCGTCAGAAGAATTTCCTTCTTGTTCCGTTTCACCATAAGCCAGATTTCCTTCGTTGTTGTTTCCCAATGTTTCCCAATGTGTCCGATGCCCGTCCGACTACCGGGTTCCAGTCGATTGGATTGCCAACAAACTGTTGCGAACCTCCCACGCCCATCAAAACTCCTGCACGACCTTGGCGCACGGGCCATTAACACAATCCAACATGTACCCCGACAGACGGAAATAACCGCCGTTTTCAATCGAAACGCCGCCTAGAAGTACAAGTACGGATGGGCTTTGCCCGGCATCGAAGAACAGGAGCAGCGACTGGTCAAACACATACTCATTGACCCCACCTATATAGCCAGCGTATGTAGGAACGAGGTGAGCGTCGGCGAAAAGCCCCGAAACAACCGCCTTGAGGGCGGTTCCCGGAGGGAGGTTTCCCGACACCTCTCCCGACGCATGCGTGATTACGAGGCGCTTCCCAGCCAGCACTGGCGGGAGTTGGGTGACGCAGTGGTCGGTACCCT
>DATJWB010000340.1:0-4732 GCA_035501495.1 Bryobacteraceae bacterium | reverse complement strand
GGCGTCCTGGGTGCCGCCGAGCGTCGGATCGAGCACCGCGGCACGTTCGAATTCGTAGACCGCGGCCGAGGTTTTTTTGAGGCAGCTGAGGGCCGTCGCCAGGTTGTAGGCGATCGTGGAACTGTCCGGGAACTGCCCGAGTGCCTTGGTGTAGGCCTCCTCGGCGGCGGCGCAATCGCGGGGCTCTTTCGTCATAGCCTGGTTGCCTGGGAGGATGGCCAGGTACAGCAACGCGGCCTTGGCCGGCGGCTGCACATCGGATTTGAGCTTGGTCCAATCGGCATCGCTCAGCCCGTCGGGCCGCCGGTCGAAGGCTATGAGCTGTCGCGCCGCCTTCTCTCCGGTTGCGAGTTGCTCAGGGGTGGGATTGGGGACTGCGGGGAGCGCTACGGTGGCATTGTAGAGGATCTGGAGCATCTGCCCGGGGCCTTCTTTGGGGTTGGAGAAGACCTTGTCGAGACCTTTCGGAAGCATCTCCCCGGCCTCGTCCAGCACTTTGCCGAATTGCCTGGCTCCCATGCAGGCCTTCAGGTACAGGACCGCCCGGTCACCGGTGTAATCGGACACGGGGTATTTTTGCTTCCAGGTTTCGAGGTCCGCGATCGCCTTGGTGAGATTATTGGCGGCGAAATCCCTGGTTACTTCGTTGTAGATCTCGTACTCGCCCTGGTTCTGATAATTCTTCTGCGGCGCAGCGGTCTGTTGCCCGAACGCCAATCCGGCTGCAAACACGGCGAGCGCAGCCGTGATTCGAATGCACGGTTTCACACTTGCCTCCCTGTAAATCGATTGCTTTGAGAAGACGGACTCAGCGGCCGTCTACCACGTCGAACGAAACGTCGTCTACCCAGACCCGCCCGCGGCCGATCGACATGACGCCAATGTCGATGAACACGGCATCGTCGTCGATCCTGCCGGCGATCTCGCACCTGGTCCAATCGGGAGATCGCACCGGGCGGTCATCCATGTTGTCGTAGAAGCCTCGGCGGTGGTGTTCGCGATCGACGCTGATCCACATCTGCGCCCGGTCGTCGGAATCGGTGGCCTCGAGCCGCAGCCAGGCGCGAAGGCGTACCACCTTGCCGCGGTATTGGGCGGCCCCGAAACTCTGCATCAAATCGCTCAGCGGCCGGGGAGCATTGGCGGGCACCAGCACCACGGCGCAGCCCACCCCGCTGCGGCAGCCGTCGCGCCGCAATTCGGCCAGATAGTCGGCATCCTTGGGAAGCGCCGGAACGAACCAGCCCGGCGGGACCTTCCCGACCACGCCTTCTTCGAACTTCAAGTTTCGCGGGGCGGGAACCGTCTCCCAGCCGCCGAGCCTGGCGAGTGCCAGGCCGGCAGTCTCAGCCTGCTCGGCATATTCGGTTACGACGCGGCGGTACGAGGACCAGGCCGCGGAACGCTGTCCGAGCTTTTCCTGGCACTGCCCCAACTGGAAGAGCGCTTTGGCCGCAACCGCTTTTGGCATTCCGGGCGATGCCAGCGCCGTGCAAGCCTCCATGGCGCCTTTCAGATCGCCCACCACGATTTCCCGGTGGATGGCGGCTTCCAACTGCCACTCCGCGTCCCGGTCAGCCTTCCCGTCAGGCTGCCCGGTTTGTGCCATACGCCCGGCCGCAAGCATCGCCAGGATGGCAAACGCGCCCGATAGCCTCAATCGCCTTCCCCTGGTTGACAGCATACGAAAGCACCCCCCGAAACGTGCCCCGATAGTGTCAGATTTCGGTAACATTCTTCCCTTATCTTGATCCTACGCCGGCGCTCCGCCGGCTGTGTCGCGGTGGGTTTGCGTGCATAGCCTTCGCCGGTTTCGCTACGATAGGCGGAGATGGATGCGCTCTTATTGAAACAGTACATGGACCTCGAGATGGTCCAGATGCCTATGCCGGAGATCGGCGCCGGCGATGTCCTGGTGCGGGTCCGCGCCTGCGGGATCTGCGGCAGCGACGTTCACGGGTTGGACGGGACTACCGGGCGGCGGATCCCGCCGCTGGTGATGGGGCACGAGGCTGCCGGCGAGGTCGAGGCGACAGGCGCGAACGTCCACGACCTGAAGCCGGGCGACCGGGTCACCTTCGATTCCACGATCTATTGCGGCCAATGCTTCTTCTGTGCCAACGGGGACATCAACCTGTGCGACAACCGGCAGGTGTTGGGCGTATCGCCGGGTGAGTACCGGCGGCACGGCGCCTTTGCGGAGTACGTGTCGGTGCCGCGGCGGATCATGTACCGGCTGCCGGAGAGTCTCTCCTACGAGCAGGCGGCGCTGATCGAAGCGGTCTCGGTGGCGGTGCACGCGGTGAATCTCACGCCGCTGCGGATGGGGTCGTCAGCGGTGGTGGTGGGCAGCGGCATGATCGGCCTGCTGGCCGTGCAGGCATTGCGCGCCGCCGGATGCACGCAGGTGGTCGCGGTGGATGTGGAGGACTCCCGGCTTTCCATGGCAGGGCAGCTCGGCGCGACCGAGACGGTCAACTCCAAAAGCGGGCAGGCCGACGCCGCGATCCGCGAGCTGACCGGCGGCCGCGGCGCCGACGTCGCGCTCGAATGCGTAGGCGCGAACGACCCCGTGCGTACCGCGATCCATTCGGTGCGGAAAGGCGGCGCCGTGACCCTGGTGGGGAACGTGAGCCCGAAAGTGGAACTGCCCTTACAGATCGTGGTATCGCGCCAGATCCGCGTGCAGGGATCCTGCGCCTCCTGTGGCGAGTATCCAGCCTCGATCGATCTGATGGCGAGGGGCGCGATCCAGGTGAACCCGCTCATCAGCGCGGTGGCTCCGCTTGGCGAGGGCCGCGCGTGGTTCGACCGGCTTTACCGCCGCGAAGCCGGCTTGATGAAGGTGATTCTGCGGCCTTAGAGGTCGACCCTTCGTGTTCCGGTCGCGGTCAGTCTCCGCGAATCGTGTGATCGTTCACGCCCCCTGTGGCGGTATCCTGCCGCGACAGTATTTTGTCCCGTTGCCGTTCCGCTCAAAATTCAAAGCAGGGGCGATTCACACCACCCCGATTCGCGCCGGGCGAGTTCGATCCGAGCTGCACCTGGCAGATTTCCACGCAAGGAGAACACGAATGCACAGTCACATTCTATTATCGGGCGCCTGCTGTTTTGCTCTGTTCGCTGCCGGCGGCGTTTCCCAAGCCTCTTCGTTGAGCAAGGCCGACCAGGCCTTTCTGAGCATGGCCGCCAAGGACGACATGACCCAAGCCCATGAAGGCCAGATGGCGGAAAAACAGGCGGAGCGTGCCGAGGTTAAAGACCTGGCCAAGACCCTGGTGAAGGATCATACCTCGTCCTATGAGCAACTCACGATTCTCGCGTCCAAGACGGGGGCGGTCATTCCCAAGGGGATCGATTCCGGAAAAGATGCCTCGATACGCCAGTTAGCTCCATTGAAGGGCGCCAGCTTCGACCGGACATTTACGCACGACGAAATCGAAGGCGAGCGGCGTCTGATGGCAGTCTTCAAACGCGAAGCGCAGCAGGGGCAGAATCCGGATGTGAAGGCATATGCGTCCAGGATGGTGCCGGTCCTGGAGAAGGACCTCAAGTTGGCCGAAGACTGCGGCAAGCCCGTAAAGGCCGGCATGTAACCGGATCTCCGATTCGTCCCATCTAAGTCGCGGTTCGGCCGTTCATAAGGCGCGGAGCAAGCGCCTGGTACGCGAGTGACGTGTCTACTGTCTCGACAGGATAGCAGGTCTGTCTTGATCCGGGATCTAATAGCTTTGACCGACAGAACTGAAGCAAGTGGCTCGGGTATGCCACTCTTCTCAGGCGGTGGCTTCGCGGCGGAAGTTCGGAGGACTGATTCCGCGGTCGTCCAGTACCCGGCCACCGCACTTTAACCGGGGATCATACGGGGATAATTGTTGCGAAAACTCGTGGCCGTTCTCTGCTTTTGGGGCGAAGTACTGATAACCCCTGGTGCTCCATCGCCTGCGAGATCCCGCTACCCGTCCTCCACTGAGTCGGCCCTGAGAAGAAGCGAATTGCTTGTGTCTCAGAGTATCGTCAAGATCGAGAGGCACACCACCTACTATGCGGGGTCGGCAACGGGGCACATGGTCAATTACGGCACCGGTGTGATCGTTGGCGTCGAGCGCGTCAATCACCATCAGGAATATCTGCTTCTCTCCAACGAACACGTTGCCAAGAACCACCACATCACCGGCAAGCGTTTGAGCACGCTTTCCATTGTGGCGGGTAACGGCGTTCGGGAGCCGATTCTCCTGGAGACTGTGGCGATTGACCCGAGGCGCGATGTGGCGCTCCTGCGGACGGTCAATTGCCCCGGAAACCTCAAGCTGCCGGACTGGGTGCTCGGCTCCCCGCCTGAAGGCATCCGGCGCGCCATCGCGTTCACTGAGGGGTATGGCAACGGGGTATTCTCGACTCTCGAGGGGGAGATCGTATCCACCAAAGCCGTGGACTGGAGCCTGAAATGTGTCCGGATCGATGTGCCGGTGGCGGGCGGCCAGAGCGGCGCTCCTCTGGTGGTGATTGGCGCGGATAGACGGCTATATCTTGTGGCGCTGGTTTTCTGCGGCACCGAGCACTACACCGATGCCACGCCTTTGTTTCCCGGGCAGGGCGTCCTCCGGCAGCTTACTTCGCTGGTTGACCGGCACATTGCGGGTTATTGACGTTCTTAATAAGTGACAGCGGTCTTGCGTCCCTCGCCCTCCCCGCGGAGCCATACGTATAAAGGGGCGTGCGGAGCCGGCGC
>DATJWB010000339.1:0-41819 GCA_035501495.1 Bryobacteraceae bacterium | reverse complement strand
CAGCGATGCACGGGTCATCCGCCAGGTCTCTCGCCATGAGAAATGGAAGCGTCCCGAATAAGATGACGCAGGGCGGCAGGTTAAGGTTCAGCGACCTCTGGAGCCTGCCCGAGAGGTCCAGTTCTCCCGAGATGCTCACGCCGGAGCTCGAGAGGGCCGATCGCACCGACTTCAATGCGGCCGCGAACGGCTTTGCGATTCGAAACGTACGGGTGGTCTGTTCCACGTGTATCTCGAGACTGGCTGGCAATCCTGGCCGGGCAGTTCTCATGCCTTTCCGAAGGCACAGTGACGGCGGCCAGGTCGATGACTACTCCTTAAGAGCCTCCGTGGCCTCCTTGTGAAATCCGTACTTCTCCATCCGATAGATCAGAGTGCGTCTGCTGATGTCCAGGAATGCGGCGGCTTTGGTCTGGTTCCAATTGAACTTCTTGAGGGCTTTCAGAATGAGTTCCTTTTCGACGCCCTCCAGGCTGAGGCCCTGAGGCGGGAGTTCGAAGCTGGCGGCTTCGAATGCGGACTTTTCTCTGCGAAGAAATTCAGGCAATTCATTAACCGTGATCTCATCGCCGGCGGCGAGAACCGCAAGGCGCTCGATGACATTCTCCAGCTCCCGGATATTGCCGGGCCAGCGATATCCGCAGAAATAAGGAACGAGGTTTGCCGGCAGCTTCAAACGGTCGAGGCCGTATCTCTGTTTCGCCTGCAGGAACAGGGACTGCACCAGTTCCGGTATGTCGTCGGTGCGCTCGCGAAGTGGCGGCAGCTCCAAGGGGATGACCGCGAGCCTGTAGAACAGATCTTCCCGGAACGTTCCGTCCTCAATCAAACTCTGCAGGTTGCGATGGGTAGCCGCAATGATGCGGACGTCTACGGTCACAGGAGCGGTGGCGCCGACCTTCTCGATCTCGCGCTGCTGAATCAACCGCAGGAGCTTGACTTGAAGCTCCAGCGGCAGTTCGCCGATTTCATCGAGAAACAAGGTACCCCCGTCCGCCATTTCGACCTTGCCCCGCTTGGGGGTGAAGGCGCCCGTGAACGAGCCCTTGACATGGCCGAAGAGCTCCGACTCCAGCAGATCCTTGGGAATGGCGCCGCAGTTTATGGTGACAAAGGGAGCGTTCTTGCGCGAGCTGTTCTGGTGGATGGCGTGAGCCAGCAACTCCTTTCCGGTCCCCGTTTCGCCGCGGATCAATACCGTGGAATCACGAGGCGCCACGCGCGCCGCCATCTCCAGAACGGTCAACAGGGATTTGGAACGGCCGAGGATGCTTTCAAAGCCGTACTTGTGATCGAGGTTGGCCCGGAGGTTTTGAACCTCTTCAACGAGCTGCTGGCGCTCCATCGCACGGTTTACGACGAGTACCAGCTGTTCGTAGTCGATTGGCTTGGTAATGTAATCGTAGGCTCCGGCCTTCATGGCCTCGACGGCGGTCTGTACCGTTCCAAACGCGGTGATCATCAGCACGGAGACCATCGGGAAGGACTTGCGGACAACCTTCAGCAGGTCAAGCCCGGACAGGCCGGGCATCTTGAAATCCGTGATGACCAGTGATGGCGCCTGCTCTTCCACGATCCGCAACGCTTCCTCGCCGGTGGCCGCGGTGAGCACTTCGTAGCCGGCCTCCTCGAGCTGCAGCTCCGTGATCCTGCGCAAGCTCTCATCATCATCGACGACGAGTATCGTCCTACGTCTCATGTTGCCTCGCACGGTGAGTCGGAAGCTGGACAGTGAACGTCATTCCCTTGTCCGGATTATTCTCAGCGCTCAGAATTCCCCCATGTTGCTCCACAATTTTGTGGGCAACTGACAGGCCGAGACCGGTTCCGGTTTCCTTGGTCGTGAAAAACGGATCAAAGATCTTCTCGCGATCGCCTGGGGGGATGCCGCAGCCTTCATCCCGGATCTCAATCACGACGCGGTTTTCGATGGGTCTGGTGCGGACCAGGACCTGACCGCCGTCCGCCATCGACTGGATCGAGTTGATGACCAGGTTCAACAATACCTGCTGGACCAGCTCCGGGTCGCACTCGATCGGTCCCAGCGGCTGAATATCCCTGAGTAAGACAATCCGGCCTTTCTCGACCGCATGCGACGCCAGCGAAAGTACAGAGTCGATCAGGGGCCCGACCTCCACGGTTTGATAGGACGGGTGTCGCGGCCGGGCGAATGCCAGAAAGTGGGCCACCAGGTGGTTCAGGCGGTCGCATTCCTTGATGATGATTGCCAGGCATTCGGCTTCCCGCTTTTCCAACCGGACATTGCGCTGAAGAATTCCCGCGGCGCCCAAGATACTGGCCAAAGGATTCCGTACCTCATGGGCCAGCCCGGCCGAAAGCTGTCCCAAGGCGAACAGGCGCTCGGCGCGTTTCATCTGCTCGAAGTTGTCATGCAACGTCTGGTAAACCCTGGTCAACTGATGCGTGGTACGTTCGAGTTCCGCTCTTTGCCGCCGTTCGCGCCCGGTCAGGACACCGGTGAAGGTACCCGCCGCGCAAAACAGGGGGATGTCCCAGGTTTGGTCTATGGCGAAGTTCGGATAGGTGCTCCAGATCTCAATGCTGAAGGGCAGGTTGGACAGGCCCGCGAAGAGGCCCGCCGCCAAGCCTCCGCGCCAGCCAAATTTCCACCCCGCCAGTACAATCGGCAGGTAATCGAGATTCTGAAAGGCATTGTGCCAGTGAACCTTCGAGGGCGGTGTGAGCTGGTGCAGCACGCTGATGACGAGAATCCCCGCCGCCACGAGGCAGATACGAACCCACACCGGAATGCGATTTCCGATGAACCAGATATCGAGGCTTGTTAATCCCAATCTTCAGTATCCCACCTCACCCCTTGAGGTCACCGATGATGGCTCCGTCCGGATCGGAACCTAAAATTCCACGAACCGGATCACCGCGTAGAGGCCGCCGAATAGCACGACAGACAGGACGATTACGACCGCGCCCTGAAGTCGCCGCTGCTTGGGCGTTGTGGTTTCGTCTTCGTATTGCCGGATTTGCTTCTCTAATTCGTCGAACATACGTCCCCTTTTGCTTTGTCCAAACTCTTCTGAGCACCCCAGCCGCCAATTCTGCGATGGGTGGCCGAATCGGGAGGGTTGAGCGAGTGGCGGGTGGCGTGCTCGGGTATCGGCCGGCAGACCGATTTCACCGAGCCATGCATCCTCAATGACCGCCCCAGGCCCCACTATCGATATCCCCTCCTTTACGCGATTGACTCAGGCTCCGCCTTTCAGTGCATGGCTCGGTGTACCATATGGAACACCAGTTCCCAGATCGGACACTGGCTGCACCGCTAGCTCACGCGGATACTCGGCCGGACGATGCCTCGCGCCGAAGTGCCTGCCCGGCAGGGCAAACGCATTCACCTCGGTGCTGTCGATTAACCTGGCGGTAATGGGCACCTTGGCGTCGGAATTCCGTCCCAGATTCTGAGCCAGCCGGTTCACGTATTCCGCTGGCACGGGCCATCCAACAGCCCGACTTCCCGCTCATTCTCGGGCCAACTGCTCTCAGAGAGCGATCACCTTTCCAGCGGGTAAAAGTTGACGCCAGTCCCGACTTCCCGACTGCCAACCTGCTCCGGATCACTCCATTTGTCCCTGGATTGTGCGGACCGGAGGCATTACGGCGGCGCCGCACAACGCCGCCATGGGAGCGATTTCGCTTTGGGTACCTGAACAGTGCCTCGCAGATGTACATTGGAAGCGATGCGACTATCCCTGGCTCTGCTTCTCTGGCTTGCTCAGGCCTGCGCACAAAGCGAGACCCCGGCGCGGCTGGCTCGCGCTTTTGACGCTATCGATCGCGCGGCGGGCGCGTCCAGTGTCCCCGGCATGGTCATCGGCATCACGGACCGCAACCACACACTCAAAATCGGCGCCTACGGGTATGCCAACCTGAAGTCCAAAACGCGGGTCTCTCCCGAGACGCTCTTCGAGATCGGCTCGGTGAGCAAATCGTTCACCGCCATTTCGCTCATGGAGTTGTTCGATGAGGGCCGCTTCGATCCGCAGGAGCCGGTGACCAGATATCTGCCCTGGTTTGCAATCAAATCGAAGTACCGGCCGATCACCGGACACGATCTCCTGACCCATACCGCCGGCCTCGAGAACTACCGCCCCGACCTCGCGTCGATGCCCTTTGCCGCGCTTTCGGTGCGCGACTTCGAGCCCACCTACGCCCCCGGAGAACACTACTGGTATTCGAATCTCGGCTTTCAGATCCTCGGATACGTCCTCGAACACATCGAGTCGGCCAAGTACCCCGCGATCGTCCAGCGACGGATCCTCGACCGCCTGGGCATGGGCGCCACGCACGCCGCCATCGACGATGCCCTGCGCGCCAGCCTGCCGCAGAGTTACAGTCGATGGCCCTATACCGGAGACTTCGTGGAGCAGCCCTGGTTCGAGTATCTCGCCGCGGACGGGAGCATCGCCTCCACGGCGGGCGATATGACCTCCTACGCCCGCCTGATCCTCAATCGCGGCGTAGCACCGTCGGGACGCCTGCTCTCCGAGCGCGCGTTCGCCCAATTGACCAAGCCGCTGCTCAATAATTACGCTTACGGCTTGAACGTCCGCCAGGACGATGGTGACACCATCATTCAGCACGGCGGGGGCATTGCCGGGTTCCAGACTCTGTTCGAAATGCACATGAACGATGGCTTCGGCATCATCGCCATGGGGAACGGAGGTCTGGACCGGCGGGTCGTGCAATTTGCGATCAAGTGCGTCAAGGCGGCCCTGCGCGGCGAACCGCTCCCCGATCCTCCCGTGCCGGACGACTCCGCATCCATCACGAACGCCGGGGACTTTGCCGGAGCGTTTACCAGCGGCTCGAAGTCGTTCGAGTTCGCCGCGGAGGGACGCCGCCTCACGGTGAAGGGCAACGGCGCCGCGGTTCCGCTCGTGCGCGTCCAGGGCGATATCTTCCGTGCCGAGTCCGGGGATTTGGCCGAATACTTCTTCGTCTTCACGCGAGATGCCGGCAAGGTAACCGAACTCGCGTACGGGCCCGGATGGTACACCAACAGCGCCTACACTGGGCCCAAGCAGTTCGACACCCCACCCGAATACGCTGCCTACGCGGGGCGCTACGTAAACCATAATCCCGAAGGCGGCGCGGTACGAATTTACGTGCGCAAGGGGCAACTCTACCTGGCGGGTGGGCCGGGTTCCGGGGAACGCCTTCTTCCCGCAGGCCCCGCGACCTTTCGCCCGGCCGCTCCGGATTTCAACCCCGAGAAGATTGCCTTCGACTCGATCGTCGAAGGCCGCGCGCTCCGGCTGTTCGTCTCCGGCATGCCGATGTACCGCATGGAAGCACGGTAGTCAGAGCAGAAACAGTTGCCGCCGGCCAGTAAGCGGATCCCGCTGTTCACCGATTCCATCAGGCGCCCTTCCTCATTGCCGGGCAGCGACCACGTAGTCCTTGAAGTAGCTGGTGCTATCCGTTTTGGACCACAGGCCGATGCGACCCGCCACGGGGGGCCTCAGCACAGGGTTGTTGGCCGGAAACAGGTCCGGATTGGGGGCGCCCTTACGCCCGGCTGCCGGCTCGCTGCCAAGCGTGTAGTCGATCGCCGGAGAGCCGTCCAGCGTGGCCCGGATGCTCGCGCCGTCAACGAACAGCTTCAGTTCGTGCCACGCGCTTCGGTCGAGCATGAACGGTTTCGCGCGGTCGCTGAACCGGATATTGCGGCGTATGCCGTTGTGGAACTCCCAAAGCGCAACGTTGTTCTCGGTGTCGTTGTACCGGACCGCCAGCCAATCGCCGTTGGATTTGACGTTGAAGAGGATGCCGGAGCAGCGGTCCGAATCGCCGCTCACTGTTTTGAATTTCGTGCTGATGGTGCCGTCGCTGAAGTTGTCGAGTCCTTTGAACACCGCGACGGGGTAATAAGCGAATTGCTTGGCATTGTCCATCAGCTCTTCATTGGACGTTCCATACAGTTTGCGCGCCGTTTGCAGCAGCAGCTTCGTCGGATTGTCTTTGCTCGCCACCCAGGGGCGGCCGTCGATCATGATGACCTTGTCCGCTCCGTCTTGCGTGATGACCCACGTGCCGACCATCGGCTCGAATGTCGCGGGAGGTTTGCCGACCTGTTCATGGCTCAGATCGACCTTGAGGTCGGCCGCAAAAACCAAGGCGCACAAGAGCGCCACGGCAGGCGCCAGCCGAATCCAATACTTCGCTTTCATGATTTCCTCCTCTTCAGAAAATGAATCGAACCTGCAACTGGAACATGCGGGGCGGATCGACGTTGGCGAACGCCGGTACCGCGTTGGGCGCCGTCCCCACAGACGCCAACTGGCCAAATGTCGGATTCGGGGTCCCGGTGTCCCCGTAGGTAGTCTGCCCGCGGCCCAGATAGTTGCCGTGGTTGAACAGGTTGAACCCCTCGATTCGAAGCACGACTGACGAGCGCTCCTTCAGTTTGATTCGTTCCTCGGCGAAGATCGCAACGTCGGACGTGGCTGTGCCGCGGAACGCCGACTTCCCCACCACTTGCCCGTTGATCACCGGCCGGTCGTTGTTGAGGCCGTCGCCGTTGTTGTCAATTCCGGTGGTGGCGTTGAACGGGCGGGCTGACGCAAACTGGGTTAAGGTGCCGAGGGAAAGGCCGTGCGGCAGATTGTACATGTATGTGATGACGGCACGATGCCGCTGATCGAGCACACTGGGGCCGCGCTCCACCTCGCCGAGCCGGGCGATATTGCTGTCGTTTGGGCCGATGCCGTTGCCGTCTGGCTCCGTGGTATTGGTGGCCTTCGAGAGGGTGTAGCTGACGGCAGCGTACATGTGGCGGTTGCCGCGGTAGCGGAACTGGGTCTGAAGGCCATCGTAATCGGCCACGCCGAGATTCATGAGCACGTTGACCTGCCGCACGCCGCCGTTGACCGGCAGGATTGGCCGGGTGGCATTGGCCGCCGCCACTGTTCTCACCTGCCCGGCCGCGGTGCGGTCGAAGGGGGCCGGGGCATTGAGGTCCACCGTGCGATCCAGGTTGGTCCAGTGCTGGTGGACATAATCGGCGCTCGCAAAGAACCCCTTGGCCACCTCGCGCTCGGCGCCGATCGACACCACCTGGCTGCGTGGATTGAGGAGCTTGTCCGGATAGTAGGGTAGCAGGTCGAAGTTCAGGCCGTATCGGGCGAACTGAGCTTCGTAGAACGACCTCATCCCGGGACCGATGGTGATGTCGCGGGCCGGCAGTTCGGAAGGGGGCAGCGTCTTCGGGTCGAAATTGAGCGGCAGGCAGGATCCCGTGAGGCACGTTGGGAAACCGAGTTGCCCCGGAACGGCGGTATAGGTGGTCAAGCCGTCCAACCCGTTCACCAGGTACCCGGCGATCAGGTTGGACTGAATTTGGGAGTAATACATTCCGTATCCGCCGCGGATCGACAGACGCGAACTGCCGCCGGGATGCCAGCCGAAGCCGACTCTGGGGGCGAAGTCCTTGTTGCTGTCGGTGAGGGTCTGCCGGTCGTAACGCACTCCCAAGTCCAACGTCAGGTCGCGGCTCACGCGGAAGTTGTCCTGGGCGAAAAAGGAGTAGAGCCACTGCTTCAGCACGTAGGTGCTCACGCCGAAGTTGATGGGCTGCGTGTACTGCTGCACGTCGTTCAAGGTCAACTGGTCGAACGGAGCGGTGGTGGTGCTCTTGAACGTGAATGTGCCGAGGACCGCGGTGCCGGGCTCGCTGCCGTTGCCGCCTGAAGTGTGGTGCATCGCGCTCACGCCAAACCGCGCGTAATGACGGCCTCGAGCCCAGGATAGCGTGTCCGAGAACTCGGACTGGTGGCCGAACAGGCTCGCCACGCGCGACTGCCCGATGGTGAACGGCACCGAGCCGGCGCGGGTATAGGAGGTTGACAGGTTCTGAGCGTCCCATTCCGTGACCGGATCGCCATCCAGCCAGGTGAACCGCGCCTCGTTGGTAACGGTCGGGCTGAGCACCGACGAGTGGCTGATTTGTGCGGTCCAGGACCGTCGCGCATACACGCGCGCAACGCTCGGTGCGCTGGTGCCGCCCACCGCGTCCTGCGGGTTCGTGTCGGAGAAGCGGTCGACGTTGAACCGGAGCGCCATGGTCTGGGAGGAGGTCAGCCGGTGATCGACCCGGCCGTCGAACAACTCCTGGCGATACCTGCCGATGTAGCTCAAGTCCCCGTTCGCCGGCAAAACAAAGGCGGGCAGTGTATTGGAGAGGAGGGCAGTCCGGTTTTGCCGGGTATAGTCGTCGGCGACAAAGAAAAACGTCTTGTCCTTGAGGATTGGACCGCCGAAGGAACCGGAGATCTGGCTCAACGTGTCGGGGATATCCACCGGGCTGATGGAGGTGAGTGTAGAAGGCACGGTGCACGTGGGCACTGAGGGGGCGCAGTAATTCCTGGTCGAAAATGATTTTGCCTGAATGTCGCCAGGGCGCGCCAGGTAGATGCCCTCGCCATGCAGGGAGTTGGTGCCGGACTTGGTGACGATATTCAAGGCCGGTCCTGAAGTCCAGCCGTATTCGGAAGAGAACGCGGTCGTCAGAACAGACATCTCCTGCACCGCGCTCATGGGCAGGGTGGACATCGCGATCTGCCGTCCCCACGCTTCGTCATTGTTGGCGCCATCCACCATCGTGGTAGCCGTGCGGCGCGAGCCGGCGCCGGTGGCCACGTAGGTCTGGTTGACGAACAAGTCGCCGGTGCCTTTTGCCTGGCGAAATGCCGAGTTGAGCAGTGAAATGGACGACAGTTTCCGCCCGAGCACCGGCGTGTCGTCAATTTGCTTTGCCTCAAAGCTCAGACCGATCTCGGGATCGGCCCGCACGCCTTCGGTGGTGCCAAACACCGTTACGGCCGAGCTTGCCGCGCCCAACCGCAACTTGACCCTGATGGTGGCCGTCTCACCCGCACGCAGCACCACAGCGCTAACCTGGTCTTCTCCGAAGCCGGCTTTGCTGACCCGCACCGTATAACTCCCGGTCAACGGGAGAGCGGGAATGGTAGCACTGCCTTCACTGTCAGTGGTGGCCGCGCGCACAGCCCCGGTGTCAGTGTTGGAGACCGAAATGGAAGCGTCCTTTACCACGGCCTCGGAAGGGTCCACCACCACCACCGTCAGCGAGCCCGTGCTCGGGGATTGACCCGCCAACTGGGTCATAAAGATAGTGATCAGAGCCAACGGCAGCAGGAGCAGGCGGGAGGCTTTCGCAATTAACATGTTCGATCATCCGCAACGAACTTCGTCTGGTCCGGCCCGAGACAAAGGAGGGCCGGTTGCTTACACTTCAAACCTTCGGAAACCGGGAATTGTACCCCAGGGCTCTCACTACTACCACGGATCGTAGTATCAGGGCTGTCCGCGCGGATATGGAGGTGGAGATTTCAATGGCGCCAGTGGCAGGCATCGCCGCCGGGCGGCTAATGAAGCCGGCAATGCGGAATCGGGGCCAAGGTATCCTCGTAAAGTAGAGAATGCTCCTCGAAGTCCAGGGCTTGTGCAAACGATTCGGAGACCTTTCGGCGCTTTCGCAGGTCAGCTTTCATATCCGGACCGGCGAAGTGCTGGGCTTGATCGGCCCCAATGGGGCCGGTAAGACGACGTTATTCGAGTGTATGGCCGGCGTTCTCTCTGCGGACGAAGGAGTTTTGCGGGTTGGCGGACGCGCAGTGCCGGCCGGCCAGCGATCCGGAATCTTGTTCTACGTGCCGGACAGTATCGTGCCGTGGGGTTCGCAGCCGGTGGGTTGGGCGCTGGACTACACCGTCGGTTTTTTCCGGGGCCGGGGCGACCGGAGGAACGAGTTGATCTCCGAACTCTCGCTGGAACCGCTGCTCGGCCGGCGGATCGGCGCCCTCTCGAAAGGACAGCGAAAACGGATCCTGCTGGCAATCGGCCTTTTGACATCTCAACCGGCGCTGCTGATCGACGAGCCTTTTGAAGGCCTGGACCTTCGGCAGACCCGCGAGGTTGCGGGCGTGCTGCGCTCTCATGCCGGGCGCGGACGCACCCTCTTTCTTTCCATCCACCAGATTGGCGACGCCGCTCGCATTTGCGACCGCTTTGTGCTGCTGAGCAACGGGCAGGTGCGGGGCCAGGGAGACGTGGGCGAGCTCGCGGCGCTGGCTCAAGCTCGCGCTCCAGGCGGCAGCTACTCAACATTGGAAGAGGTATTCCTTGCGCTTACGTAAAGGCCCGTTCCGCTGGCTCGTCGAGAAGGAGTTACGGGAATTGGCCGCGGCGCGTTCCTGGTGGGTGTTGCTGGTGGCCATGGGGCCTCTCGTGGGCATCTCGTTTATCAGCGCGGTGAACACCTATGGCGAAGTCAGCGGTCTGAATGGCACGTCGGCCGGTGTTGGAGAGGCTCTTTCGCCGCTGATCGGGATCTGGGGACCCACATTCAGCTCGTGCGAGCTTGCCGCGGTCTTCCTGCTGCCGTTCGTCATCATTCGACTCGTCGGCGGGGACCGTCAGAACGGAGCCCTCAAGCTCGAGCTGCAACAGGGCGCTTCCCCGATCTCGCTGGTTGCCGCTAAGACGGTGGTCGCGGCCATCGCGTGGATCGTGGCGATGCTTCCGGCTCTCAGCGCCATACTCCTGTGGAAGAGCTACGGGGGCAGCGTCTACTGGCCGGAGATCGGCGCCGTCGTAGTGGGACACCTTTTGAATGGCGGTCTCACAATCGCTCTGGCGGCTTCCATGGCGTCGCTTGCCGAACACCCGTCAACCGCCGCGATCCTGACGCTCGGCGTAACCGTGGGAACCTGGATCCTCAATTTCTTCGGCGCGATCCAGGGGGGAATCTGGGAAAAGGCGGCCGGGTATACGCCCGCAGTTCTCGTCGCCGAGTTCCAGCACGGCCTCATCAGGCTGGACGTGTTGCTCACCGCCATAACGCTGGTGCTGCTTGGCCTATCGATATCGGCTGTCTGGATGCGGCTGGGCGAGACGACGGCGCGGCGGGCGGCGCTGTCGGCAGGTCTCATGGGTCTGGCAGCGGCCCTGATCCTGGGCTGCACGTTCCTGCGCGGCAGTTGGGATCTTTCCGAGAGCCGGGGCAACTCCTTCTCCGAAGCGGACGAACGGGCGCTCCGGCAAGTCCGGCAGCCATTGTCGATCGAAGTCCACCTGGCGCCCGAAGATCCGCGACGTTTGGACTTGGAGCGTCGGGCGCTGTCGAAACTCCGCCGCACCATGCCCCACCTCAGCGTCAGCTACGTCTCGTCAACTTCGATCGGCATGTTTGAGCAGACCGCTTCCGGGTATGGTGAGATTTGGTATGCCCTCGGCGGTCGGAGGGAGATGAGCCGGACCATAACCGAGGAGGGCGTCCTGGAAGCGATTTACTCCGTCGCTCAAATCTCGCCGCCGAAACAGGACGACGAAGCAGCCTTTCGCGGCCATCCGCTCCCTACAAGACCAATAGGTGCCCGCGTAATTTTTTGGGGGATTTGGCCGGCCGCGTTTGCATTGGCCGCCGCAGTACGCAGATGTCGAGCATAACGCCTCTCTTCACTGGACGAATCCGACACGTTCGGCAGTCTCCGATGTTGGTCTCACTCAGAATCGGATCTTGCCCGCGAACTCGAAGTCCCTTGGATTTCCGGCACTCGTGATGGTGCCAAAAGCTGCGCTCCCGAAGGAGCCGTTAGGATCATTGAGAGGCGGAGTGTTGCTGACGTTGAACGCTTCGGCGCGGAATTCGAAGTTCACCCGCTCCGACAGGCGGAAGGTCTTCCCCAGCATGAGGTCGGCATCCTGGAGTCCGGGGCCACGCACCGGATTCCGCGAACTGTTTCCGATGCTGAATTGTCCGGCGGCCACAAAGGCGGACTTGTCGAACCATTCCGCGGCGCTTCGATTGGCGAAGTTGTTCGGATTGCCGATCCGGTTGGGCCGCTGCACGGCGTAGCCGAACGCGGAGAGTGTGTTGGTGGCCTGGGTGACCGGAACGGCGTCGCCCGCCTGGATGCGGACGATGCCTGCGATCTCCCATCCGGAGATCCTCCACAGCCGCGGAATGCGATACACCCAACCCGCGGAGAAGACCTTGGGGATGTCGCCGCTCGAAACATCTCGTTCCAGCTTGCGGTTGGACGCATCGGCGGCCCCGATGGTGGTCAGCGTCGGCCCCGTAAAGATAGTCTGCGAAAAGTATGTCGAGGCGTCGTCGATCAGCTTGGAAAACGTGTAAGCGGCTGTGAGCGTCAAACCCAGGGAGAACCGCTTTTCCAGCTTGGCCTGGAATGCCTCGTATTCGGAATCGGCCACGTTGTCCCGGAACAGCGCCACGTTCGTGAACCGCGGAAACGCTCGCAGCAATTGCTGTTGGGCAATGGTCGGTTGTCCAAGGGACGACGAGGCGGGAACCTGGCCGTAGAACGGATTTGGAACCTTGACGGTGAGCGCCGATCCGAGTGCCAGGTCGGCCGCCGGTAATTGATTCAGGTTCGACTCCGGCAACCCGAGGTGGGTGTTTTTCGATCCGAGGTAGCCGGCTTCGATATTCCAGTTATTGCCCAGTGTCTTTTGGACGGTGAAATTCCATTGCTGCGAATAGCCGGAGCCGACATTGCGGTCGACGCCGAACACTCCCTGGCCAAGGCCCGAATTGGGATTTGGCGCGCTGACCTGTACGGTGGGACCTGCCGAGAGCAGAAACGCTGGATTGATATTGTCCTGTGATTGTTGGCCTACCGTTTGCACGAAGGGAAACTGGGGGAGAGTGAACGGCGTCGTGATGCCGGTCTGTTCGAACCAGACGATCCCGTACCCCGACCGGATTACCCAGGAATCTCCTAACCGGTATGCAAGTCCCGCGCGCGGTCCGAAATCGCAGCACTCCAGTTCCCGCGCCGTTTGTGGAAAGTCCAGCACCTGGGTATTGAGGTTGAAAATGGCCGTTTGGTTGTGAACCTCGGTGGAGGGGAAATTCAGCGTGTACCGCGTTCCCAGGTTCAAGGTCAGACGCTCGGAAACTTTCCAGTCGTCGCCCACAAAAAACTCCGCAATATGGGCCCGTTCCTGGAGAGCCTTGTTCTGGATGTCGATACTGAAGGCGTTGACCTGTCCGAGGAGCATTGAGGCCAGGGCGTTCCCGGTGGCTCCAGTGGAGGAATCGGTCCCGGTAGTGGTGAAGGCGTAGGATCCGGTCGGGTTTGCGGGGTTGATAATGTCGAGGGCCTCCCGGCGCAGATCGACGCCGAACTTGAACGTGTGGCGCTGCCGCACCATGGAAAAGGTGTCGAGGAACTCCGTCACGGAGGTCGTGAACTTCGAGTTGGCGGCGGTGGTCGGCCCGATCTGTTGATATCCGGTGACTGTGAAGATCGGCAAGGTCGAGGGGAACGTGCTCTGGGGCGCGCCCGGGATGGTGATGCCGCCATTCTGCAGAGACGTCTGGTTCACGTCCCGCCGCGTGTAGCCGAACCGCGCCTGGTTGAGTGTAGATGGCGAGAGCGTCCAGTCGTATTCCGAAGCGATGCCGTCCCCGCGGGTGATGGCGTGTCCGATGACGCCAGACGTAATGTTCCCGCTGCCATCCGGCAGGAAGGGCACCGGCGTGTCGTCATCGCGCAGGTAAGAGTAGCGCACAAAAGCGCGGTGCTTGTCGTTAAAAACATGGTCGACCCGGCCGTCGAATTGATCCTGGTTGTCCGGCTCCACGCCGGTAAGAATGAAGTTATTGGCACCGCCGGCATTTGGCAGCGGGTAGTGCTGAAGCACTTGCAGGGCGACCTGGTCGAAACGGCTGGTCGGGATGGTGTTGTTCGGAAACGGTACCCGGGGATTCGTATTGGGGTCGTAGATGGCCGTGGTGAACACGCCTGAGCGCTGTGCCGGCGTGGGCACGACGCTCTGCCGCGTGGTTCCCGTCCGCAGCCGTGTTCCCTGCCAATCAGCGAAGAAGAACGTCTTGTTCTTGCGGATCGGGCCGCCGAAGGTGAAGCCATACTGGTTCCGCCGGAAATCCGGCTTCGGGCCCGGCTGGGCGAAATAATTACGCGCATTCAGATCTTCGTTGCGGAAGAATTCAAACAGCGTGCCGTGGAACTCGTTGCTGCCGGACTTGCCGATCACCATCACCGTGCCGCCGTTCGACCGTCCGTACTCCGGGGAGTAGGCGTTCACGTTCAGACGAAACTCCTCCATGGCGTCAATGATCGGGTAGAACGCCACCTGGCCAGGCTCGGGCTGGAGGACGCTGATTCCGTCATAGAGATACTCGTTCGTGCGCGGCCGGCTGCCGTTGATTCGCGGCAGAAGCGAGCCGCCGCCCGGCAGTGCGACGCCGGGCGACAGAGCCACCAGCGGGATGAAGTTTCGGCCGTCGAGCGGCAGGGTTTCGAGCTGCGGCTGGATGACGTGGTAGCTCACCGACCCGCTCGCGGTTTCGAGAAGCGTCGTCTGGGCGCTCACTTCAACGGACTGTGCCGCCTCGCCGATGGCCAGTTTCACATCAAGCCGCGTCTGATCGCCGATACGCAGCGTGATGCCTTCCTGCCGGTAGGGCCTGAATCCGGGCTTTTCCACCGACAGCACATAATCGCCCGCGGCAAGTCCAAGCAGGTGATACGTGCCCTGATCGCCGGTCACAATGTGGAAGCGCGCGCCATTGGCCGGCTCCGCGCAGGTAACCTTGGCGCCGGGGACCGGGAGCCCCTGCGGATCCTGAATCGTGCCGAAAAGTTCCGCTTTGCCGGCCTGCCCAAAACACGGCAGCGACCTCGCCGCCAGGACGGCGAGGCTCACGATGACGGTAGAAATGCGCATGTCTTGTAAGCATATCAATGACATGGATACAAGACAACACGGTGTCTGCCGGATCACACCGTATACAATGACCGGATAGACATGTCCGAGATCGCCACCAATCTCGCGGAGCTCCGCCGGAAACGCGGGCTCTCCGCCATTCATCTGGCTGCCACTGCGGGAGTCAGCCGCCAGACAATCTATGCGATGGAAGCAGGTACCTTCATTCCGAATACGGCGGTCGCGCTCAAGCTCGCGCGCGCTCTCGATACCACGGTCGAGGAGCTGTTCACCCTGGAAGAAGCCGCATCGGGACGCAGACTGCGCACGGAGCAGGCGACACTGCTGGCCGGCTCCAGCGGCGTTCGCGCCGGGCAAGCCGTTCAACTCTGCCTGGTCGATAAGCGGCTGATGGCTTGCCCTCCATCGCCGGTGCCGTGGTATCTTCCCACGGCGGACGCGGTCATCGCGGGCCGTCCGGTGCGCCGGGGCAAGGCTGGAGTTCAGATCTTCGACGCCGATGCCGATTTCGGCAGCCGGCTACTCGTGGCCGGGTGCGATCCGGGAATCTCGGTGCTCGCGCGGCACGTCCAGCCCGCCGGCATCGAACTCGTCCTCGCCCATCGCAACAGCTCACAGGCACTCGCGCTTCTCAAGGACGGGTCGGTCCATATCGCCGGTACGCACCTCAAGGACGAGGCCAGCGGCGAGTCCAATCTGCCGGAGATCGCCCGGCTCTTCCACAAAAACTCGGTTGCGGTGGTTGCTTTTGCCGTCTGGGAAGAGGGTATATTGGCGGCCGGCGGCAATCCCAAGAACATCCGTGGAATCGAAGACCTGGCAAGAAAGGACATTACCATAGTGAATCGGGAACCAGGCGCAGGCAGCCGGGCGCTGCTGGATGCCCACCTGCGGCGGCTGCGCATCCCGGCTGGGCAGGTTCGGGGCTACGACCGGCTGGCATCCGGACACCTGCCCGCGGCGTGGCAGGTGCAATCCGGCGCGGCGGATGCGTGCCTGGCCACTCGGGCCGCCGCACGGGTCTTCGGATTGCATTTCATCCCGCTGGTGAGCGAACGCTACGACCTGGTGATCAAGAAGCAACATCTCGACCTGCCGCGCATGCAGAATCTCCTCGATACGCTATCCCGGTTCGGATTCCGGCGGGAGTTGGAGGGTTACGGCGGATACGATACGCGGGTTGCGGGACAGCGCGTCCTATGACCTCCGTTCAAATGAAGGTATGAGGCTCTCCGGGAGAAGCCGGGAAGAAGGGTCCTGACGAAGGTCGTCGGGATGCCAAAGAGGTCCGCCTGATGCTGACTGGAGGGCGTGTTTTGTCGATGTCGCTGAGGAATGTTCCGATGCGCTCGCTGTTTGGCGCGTTCGCGGGATTGCATCTCGCGTCCGCTCTCAGTTGGCTTCGCCCTTCGAAGCGACGGAACTTGGGAATCGCAGGATTGCCCCTGCCCGCCCGCTGAAACGGGAGAATCGCGCCCGGAGTCCGGTTGTGCGATCTGCCTTCCACACCTACATTTCTCCTGAGAGCAGCGCAAGGCTGTTCTTCGGTAGTTTGTAATGCGAAAAGCAGATCGCGAATCGTCACGGAATCAACCAGGAGCCGTCAAAACAACTGTGGCAATCGCTAGATGGCCGACGACCAGACTGCCGGCATGAATGTAATCATCGTGTTCGCGGGATTCGAGAACGCGACGGTCACTGTGGCCTGCTGTCCAGGCGTCAGCGACGTAACGCCGGGGACCACGATGTAAGGGTTACCGTTCGTCTCTCCTGTTCCATCGACCAGAGAGACCCCGGACGGCAGGTTTCTCAACACCAGGGATATGGGCCCGGCGATCGTTTGCGAGCTGGAGTTGATGATCGTGACGGTTCCGTTATAGGTGTGAGCTGCGCGGTTCAACAGGAACCCGGAACTGGACACCTGCACCTGCGAGGTGACGTCGGTCGCAGGGGGAACAGTTTGCAGCAGCACGCGAACCCCTCCGCTTTCGAAGCTCGTAACTGCGATGTCCTCGACGCCATCGTTATTGAAGTCGCCGGCTGTGATCGCGAGCGGCGTGCCGGCACTCGGAGTACCGAAGTCCGCGTGGGTTTGGAAGGTGCCGTCTCCATTGCTGATCAGGATAGACACCGCCCCGGAACCGCTGCGGCAACTGCCGAACAGGAACCCGGACTCCATGTCGCCGCAAGCCGCGACCGCCAGGTCGGCGATGCCGTCGCCATTGAAGTCGGCAGCCGTGAGCGAGAACGGGAAGGAGGCCACCGCTGCCTTCGCCGGACCTTGGAAGGAGCCGTCACCGTTGCCCAGAAGGATCGAGACGGTATTTTCGAATTCGTTGGCCACGGCCAGATCCAGTTTGCCATCGCCGTTGAAGTCGCCCGCCGCGATTCCCTGGGGCTGAGCGCCGGTGGGGTAGGAGGCTACACCGCGGAACGTAAAGTCGCCGTTCCCCAACAGGATCGCCACCGAGCCCGGGGCGCCGGAGCTCCCATTGCCCGTGGGGAACGGCTGAATCACCACGGCCACGTCGGGTATGCCGTCCTGGTTGTAATCGCCAACCGCGATCGAAACCGGGTGCGTTCCCGGGCCGGGATCGGAGGCGCGCGTCAAGCCTCCTGCGCCGTTGCCCTGAACCGCGGTGAATTGGAACTGCGTGTTGGCGCCGGATTCCCCGGTAACGGCGTCGAGTTTGCCGTCCCCATTGAAGTCCGCCACCTGCACGCTCTGCGGTCCTTCCTGCACTTGCACAAAGACCGGCGAGCCGAAGGTTCCGTCTCCATTGCCCGGGAACAGCGCGAGCTGGCCGTATGTCACGCCGGTTAGCTTCTGGGCGATGATGATGTCCAGCTTCCCGTCCTTATTGAAATCGCCGACTGCCACGTCGTGGGCGTTGGCGAGCGAGAGACGCTGTTTCGAGGTGAAGGTGCCGTTCGCATTGGCCAGCAGGATGGACACGGTATTCTGGTCGAAGCTGGCACTGGCCAGGTCGGGAATACCGTCGCCGTTGAAGTCGCCCGATGCGATCCCGGTGGGCGCCAGATCGGTATCGTAAGCGGCGGCGGTGGTGAAACCCGCGCCCCGTCTGGGCGGAGCGATATTCAGATACACGGGACTCGATGTTCCGCCATCGCCGGCGGTGGCGCTGCTCTGCGGATTGGTAACCGTAATCGCGGCCGAGCCCCCTGTGGTAATCAGCGAGGCCGGAACAGTGACTTTCAATTCCCGCCCGGCGAACGATTGAATCGCCAGCGACGCCGCCGCCTGGCTTCCCAACTTCCAATTCACCGTCGAGGCGGAACTGAACCCGTCGCCGGCCAGGGACAGCGTAAACGAGTTGCCCCCCGGCGCTGTCGGGGCCGGAACGCAACTGGCAGCCACGGCCGGATCGCAGTGGCGCAACAGGTTGATTTGCGGAACCGGATACGTGCCGGCTGCGGAGAGGCTCACGCTGCGACCGACGGCTCCTTCAAAGGAGTCGTTGAAGGTCAGGGCGCCAGTGGCAGTGCCCACGGCCGCCGGGGAGAACGTGATCAGAATCTGGCAACTTCCCTGTCCGGGCACCGGCGAACCGCAGGTATCGGTTTCGGCGAAGGGGGCGGCTACATGGATATTGCTGATGATGAGCGAGGCGCCGCCCAGGTTGGAGATGAACAGCGTCTCCGTAAAACTCGAGCCTACGGCAGTGGCGGGATACTGGAAGGTCGTCGCGGACTGGGAGACGGGGTTCGTCCCGCTTCCCGAGAGACTCACGCTTCGGGTGGTGGTCCCGTCAACGGAGTCGGTAAAGGTCAGAGTACCGGTGAACGAGCCGACACTGGTGGGGTTGATCGCCACCTGGATCTGGCAACTGCCGCCGGACGCGACGGGGGTGCCACAGTTACCCGACCCGATGAAGGGGCCGGTCACCTGAATATTGCTAATTGTGAGGGCGCCGGCGGTCATGTTGCTTACGGTCACTGGCTGGAACATGCTGGTTGCCGTGGCGGGTGTGGCCGGGAGTTGGAGTGATGTAGTGGAGAGATCGACGTGGGGGGCAGTTCCGGTGCCCGAAAGCGGCAGAGTGAGAGTGACGATGTTGGTTCGAAAGACCAGCGAGGCGCCGCGGAAACCGATAGCACCCGGGGTGAATTTGATCGAGAAGGTGCAGGACTGTCCGGTGCTCAGTGTGAATCCCTGCGCGAAATTGGCGCAGATTCCGCTTCCGGAGGCTTGAAAGTCGCCGCTGTTGCCGGTGAGAGACGGAGTAAACATCAGCGACATGCCGCTGCTGTTGGTGACTGTAACCTGTTGGGCGGCAGCCGGCAGGCCAACGACCGTGTTCGGGAACGTGAGATTGTTGCTCGACAGGGTCACTTGCACGCCGGTCGCCTGAAGCAGGGAGTACTGGCAGGAAGGCGAGCCCGGAATGAAGATGGAACCGGTGCAGCTGTAAGAGCCTCCCTCAATCGCATCGTCCAACACGAAAATCCACTCATTTAACGCCGCTGTGGATGTGGGAGCGAAGGTTACCGTGAACTGACAGGTGTTTCCCGGCAACAGCATGCCTCCATTTGCCGGGCAGCCCGGACTGTTACTCTCCGAAAACTGAAAGTCGGGCGAAGTCAAGCTTGTCGAACTGGTATTCAAAAACTCGCTGATGTGGAGGGGCGCGCTACCGTCGCTGTTCGCAGTCAGGGTGACCGTTTGCGAAGTGCTGCCGCCGATGGCTGCGTACATGTTCGGCAAGCTATGCGGCAGCGAGACGCTGGGCTGAGTCTGTTCCAGCAAAATCAGAGAGTTGACAGAATCCACCATGGCCACGCCGAGCCTGCCGGTGGCGAAGGTGTCGGCCGCGATCAGTGCCGGACCGGCGATGGCCGAGCTGGCGGCCGTGGGGGAAAAGCCGCCTTGGCCGTTGCCGATCCAGATCTGGGCGGAATTGCCGATGGAGGTTGCCAGGTCCAGTGTGCCGTCGCCGTTGAAGTCTCCGAAGGCCAGCGAATCCGAGGGGGTAATGGATATCACTGCCGGAGTATCGTACGCCGGACCAAGGACTATAAATGAAGCAATGGAGTTGCCGATCGCGACGTCGGGATAGCCGTCGCCGTTCACATCCGCGACAGCAACGGAGGTTGGCGCATTGCCAGGAACGTTGATCAACCGCTGCTGGGACTTGGGGAACGTACCATCGCCGTGTCCGGGAAGGAGCAGGAATCCATTCTGTGCGGGCAAGACGACGACCAGGTCGAGATGCGCGTCGAGATTGAAGTCGGTTACGGCGAGCGATTCCGGGAGGTTGTAAAACTCCAGATTCCCGACGACTCCGGTGTTGGACGATGGCCCGGTTACGAATGTGCCATCGCCTACCCCTGAAAGCGTGGAGATGTTCACGCCACTGTTGCAGCCCAAGTCGCCGCCGCAGTCGGCCGTGGCGATGTCGAGCTTGCCGTCTTCGTTGAAGTCGCCGAGGACGATGGCTGTGGCGCGATAGCCCACGCCGAAATCCAGCTTCGAGGAGAATTGCCCGTTGGCATAGCCGTTGCTGCCGAATTGCCCCAGGAAGACCGAGACCGTGGAATTCTGGCCGTTCCCAAATTCATTCAGCACGGCCAGGTCGAGTGCTCCATCGCCGTTGAAATCACCGACTGCGATCGCCACCGGCGATTGGCCGGCGGCATACTCGGTGCTCGTTCCGCCCGCCAGGCCGGTTTGCAGATACACCTTGACGATCCCCTGGCCCGAAGAGTTGGTCGTGGCAATGGCAAAGTCGGCCAGACGGTCGAAATCGAAGTCGCCCGTGGCCACGGCCATCGGCCTCGTGCCGGCGGGCGACAACGACGGCCGGAAGGGCCGGTTGCAGCCATTGACGCCACAATTCGGCAAAGGCGCGGAATTGACCGTCGCGAACGGAACACTGTAGGAAACCGGGAACGGAATCGTATTGGAATTCCCGTTTCTGATCGTGTACTGAGGGGTAATCATGTGGTTCACGACGTTCACGTATCCCATCGTCGGGTTGGCTGTGTAAGAGGCGGGCAGCGTCGCGGTGCAGTAGGTCGAACTGGAGCAGCTTCCGTTCAGGGAGACGAATTCTGCATCCTGGATGCCGATCTTGCCGGGCATACTCCAGGTCACGATGGAATTCGAATTGAATCCCGTGCCGGTAATCGTCAGTTGGAGATCCGGTCCGCCCGGCGGCACGCTGTGCTGATGAGCGCCCTGCTGCGAGAAATACACGTCCGAAATAAACGGGACGGACTGAGCGCGGCCGGTAGACGTCAGGGTGCCAACCAGGACGAGGACACCTAGCGGGAGCGGAACCGCGATTCTCGCGCGTCTTCGAAGAGCGTACGCACAGACAAAGCAGGAACCCGCCAAAAGAAACAGCCACGCCGTGTCCGGCTCGGGAGTTGCTACTGCGGCGGCAGTCAGGTTAGCCCCGGCCGTGAAATTCGCCTCCTGAAACGCTCCCCCGGGACCCACGTTTACAGTGAACGCAAAGCCGTTGGGGTTGGTTGTCAGAATAGGATTCTGGTTGGCGTCGAAGATGCCGAACCCGAAGGTGCTGCCCGAGGCGAATGCAGGATCGGGGTTATTCACGGCCGGGCCTGAGAAGGAGAGGAGAAATGAAATGGTGGAGGGAAAGGTCTCCGATACGAAGTCATCATTGAATGCGGTCGTATTCTGGAGCGTCAAGGTGTTGAACAGGCTTCCGGTGGCATCTCCGGTCAACATCTCTGTCCCGAGGCTCGACGAGGGTGTAAGGTTCGCGATCGAGACTGTCGCGGTCTGGCTGTTGAAGCCGGGATCAAATTGAAAATCGAGAAAGCCGTTCGTACCCGCAACTGAAGCGGTGTTAACGGTGATGGTCAAGATCGGAAGAGCATGAGCAGTTCCGCCGGCACACATTAGCAAAGGAAGCACGAGCGCGGCCCGCATGACCGGGCGCGGTGTCCTGGTTAAATGAGTTGGTAAGTTCACGGTTTCATCTCCTGGTTTTTCTACACGAGCTAAGAGTAAGTGGAGACAACCGTGAGAGTCATTACTTTATGGTTAAATGGATGTAAGATTCCGATGTCTGACCGCACGGGCGGCCCCGGGGTAGATGGAAGCAGAGAATGGAAACGGAAAAAGAAAACGGCGAGCCCGTGATCTCCATGGAGAGACGGGCCCGCCGCATTGAGTCGGTTTACTGGAGTTGGCGAGTCGGCGGCTCTAATTCACTGGGTATGTAAACTGAGGCGCTACGAAGCCTAACGGACCTGAACCTGTCCGCGGATTTCACCGTTCGGGAAGGTGTTGGTGTGGACGTTGACATAGGTCTTGCCGGCCTGAATTGCCGACATCATTCCCGCCAGGTCTCCGGGCTGGATGCCTTGCGGGATCACGGAATCCCCGTTGGTGGACGGCAGGACGCTGACATCGGCGGCCGTGATGGTTCCGGTAACGGATCCCGAGGCCGGGCAAGCCGGTTTCGAGCCTCCTCCGCACAGGAATAACATCACTCCGCCGTTCGTGTTGTTCGCGCCGAAGTGGATGTGGGCCTGCGATACAGGGCTGCTCATGTTGGCGTAAAAGAGCGAGTACTGAATGGTTCCGTCGCTCTGGGCCTCGGCATTGAAGCTCCCGCTGCTTTTTGCAAGCACCGATGGAACCTGGCTGAAGGGAACCAGTTCCGCCCGCAAGAGCATCCCGTGGGTATCCTGCGCACGGCCGAAGCCTGCCGAAAGAACGAACACGGCTAGCGCGAGCCTGCGCAGCCGCGTTGGAGGAACTCTGTTGGTGGTTAACTTTCTGATCTTCATTCCGAATCCCTTGCTATCCCTTGCTATTGAATTACTGACTGACAATTCAACTGTGCCTTACTTCGAGGGATTCAGTCGTTAGACTGCGGTAAGATATTGGCAAAACGAAGAAACTAATGGGCCTCGTCCCAATCGAGCGCATAGACCTCCTGGATGCTGGTGTCCCGCAAGATCATCGGCGCGCCATCGGGCGTAAGCCCCATCCACCAGCCCATCAGTCCGGGAGAACGCCGCATGTCCTTGAGGCTGGCAACGCGCTCCAGGTGATGGTTGCTGGTCCGGATGCGAAAGATGGCCGGGTCGTTATCCACGTACTTATCGAAATAGAAATACCTGCCATCTGCCGACCACCATTTGTTGTCGATCGGGTCCGATTCCAGGACTGTCCATTTGCCGCTGCGGAAATCAAAGATCAGTACGCCGGGACTACGCCATTTATCCTGCGACAACGCCGTCGCCACGACGTATCGTCCGTCGGGTGACCACCGTGGGGCGCTCAGCCCTCCCGCGCCGGGCAGCAGCGACCGGTTGTGCGTCTTCAGATCAATGATCTCGATCGATGACACACCGGGCCTGCCCGATGCCACCGGCTGGGTGGAGATCATGATCGAATTGCCATCAGGCGACCAATTCGGATCAATCGCGGTGGCCGTGCCGCCTGGGAGAACCTCCGGATTGCCGCCGTCCGATGCCACCACGTAGATCTTGATAGGCTTCCCCGGCGAGGTGGCCGTGAAGGCAATCCGCCGCCCGTCCGGTGACCACCGGGGGAACCATGCGATCATCGATGGGTCACTGAGCCGCAAACGCTCACTTCCGTCCACACGGCTCCTCCAGATGACACCCTCCGGATAGCTCGCGTACGCAATCCACTTCTGGTCACGGGAAAACTCCACGTGGTCTGCTGAAATACCGCCGAGGAAGAGGCGGAAATCGTCCTGTGCCGCGTCGTAACGGACTAATTCTCCCCGGCGCTGCGTTCCGATGGCGAAAATCCGGCGGCCATCCGGACTGAATACCGGCGCGGACATGCGGAGAGGACTGTCGGTCAGGGAAACGGCAGCCTCCCGGCGCCCAAATGGCTGACGGGGCTCGCGGACCGCCCAGAGACCGGTTTTGCCTTGACGGCCGGATTGAAAGACATAGAATTTTCCATCCGGGCTCCAACTGCCGCAGCACTCGTCAGGATCGTCCGGCGACGGGTCGAAAACCCGATGAGCCTGGCCTCCGTTCGAGGGCGCTTCCCAGATGGACCTCACGGCATTCGGTTCCTGGAGCGTAAACCGCAGCCGCTTGCCGTCCGGTGAGAAACGGAGCCAATAGGCCTGCCCGCGACAAGCCACCAGTTTCCTCGCCGCCCCCCCGTCTCTCGAGGCGGCCAGAATGTCATTCCCATCCGCATAAACGAAAGTAGTGCCATCCCGCGACCAAGTCCCGTCATGGCCCGAAAAATCACCGAACGGGTAGGGGGTCCCGCCTGGCAGCGGCAGGATCCAGAAACGCATGTCGGGTGTGGGGCGGTAGAAATCCGCGGCAAGGATTTCAGCCTTGTTCGGCGAGATATCTTCTACCACGAGCGCCGCCTTCGACTCGCTGGCCGGTAAGGTTTCCCCACCCTCCACCGCCACCTGGCTCAGCACGATTCGCGTCCCCCAGATGGCCGAGAAATAAACCCGCGCACCATCGGTGACCAGTGCGCCATGGAGGCCGTCGACCATCGGCTCCAATTTCCCCAACCCGTCGTGAGTAAGCTGGGTGTACCGTCGAATTCTGGGTTCGGGACCCGGTGTGAATCTCCAGAGTAAGAGAGCCGCGGCGGCCAGCAACGGCGCCAGCCAAATCAGGCCGGAAAACCGAAATCGGGGAGTGGTGGCGGCAACCACTGGAGATTCGTCCCGTTCGACCGGGGCGATAAAACGGTATCCCTCCCGGTGCACGGTCTGGATAAATTTCGCGTTGCGTGACGAGTCGGAGAGCGCCAGACGTATCTTCTTAATAGCGGTGTTCAGCGACGCTTCGAAATCGCCATAGCTGGCGTCCGGCCAGAGAAGCCGCTGCAGTTCCTCACGCGTGACCACTTTACCGCCGGATTCCACCAGTGCGGCCAACAACCTGGCGGGTTGCCCTTGCAGGGCGACCGGTTTGCCGTTCTTAAACAGCTCCCCGGTATGATGGCGCAACTCAAACCGGCCGAAGCGGGAAACCTCGTTGTTCGGGACTCGCATTTGACCGTAGTTTCCCAGTTCAGATTTCTCGCGAACTGATTGATTATAAACCCGGCAGTCGATGAATCGACAGTTCAGAAGATACCAGACCAGTTCATGGCCGAAATCGCCGCGTCGCGGCGTAAGCTGAACTCCAATTGCCATGGCGACACTCGGTGCAGCTCTCGATTCCAAGGCGGCGAGCCCCGCGCAGCATCTGGTATTTCCTCCGTTCCGCCTCGACCGGACCAACGAATGCCTGTGGGAAGGAATGCAGCGCCTGCCCTTGACCCACAAGTCCTACCGCGTTCTGGAGTACCTGGTGGAAAACGCCGGGCGGCCGGTTCCCAAGGACGAACTGCTGGATGCGGTCTGGCCGGATACCTTCGTTGGCGACGCCGTCCTGAAGGTCTGCGTCGCTGAGCTTCGCAAGGCGCTGCGTGATCCCGCACAGGAGCCGCGCTATATTCAGACGCTCCATCGCCGGGGGTACTGCTTTGTAGGGCGGACGGATCGGCCGCCGGCGAGCCCAGGCAGTCTGGTGGAACGTGAAACGGCGCTGGAGCGGCTGTTGTCCGCCCTGTCCGCAACCATCGGCGGCCAGCGGCAGATCGTTTTCGTGACTGGCGAAGCAGGCATCGGAAAGACCACTCTGGTCGAGGCTTTTCTGGCCTCGGCACGCTGCGAAACAGTGCGGATCGCGCAGGTTCAGTGCCTTGACCAGCATGGTCCTGGCGAACCCTATTTTCCTCTGCTGGAAGCACTTACCGACTTGAGCCGGCACCAGGAGCGGGAGCGCTTCACGAGCCTTCTGCGCCAGCACGCTCCCACGTGGCTGGCCGAACTGCCATCGCTGGTCGCGCCTGGAGATCGGGATCTCTTGCGGCGCGAGTCGATGGGGGCGGCCAAAGAGCGGATGGTCCGCGAGTTCGGCGCCCTGGTGGAAGCGATCACCGAGGAAGCGCCGCTCATCCTGCTGCTGGAGGACTTGCACTGGTCCGACGCGTCCAGCATCGACGTGATCGCCCATCTCGTCCGCCGCAAACAGGCGCCCCGCCTGCTGCTGCTCGCGACTTACCGCCCCGAGGAACTGATTCTGCGGGACCACAGCTTACGGAGGCTGAAGCTCGATCTGCAGATGCACGGTTCGTGCACCGAAGTCGCCCTCGAATTCCTCAGCGTGGAAGGCATCGTCCAACTTCTGGAGCAGAGCTTCCAGGATTGCTCGTGGGTCGGGGAACTGGCAGTCGCGCTGCACCGGCGGACCGACGGAAATCCGTGGCTGACCGTGAACGTGATCGACCTGTTGGTCTCCACCGGGGCCATAGTCGAGCAGGGCGGGACTTGGGAAGTGGTCGCGCCGATCGCCGAAATTGCGCAGAGGATCCCGGAAACCGTCCGCGAGATGATCGACCGGCAATTCGAACGCATGGGCGAACGCGAACAGGCCTTGCTATCGGCGGCGTGCGTAGTGGGGTGGGAGTTTTCGATTCCACCACTGACCGCCGCGCTGGGCTCGGATCCGGTCACCGTGGAAGAGCTTTGCGAAAGCCTGGCGCGCGGCAGACAGTGGATCCAGGCGCTGAACACCGCCCAAGGCCGATATCGATTCATTCATGCGCTGTACCAGCACGCATTGTATCTGGGTGTGCCGGTGAGCCGGCGTGTCCGTCTGCACCTGCGGATTGGACAGTACCTGGAGGGAGCGCACTCGGCGGGCTCGAACGAAAGTCCAGTGGAACTCGCCGCGCATTTCGAGGCTGGCCGCGATCATGCACGAGCCGTAATGTATCTGGTCCGTTGTTCGCAATTCGCCGCAAGACGCAATGCGGCGGCAGAAGCCGTGGCGCATCTCGACCGTGGGTTCCTGCTGCTGAATACGGCGCCGGCAGATCAGCGCGTTCGACTGGAAGCGCGCATTCTGGAACAGCGCGGCCTGGTAAAGCGATCCATGGACGATATCCCCGGCGCAGCCATGGATTTTCAAAGCCTGGAGGAGCACGCCGCTCTGTCGGATGACCTGGATCTGCAGGTCCGCGCGCTCGTGCGCCTCAGCGGAGTCCTTTTTTGGAGGGACCATCGGCGGTGTCTGGAAGCCGCGCATCGCGCGGTGTCGCTCAGCAATCGCGCGGATCAGGAATGGCTGATGGGCCAGGCGGCCGGCTATCTGAGCAGCCGGACATTGCGGCTGACGGGCTGGCGCGAGGAAGACTTCGAGAATTGCCGCAAGGCCGCCAACGCCGCACGCACACGCGGCGATCACGAGTTTCTCGGCCTCCATCTGATGTCGTTATCAAACTTCTACTGCCACCGCGCCCAGTATGCCGAAGCGTGCGAGGCGGCGGATGAGGGCATGGAACTCATGCTGGAGGCGGGCGACGCCTACCACTATGTGTCCTGCCAATTCTTCAAGTCCTGGGCGCTGCTTCATTCGGGCGGCTGGGATCGGGCCGTGCCATTGATGCGCGAGGCGCATGAGTTGGCCCAGCAGAACGGCCATCGAACCGCGGCCGCCTTCTTGCGCGTGCTCGAAGCGTGGCTACATCTGGAGGTCTTTGACGATGCCACCGCGACGGTTCTGGCAGAAGGTGCCTTGGAACAGGCCGGGAAGGGCTTTGCGCGGCTTCTGGCATTGATCGTAAAGGCCCGGGCCTCGGCCCGGCTCGACCGCTGGGATGTTGCGCAGTCGTGCTTTCAGGAAGTTACGCGCGGAGGCCACACCATGGACTGGGCCTACAACTTTCCCTTGCAACAGGCGCTGGGCGAATTCCATATGGCGCGCGGCAAGTGGGAGGATGCGGTGGCGGCGGCAGACCGCCTCGCCGCCTACGGAGCGCAATCCCGCCAAGCGACGTACCTGGGCATCGCACAATACATCCGCGCGGAAGCGCTGTGGAGGTGCGGCGAAAAAACGCACCTCGTATTGGAGGACGCCGAATCGCCGCTGGCCGGGTGGCGGCTCCAGTTGATCGCCGCCAGGATCGCGGCGGACGATGGGCGCATCGAAGCTGCCGACCGCCACCGGTTCACCGCCATCTCCATACTCGAAGGGTTGGCCGATTCGCTCGCGGCCTACCCGCCGTTGGCGTCTGCTTTGCGGAATCACATTACCCTCATCTAACCGTCGTCTAACGACTCCGGCACTCCGTACCGGTTATGCTCGAATTTCCATGCAACGTGCATTTGTCGTCCAACTGACTGCTCAAGCAGATCCTCCAGAGGGCCGCTTTCAGGGCCGCGTGGAGCATGTAGACTCCGGTGCCTGCACGCACTTTCAATCCCTGGAGGAGTTCTTGGACTTTCTCGTAAGGATGCTCCGGAAAGACGCCTCCGCCAGCCTTGCCAGCACTCCCGTACACGACCGGTAACGGCCGAGCGGTGTTTCGGGCCTGCGCGAGCAAAGGCGCGCAGGCCTTATACCGGCTGGCCAGTTCAGGCAATCAGGCGTCCGCCTAAGCTCACGACGTTTGCCGCAAAACCGACCTTACTGACTTTCTGCTGCAACTTGTCGAGACCGCTCACGCCATACAGGGCGTGAACCGGCATGGCTCGCTTGGTCACCGCGTCCCGCACCAGGAATGGCGAGGAGTAAACCAGTGCTGCCGCCCGTTCCAGCACTCCATCCAGACCGTCCTTCTTGATCCACTCGACCTGTTGGCGCCAGGCAAGGTCGCCGAACCGTACCGCATTCTTTCGCATCCCTTCGGCACGGACCATGTTGACGGTGTCGCTCGTATCCGAGCACAGGAGCATGTAACAGCCCAGCAATGGATAGCTCGTAAAGAGACTGGTGCCCAGATTGGCGGGATTGGCCAACAGCCTCCGGGCGTCGCGAGTCTCGGCGTATTCCCTGCCCAGCAGCGCCAGTTTGTGGAGGAGTTTCGCCAGTGTGAAAGCCACTCCGCAAGCGGTGCTGGACACAGCGCCGAAGTCGGTAAAGGAAAGCACGGTGCGAGTTGCAAAATCCGCCGACTGTAAGCCCGCCTGAACGCCTTCGGTAGCCACTGCCCGGCTCAACAGTGTCTGCAGGGCTTTGAATGCCTCGGCGATGTCTCCTCCGGGAAGGATGAAATCACTCTGCCTTGCGGCCTGTCGTCGGCGGTACTCCGCCAGACAGACTTTTCCCCACGCCACCAGCACCTTGGCGCCTGAAAAGATGTTGGAGACGATGGGAGTGACATCGGCCGCCAGTTGCTGCACGTCCACACCGGCAGTCAGTAAGAGCCGGCCGATATCGGCGGTGCTGCACCCGCCCGAGAGGTCCTGCAACATCTGATGGAAAGCGACTGGGGAGGCTGAGACTCCGCCCAACCCAAAACTCTTTTGCGCCGCCCAATTCAGATTCCCCGCTTGTATGGCTGCGCTACCGAGCCCCGCAGTCAAGCCCGGACCCGCCACGTCCCTGGCGAGCTGCCATTTTCCCGGGGCGTAGTCCACGCGGTCTTTGGCGGCGCTCGTGTGCGCCGACTTCAGGTCCGCAATCTGTTTGGCCGATTTCGGTCCGGGCTGCCAAAGGCCGTTCCCCGCGACACTGGCTTTCAGTTCCTGCTGCGCCGCCTTGACGTCTTCGGCAGCATTGAGCGCCTTCCAGACGATTTCCTTGCCCTGGAAGATGACTCGCATCCGTTTACGCCGCTCCTGGTCCTGAAACTCGAACGCCTCGAGGTCCTTCTCGTTGAAGACCGAAGTGTTGAGGGCGTCGTAAAGCTGCGTCACGATGCGGCGCGGCGGTTTGTTCCGGGTGCTCTCGCGCCACTGCGGACCTTTCGTCCCGATCCAGTTGGCCAAAGCGTTGGACAGCGCGCGCCGCATCGGCTGCCGCCTGGCGCCGGCGGGCGTGTTCCAGTACTGGTGGAGCGCGGCATCGACGGCTCTTAACTCGCGGCTGCGAGCCGTCAACAGCGTCGCGGTGTGCCTGATCCAATCGTCGTAGGCAGGAATGTCAGGCATGGGAGCCTCCCGGCAGTTTTGCGTCAGAGGCATTCCTCCGCGCCGGCCAGCCCGCGGACATCAGCGGTGCAAGGCGAAAAGTAAGACACGTTTTCATTGGGGCCTCCAAGGTCTCACATGAGACGTCACTAGTGTAAGGAGACGTCGCAGCGCAAGTCGTTAGACTGCGGTTAGATCTGGGTAATGGGAGTTTTCAACCTGGCGGTATACGTACCGCCGGACAAGACGCGCCTTGCCGCGAGGTTCCGCAAGAGGAGCTACCGCAGCACAGGCTCATCGGTTTGGGGTCGAAGACCGCTAGAGACCCCGCTGGACCATCTCCCCTATCTTGTCCGCCAGAATGGTTTCCACGATCTTGCGCCGATCGGGTGTGCCTTGGCGAGTGACTGGGCGAAGGTAATTTCCATTGCAGCCTCGCGTGCTCGGGGAATCCGCCATCGGTGGCGTTCCACAACACGGAGCACGTTGCGAGCCACACCGGACCTTTGATGTTTCGCTCTGTGAGCGGCGAAACGATGCGAGGAGCAGCGTTGTTTCAGGCCTCCCGCGACTCGACGGTGAGAGCTGCACTCGGGGGTCCACCAATGCCTGCCTGACGGCAAACCCGGAGGCCCCGACCGCCGGGTATGGCCACGCGGGCATGGGGACGTATCGCGGCGGCCGGGCCGAGTTTCTCCGTGTACCGTTTGCGGATTTCGGCACTGCTCGCGGCATCGCCACCGGACGCGCCTGGATGCCAAGCATCTCCCGGCCGCTGATGATCCGTTGTTCCTCGGAAGCTGGCGCGGCCCTATGAGTGTTTGCATCTCCATGCCGCTTTCCATATTGACATCTGAGTCTGCTCGGGCGAGACCGTGAACGTGACGCTTTCCACCCGCGCGGCGGATCGATCCTGTTGGAGAGGGTCGGAAACAGCGTAGGGAGCATCCGGCGGTCCCGGGAACTGCGCTTCCAAAGTGTCCCGTTTCGGGGCGAAATCGGTAGCCATCCCGGCAAGGCCATCAAGAAGCGGTGCGACAGTGAAATCGCGAACGGCTCGTACATCTGGCGGGGAAAACGCTCACCAGATCGGCGCGTCTTACCGCCTACTGGGTCCCCACAAACGAATACAAGCGGCCGGCAGCTTGTCCGTCTCGACGGTATGAGTGAAACTCCTCCCGCCCGCAGCGCGTGCACAACCCCGAGGCATAAATTCGTTCCGGCGCCACCCCTTCGTTCGTGAGTTGTTGCCGGATGACACCCTCGAGATCAACGTGCGAGCGGCCCTGCACACCGAACTGTACGGCAACTTCCGGCCCCACTTCGAAGCAGCATTTCGCAATGCCCGGCCCGATCGCGGCGTGAACATCGCCTGTCAGGGTCCCGAACCGCTCACGCATTGCGCCGATGGTGTTCTGCACGATGCCCGCCACCGTCCCACGCCAGCCTGCGTGAACCGCCGCCACCGCCCGCCGCCGTTCATCGGCCAGCAGCACCGGGACGCAGTCCGCGGTCTTGACGGCGATTACCGCGCCGGGGGTGTCTTCGAGCAGAGCGTCTCCCTGGCCTAACACTCCGGAACGGCCCCCGGCCGTGACACAGGCAGCCGAATGAACCTGCTTGAGCGTAGCCAGTTGCCCGAATCGATCCGGGATATCCGCCAGGCGGGTACCAAAACCGTGCACCAGCCACGGCAATGAGTCGAGTTCGGAAACACGGTAAACCTGTTGGGTGTCCTTGTAGAACACGGGTTACGCGGGGTTCTGAATCTGGGCGATCCGGACCTGCTGCTTGAATTCCTCGAGCATCGACTCGTCCAACCGGACCTCGGTGGGCCGTTTCACCAGTGTGGTCATCTGGTCGATCTTGTCCTGCAACTTGAGCAGCGCATAAAAAAGATTCTCCGGCCGTGGCGGGCAGCCCGTCACGTAAACGTCTACCGGCACGATCTTGTCCACGCCTTGCAGCACTGCGTAGGTGTTAAACGGACCGCCCACGCTCGAGCAGGCCCCCATCGAGATACACCACTTCGGGTCGGGCATCTGGTCCCAGATGCGTTTCAGCACCGGCGCCATCTTGAGCGTTACGGTGCCGGCCACGATCATCAGGTCGGATTGCCGGGGGCTGGGACGGAAAACCTCCGCGCCGAATCGCGCAATGTCGAACCGCGAAGTGCTGGAAGCAATCATTTCGATCGCGCAACAGGCCAAGCCAAACGTAAGCGGCCAGAGCGCTGATTTGCGCGCCCAGTTGAACACGTAGTCCACCGAGGTGGTGATGACATTCCGCTCAAACTGGTTCTGGATCAAGGAAGACACGGAACTCCTCTCCTTACAACGCTGTACTTCGCAATTCTAGCATTAACGGACGGGTGGCGCAGAACGTGCATCCGCCCCCATCTGCCCCTGTGCCATTCTCATCCGACCCATGGCCGATCGGCCCGGCCTGATTGTTGTATACTGGAAGGGCATTTGACTCTAGTTTTCCGCTTCGCGATTTCAAAAGGGGGGTTGCGTGAGTCCATCCGCACTCCCCTTTTTCGCTTTAGGCGGGCGGCCGGGGCAGGATGCGTTGAGTACAGTTGAAGAAGGAATATAGGCAGATGAAAGAAAAAGGCACAGTGAAGTGGTTTAACGCAGCCAAGGGCTACGGATTCATTCAGCGAGAGAACGGAGAGGACGTCTTCGTGCACTTCTCGGCTATTCAAACGGAGGGTTACCGCAGTCTGGATGAAGGGGCCAGAGTGGAGTTCGAGGTGACCAAGGGCCCGAAGGGTCTGCAAGCGACCAACGTCACCGCAAGCTAACCGATCAGCGGGCCGGACCGGCAGGCCCGAACTCCGGTCCGGTCCGCAAACCCTGTACCTGGAGGTTTATGAGCAAAGAGGACAGCATCGAAGTTACCGGTACGGTGTTGGAAAAGTTTCCCAGCGGTCTGTTCAGTGTCCAGCTCGAACATGAACGCGTCGTCCTGGCTCATCTGGCGGGCAGGCTGCGACGCAACCGAATCCGTGTCCTGGCAGGTGACAAGGTGACCCTGGAATTATCCCCCTACGATCTGACCAAAGGTAGAATCACGTTCCGGCACAGGTAAACTGCGCCTCTCCATTCCAATTTTCTGCTTTTCGTACTACGCGGTGCGGAATTTTACACAGATCGCCTCACTCTTCGTGATAAAAGACAGGGTGACCCGCAGGCGGTCACGAACCGGTATATATTTTTTCATCTTTGCGCCGCCCTTGCTATATTGCTGTAGACAATAGGAAGTACAGGCCATGAAAGAACCAGACCGTCCCGAACCCAAACGGCGTACCCGGGTAAAGAGCCCCGCCGCCGGTATAATCAAATCGGAGGGCGGGGTGGAAAAGCCAAGAAACTCGCAGAACCGCGCTAAGAAAGCCGCTTCGGATCCTGCCGAGGATTTAACCACTGTTCTTTCTCAAAAGGTAGTCGGCCAGCCGGCCGCCACGCACGTTATTGTCCCCTATATTCAAATGTTTCAAGCCGGTCTTGCACCCGAGGGGCGGCCCGTAGGCATTTTCCTGCTGCTGGGACCGACCGGAACAGGCAAGACCAAGACCGTGGAGGCATTAGCCGAAGTGCTTCACGGCAGTGAAAAGAACGTCCTGAAAGTGGATTGCGGTGAGTTTCAGATGGAGCATGAGGTCGCCAAACTGATCGGCGCTCCCCCCGGCTACCTCGGACACCGCGAAACCCAGCCCATGTTGACCCAACAGAAGCTGAATGCGGTCACCAGCGAGAAAAGCAATCTTTCTCTGGTGCTGTTCGACGAGATCGAGAAAGCCGCTCCTTCGATGACCCGGCTGTTGTTGGGTGTGCTGGATAAGGGGATCCTGCGGCTGGGCGACAATTCGACGGTCAATTTCGAGAAAAGCCTGGTGTTTCTCACCAGTAACCTGGGCGCGCGGGAAATGCTGCGCGAAATCAGCCCGGACTTCGGATTCCAATCCGTCAAGCCAGCGGAGCGGGCGGACCTTACCAGCAAACTCCAGGCAATCGGATTGGGCGCGGTCCGCAAGCGCTTCTCCCCCGAGTTCGTCAACCGGATCGACTGCATCATCACTTATCAGCCGCTTACGCCGGAATCGCTTTCCGCGATCCTCGACAAGCAGATTTCGGATCTGCAGAGCCATGTGAATACGCGGCTGGGGAACCGTTCGTTTACTCTGGATGTGCCCCCGGACGCGCGCCAGTTCCTGCTCCAGAAAGGCACCAGTTCGGAGTATGGCGCCCGGGAGTTGAACCGCACGATTCATCGCCACCTGACCCAGCCGCTCGCCACCATGGTGGCTACCAACCAGGTGAGCCCTGGGGGCTGCGTCTGGGTGGAGGTGGCCGAAGGCGGCGAGAAGCTGGTTCTGCGCACGGTGGAATCGCAGGCCGCCCCTATGCCCGCGAATCCCACGATTCTCCTGGTAGACGACAATCGCGACCTGCTGCACTTTCTGGAGCGGCTGATGGCCAACGACGGCTGGACGCTGCTCACCGCCGAATCGGCCACCGAGGCGAAGCGCCTGGTGATGGCCAACAAGCCGAATGCCGCCTTGTTGGATTACATGCTGCCCGATGGCAATGGAGTCGAGCTGGGAGTAGAGTTCCTGCAGTCGGTGCCGGAGATGCTGGTGATCGTCATGACCGGGACGATTCTGCCTGCCGAGGAAGAGGCTCTTTGCGAGGAGCACAACTTCCCCGTGCTGCGCAAGCCCTTCCTGGCGTCGGATGTGATGAACCAGATCCGCAGCCGGCTTACCCCCGCCAACGCCACCCGAGCGTAGGACAACCCTCTGCCACAGGTCGTCGTGATTCATTACGACCCCCTCGAGGCCCAGGCCTTGTGCGAGCGGGTCCGGCGGGATGGAATCGATGCGTCGGCGTACCCCTGCCGGGGCGCCGGTGGCTTTCGAACTCTCTCCGCCAATCCTCCCGACGTGATCGTAATCGACCTGATGCGCCTGCCGTCGTACGGCAGGGCGATGGCGGCGCTCCTCCGGGAGCGGAAATCGACGCGCGCCATCCCGCTGGTGTTCGTCGCGGGAGATCCCGAGAAGACAGCTCAAACCCGGGCGCTTCTTCCCGACGCCACCTTCGCCGATTTGCGGCAAATCGGAGCGGCCATCCGGCGGGCCGCCGTCCGGAAGGTGGCGCATCCTGTGGTGCCCGACTCTTCCGCAGTCCCTTTGGCGAAGAAACTGCGCCTCCGGCAGGGTTCGGTGATCGGGTTGCTGCACGCGCCTGACGGGTTCGAGGCCAGGCTCTCCCCTTTACCGGAGGGTGCGCGCATTCAGACCATGATCGCAGGCGCGGATGTCGTCCTGGCATTTGCGAAATCTGCTGCCGCGCTGGGTCGCGAGTTGCCGGCACTGGCTCGTGAGATGCGAAAGGGCCTGACTCTGTGGGTGTGCTGGCCGAAGAAGTCCGGGGCGCTGGCGGGTAGCCTGACCCTGCCCGGAATTCGGGAGATGTGCCAGGCAGTGGGGCTCACGGATTACAAGGCGTGCGCGCTGGATAAGACGTGGTCCGCGGCGGCGGTGGCGGTTCGGCGCAGAAGTTAGACTGCGAAAATTGAAAAAACGCTGAGCTTGAGGCCGGGGATCAGCGGCGTGGTCAGGGACTCATTTTCCTGCACGTCGTGAACGCCTCCGAGGGTATACACCATGACGTGCCTGGTTTCCGGATAGACTACCCACACCTCACGGGCGCCGAATTGGAAATAGAGTCGAATCTTTTTGTCCAGCATGATCGCGGTGTTGCTTCGCGATATTACTTCGATGGCAATGGCGGGAGATCCCTCGAAAAACCGGCTTTCCTTTTGTCCGGCATGTGTTACGCTCACGTCCGGACGAACGTAGCTCGTGTTGGGGAGCTTATAGCCCATCTCATGGAAAGCCTCTCCCAGATCTGAAGCTTCGCCGCGAGCTCTTGCTTCAAGGAGGGAGGCCCTGACGCCATCGCGAATGGAATTCCCAATCTTGACGTGCTGTGCTTCGGGTATGGGCAATTCGATCAGCTCTCCTTCGAGCAGTTCCAGTTTCTTGGGGTCACCCAGTTCGTCGGGCAGCCGCTCGAACTCCTCGAACGTCATCGGAGTTGTGGTGATGGTCGCCATAGGCACTATCATACAAAACGCAAAAAGAGAGCCGCGCCTCCGGAAATACCGGGGCGCGGCTTTTGAGGGAGCCGGTCTGTTAACGGTTCTTCTTAGTAGTCCATCTCGGGCCCGTGCCCGCCGGGACCTCCCGGCGCGGCCGGCTTCTTCTCCGGAATCTCAGCAATCATCGCTTCCGTGGTCAACATCAGGGAAGCGATGGAAGCCGCGTTCTGGAGCGCCGTGCGGGTCACCTTCGTCGGATCGATGACGCCCGACACCACCAGGTCTTCAAAGGCGTCGGTTGCCGCATTGTAGCCGAAATTGGCGTTCTCGTTCTCGCGGATCTTGTCCACCACGATGGCGCCTTCGGTCCCGGAGTTCGACACGATCTGCCGCAGGGGATCCTCGCAAGCGCGCCGCACGATGGTCACGCCGATCTGCTCGTCGCCATCCACCGTGAGGCTCTTGAGAACCTTCGATGCGCGCAGCAGCGCCACGCCGCCGCCCGGAACGATGCCTTCCTCGACCGCGGCGCGAGTGGCATGCAGAGCATCCTCGACGCGAGCCTTCTTCTCCTTCATCTCGGTCTCGGTCGCCGCGCCGACCTTGATCACGGCCACGCCGCCCGCCAGCTTCGCCAGGCGCTCCTGCAGTTTCTCGCGGTCGTAATCCGAAGTGGTCTCTTCGATCTGCCCGCGGAGCTGCTTGATCCGGCCTTCGATCGCCTTCTGGGTGCCGTTGCCGTCCACGATGGTGGTGTTGTCCTTATCGACCGTGACGCGCTTGGCGCGGCCCAGGTCATCGAGGCGGACGCCTTCCAGCTTAATGCCGGTCTCTTCCATGATCGACTTGCCGCCGGTCAGGATCGCGATGTCGTCCAACATCGCCTTGCGGCGATCGCCAAAGCCCGGGGCCTTCACCGAACAGGCGTTCAGGGTGCCGCGGAGCTTGTTCACCACCAGGGTGGCCAGCGCTTCGCCTTCCACTTCCTCGGCGATGATCAGCAGGGGCTTGCCGGAGCGGGCAATCTGCTCGAGCAGCGGCAGCAGGTCCTTCATGTTGCTGATCTTCTTCTCGTGGATCAGGATGTAGGGATCCTCGAGAACCGCTTCCATCCGCTCCGCATCCGTCACGAAGTAGGGGGAGAGATAGCCGCGGTCGAACTGCATACCTTCGACGGTATCCAGCTCGGTGTGCATGGTCTTGGACTCTTCGACCGTGATCACGCCGTCCTTGCCGACTTTCTTCATGGCATCCGCGATGATGCCGCCGATGGTCTTGTCGCTGTTGGCCGAAATGGTTCCGACCTGCGCGATCATGTCGCCCGACACCGGCTTGGAGAGCTTCTTCACTTCCTCAATGGCAGTCTCCACGGCCTTCTCGATGCCGCGCTTGAGAGCCATCGGATTGGCGCCGGCGGCCACCGCCTTCACGCCTTCCCGGAAGATCGACTGCGCCAGAATGGTGGCCGTGGTGGTGCCGTCACCGGCCACGTCTGAGGTCTTCGAAGCGACCTCTCGCACCATCTGCGCGCCCATGTTTTCCAACGGATCCTTCAGCTCGATTTCCTTGGCGACCGTGACACCGTCCTTGGTGATGGTCGGTCCGCCGAACTTCTTCTCCAGGACCACATTGCGTCCCTTGGGTCCGAGGGTTACCTTCACGGCGTCCGCCAACTGGTTGACGCCGCGCAAAATCGCCTGACGCGAGGCTTCCGAATAGACAATCTGTTTCGCCATCTTCTTTTCGACTCCTTAGGATGCTTTCTTGGCCACTTCGGGCTTGGACTCGAGGATTCCGAGAACCTCGTCTTCACGCATAATCAGATACTCGTCGCCATCCAGCTTGATGTCGCTGCCCGAGTATTTGCCGAACAGGATCCGATCGCCAACCTGGACATCCAGCGGAACGACCGTGCCATCCTCCAGGCGCTTGCCCTTTCCGATCGCGGCAACCTCACCCTCCTGGGGCTTCTCCTTTGCCGAATCCGGAATATACAGGCCGCCCTGCATCTGCTCCTTCTGCTCGATCCGTCTGACCACAATCCGATCGTAGAGCGGACGAATTTTCATTGGAAACACACCTCCATCGCTAAAAATAAGTGTTGGATACGATTTGAAACCCATGACAGGGATTTGCTGGGTTCCGATGTCTATTATTAGCACACTCTGGCGAAGAGTGCTAACATTTCCCGGCAAACTACAGAAAAACTGTGAGTTAAAATACTTGACAGGAGCTCACTAAGATTTCCCTGCGCGCCGCGTACCGTGCATTAGAAAATCATCTGACCGTATCTTCTACAATTTCCAGAGGTTCCTGATCGACATCCAGGGCCAGATCTTCCTTGGCGATCGCTTCGTCCAGAATTGCCCGGGCGTCCGCCTCGTGATCCCGCGCCACCTGGATCGTCCACCACCGGTGGATGTGGGGGTCGATATACGATAATCTTACGGCGATTTCCTCGCCTTCCACATAGAACGGAATACCCGCCTGTTCCAGTAAACCCTTCGCCATCGACTCGGCGATCACGTTATTGCCTTCCAGAATCCGCACCAATTCCAGATTCGGGCTGGGGACCTCCGCCGGGGGCGGCAACTGCTCCACCAGCGGCACATGACAGTCGGCGCATTCGGTGAATCCCGGCCGATACTCGACTTCACACTCAGGGCAGTACATCGTGCACCTCCCTGGTCGGAACGGTATCACACCGCGGCGCCGGATTAAAGGGTGCGAAGCGCCGTATTCAGCACGGCTCTTGCAGTCCCGGCACGGCCTCGAAAATCCCGAGTTCGCGGTTCTTCGTAACGGAATGCCAGGGAAAGCAGCGGCCGTTCATCGCCACGTAGACGCCGGAATCCAATACCTGTACGAAGGCCAGCGCCGTCCCGAGATTGAACATTCCGTCCGAGCTGCCGAAAGTGTAGGGCACCATAGCCCCCGTCAACACGATCGTTTTACCGCTGACCCTCTGCCCGAGCACGGCCGCGGTCTGCTCCATGGTGTCGGTGCCGTGGGTGATGAGAATGCGGCTCGGACCGGCAGCGAGGCAGCGTTCCAGGATGAGACCGCGGTCGGCGTCCGTCATCTGCAAACTGTCGATCATCATCAGCGTCTCGATCTTCACATCGAGACGGCACCGCCCCAGGCGGAGCATATCGGAGAGGTGCGTATTTTGAAAGAACAATTCGCCCGTGAGTTCGTTGTACTCCTTATCGAATGTTCCGCCGGTCACGAGAATTTGGATGCGCTCCGACATGCCGCCCCGAGTATAGCGCACAGCGGATTTGACGCGTGCCGGTCAAATGATCGAAAATCGGACGATTGCACAGTTTGGGCGCGCAGGCTTTCTAATCCATGGTCGGGCGTAAGATCTCGCATTATCACCTGGTTGAGAAGTTGGGCGTGGGCGGCATGGGCGAGGTATACCGCGCCCACGACACGCGCCTCAGCCGGACCGTAGCGATCAAGGTGCTTTCCGCTTCGCAGACCGGAAACGAGGAACGCCGCGCGCGATTTCTGCAGGAAGCTCAGGCCGCTTCCGCCTTGAACCACCCCAACATCATCACCATCCACGACGTCATCTTCGAGGGCGGGTCCGAGTTTATCGTGATGGAATACATCTCGGGTAAGGATCTGGTGGATCTGATTCCGCCTGGAGGCCTGTCAGTCGCCGAGGTCATCACCTACGCCATCCAGATGGCCGATGCGCTCAGCGCGGCGCATGCCGCGGGAATTGTCCATCGCGACCTCAAACCTGCGAACGTCATGGTGACACAGTCGGGCCTGGTGAAGATTCTCGACTTCGGGCTCGCCAAATTCTCCCGCTCGGCCAGCGTGGTGGAGCTCAACGAAGTGACGGCCACCCATCTCCTGGCTCCCATTACCGTCGAAGGATCGATCCTCGGGACCGTCAGCTACATGTCGCCCGAGCAGGCCGAAGGCAAGGTGGTGGACGCCCGTTCCGATATCTTCTCGTTCGGGGTGGTGCTCTACGAAATGGTCACCGGGCGGCGGGCTTTTGCCGGCGACACGACTCTGTCCACACTTTCGTCCATTCTGCGTGACGAGGTGCGGCCTGCCTCGGAGACATCCGCTCACGTCCCGGCGTTGCTCGACCAGATCATCCGGCAGTGCCTCTGCAAGAGCCCCACGGAACGCTGGCAAAGCATGGCGGAGATCAAGATGGCTCTGCAGGCGGTCCAGCGCGTGCCCAGTTCGGTCTCTCCCCCACCGGCGCCAGCGGCCCCTCCGCCTGCCAAAAAGCGCTCGCCCTTGCCCTGGATCGTGGTAGCAGCGGTGGTAGTGCTGCTTGCCGGCATTACGTTGGTCCTGATCAATCGTCGTTTCACGGCGCCCCCGGCCGCCACGTCTCCAGCGAGTGCCCAGCCGAACTCACAGCCTGCGCCGGTTGTTGGGGATGTGCTCGACAATGACGTCGTTCTGGCCATGGTGCAGTCCAAGGTGCCCACCAAGATCATCGTGGAGAGGGTCCAGTCCGGGCAGAACCGGTTCAATCTCTCGAACCAGGAACTCATCCGACTTTCTAAAAGCGGGGTTCCCCAGGAAATCCTCGATGCGATGATGCATCCCAAGCCGCAGGCGCCTGCCAAGACGGCTGCCGTGAACCCGGGATCCGTTAAACCGGCGGCTGGCACCACGACACCGCCGGCGCCATCGCCCACCAGCGCCGCACCAATCTCCACTGCTTCGCCCGCCGCCAGCGTCCCACCGCCTGCCGCACCAACCCCCGAGAAGGTTCCTCCGCTGCCGGTCACCACGCCTGTCTCAATTCAGGACGCTTTGCCCCTGGGCCTCACGCTCGCCGAGAATATTCCGGGCGATGCCGAACCTGGTCGCACCATCCGGTTTGAGACCACCAATGCGATCGTCTTAGAGAACGCAATTGTGATCCGCGCGGGGGCTGAGGCCACCGGGCAGATCGTGGACGGCGGCAGAAAGAAGAAACTGACCTTCAAAATGACTGATGTGGTAGCAGTGGATGGCACGAAGCTACCCATCCGCACCGGGGCACGTGAGGGCAAGGTGCAGATCGATTCGCTGCCGGGCAAGCACACCAAAGAAATCGCGTGGGCACGCGGCGAATCCTACACCGCATATATCCTAGGCCAGCAAAAGGTCAACGTCCGCAAGTAGCTTACCCCAGATCCACTCCACGTAGAGGCAGCCTGCGAATCCGCTTCCCCGTCGCCGCGAAGATCGCGTTGCACACCGCTGGAGCGATCCCCGGCGTGCTCGCCTCGCCCATTCCGCCGGCGCCGCCTGGCTGGGAATGATGTGCACTTCCACCTTGGGCATCTCGTCGATCCGCAGCACGTCGTAGTGATTGAAGTTGCCCTGCTCCACGCGGCCGCGACCGATCGTGATCCCGCCGCCGCCGACAATCCGAACACGATGCCGCTTTGAATCTGCTGCTCCACGCCCCACGGATTCACCACGTGCCCGCAATCCACCGCGCAGACCACCCGGTGCACCTTCACCTTGCCGCGTTCCACCGACACCTCCGCCACCTGCACGGTGTTACTGCCGATGTTGTTCGATACCGACACACCGCGGCCATGGCCGGCGGGCAGCGGCTGGCCCCATCCCGCCTTCCCCGCGGCCAGATCGAGCGCCGCCAGCAGGCGCGGCGATTTCGACAACAGACGCCGCCGGAATTCCACCGGATCCTTGCCGCCGGAAGCCGCCAACTCGTCCACGAATGACTCGGCGAAGAGAATGTTCTGCGAGTACCCAACCGATCGCCAGTGACTCACCGGAATCCCCGGGCCCACGGCGTGATAATCCACTAGACGTCTGTTCGGACCAACATCTGAACAAAAGTGTCAAGTTTTCGCCGCAGCACACACCACCCCTCTCCACGGTTCGGGTTACTCCGCGGCGACGTGAAACGACTGTGGATCGGCTGCATCAAGGGCCTGCAATACGCCCATAAGGCAATGCTTCCGACCACAAGGGCTGGATCGCTCAAAGCGGGAAGTTCTCCCGTTTCCGCAGGCTAAA
>DATJWB010000338.1:0-53627 GCA_035501495.1 Bryobacteraceae bacterium | reverse complement strand
GCCGGCGACCACGGCAGTTGCGGGCTGGGCAGCGGATGGGACTGGCGTGTACACGGGCCTGCGATTGGGAACTGGCGGCAACGATGGTGAATTGTATTTCGTTTCGGCTACGACCGGTGAATCGAAGACGGTGGCGACGTTCCCGGGGCGCAGGATCTGGTCTGTGCAACCGGAGCCGGGAAAGAACACGTTGCTCATTAGCGTTGCCGGTGGGCCGCCCTCAGCCGTACGATTCGCGCGAATCGTTCGCCTGGATCTGAGTACTGGGAAACAGACCGAACTCATTCCCGAAGGCGCAGTCTCCGAAATCACGTTCTCTCCGGACGCAACGCAAGTTGCTGCCATCGACCGCGGCGCCAAGAGCGCCTCGATCCTGGTCAAGCCGTTGGAGGGCGGCGAATGGAAGACACTCGCGACCCTCCAAGGCAGTCCGTATATGTTCCTGAACTGGGCACCGAATGGCGACCTGCTGTTCGGCAAAGAGGGTTCCGACTCATCGATCTTCCGGCTGTCCTCGACTGGTGGCACGCCGCAAAAGATCGCGGACCTGAAATCGCTGGAGCATGTCCACGAGATCCGCATCCGCCCCGACGGCCGGCAATTGATCTTCCAGAGCGTGGTGAACAATATCGAATTCTGGGCCCTCGAAAACTTTCTCCCTAAAGAGTTCATGCAGCCGTGATCTTATGAATCTGGGGGTACTGAGCGCTCCGCGCCGCGCGAGTGATGCGCCATTCCGCGCTAACTAACAAACGAGCTCCGGCCTCGAACCAATTTTATTTGGCTGAGCAAATAGGATTCGACCCATGGACCTCTTGGTTATCGGCGGACGACGAGCACGCCCCGGAGATCCCGGCAAATCGGAACTTGACCTGCGGTCCCTGTTATCACGATTTGGCCGTGAAAGGCGCAAGCCGTTAATGTCGCCGGTGCAGTCCCGGGCGTATCGGCAAACCGGAAGTTGAGGCTCCGCACCCGCGCGGCGACGTGCGGATATCCAGAACCACGCCCAAGGACATGCGCTGAACGTCACGCGGCTTGCTGGCGGCGAATTTGCCGTTGCTTCCGCGCCTCCTCCAGCTTCCGATCTCGCGCTGCATGGATCTCTGCTGACGGCCCGCGAGCCTGTCCTTCGGCGTGATGTAGCTATCGCACTCCTGCCTGCCGCGTCCCGACTCATCGGGACGCTTTTCGGGGCGTATACAGTATCTCTGGCGGCGAAGGGTCTTCGAGACTGCCGCGTCCCGGCTCCTTCCGCGCGCTGCTACCCCTTCTTCTTTTTCGCCGTAGGCTTGGGCTTGAGCGAGCTTACGTATTGGTAACTGCAGTCGAAGTACTTCTTCAATTCGCGCGTGACCGCCAGCAGAGAGTCCGGAACCTCGACGTATTCCGGCTGCACTTTACCGTAGGCGTCGCACAGCTTCGCCTGGTACTTCTCGAGAAACGCCTCCCGCTCCCCGGCCGGCAGGCGAAGCGCCAGCTTGCCCTCTTTCGTCAGATAGCTGAACATGTGCCCACTCAGCGAGGTGTAGGGCACGCTCGCGCCCTTCCGTTCGACCTTCGGATTGGTGGCTACCAGCCTCTCGTATAATTCGAGCTTGTCGGATGGCACTGCTGCCGCGGACTTCGCCATGCCCCTACATTCTATCCCGCTGGCCGGCCGCGAAACCTAACGCGCCGTTTGCTTCTGCGCGAAGGGCAGATGGAGCCGCAGCACACGCTCGCGGTGCAGTTCCTCCTCCACTGCGCGGGTGCGGGCGCGCAGCAGATCGTCGAGCGACACCATGCCCACCAGCTTCCGGCTGTCTCCTCTCTCGAGTACCGGAAACCGTGTGATGCCGCTCTGCGCCATCCGATTCACCACCGCGCGCAACGGTTCGCCCTCATAGGCCACAATCGCGTCCTTCTTGGCCACTTCCGACAGCCGTTGCGCTGGAGCCCCTCCTTCTTGCTGCAACTTCTGGAGGGTGGCGAAAGTGATGACCCCGATCAGCGTCCGGTCCCCGTCTACTACGGGATACAGCAGTTGCCCGCGGCGCTGGTGATCGGGACTCAGCGCCGCGGCCAGATCCGCTGTCGAGGTGTTCGCCGGAACAGCCGCGATATTGGTGCGCATCACCTGCCGGACGAACAGCACCTCCAGCGGATCAACCGCGTACTCGCGGCTCAGGTGATAGCCGCGGCGTGCCACCTTCTCGGTGAGAATCGACCGGCGCAGCGTCAGCACCGTGAAGCCGTGCGCGATGGTGACGGCCAGCAAAAGCGGAAGCAGCATGTTGACATCGTGGGTCAGCTCCAGTGCGAACACCACCCCGGTGAAGGGCGACCGCATGGTTCCTCCCAGAATTGCCCCCATGCTGACCAGCGGCCAGAACCCTGCTCCTTCGTGGGGCAGGAACATGGCTTCGATTCCCCCCAGCGCGCCACCCATCATCAGCAGCGGCGCCAGCACGCCTCCGGAGGTCCCGGAACCCAAAGAGATCGCCCAGATCGCGGACTTCACCAGCAGAATGCCCAGAATCAGGTTACGAGGAACGTCGCCCTGCAGGAGCGCCCCGATGGTGTCGTAGCCGACCCCCAAGGCTTGCGGGAACACCAGACCGCCGAGGCCGATCGCCAGCCCGCCGAACGCCGGCCACCACATCCAGTGGATCGGCAGCCGCAGGAAGAAGTCTTCCGCCGCATAGACCGAGATCGTAAGCAGGGCCGACAGCGCCCCCGCCAGGACGCCCGCCACCACGCATCCCATCAGCCCTTGCGGTCCGATAAAGACCGGGTGTGCCGGAACCGGGAATAACGGGCCGATCCCCAGGATGTAGCGCCGCGCGGCTCCGGCCGTCACGCTGGCCAGCGCCACCGGGATCAGGCTCCGCGGCTTCCACTCGAACAGCAGCAGCTCTACGGCCAGCAGAACGGCGGCCACCGGCGAGGCGAAGGTTGCCGACATCCCCGCAGCCGCGCCGGCCACCAGCAGCGTCTTCCGTTCCGTGCTCGACAGGTGGAAGAGTTGCGCAATCATCGACCCGAAGGCTCCGCCCGTCATAATGATCGGGCCCTCCGCGCCGAACGGCCCGCCGGAACCGATCGAGATCGCGCTCGAGAGCGGCTTCAGTATCGCCACCTTGGGCTCGACCTTGCTGCCATTGATCAGGATCGCCTCGATCGCCTCCGGAATCCCGTGCCCGCGAATCCGGTCCGAGCCGTAGCGCGCCATCAGCCCGATGATCAGGGCTCCACCTACCGGAACCAGCACCTCGAAAAGCCCCAGGCGGTTGCCGGCGGGAGACACCATCGTGGCGCTCCAGCGCTGGAAGAAGAAGAGGTTCGTGAACAGTCCGATCAGCTTCAGCAGGGCCATCGCGACCCATGCCCCCACGAACCCGATCAGGATCGCCAGACCGGAAATCGAAAAAACCCGCGGGGTGATGGTGAAATCGCCCAGCGGCTCGGGTTCGATGGCCTGCGCCGCTGCCGCTTTATCTGCGGTGCTCTTGAGTCTCCGAAACATTTTGCCTCTCCGTCGTGGCCAGTTCTTCGAGCAGCGTACCGAGGGCGGCGACCAATAAAGGCCCGGTCTTCCGTAACTCGGCACGATGTTCCGTCGAGAGCCGCCGCAACGTGCCCGCTCCCGCCGCCGTGAGCCGGATGCGCACCTGGCGCCGATCCTCCTCACCCCGCGAGCGTTCCACCAGCCTGCGGGCCGCCAGGCGGTCCACCAGGCCGACCGCACTATGATGCTGAATCAGAAGATGTTCCGCCAGATTCCCGATGGTCGGGCCGGCATTCCCGTCCCAGGCCCGTACCGCCAGCAACAGCTGATGCTGCTGCGGCTCCAGTCCTTCGGCGCGGGCCGCGGCTTCGCTGAAGTGCACAAAACGGCGGATCTGGTAGCGGAAAGCCGCCAGCGCTCGATAGTCCGCAGGGGAGGGTTCCTCGCCTGAGTCGGGCATCGGCGTTGCCGGCAGAATCTCGGGCACATTTATATCGTAACACGATATTTCTGCCCGGAATATAAATTTTTGAAACAAGGATTCGGGTCTGCGAACGGGTTTGATCGGTATTATGTCCTAGATCATGAGTTCCTAGGCCCCGTAAAAATGCGGGGAGAGCGCGGGAGGGCGCAACAGGTCTTGATTTTGGGTGTTACCAAAGTTATGCTTGATTTCTTATTGTTTGGGAAAACACTTCCAGGAAGCCCGGAGAGGTCGAGAGGTCGAGAGGTTCTAGCCTGATTTATGCCAAATCCGCAAACTTTCGAAAAGGAGTGGAACCGCCGGAAACAGGGAGCCGAGGTATTTCGCAACCGTACCCTGGAGCGACTCTACTCGCGCCGCGCTGTGGTTGACGACTTGATCCGGTCCCTGGAGAACTACCAGCGATTCCCGCTTCGAAAGGGACCGGGGGAGTGCATACCGATCAGGAAGTGCTCGTAAGATTGCGTTCAATCGCGAACTTCACCAACGCCACCAGGTCGTGAACCTTTAATTTGCGCATCAGGCTGGCCCGATAAGTGTCCACTGTTTTCGGACTGATCTCCAGCAGGTCGGCAATGTCTTTGGCGCGCAAACCATTCACCAGATAAGAGAAGACTTCCATCTCCCGGGGACTGAGCGAGGACACCGGGTCCTCCTCCTGAGTCTTGCCGGGCTTCGTGAACATGCCTGCCCCGCGCAGCAGCGGCGAGACGTAGATGCCACCGTCGCGGACAAAACTGACCGCATCCAGAAGGTGCCGCGACGGTCCGTCCTTCAACAGGTAAGCGTCGGCTCCGGCGCGCAAGGCTTCCATCACGATGTTCTCGTCCCGGCTGATGGAAAGGATCATCAGTTTGGCGGTGCACCCCGCCTGGCGCAGCTTGCGGATGGTTTCGACGCCGGTCATTCCGGGCATCTGCATGTCCAGGATGGCAAAATCCGGCTTCAGCGAGGTGACCATGTCCACCGCCATGGCGCCGTCGGGACACTGTCCGAGGATGCGCATACCGTGGCTCTCGCACAGAGCCGCGATTCCTTCCCGGACGATGGCGTGGTCGTCCGCCAGAACCACTGTGATTGCCTGGCCTTCCTGCATACTGCTCCTTCGGATCTTACGGGAGTGCCCCGGAAAATGGCGCGGAAACTTCCAGTTTAGTGCCAACCGGGCTGCTTTCCACAATTAGTTTTCCGCCTACGGAGTGGGCCTGCTCGCGAATCGATCGCAGCCCGATTCCCGATGCCACGCTGGCCGGGGCCGAGAACTGTTTCGCAACGTCGAAGCCCACCCCGTTGTCCTGAATGGTCAGAACCAGCGTCTCGCCCACCGGCTCCAAAGTCAGATCGATGCGCGTGGCGCGCGAGTGGCGAGTCAGATTGGAGAGGGCCTCCTGCGCCGCGCGGTACATCAGGACTTTTACTTCGAGAGCCGGTTCGTGGGGCAGCGGAGCCAGCGAAAGCGAGGTCTCAAACCGCTGCGGAATGCCGCTCATTTCCCATAACTGCGCGAGGGCGGTTTCGAGCGCCAGGCGCTGCCATTCCGGCGGGTGCAGCCTCCGCGAAACCGATCGCACCTGCTCCAGCGCGTCGTTCGCCAGCGTCGAAATGCGGCCCAACGACTGCTTCACCAGCGCCGGCGGATCGGGCATCTGCGCCGCGATCACCTCCAACTGCAGCCGGATGGCGGCCAGCATCTGTCCGATCCCGGTATGTAGCTCACGGGCAAGACGTTGCCGCTCGCGTTCGATCTGAACGATCGACAGGCGGCCACCCGGGCGCCGCTGCTGCCGGGCACGTGTGGACAAGTTACGTTCGACATGCTGCAGACGAAAATAGTGTCTCAGCAGATTGGTCTGCACTACCAGCAGACCGTGGGTTTCCGGCGAGCCCGGGTCGTTTTGGGGTTCGATAAACTGCACGCCCATTAATACTCTGTTTCCCTGTTCCAGAAGCCGAAATACGCAAACACCGGAAATCGGCCGCGATGGAGCGATCTCTCCGGCCGACACAATCGACGGTATGGTTTCCAACAGACGGTCCCCGGAATTGAGCGCCGACCGCGCGGACTCACTCATCCAAAGTACCCGCCCGTACCGGTCGCACTCCACAAAAAGGAGGGTTCCTGCAGTCGGTCTTAGGGCGAACCCGGGTTGGCAACCACGCCTCAATTCAGACGTCTCCTGATATTCTAGCGGACGATTCCTAAGTCAGAATGCCAGCGATGGATGATCGCCGGCAACAGGGTACGTACCTAGTACCCCGGTTACTAACCCTAGGACTTGCATAGGTTTTCCGAAACGTATTATAAGTGAATCACCAATGGAAAAACCCCTCAACGTCGTTCCGCGGATCGTCATTTTTCTAGCGGGAGTTGCTACGGGTGCTCTGACCCTTTCCCGCAAGGATCGCGCCGGCGCCGGGGCGGACTCTGCCGTTATCGAAGAGTTGAAGAAATCGATCGCGCATCTGGAAAACCGGCTCGCAGACCAGGAGTCGGCCAACCAGGCGCGTTTTACCCACATGGAGGCCAGGCTGGAGGAACACGCCGGGAAGTTGGCCGAGGTTCCCTCCACGGCGCAGATCGTGGCCGCCATGGAGCAACTGCTAGCGAAGACCATGGCTTCCCTGGATGACCGGCTTACCACCCAGGCACATTCTATCGAAGTGCTCAAGACCACGGTCTCGCAGACCGACAGCCTCCTCGAGCGAGTGCTCGAATCCCTGGACTCCCTGCAGAATTCGGCGGATTCTCCCGCCCTCGGGGAGGATGCGGTGCTGCACCCCACGGTATGATTTGCTGATTTCGCTGTCGTTTTGCCATGTCGAAGCCGGTGCGCCCCCCTTGTTTCGGGGCATTCTTCTAATCCGTTCTAAGGATTTTCTGAATTGATTATGGGCGGAAACATACTATTCTCGCAAAAGGATTCCGATGGACTTGGCAAAGGTGCTCCAACAGCTTCATGAGGAACTCGATAATCTGAATGCCGCCATTTCCAGCCTGGAGCGGCTCGAGGAAGCCGGCAAAAACCGCAGCAGGGAACAGGAGTTTCTCGGCCAACTGGCACCCCCGCCCCGGGCGGGGAGAAAACGACGCTCCAAGGGCAGCGAAGAGGACCTCCGTAGCGATCCCCCGCCGGACGACGGAACCTAGCCGCTAAGAAATCGCTAATTCAATTCCTTTTCAATTGCTTACAGGTGCGACGCCCGTCTCGACCGGACACCGCGGAACGCCACGCCGGCCGCCAGGTTGCCAGCGGCACCAGGGCCGCGCCAAGCAGCGTGCCCACGACGTTCCCAGGTGTCGCGCCGAGCGCCACCCGGATTCCCACCTCCGGCGCCCGAAGTGCCGTCGTGTAAGCCACCACTCCGTAGACCCCCCGGACGTCCAGGATCGGCTGGTTCGGCTCGATATCCCAAACTGCCTTGCGAAGATTGGCAGCCCCGGCTAGCGGATCGCCGGAAGTCCGCACCACCAGGGTCGACATGAAAACACCAAAAATGTACTGTTGGTACGGACGGTACATTTCTCCCGCGGCCGCCACTTCATAACTCATCTGTGACGAATCGCGGACCACACCAACCACCGTCAGCCGCACCGGGCCCGCCTCATCCGGCCGAAACAGAGACTGATCCAACCGCGTCTTTTCGGGAAACAGGTGGCGCGGTCGAGCGGCAGAAGGAGATCGCGATCCGCGCTTGCTGGGTGCGGCTTTTCGCGCATCCTGCGGCAGTTGCTGGCGGAATGCCTGGTGCTGGCGGTGCTCGGGAGCGCCGCCGGAGTGGCCGCTTCTCGCGCCACCTTGGGATACCTGACGAAGCAGATCGCGGCGCTGCCGCTGGCGGTTCCGCAGTTGCAGCGCACCGCGTTAAACGGACGCGTCCTGAGCTTCAACGCGCTTCTCTGCATGGTCCTGGCGGGGATTTTCAGCCTGGTGGGTTCGAGCCTCACGATCCGCAGTTTGATCCGGCAGCAGGAAGCGGACCACGGCTTTCACCCGACCATGTCCTGACCATGCGGGTGCCGATCGGCAGCCCTCAAGTCCGGCGGGCCGCTACGACAGGCCGCGGCAGATGGCCTACTACCAGGGATTACTGGATGAGGTTACGGAGAATTCCGGGGATTCGGGCCATCGCGGTGGTGAATAACCCGCCGCTGACGAACGTCAACACGACCACCGGACCGGCGCGCCCGCCGTTGCCATCCTTAACCAGACTCTGCCCGGCTGAGCAGCAGCGCGCCGACATCGGCACACGCGATCAGCAGCACCAGCCCAACCGCAACCAGGATGATGGCGAAGCCCTGCTCTCTCTTTGGGATCCTCCTGCTCCAACTGGCGGGCCGCGATTCTCAGGGCGCTTTCCGCCCGGGGTATCGAGACGCCGTCCTTCAGCCGGCCCGGCCACTTCCGCCCGGTTGCGGCTCGCGGGCGTGATCCGCAACTGTGTCCACAGGTCGATGTAGGGTGCCGGGAACACGAATTCCGGAGGCATCACCCCGACGATGGTGCACGCTTCTCCTTAAACGTTCATCGCGCGGCCGACAATCCCCGGATCGCCGTGAAACAGGCGCTGCCAGAGGCGATGGCTCAGGACCACCACGCCGGGAGCTTGCAATTCGTCGTCGGAGTCCACCATCGTCCTCCCCAGGCGCGCCGGAACACCCAGCAGCGGGAAGAGCGCGGCGGAGGTTCGCGAGGCATTCCCCTGGTCGGGGCTCGGGGATCCCGCTGATGGTGACGGTGTCCATCAGGTATGGCACCGTTCTCTGAAAAATGTCGGTGCGATCCCGCCAGGTCAGATAGTCGGATGCCGGCATGCCGCCCGCCCGCGACTCGTTGCTGGCTTCCCCAACCGCGATCGCCGATGCCGAGTCCCAGGACGCCCGTGACGGCCAGGTTGCAGAGCGGATCGTGGCGGAGCCAGCGGACACCACAAAGGAGGTCGCGGAGCATACTAAAGAATTAGTATACACGGCATAGACGCCCTTGCCGCCACACGGCATCAGAAAAGCAGAGGGAGGACTGGTGAGGCCCTCCATCGATTAACTGCGGTCCCACGTCGTGCACTGTTGGAACTGTCGCAGTTGTGTGTCGTATCCGAAATTCGTCGCCGTGAGTGACAGGCCGTCGGGTGCAACCACGTAAGTGCCGCCGCCTACCGCGGAGCCGTCCTCCCTTCTGACCTCGCATTGAATCGTGTGCGTGTCGGGCCGGCGGGAAACGGCGGTCAGTCCGGGAAAATCGGGGACGGGATGGTCCTGACCGTCAACATGGAATCGCGCCGGCCTTTCCGTGACCTTCTCTCCATTCTCCTTGGTGCCTTGCGCCTGCAGCAGGTACAGGCCTTCACCCTCGAGCGAGAAGACCATCGTCCCGGCGGAGGGGCGATGATTCGGATCGAACTGGGATTTCTCTACGTTCAGCTTCCAGGTTCCGATGAAAGGGTCTTGCATGTGAGTTCTCCTTCATTCGTAAGTTAGCGGCGAAAGCGGGGTCCGGTCCTGAAGGAACTGCTAAGATTCTCTTAAGATTTATGGGCGGCGGGGATGTCTTCGAATTCGCGGACTTCACACTGGAGGTATCCGAGCGGCGGCTGGCGCGCGGCGGCTGCGCGATTCCTCTGGCGCCGAAAGCTTACGATGTCCTGGTCGCGCTGGTTCGAAATGCCGGCCGCCTGGTGACGAAGTCCGAGCTGTTGCAGCTCGTATGGCCGGACTCGTTTGTGGAAGAGGGCATCCTGGCGGTGCACATCTCGGCGCTGCGCAAGGCGCTGGGAAACGGCGCGGGGATCAAGCCCATCGAGACCGTCGCTCGCTCCGGATACCGGTTCACCTACCCGGTGAGGCGCGTCGAGGACGAAGCTTCGGCGCGGTTGCGATCGATTGCGGTGCTCCCGGCCCTAGCCACGGGAGAGAAGGCCGAGCACGACGAGCACATGGGGATGGCCATCGCGGAAGCAGTGATCGATCACCTGGGGCGCTGCCGGGAACTGATCGTTCGCCCGGAGAGAGCCGTCGTTCCGTACCTTGACGAGGCACGCGATCCCGCGGCGATTGGCCGCGGATTGGAAGTGGAGGCGGTGGTGGACTCGCAGTTCCGCCGGATGGGCGAGCGAGTGCGTCTCTCCGCCTCGCTGATTCGCACACAAGACAGTGCCCGAATCTGGAGCGGCGAGTGGAGTGAGCCCCCCGCGGAAATGGCTCGCGTGGCGGCCGCGATTGCGAAATCCGTGAGCGCGTCCCTGGGGCTCGAAATCGACGGCCTGCTGAACCGGCGCGCGGACTCGAGACCCGCCAAGTGTCCCGAGGTCTACGAGTGGTGCGGGCGGGGCCGCTCGCACCTGCTGCGCGCATCCTACTGGGAGGTTCCCCAAGCCATCGAGGCGTTCCAGTCGGCGATTGCCCTGGACCCGTGTCACGCTTCGGCTCACGCGGGCCTCGCCCTGGCATACTGTGCGCAGGCCGAATTGCGCGCGGCGCCCCCGGCCGATGCCTTCGCGAAAGCGCGAGCCGCGGCCCTTCGGGCCCTCGGGCTGGACGATCATTCGACCGACGCGCAGGTGGCGCTGGGCTCGGTTCTGTTCCTCGGGGAATGGGACTGGGCCGGAGCCGAAAAAAGCCTCCAGCGGGCGCTCGAGCTCAACCACAACCACACCGAGGCATACCTTCTCTACGGACGCCTGCTGGAAGCGCGAGGCAGGCTCGAAGACGGGCTCGCGATGAAACTGCGGGCCCTCGAGCGCGATCCGTTTTCTCCCCTGGTGCACTTGCAGATCTCGCTAGCCTACTGGAATCAGCGGCGATATGACGACGCCATCGACTGGGCCAACAAGACACTCGAGATCGATCCGCGGCACCCTCACGCGCGGGAGCATTTGGCTGGCGCCTACCTGAAAAAGGGCGATTTCGACCGGTACATGGAGGAGAATCTCCAGCACGCGCGGGTGCACGGCGCTCCACCCGAGGCACTCGTACCTCTTCAGGAAGCCTATGCCGCAGGCGGACGGGCGGGAGTGGTCCGGTTGGTTTTGCAGCGGGCGGCACAGGCCCCGCAGGCATTTCTGCCGCTCCAACTGGCGCTCTTTTGCGGTGAGGCGGGCGACCTCGATGCGGCGTTCGCCCACCTGGAACGGTCTATCGAGGGCCACGATCCGGCACTGGTCCACCTGGCGGTGGCGCCGCAGTGGGACTGCCTGCGGAGCGATCGGCGGTTCGAGGAGTGCGTGGCGCGAATGGGGCTTGGCAGTCTGAAGAATTCATAGCCGATGCGCGACCCGTTCGAGCGCATCGAACATCGCGTCCGCTTCGCCAGTGAGGGAGTAATAGAAGGCCTCTCCCATCGCAGACCGCCGCCAGCCGGCGAGGATCGCCCGCCATTCCCGGCAGCGCTCCCGGTCGCCGGTCAGAGAGTACGCCGCGGCCAAACAGGCCGGCCCGCCGAAGTACCAGGGCGCCAGCTCGACACCGCGTTGGAAACTGGCAATCGCTTCCTGCACACGGCCTGAGCCTACTTGCGCGAGCCCAAAACCAACCACATCATATAGTAGTTCCATCGATTTCCATTGCCCGGCATAAATACTTGATGGCCTCCGCATGTTGCCTGACGGCGAGTATGGACAAAGCCATGCCGATATGAAGGAACATGGACAGTGGATCGCTCTCGAGCGCCAATCGGCACTGTTCCCTGGCATCCGCAAATCGTCCCAGGCGCAGCAGGTAAAAAACGGCATAGCGAAATCGCACAGTTGGATGGACCGGTTCTGCATTCATGGCCTTGCGGTGGTGTCTTTCGGCCGCCTCCCAGTCGTAATCGAAGATTCCGGCCACCACGGCCAATACACTGTGCGCCTGAGAATTGGCCGGATCGATGGCCAGAGCCTTGTCCGCGGCCGATTTCGCCTGAGAGACTACCTCGCCGATCGGTTTTACGCCCACCGATCTCGTCCTGAATGGCGAAGATGTCGGTCATGTCCCGGTCATAGCGCTCCGACCACAAATGCGCTCCGTCGCCGGCATGGATCAACTGGGCCATCACACGGAGCCGATTCCCTGCCCGGCGGACGGTGCCTTCCAGCACGTGATTCACGCCCAGCGTTTCGGCGATCTTCCGGACGTCCTGCTGCTTGCCCCGAAATGCGAAGGAGGAAGTGCGGGCAATCACCTTCAGCTCCGGAACCTTGGTGAGCAGGTTCAGAATCTCTTCCGCCAGTCCGTCGCTGAAGGATTCGTTCTCCCGGTCCGCACTTAAATTGGCGAAAGGGAGCACAGCGATCGAGGGCTGCAAACCAGGCTGCTTTGCCAGGCATTGCTCCAGCGCCGCTCTCACCTCCGCCATGGAGCCGCCGGCGAATGCGCGCCGGCCCGCCAGCATCTCGTACAGAACCGCCCCGAAGCTGAACACATCCGAGCGCTCATCAACCGCCTTACCCTGCGCCTGCTCCGGTGACATGTACGCGGCCGTGCCCACGACCATGCCTTCCGCGGTCTCGGTAACACCGCAATCGGAAGGGTCCGCCATTTTGGCCAGGCCGAAATCGAGAAGCTTGGCGCCCGGATCCCCAGGCGCACGGCGTCTTCCGGCCCGAGCGGACCTCGCAAATCACGGCCTTCGACATACTCCAGCACCAGGTAGTCCGGTCCAATATCGTGGATTTGAGAGATATGCGGGTGATTCGGGACGGCGATGGCCCGGGCTTCCTGCTGAAAACGGGCCGTGTGGCGACTCTTCAGTCTGCTTGATGGCCACCACGCGATCGAGCCGTGTGTCGCGGGCCCTCCACATCTCGCCCATGCCCCCCGCGCCGATCAACGAATCGATCTGGTAGGGACCGAACTGCTCACCCCCCGGAAAAAGGCATACGTTGGATTGAGTCATGTTTAGCCGATCCAAAGATGGCTGTGCATCGCTGGCTGCTATCGAAAAGCAATCCGAGCGTCAGATGCTAATGTCAGATTCGAGGATCTGCGGTCGCTGTTAGCGGCCCGGGTTTTGCGGAACGAAAACGCGGGGATCATTAGCACCGAAGACGGCACGTTCATCGCGGAGTTCCAGAGTCGCCGGGATGCGCCGCGGACGGTGGTACTCGCATGCAAGCGCTGGAGAAGTGGAAACCGTGATCCAGGAGTGGATCGAAACCGCCCGCGAACTCGGTCGTCCGATTCCAGAACCGAAAGGCCGACTCCTCTTCGCCTGAGATTCGCGGCTGGCTGGTGCGGTTCGACCTGTGCATCGCTGGCTGATATCCGAAGCAATCCGTGGCCGCCGATGCGTTGTTCACAATCGCTTTTGGCGCGATGATTACGTGGTACGACTAATCTCTGGAGGTTTGCGGAGCATGTTGGACAAGAGCAAAGTGGACAGAGAACTCGCACGGAGAATCTGTGCTGCCTTCGTGAGCTATCAAATGGGTGTCAGTATTGCCACCCAGTACAAGAAGATGCCGGAAGACGTCGGCGATTTATGGTATTTCCTGGCAGGGTTGGCTGAAGCCCTGGCACGGGAAGGCCAAAATGCGTTCTACGACAGGCTGGGGGAGTTGGCGACGACGCTGATCCAATAAGCGCGCCACAGCCTCACCAGCGTCGCCGGTGGTCTGATTCAGGGCGCGGGCTGAGGGCTGCGGCAGTGATTTCGGGACGTCCGTTGTTAGACCAGCCCGAGCTTCCTGCCCACCTTCCGGAACACCCCGAGTGCCTGGTCTAACTCCGCCTCGGTGTGGGTCGCGGAGACAATGGTTCGAACCCGCGCTTTGCCCTTGGGCACGGTGGGGAAGCCGATGCCGGTGGCCAGCACACCTTCCTGGAAAAGTTCGCGAGAGAGTTCGTGGGCCGTCTTGGCCTCGCCGACAATCACCGGCGTGATGGGTGTTTCGCTGATGCCCGTGTTGAAGCCAGCCGCCTCGAGTCCCTGCTTGAAGCGACGCGTGTTGTCCCAGAGGCGCTCGATGCGCTCCGGCTCCTGTTCGAGCACGTCGAAAGCCGCAATGCAGGCCGCGGCCACCGCCGGCGGATGGGAGGTGGAAAAAAGGAATGGCCGCGCGCGGTGGTACAGGAACTCGATCAGATCGCGGCTCCCGCAGACATATCCGCCCAGCACGCCGACAGCCTTGGAAAGCGTCCCCACCTGGATGTCGACGCGCCCGTGCAGGCCGAAGTGGTCGATGGTGCCGCGCCCGTTGCGGCCGAGGACACCCGACGAATGGGCGTCGTCCACCATCATGATGGCGCCGTGCCGCTCGGCCGCTTCCACCAGGCCGGGGAGCGGGCCGATGTCGCCGTCCATCGAGAAAACGCCGTCCGAGATGAGGAGCTTCCGCCCGGGCTGACTGTCGAGGTCCGCCAGGATCTTCTCCGCGGCGGCCACGTCCTTGTGCGGAAACACGTGAATTTTAGCGCGCGACAGGCGGCAGCCATCGATGATGCTGGCGTGGTTCAGTTCGTCGGAGATGATGTGGTCTTCGGGGGTCAGGATAGCGGACACCGTGCCGGCGTTGGCCGCGAACCCCGACTGAAACACGACGCAGGCCTCGACGTTCTTGAAGCGCGCGATGCGCTCCTCGAGTTCCATGTGCAGCGTCATGGTGCCGGAGATGGTGCGCACGGCGCCCGATCCCACGCCGAACCTGCGCACGGCCTCCGTGGCGGCCTCCCGCAGTTTGGGGTGCGTGGTGAGTCCGAGATAGTTGTTGGATGCGAGGTTAATCACCTCTTTACCATCGAAGCGCGACTCCGCGGCGCTTTCCGATTCCAGGATCCGCAGACGCTGGTAGGTGCCCTCGGAGCGCCACTGCTCGATCTGGTCGTGAAGGTACGAGAGAGGATTGCTCATCGATTTCAGTTTGGCATGTGGGGGGTGCGGCGGGGTTAGCTATGCTTCGTCAACGCCCGGTACCGGCTGGCGAAATGAATCAGCGGTTCTCCTTCGGACACGTGAGCGGCCACCATTTCTCCCACGAAGATGTCGTGGTCTCCGGCGGTGTGGCGCTGCTCGACGGCGCACTCGATGGAGGCGAGCGCGCCGGAAATCAGCGGCACTCCCGTCTTTCCCGCGTGCCACCCCAAACCGTTGAAGCGGTCATGGTTCTTGCGGGCGAAGCGCTCGGAAAGCTCCCGCTGATGCTCTGCCAAGACGCTGATCCCGAAGAAACCCGACGCGCGGAAGATGTCGATCAAAGTCACCTGATGACCGAGACAGATCAGAATCAGCGGCGGACTCAGCGAAACCGAAGTGAAAGAACTCACCGTGAGTCCGTGGGGAACGCCCTGCGCGTCGAGCACGCTCGCAATCGTCACCCCGGTGGCGAATCGCCCGCAGGCGCGCCGGAATTCCTCGCTTGTGACCGGCGTCATGCGCCTCACAGGCACCTCGCTTGACATGGGTATAAATTCAATCCTATCATATGGTTGACTAATGCGGGAACCAGATTTCGCCCCGCTGTCGCGGCGCCGCACTACCGGATGCTCGAGAAGGAGGCTGTTTTGATCAAGCTGGACATCATCAACGAGGTCGTAAACAGGACCGGCATCACCAAGACTAAAGCCGAAATGGCAGTCGAGACGGTTTTTGAATCGATGAAGAAGGCGCTCGAGCAGGGCGACCGCATTGAACTCCGCGGCTTCGGCGTGTTCAACGTCAAGCCTCGCAAGACAGGCATCGGGCGGAATCCGCGCACCGGGGCGGAGGTTTCCATTCCGCCCGGGAAAGCGGTGCGCTTCAAGCCCGGCAAGGAGCTGCAGACGCTGCAGTAGAAACTCTGCCGGCGGCAGTCAAATTGTGTCATCCCAGGATTTTTCTCCTGCCCCCTACCCCGTGTACGCCGGCGATGGCGTGCCGGGACCTTATGCGGCGTGGGTGCACGCCCGCACGCGTGAGCGCTATTGGCTGTACTTGATGCTGTTTTCGCTGACGCTGCTGACCACCACCATCGTGGGCGCGGCGATGCAGGCGGACTTCGACCGCAATGTGCCGTTCGACGTGGAAAACAGCTTGAATCTATACCTGATATTCTGGCGCCATCCGGCGGGTCTGCTGCAGGGGCTGCCGTATTCCCTTACCCTGCTCGCCACCCTGCTGGCGCACGAGTTCGGTCATTACCTGGCGGCCCTGTACCATCGCGTGGACGCCAGCCTTCCTTACTTCATGCCTTCCCCTCTGCTGGGGACGTTCGGGGCGTTCATCCGGGTGCGATCCGCAATTTACAGCAAGCGCGTTCTGTTCGACATCGGGATCGCCGGGCCCCTGGCCGGATTCGTGTTCCTGCTGCCGGCGCTGGGTGTGGGGCTCGCGTTTTCGAAAGTGATGCCGGGGATCGCCCATCAAGGGAGCCTGCATTTCGGCGTGCCCTTGCTGCAATGGCTGATGGAAAGGGCGATTTTCCCGGGCGCCGGTGCGGGGGATGTGTACCTGCATCCAGTGGCGCGGGCGGCATGGGTGGGAATGTTCGCCACGGCAATGAACCTGCTGCCCATCGGCCAACTGGATGGAGGCCATATCTACTACTCGTTCTTCCCGCGGACCCACAAGCGGGTCTCCAAGGTGTTGTGCTTCGCGCTCCTGCCGCTGGGTTATTTCTGGCAGGGGTGGATTCTGCTCGGACTGCTTCTTCTGTTTCTAGGCCGCCGCCATCCGGTGATCGACGATCCCACCGAGCTTAGCCCGGGCCGGCGCAAGCTCGGGTGGCTGGCGCTGATCATCTTCGTCCTCTGCTTTATCTATGATCCGATCCGTCCCGGAGGACTATAGGTTCCGGCTCGCCGGCTGCGTGGCGCAGGCACTCCTGCCTGCCGCGCCGGCACTCATGCCGACGCTTTTGGCCGCCTCGAAGATCACTTCGCCGCCAGCGACAGAGTGCGGGCCCGGCAAGCGTCCCCAGGAGTGGGGACGCGGCCGGCAGGAGTGCCCGCGCCACATTTCATAGGCCATGAAGATCACGGCGACCATCATCACTCTCAATGAGGAGCGGAATATCGCCCGCGCCATCGAGAGCCTGCGTTGCTCCGACGAGATTCTGATCGTGGACAGCGGATCGGTCGATCGCACCGTGGAACTCGCGGAAAAGCTGGGCGCGCGCGTGATCGAAGCCGGGTGGCGCGGCTTTGCGGGCCAGAAGAACTGGGCCGCCGAACAGGCCAGCCACGACTGGATCCTTTCGCTGGACGCCGATGAGGCGCTGAGCGAAGCCCTCGAAGCCGAACTCTGGAACCTGAAGAAGAACGGGCCGCGCTATGACGCCTACACCATGCCGCGGCTGGCGCGTTACCTGGGGCGCTGGATCCTGCACTCGGGCTGGTACCCGGACCGCAAAGTGCGCCTGTACGACCGGCGCAAGGCCAGGTGGGTGGGCGATTTCGTGCACGAGAGCGTGATTTCCACGGGCCGCATAGGCCACCTGGAAAGCAATCTCCTGCACTTCACCTGCGACTCCCTCTCCGAGCACCTGCGATCGCTCGATCGCTATACCACGCTGGCGGCCCAGGAGATCGCCGCGCGCAAGGTGAAGGTGCCGCTGTTTCGCGTGATCCTCGATCCCGCCTGGACGTTCGCGAAGACCTACTTCCTGCAGCGAGGATTCCTCGATGGGCTGGAAGGGTTAACCATTGCCTATATGGCAGCGTTCTATACGTTTCTGAAATACTCCAAAGCGAGAATCATGAGCTGATGCGCATCCTGCACCTCGATGCCGGCCGGGAGATGCGCGGAGGGCAGTGGCAGGTGCTGCGCCTGATCGAAGGGCTCGACGGCGCGGGCGTGCAGTCCACCCTGCTGGCACCCTCCAGGGTGCCGCTCTACGAGGCTGTGAGGAAACGAGGATGGCGCGTGGAAGACTGGGGTTTGGCGAAGGCGAGGAGATTGGCGCGAAACCACGACGTGGTGCACGCACACGATGCGCGCGGCCACACCCTGGGCGCGCTCACGGGCGGGCCGCGGCTGGTGGTGTCCCGCCGCGTGGCGTTTGTCCCGGGCAGGTCCCCGGTTTCGCGGTGGAAGTATGCGCGGGCCGCACGCTACATTGCGGTCTCCGAATTTGTGAAATCGGTGTTGATCGAGGCTGGAGTGCCCGAAGAGAAGGTTTCGGTGGTGTATGACGGTGTGCCGGTTCTGGAGCCGGGCCCAACCGGCGGCACGGCCCTCGTCCTTTCGCCGGCAAGCGCGGATCCCCAGAAAGGCGCCGAACTGGCAGGCAAGGCGGCACAGCTTGCCGGTGTGACGCTGGAATTCTCAGCGGATCTGGAGCGGGACCTGCCGCGCGCGGCGCTCCTGCTGTACGTCACTTATAGCGAAGGGCTCGGCTCCGGAGCGCTGCTCGCGATGTCGGCCGGCGTGCCGGTGGTGGCCAGCCGGGTGGGAGGGCTTGCGGAGGTGATCCGCCACGGCGAGAACGGAATGCTGGCGGACAACGCGCCCGAAGCGATTGCCGCCGCCATGCGGCAGGTGCTCGACCATCCGGCGCTGGCGCAGCGTATGGGGACTGCGGCGCGGCAAACCGTACTCGAACAATTCACGGTGGACCGCATGGTCCGCCGTACTATGGAAGTTTATCGGAAGGTGCTGGATTGATCGAAGCCATCGTGGCGCTGCTCTTCGGACTGGTGATCGGCAGTTTTCTGAACGTGTGCATTCACCGCTTGCCGCGCGGGCGGTCGGTGATCAAGCCGCGCTCACATTGCGTGCGCTGCCGAAAGAGGATCGCGTGGTACGACAACGTTCCGATTGTCAGTTATGCACTGCTGCGGGGCCGCTGCCGCCACTGCGGCAGGCCCATTTCGATCCGGTACCCCGCGGTGGAGCTGATCACCGGGCTGCTCTTCCTTTTCTTCGTGTGGACTCTCGGACCAAATGCCGGGGCCTTCAAAATGTGCCTCTTCGGCGCGCTCATGGTCGGGCTGATCTTCTGCGACCTGGAGAAGCGGCTTCTTCCCGACGAGATGACCCTGGGTGGGCTGGCGGCGGGCATCGCGTTTGCCGAATTCGTGAAAGTTCCGGACATCACCTCGACTGCGATTCTCGCGATTTTCGGCGTGGAGGTGCCGGTTCGCTGGCAGTCGATGACCGAATCGCTCGGAGGCGCGCTGCTGCCGTCTATCTTTCTTTGGGGCGGCGGGTGGATCTACGAGAGATTACGCCACCGCGAGGGCCTGGGGTTGGGCGATGTCAAGCTGATCGCCATGGCGGGCAGCTTCCTGGGTCTGCGGCACGCGCTGCTGACGCTGATCCTCGGGTCGGTCGCAGGAACGATCCTCGGTTACGGATACATCAAGGTGACGGGGAAGGACGCTTCGACCTACCCCTTGCCGTTCGGCACGTTCCTGGGCGTAGCCGCGATCGCGTTGGCGCTGGCGGGCCAGAGGTTTTTGGGCTGGTACCCGGCGACCTAGGGTACGAAATCGTACTCTTGTGATATATTGCCGAAATGGCGATCAATCTGAGAACTGTGATTTCGGAGCTGCAGTTCATCCTGGAGCTTTCCAACGACAATAAGACCGACCCGCGGCTCCCGCAATTGTTGGAAGCCGCGAAACAGGATCTCGCCCTTGCGGCTCAGGCGGTTCTGGCGGACGATCCGATCATCAACACTTAGGGGCGCGAGTGAAGGTGCTTGCGCGCGACGTGGCGCGGACACTTGTGTCTGCAGGTCCCGACTCCCCGGGACGCCTTTCGGGCTGACTGCGGCGGCCGACCAACCCGGCTGGACGTCGGCAACGAGCGTCTCTCAGGAGTCGGACGTGGCAGCCTCGGGACGCGGCAGGCAGGAGTGCCTGCGCCACGGGGGCCTCAGGGCTGCAGCTTGGCGTCGCGCCAGAGCGCGGCGAGGTCCGGGTCGTCTTTGATCTGATTCAGAGTGGCGGGGCTCTTCAGATTGGCGCGGATCACTGCGACCGCCTGATCCCGGTGGCCGGTTAGTTCGTAGGCGATGGCCAGGCGGGTGGTGTACGGTGCGCGCGCCGCGGCGGGGATGCGGTCGATTTCCGCCAGCGCGCCTTTGGCGTCTCCCAGGCGGGCGCGGTATTCCGCCAGGTTGGCGCGAACGTTGTAGTCGGATTTCCGGGTCTCCGCGAACTTCGCGGCAAGTTCGATGGCGCGCCGCAGCGCCGGCTCGGATTTGGATTCGCTGCCGGGGCTCCGGCGATAGTAGATCCCCAGGTTTCCCCAATACCGGTAGTCGCTGGAATCCAGGTCGATGGCGGCTTCGACGGCGGAGACCGCCTCGGAAAACCGGTGCTGATAATAGTAAGCTCCGCCGAGAGCGGCAAAGGTGGCGGCGCTCGAGCGGATGCGCAAGGCCTGCTGATATTCCTCGATGGCCTCGGCATAACGCCCGTGCATGCGATAGACGGCGCCGAGGTCGAGCCGGACGGTATCGTTATCGGGGGTCAGGGCTTTGGCCTGGTTTAACTCGGCTTCCGCTTCGGGGTAGCGCTGCCGCTCGTAATAGAAGACGCCGAGCAGCAGGTGGCCGTACCAATCGGTGGGGCGCGACCTGGTGGAGCGGATATAGAGCGCTTCGGCCTCACCGAAGCGTCCCAGGTTTTTGTAGACCTCGGCCAACTGGCGGGGCGCTTCGGCGTTGGCCGGCGCGAGTTCCATGGCGCGCTGGAACTCGCGGATGGCGTCGTCCTCGCGGCCCGAGTCGTGGTAGACGGATCCGAGCACGGAGTGGACGATCGCCAGGCTGCTATCGAGTTGCGCCGCGTACTCCGCGTTCTGATTGGCGAGCGTGGCCCACTGCTGGTCGCCGGTGGCGCGGGTTTTCCGCCAGTATGCCTCGCCCAGGCCGGCATAAGCGAGCGCGTATCTGGGGTCCTGCTGCGTGGCCCTGGTAAAGCGTTCGATGGCCCGGTCTACGTTGCCGGGCAGATCGTAGCGAGCCAGCAGGCCGCGTCCTTCAATGTAGGCGGAGTAGGCATTCGGCGCCGCGGTGTCGCCCGCTCCGATGGCGCTGTGGACGGTTGCCGGCAGGTCGAGATTCAACATGCGGGCGACCTGGGTGATGGCCTGGTCCTTGGACACCAGCGGGTTCTGCAGGTCGTATACGAAGTTCCGGCTGGCGATCAGGCGGGCGTTCACGGCATCCACCAGATTGATGGTGAAGTCTACGCGGCCGGCGGACGGCTGGGCGCTGCCGGTGATGGCGAGATTGGCTCCGTAGATCCGGTGGGCCTCTTCGGGCGTGGTGATTCCCCGCTTGCGGACTTCGCTCGCCAGAACCGTGTTGATGCCGCGCTCGAAATGCTCCATGTCGGAGAGCGCCATGGTCAGAATCTCCACCAGGCCATCGGCGACGGTGCGGGTGTCGTCGGTTCCGCCGATCACCTGGAACGGAAGGACGGCCACCTGCTTGACCGCCGGGATCACGGGGGCTGGAGCGGCGGCGGGCTCGCGCCGCGCGGCGAAGCGGTAGAGGCCCAATCCGGCGGACGCGGCGAGCAGCAGACCGGCAGCGGCGGCGGGGAGCTTCGCCCGCTTGCGGAACGCCGACGTGGCCGACGGCATCGCCATGCTTCGGGTGACGCTCAAATCGGCGCTGACGCGGCTTCCGGCCTGCAGGCGTTTGAGGGCGGCGGCCAGTTCCGTCGCGGTCTGCCAGCGCTCCGAGGGATTCTTGGCCAGCGCCTTCGCGATGATGGCTTGCAGGCTCTCAGGCACGCCTGGCCGAAGCGACGAGATCTCCGGTACGGGGTCCGTGAGGATCGCGTGCAGGATGGCGGAAGAGTGCTCGCGGCGGAACGGAAGCGTGCCCGTCAGCATTTCGAACAGGACAATACCCAGCGACCAGAGGTCGGAGCGGCCGTCCACGGTTTGTCCCTGCGCCTGCTCGGGAGACATATAGGCGGGAGTGCCCACCGAAACACCTTCGCGGGTGATGCGCAGGGCATCGGAAGACAAGGCCAGTCCGAAATCCATGATGGAGACGTGGCCGCCGCGGTCCACCATAATGTTGCCGCTTTTGATGTCGCGGTGAACGATGCCCAGTTCGTGAGCGCCGGCGAGGCCGTTGGCGATTTGAAACGCGAAGTCGACGGCTTGGGCCGGATCCAGGGGCCCGCGCGAGAGCCTGCTCTGGAGGGTGTCGCCATCCAGGTACGCCATGACGATGAACAGTTCGCCATCGGTCTCTTCGATGTCGTAGATGGGGCAGATGTTGGGATGGCGCGCCAGCGCGGCGGCGCGGGCCTCGTTGAGGAAGCGGTAGCGGGCGCGTTCGGTCAGCGAATCGCGGGGCAGGAACTTCAAGGCGACGGGACGCATGAGGCGCGTATCCTCGGCGCGGTAGACCACACCCATACCGCCTTTACCGATCAGGCTGACCACCCGATAGCGCGAGATGAAATCACCGGGATTCACGGCTGGTTCACGGAATCGTCATCGGTGGGAGACTGCGTCACGAAGTCGATGGGCGCCACCAGTGCGGGCGGAGGCGCGAGGGCGATGGCGCGAACGGCTGCGGGAGGCGTGTTTGCGCCAATCGCGGAAGCCACGGCGCAGTAGCCCTTGATCCGCAGGCGAGACGGGCTGGAGATGCCGGGGGCGGCCGGCACGGTGAAGGATGTGCCCGCGGGCGCGGTCAACACCGCATGGCCGTCGAGGAAGAATTGCAGCGAGTGGATGTTGGCGGTAGTGAGTTCCACCGTGACGCTGCCATCCGGCAGCAGCGCGGTCCTGGAAACCTCGATGCGGTACGCCGGCAGGGATCCCAGCACTTCGCAGGCGCGGCGAATCAGGCTGGGGAAGCCGTTGACCACATCCTCTACCGAAGAGGGCGCATATTGATCGTCCACGGCGACGCCAAAGTCCTCTACAGGCTGCCCGAGGAAGCACTCCACGCGGGAGGATCGCCGGATGGCGAGGGTCATGCCGGCATTGCCGGGCAGGGGAGCCAGCGCAAGGCCCGGTTCCGGCCCGAGCTTGTTCAACAGGTCGTCGTGGGTCCACACGTTGGCGCCGCCGCCGCCGGTGGTGGCATCGGTTCCGAAGACCCGGCCGATCTTGTGATCCTGAAATCCGGCCGCGAAAAGGTCGGCTGCGCTGTAGGTAAGGCCGTCCACGAGGAGCGCGACGGGGCCCTGGTAGACCTGTCCGATTTCGTTGGCGAGGCGGATGTCGGTGAGCGCTTTGCCGGTGGTGAGGCGATCGCCATCCGGCAGCGGCTGGTTGTTGGCGTCTTGCAGCCACGGGCCCAACTCGAGCCTGGCATCGGTCAGCTTGGCGCTTTCGACGGCGGATAGCTGGTGCTCGCGGGCGATGGCGGCATCCAGGTTGCGCAGGATCTGCAGCACCGCGGGCGTGTTTGCCAGATGGAAAAGCTGGGGCGAGATCAGGCCAGGCGTAAGCATCTGGAGCAAGCGTTCGGCAGCATGGACGTCGCCGCCCGGATTGCCGCGAATATCCAGCACGAGGCCGTCGGGAGCGAGGTTGTCGAGCAGCGTCAGAATGCGTTGGAACTCGTTGACGACGCGGTCGGCCATCTCCAACGCCGGGCCGTTATCGCTGAAGCGCTTGATCCGGATGAAGCCGAAACGGGCGTCCGGGCGCCGGTCGATGGAGAGCAATGCAGGGTCGAGCGAATCCGCCAGGGCGGAGCCGTTGGTGTGCTGGAACTCGAAGGTCTCGGGCAGATTCGACACTTGTTGGAGATCGGGGACGGGGGCAGGCAGCGCGGGGCCGGCATCGCGGCCATGCAGCACTTTGCCGATATCCGCGGTGTTGGCGTGCAGCACACTGACGCTGAACACGCTGGCGGGGAATCCGGTGGCGGTGCCGAAACCGGAGGCAACGGCCCACGGCAGGCTGATGGCGCGGACGCCGGAGCCCTGATACGGCCGGTACTGGATGGTGGCGGCAGGCAGTTCGTCGGCAAACGGCAATTGCACGAAGGCCAGGGGCCGCACCGTGCAGTGAATCGAGCCGCGCGAAAAATAGGCCGAAGGATTGCCGCCGGGAAGCCGGCCGGCCGCCCTTTGGACGTGGAGATCGATGGGTTCCTTTCCCCAGAAGATGATCTCGGCTCCGGGGCCGAAGTAGGGGTGGCCGAACCCGCCGTCCAGGCTGGTTTTCATGACCTTGGTGACCACGTAGTGACGGCCGGTGTGATCCTCGTAGGCATGCATCTGAAAAGGCAGGAACGCCACCGCGCCCTGGAATGGGGAGGGCTTGACGTAGAGAGTGTGGGCATCCCGCACGAGCGAGAATGCCCCGACCACGTAATCGTGAAAGGTGGCTTCGTCTAACTTCGCGAAGAAGGGCCGCACGTTCTGAGCGAGGTAATCCTGCGGGTGGATGAAATGGTAGAGGTCGGTTTTGAAGGGGAGGTGAGGATACAGGTGATTGAAGATCAGGGCCGCCTGGTCGAGAATCAACTCGCGCTCGGCGGTGGTGGTGGGAGTCTGCGCGGCGGCGGTTTTCAAGAAGACATCGACGGGCTGGATGGCGAGATCCGGCATCCCCAGGTCGTTTTTCTCGGCTTGTAACAGGCCCCACGCCTGGCGGGTCAGATCGCAGCCATCATCGAACGCTACTCGCGCAGCAGGAGTCATCTGAGTTTTCCCCGTCTGTTGATTTCTTCCATTATATGGCTGAATACAACGGTTCAAGCAGAAGTTGCAAGGGCGATGGTTCTGGGACTACTAGCGCCCGCGTCGAATCACCGAGTTTTTCGAGGGCGCTTGCCTGCCGGGGGTGCCGGCTGGGTCTCGGATCGGGCGGGCTTGCGCCGCATCTCGATGCTCTTGCGGAGTGCTTCGAGAATGTCGACTCCCGGTGGAGGCGCAATCGGCGGCGGTGCGGGCGAGGCGATACCCGCGGAGGCTTGCTTTCGGGCGATGATCGCCTGCAGTTCGTCGCGATAGGTGTCTTTGAACTCTTCCGGCGAAAAGGGCGCTTCGAGGGCCTCCAGGAAGGTCCGGGCGAGCGCCAGTTCCTTTTCTCCGACAGACTGCGCGTCGGTGCGGAACTCATTTTCGAAGCGGATCTCGTCGGTGTAGAACATGGTGTGCGCGAGGATCCCATGTTGGCCGGGGCGGACGATGACGACGTGCTCGCGGCCGTACATACCGACTCGTGCCAGCGCGACGTGCCCGGTCTCCTGGAGCGCGCGGAAGAGAATCGCGTAGGCTTTTTCGCCTCCACGTCCGGGGGCCATGTAATAGGAGGTTTCGAAGAACACCGGATCGACTTCCGACAAACGCACGGAGCGGACGATCTCCATCGCCGGCGAGGTCTTGCGCTGCAGGCCTTTCAGTTCTTCGGGTTCGAGCACGACATACTGGTCCTTGTCGGCCTCGTAGCCCCGGAGAAGCTCGGAACGGCTGACGGGCTGGTCATCGGTATCGGTGACGAGCGTTTGCCGCACGCGGCTAACGGGCGGGGGGAGCGGTTCCCGCTCAGGCTCGGGCCCGGAGTCCGGTTCGGATTCGAACGTCTGGGTAGGTTCTTCGAGCCCGTGGGAAGGCCACGCAGTTGCGGCGGCAGACATCGGCAGGATTGCCGGCGATGGGGTTGGAGCGGGCTCGGCGGCTTCCGCACGATGCACGTAGTGGAGCCGGACCCGCTCGCGCCGCGCGGCACGGAAGAGCTTCACGGGAATCGAAACCAATCCGAAGGTAAGCTGGCCTTTCCAGATGATGGACGGCATGCTGTGCCGATGATACTACAGGATCGGCGGGGACTTACGGCGCCAATCGGTGGACTGCTGGCAGGCTAATGCCACTCGCAGGACCACTGGTTCGCCAAAGGGTGGCCCCACGATTTGCAGACCGATCGGCATGCCGTCCTTTGAGAGCCCGCACGGCAGGGTCAGCGCCGGTGTGCCGTAGTGATTGAAAGCCGAGGTGTTGCTCGGAGGACGGCGATGGGTTTCGTCGATGGTCTCGCGGATCAGGGGAGCCGGCTCCCGCATGGTGGGCAGGAGCAGCACGTCCACTTCCTCGAAGACGCGGCGGATATCGCGGCGGCACTCCCGGACACGCTTGAGCGTTTCGATGTAGGCCAGGGTTTCGACCTTCTTCATCTGGTTCAGGTGGCGCTGGGACCAGGGATGGTATAGCTCGGGAGACTTGTCGAAGAAGGGCTTCTGATAATGATAAAGCTCGACGTCGTAGTCGCCGTTCTCGGCCTGGCGAAGCCGCGGCAACGTGACATCGCGGACTTCACGGACTTTTGGCCGCAGATGGCGGATGGCCTCTTCTACCGCGGCGGCGACATCGGGGTGAAGCTGTTCGAAGAAATATGGACGCGGCACGCCGACCCGCAGTGGTGCGATGGGCAGGCGCAGAGACTGGGCGTAGTCGGGCACCGGCTCGCGGAGCGTGATGGCGTCCAGGGGATCGTGACCGGCGAGGATCTGGAGAAGGGCGGCGGCATCTTCCACGGTGCGGGTGATCGGGCCGATGGTGTCCATGGAATAAGCGGAGGGAACCACTCCCCGGGTACTGACGCGGCCGTAGGACGTTTTGCATCCGACGACGCCGCAATGCGCTCCGGGAATGCGGACGGATCCGCCGTCGTCGCTTCCGACGGAGCCGAAACAGAGGCCCGCCGATACCGCAGCGGCGGAGCCTGCCGAGGAACCGCCGGTGATCCGGTCCAAATTCCAGGGATTGTGCGCGGGGCCGAAGCAGCCGGTGGTTCCCGTGCCGGCGAACGCCATCTCGTCGAGGTTCAGCTTGCCCAGGAACACCACGCCGGCCCCCTTCAATCGCCTGGTGACCTCGGCGTCCTCGGAGGGGACACGATCTTTGAACACCTGCGCGGCGGCGGTAGTGCGGACGCCCGCGGTATCGATGTTGTCCTTCAGGGCAATCGGAACGCCGAGCAGGGTGCCGGGCACTCCTCCGGCGGCGCGGCGGCGGTCGCATTCGCGCGCCTGGGCGAGCGCGGAATCGGCATCGACAGTGATGAAGGCATTGAGCTGGCGATCGAGTTTTTCGATGCGTGCGAGGCACAGGCGGGTCAGCTCTTCGGACGAAATCGTCCGTTTCGCCAGCGCCGACGCGGCTTCGGTCAGCGACCACGCGAGAGGGTCCGAGTTTTGAGGAGGGGCGGCGGGCGCCATTTCCGCGGCAACGGAGACGGCGCCGGCGAGCCAGGTGCGGCGCGTCAAACGGTCAATCGACATAGGTCCTCCAGAGCTTCGCACATTAAGGATTCCGCAGGAACCGCCGGTACGTTCCGTCGTTGAAGGTGCTCCAGGGCGCGAATCCCCGTTCCAGGTAAAGCTGGTAGGCGAAATCGATATTGGCGCGGCAATCCAGCAGATCCCGTAAGTTTACTCCGGCCCGCTTCAGGTGCACGGTATTGATCTGGAAGTAGCCCCAATCCAAGGTGCCATCCGAATTGTAGTGAAAGACTTCACAGGTTCCTCGGGCGTTTTCGGCACGCTGGATTGCCAGGGCGACCCGGCAGTCGGGACCGAACTTGTTGCAGGCGTACTGCTGGTAGGCAGTCAAGTGGCGGCCCGACTGATCGGCTTGGGCTTCCAGGGCGCCGCCGCTGCGAATTCTGGGGGCGACCACTACCGGCCACCGGAGGCGAACCACCACGGGCGATTGAAACGTCAGGGTGAATCGCGCCCGAAAGACCAGGACCGTGACCAGAATCAGCACGGCCAGAAGGGCTCGGAGGATCAGGAGCGTGCGGTTTGCGCGCCAATAACGCCTCGCGGAGTATCGGCGCGAAGATTTGGGTTTGGTTGGGGTGCTCACGGGATGTGCCAGGTGACGAGACCAGATTACAACAGGGGATAAGCGTCAGCGCGAAGCCGGCCAGAGGCGCAGGCGATTCATCCAGTATGCCCAGGCGACGGCCAGCGAGAAAAAGCAGAAGCTGGCAAGCGGGGCGGTGTGGGGATCGCGAGGCGGCGGCCCGGCGATATTGTTGTACCACGCCAGGGTCAGGATGCCGATCCCGATCCAATATGCCCAGACACCCGAGCGTTTCTTGGCAGGCGCCGCGCGAGCGTAGAGCACCACAGCGATGAGCCAGAAGCCGCCTTCGACCAGGATGGTGGCTGGCACGGAGCGCCACAGGCCCAGGCCGAAGTATCGGTGCATGCCGGGAGTCAGCGGCATGTCCGGCGGGTGACTGATCCAGTCGAGGAGCCAGTGGCTGAGGACGGCGCCGAAGATGACCCACGCCGCACGGCGGTTCCGCCGCGCCAGAAAGAACACGGCGGTCAGAGAGCCTGCCCAGAGCAAGTCCATCAGGAGGCTGTGACTCAGGGCAATCTCGGAGGCGCCGATGTAGTTTGCGGCGCCCATACCAGGCTTGAACTCGACGTGCTCGATCCCGGCGAGCATGAAGAAGCACCAGAGAAGATCGGCGAGCATGCAGGCCAGCACCAGGGTTCCGGTCGAGATCGACGGTGCGATGCGTTTGGCCGCGAGACCGGCAGCGAAATGTCCTACCAGCATGGGTCAGTCTCGGGAGTGTTCGATGTGGCACCGCTCTTCGAGGCGGCGAAGTTGGGCGCGTGCCTGGCGCTCTTCGTTGGAGTAGCGGCGGGCGCCGGGAAAATCATGATTGGCGATGGCGTAGACCATGCGCTGGACTAACAGGGAGACGCGGTTCCGCGCATCGATGAGTTCCTCCGGCAGGGAGGTGTCCGGAGCAGACAGGCAGGCACCGGCGAACCAGACCTCCCGAGGGACGCCGGGAGGGCGGAGCATGCGCAAATCCGGCAGGCTGCGGCCTCGCACCGAACGGTCCGTAGTCCATTTGGAAATCCACTCCGCGGAGGCGCCGATCAACAGGCCGGCGAGTTCGGACAGGAGAAAGCCGACGAATGCCGGACCGCATTGCCGACGGCGTTCTTCAGCGGCCTGGCGGAACGCGCGAGACATTTCCGCGGCGAACAACGCCCGGTAGTCGTTGGGATAGAGGCGAAGCAGAGTGCGGTAGATGCGCGCCGGCAGCATGTCAAACCTCGCGGGTTTTGAGGCGCGCGGCCGCGGCACGCGTCAGTTGTTTCATGCGATCCAACTCCGCGCGCAGTTGTTTTCGGCCCGCGGGCGTCAGTTTGTAGGCCTGTTTCTCTCGCGACGTGTCGTCCTGCTCGAAGCGCTCGATCCAGGAAACCTCCAGCAGACGGCGAAGGGCTCCGTACAGAGTGCCGGTGCTCAAGCGGACGCGCCCATGGCTGAGAGTCTCAATATCCTTCATGAGGCCGTAGCCGTGCTGGGGCTTGTCTGCCAGGCTCAGCAGGATCAAGAGGACGGGCTCGGTGAGCGGTTTGCCGGCTGGCTCGTCATTCCGTGTCACGACATGTCGCCTAACGTCATATTAGGACGAGGACGGGGAGTTGTCAATGCGGCTTGATGGCGGGGCGGACAAGAAGCGTCCCGAGGAGTCGGGACGCGGCAGCCTCGAAAACCCTTCCGCGCCACGTCGGCGGCACTATTCCACGATGGCTTGCATCACGGCGTTTTCGAAATCGCGATCGAGCTGGCGGTTGGGATTGTCGGTCTGAATCATGAGGACTCCTACCAGCTTCTCCTTGGGGTCAACCCAGAAATGCGTTCCGTAGGCGCCATCCCATCCGAAACTGCCCGAAGAGACGCGGTAGCCGGCGGCGATGGGATCGCTGACCACTTGCACACCGAGGCCGAAGCCGCGGCCCGGCGCGCGGCCGGGAAGCGTATCCGGCGCGAAGACCGAGGCCATCAGTTCGACGGTCCTGGGGCTGAGCAGGCGTTTTCCGTTCAACTGGCCGCCATCGAGCAGCATCTCGCCGAACTGGAGATAGTCCTGCGCATCGGTCATCAGTCCTCCGGCTCCGGAGAAATAGGTGGTGTTCGACAGACGGTTCTGCATGTCCACCTTCTGGAGGGCGTTATCGGCGCGATGATAGGTGGTCGCGACCCGCGGCAAGTGGTCCGGGGAGGGATGGAAGAAGATGTCGCCCATTTCGAGCGGCTGGAAAATGCGGCTTCGCAGGAACTGGTCGAAGGTTTGATCGGAAACCACCTCGACGATGCGGCCGAGGGTGTCGAAGGCCGCGCCGGGACTATAGCTCCAGCGGGAGCCCGGCTGAAAGTCGAGGGGCGTGGTGGCCAGTCGCGGAATGTAGTCCGACAGCTTCTCTCCGGGCTTGCGGGCGACTTTGGCGGCCTCCGCCATGCTGGCTGGACCGCCGCTGGCCAGCCCGGAGACGTGGGTGAGCAGATCGCGGATGGTAATCTCGCGGCTCGCCGGAATCGTGTAGAAGGAGGGCGGCGCGCCGGCGGGTCTTTCCTGCACGACCGCCACTTTCATACCTTTGAATTCCGGCAGGAACTTCGAAACCGGGTCGGTGAGGCGGACCTTGCCTTCCTCCATGAGCATGAGGATGGCGACGCCGGTGATGGGCTTGGACATCGAAGCGATCCAGAAGAGGCTGTCCTTGCCCATGGGCTTCTTCGAATCGAGATCCATGGAGCCGTGCGCTTCGTAATGGACGACGCGTCCTTTGCGGGCTACCAGGGTGACGGCGCCCGAGATGTCGTGGTCGTCGATGTGGCGCTGAACGGCCTGGTGGATGCGCTGCAGGCGCTCCGATGAGACGCCCATCTCTTCCGGCTTTGCAGCGGAAACCGATGCAGCGGACAGTGGCAGGGCGAGGCCCACGAGAGTGATGGCTGTCGCGAACGTACGCATGGTGCGCTCCTTTGCTCCTGGGATTCTATCGCATCTGGTGCACACGGTTTGGAGGAAGCGTCTTTCGGGGACGATCGGGATAAGAGCAGAGACACTACGGCTGGAGGGGAGGAGTCGAAGGGTGGACGTTGCCGGCGGCCGGCCGTTGGGAAGATATCTCCGCATTTGAAGATATGCGTTCCTGTTCCGGCCGCCCAGATGTTTTTTGGACCGTTTGGCGGTCCTCTCTGACTACCCGATCTCTTCTGAGCAAAGGTAATCCGATGGGTTCGAACCCAGGATCTCCCGCCGGCCTTTTGAGGGGCCTACCGGGAGATCAGATGCCACCTGAAGAGCAACGCATCCTGGCCAGGATTGAAGTGGTTGCGGCTGGCGCGGTGGGGCGCAAGCCCTTTACAAGTTCCAGAGTAACAGGCGGGGTCAAGGGGAAGAGGGCGGTGAAGGGGCTTGGGGGAGGGAGGCGGTGGTTTGGATTGAGGGATTTACAAGGGAAGAAAAAAATTCAAAAGTTTGTGATCGGTTTTACGGGCGGATGTCAAGACCTCGAGAATCGGTTGCGGCCGCGGAAACTGTGGACGCGCGACAAGCGCCCCGATGAGTCGGGGCGCGGGGGGCCGGAGGGCCTGCGCCACGTCGATGGCGCAAGGGTTTTCATGGAGTTCTGTGGGCCGGCGGGGGCCCATGGGTACAGACACGAGTGCACGCTCAGCACAAGCTTGGGCGCACTCGTGTTATATTCGTCGAAATTGAAGATCCTGGTGCGAAATCATACGCGGAACACCGTTTTGGCGGACGCCGCGGATCTGGCGGACACGAGCGCGAAACGGCGGACGGGGCTGCTCAAGCACGCCGGGCTCAACCCCGGCGAAGGCTTGTGGATCGTGCCCTGCGAATCGGTCCACACCTTCTTCATGAAGTTTCCGATCGACCTGGCGTATCTCGACAAACGAAAGAAAGTCCGCAAGGTGAGACACAAGGTACCGGCATGGCGGCTCTCGGTCTGCCTGTCGGCCCATTCGGTGCTGGAGCTTCCCGCCGGGACGTTGGAGCGCACGGGCACTCAGGCCGGCGATGAGCTGGTGGTGGAGAAGCTTGGCTGATATGAGATTCCGGCTCGCGGTGGCGGCAGTAGCGATGGTTTCGGCGTCGTGTGTACATCAGACGGTAATGGTCAAGCCCAGCGCGCCGCAGAGCCAGGCATCCCAGACCGTTTGGGAGCGGCAGATCCGCAACGCCGCCGACGCGGGGGATGGCGACTACCAACTGCGAGCGTTGCGCGAGAAGGTTGCCGCCGATGCGGACAGCATTCCGGCGCGTCTGGAACTGGCGAAGGCGTACCAGGAGCGCGGCTATCCGGATGTGGCGCTGGAGATCTGCCGGCTGGCCGCGGCGCGATTTTCGACATCGGGGGAAGTGCAACTGGCCCTGGTGCGGGCTCTCCACGCGATGCACCGTCCGGGGGAAGCGGCCCAGGGGCTCGACGCGTTCCTCCAGCAGAACCCGCAAAACGGCGCGGACTACTACTCCTGGCTGGGCATCCTGCGCGACGAGATGGGGCAATGGGCGCAGGGCGAGCCGGCCCATCGGAGAGCCCTGGAATTGAACCCGGCTGCGGATTCCCTGCACAACAATCTCGGCTACAACCTGCTGATGCAGAAGAAGAGCGAGGAAGCCGCAGCGGAGTTCCGCGAGGCTTTGAAGTGGAATCCGCACTCCCAGGTGGCGCACAACAACCTGGGGCTGGCGCTGGCGAGCCAGAACGCCACCGGGGAAGCCGTGGCCAATTGGCAGTCGGCCGCCGACGCGGCGACCGCGCACAACAACCTGGCAGCGGTTTTGATTGAAAAAGGGAACTATCCGGCTGCCCGCAAGGAACTGGAAATATCGCTCGGATATAATAAGAGCTTCCCCGCGGCCCTGAAGAACCTGGAACTGGTGTCGCGTCTGGACGGAAATCCGGCGCAGATTCCCGCGAAATCCGATCAAACCGGATGGGAGCGATGGAAGGCGGGTTTTAAGAGGCTATTTGTGGGACCGTTGGACGAGCCGCGGAAGGACACAGGGAAGGCCGGCCCTACGCCCTCAACTGGAGAAGAACGATGAAGACGTTGGTGGTTCGGTTTATACGCGATGAACAGGGGCAGGACCTGGTGGAGTACGCTCTCATCGTAGCGGCGGTCGGTCTGGCCCTGATCACTACCGTGAACCAGCTCTCGGCGGGCCTGATCAGCCTGTACCAGAGCATCACGGGCGATCTGTCGAGCATCGGCACTCCCGCGGCTTAAGCCTAAGCCGGACGTGGGTGTGCGGTCGGTCATGGCATGGCTGGTTCCGGACCTGGGGCTAGCCACGGCCGTGGTGACGCTTTTCTATTGCCTCTTCATTTTCCACGGTTACCAGGAGCTATTTCGGGACTCGGACGCCGGGTGGCACATCCGCACCGGCGAAGCGATTCTGGCTACACGGACTCTTCCGCGAACCGATCGGTACTCGTTTTCCCGTCCCGGACAGCCGTGGGTTGCGTGGGAATGGGCCGCCGATGTGGCGGTTGGCGCGATTCACCGGGCGGCCGGCTTACGCGGGGTTGCGCTGTTCTATGGCGGCGTGATTGCGGCGGGGGTATGGCTCTGGTTCCGGCTGCATTGGGCCATGGACGGGGATTTCCTGGTGGCGTGCGCCATGGCGCCGCTGGTGGTTTGCACCTGCAGTATCCACTGGCTGGCGCGGCCGCATGTGATCGGCTGGCTGTTTCTGATGGGCGCGGTGCTTTACGGGGAGAGGGTGCGGGCCGGCAAGCGGACGGGGTGGCACGAGTGGCCGGTGGTCGCGGTGTTCATGGCGGCGTGGGCCAACATCCACGCCAGCTTTTTTCTGGGGCCGGCCGTCGCGGGAATCTACGGGGTGGGCGCTCTGATGGGACGGTGGACAGACCGGACACGAGTGGCCTGGCGGTACGGGGCACTCCTCGCGATTGCCGCGATTGCGCCGCTGGCGAATCCGTACGGATGGCGCTTGTACGCGCATGTTCTTCGATACCTGACCGATTCCGAGTTGCTGGCGCGGATTCGGGAGTTTCAGAGTTTCGATTTTCATTCGCCCGGTGCGGGTATGATCGTCGCGACGCTGATGGTGGGAATTTCGGGCGGCGCCCTGGCGCTGGTTTGCCGGCGCTACGAACATTTTCTACTGGCGGTGATCTTTTCGGCGCTGGCGCTGCGGTCGGCGCGGGCGCTGCCGCTGGCCGCCCTGCTGTTGCTCCCGGTGGCCAACGGCGCGATTCGGGAGATCTTTCCCCTGCCGTGGAAAGGTTATGCGGAGCGGCTGCGGGCCATCGACCGGCGGTGGAAGGGATACGCCCTCGCGCCATTCGCACTGGCCGCCGCGTTTGGACTATTGGGCGCTCTGCCGGCCGGCTTTCCGCCCGCGGCTTTCCCGGTAGCGGCGTACCCGCACATACCCGCGGATGCACGGCTGTTCGCTCCGGACCTGTTCGGCGGATACCTGATTTATCGTTCCAACGGTACGCGGCAGGTCTATTTCGACGGACGCAGCGATTTCTACGGCGTGGAATTCCTGAAGCAGTACGGCCGGATGGTGCAGCTGCGGGCAGGGTGGCGGGAGGATTGGGAGTCGTATCACTTCAGCCATGCGCTGATGCCTCTCGACTTCCCGCTGGCGGCGGCTCTCGAGGAGATGGGATGGCGGCGGGTGTATCAGGACGGCACGGTTGTCCTGTTGGCGCGGCAAGGAACTTAGGGAATTTGTATGTGTTAAAACAGAACATCGGCGAAATCGCAGCTTGGAAGTGTGCCTGATCGAGGCCATGAGGTTCCAATGGACCGGCAGAAGAAGATTCTGATCATCGCGGCGGCATGGATTTCAGCGGGCTTGTTGAGCTGGTTCCTGTACGCCAAGACAGTGGCCCCGCAACCGGAGAAACAGGTGCGGGTGGTGGTGGCGGCACACGACATGCCACTCGGTACGCTGCTGCGGCAGAGCGACGTGCGGACAATCAACTACCCGGAACGCGACATCCCCAAGGGCGTGGTGCTCAGCGACAAGGACGCCATCAACCGCGTGGCGCTTTTCCCGATGACCAAGAACGAGCCGCTGCTGTTATCGAAGCTGTCGGCCACCACCAGCGTGGAGGGTGTTTCTTCCACGATCGAGCAGGGCTACCGTGCCGTCTCGGTGCAGATTACGGACGTCAGCGGAGTGGCCGGGCTCATTCAGGCGAATTCGCGCGTGGACGTGCTGTTTACGCGCCCCGGCACGATGGCCGAAGCGATCACCACTACGATCCTGCAGAACGTCAAGGTGCTTTCCACCGGGAAGCTGATTCCGGCCGGGCAGGTGGTGGACCCGCGCACGCCCAAATCGCCGGTGGTGACGCTGGTGCTCAAGCCGGCGGAGGCCCAGAAACTCGAGTTGGCCAAAAATCAGGGGCGCATCAGTCTGTCTTTGCGAAACCCGCTGGATGAGTCGGAGGCCGAGGATAGCGGTCCGCTGACCGCCGAGGCGCTCGACCCGCTGGCCGCCAGCAGGGCCAAGAAGAATCGCGGACCCAATCCGGACGACGCCAGAATTCTGCGAGACCTGGCCAACCAGGCGAAGAAGGACGATGACGCGAAGAAGAAGGAAGCCGAGAAACCCCGCGTGGTGGTGGACGTCTATCGCGGCGACAAACACATACAGGAAACCTTCCGATGAAATGCGCGGGTGCAGGAATCGGCGCTCTATGGGTGTGTGCGTTTGCCGCCGCGCAGACCACACCGCCGCATGAAGTGAGGCTGGTGGAAGGGCGGGGCCAGTTACTGCGGTTCCAGAAGGACATCCAGAAGGTGGTGATCGCGGAGCCGAAGATCGCCGACGCGATTGTGATTTCGCCGCGCGAGGTGATGGTCAACGCCAAAGGCCCCGGGCACACCACCCTGATTATATGGGAAGAAGGTGCGGACCCAACGCAGTTCGAGGTCGGCGTGGAGAAAGATACCGCCGAATTTGATGCCTTCCGCAAGCAGATCGAGGATAGCGCCAATGGCGCCAAGGTGTCGGTGACGGGGTCCGGCGAGACGATTGTGTTGTCGGGGTCGGTGAAGACGGCGGAGGATTCCAAGCGGCTGGCAGGCATGGCGCAGACGCGGGCGAAGACCGTGATCAACCTGTTGCAGACGCCGCCGGCGCCCGAGCCGCGCCAGATTCTGTTGCAGGTAAAATTCGCGGACGTGGACCGGGTGGCGCTGAGCCAATTCGGCTTCAACCTGTTCAGCACCAACAACACGACGATCGGCGCCCTGACTACCGAGCAGTTCACACCGCCGCGCTTCAGCCAGTTGCAGGTGCAGGGCGGCCAGGTTCCCAGCAACACCGTGAACTTCTCGGACCTTTTGAATCTGTTCGCGTTCCGGCCCGACATCAATCTCGGGGCTACCATTAAGGCGCTGCAGGAGAGGGACCTGCTGCAGATTCTGGCGGAGCCGAACCTGATTGTGCTGGAGGGCAAGGACGCCAGTTTCCTGGCGGGCGGGTCGTTCCCGTTCCCGACCATTACCACCACGCCGACCGGGGGCGCGACGGCGCCGGTGATCACGGTGCAGTTCAAGCCGTTCGGCGTGAAGCTGGACTTTACGCCGACGGTGACCGCGCAGGGCGCCATCGATCTGAAGGTGTCGCCGGAGGTCAGTTCGCTCGATTTCACCAACGCGGTCACCTTGCAGGGGTACGTGATCCCGGCGCTTTCGCAGCGCCGCATGGACACCGAGGTGGTCCTCAAGGACGGCGAGAGCTTCGCGATTGCGGGGCTGATTGACAATCGGGTGACCGAGACGCTCGACAAGGTTCCAGGAATCGGAGATCTCCCGATTCTGGGCCGGCTGTTCCGCAGCCACAGCACGCAGAAATCGACGGACGAGCTGCTGGTGGTGATCACGCCGCATTTCGTGAAGCCGCTCAGTCCGGAGGAAAAGGCCAAGCTGCCGGATATGCCGGTGACGTTCCTGCCGACCGTCTTGCAGGAAAAGCAGAAGGGGAAAGGGAAGAAGGGCGCGACGACAACGCCCGCCACCGGGAGCGATCAGCCGGAATTTGTGGGGCCACGTGGACAGCAGATACCGAAATAAGCAGGGTTTGGGGGTTAGGGGTTGGGGGTTGGGGTGCGCGGATGGGGCGCGGCGAGCCAGAGCTTTTCCCCAATCCCCAACCCCCAATCCCCAACCCCTGCCTTCTTCCGGTTCCATGTCGCTGCAACTGCTCGTCATCATGGTGCCGGTGCTGTTCGGGATGATGGGGTTTGCGCTGGACTTCGGACGATTGTACCTGATTCGGGGGGAATTGAATCAGGCGGCGAATGCCATGGCGCTGGCGGCGGCGGAGCAGCTCATCGGGACTTCAGCGTCGCTCGACAATGCAACTACGGCCGCCTACCAGTCCATCGACAACACGAATTCGCTCGGGAACAAATACAATTTTGGAGCGCTGCCGATCAACCAGTCCACCGGCAATCTGACGAGCACGGTGCCATCGCCGGGATTCTTCGCCTCGGTGGGCGACGCCAACTCGGGGGCGGCCGGAGGCGCCGATGGAACCAGCGCGCACTTTGTGCAGATCAACATCACGGCGGACGCGCCCCTGCTGTTCTGGAGTCTTTTGCCTGGTGGGGAGTCGCGCAAGACGCCCGTCGCCGCGCAGGCGCTGGCGGGCATCAGCGCACCGCTGTGCACGGCGTGCGGCATCGATCCGTTCATGGTTGCGGCGGTGGACGTCAGCGACACGGTCAACTTCGGATTCGGCGATCCGACCTCGGGCCAGGTTTTCACCTTCGTGTACGAATGCGCCGGATCGCCGTTGCCCGTGCCGCTGCCCGGCGGGGCCACGGAAGTGATGTACGCGATTGTGAACCGCTATGACACGTCCTCCACGCTGGACGAAACCCAGCAGTTGTATCGCGACGGAGCGGGCGGCCTGATCGGGTCGAGCGATCCCAATCCGACCGGGTCGCCCGTGCCGTTGGCCTGCATGGGGGTGAACGACACCAGCGAACAGATCTGGGCGAGCGCCTCGGAGCAATTGTGCACGTCGCAGGTGACGTCCAGCGTGACGGAGGCCCTGTGCGGATTGTACTCGCGTTTCGACAGTGCCAATGCGCCGGGAAACTGCGCGTCGTTAGTGACGGCCTTCGGTGACCTTTCGGCCGCGTACACTCCGGATACGGATGTGACCACGGGGCCGCTGGATCTGTACACGTCGTACCTGGGAAACGGGCGCCGCGTGATTACGGTGGCGATCGTGAGCGCGCTGCCGACGTCGGTCACGGCCACGACCACGGTGCTCGGGTTCCGCCAGTTTCTGCTGGAGCCGAACACCGACGGCTCGTTCCCCAATCCGGCGGACATCAACGGCCGGTTTCTGGCGCAGTACATCGGGAGCCCGGTGCCTGTGAAGCAGGGATATTTTGACGACCGTTTCGGCCTGAGCTGTCAGATCAGCTCCGGGCCGGGGAAGGTGGTCTTGCACCAATGAAGCGCGGGCGCCGGGGGAACATGGTTTTGGAGGCCGCGCTGTGGTTTCCGGTGGTTTTGCTGATGCTGGTGGGGATGGTGCAGTTGGCGAAGATCACCTATCTGTACTATTCGCTCAAGAAGGCGGTATACACGGCCGCGCGCTATCTTTCCGTGCAGCAGGGAGTGAATTTCTGCGATCTGTCGAACGACCCGAACGTGACCGCGGCGCTGCAGCTTGCGGTGACCGGCACGACTGATGGATCGGGCGCCGCGCTGATCTCCAACCTGACCACCGACATGTTCGCGGTGTCGGCCGAATGTGTCGATCCGGGAACCGGAACGCCGGGTCCGTGCGGCAATGCCGGTTGCCCCACGGTGAGCCAGCGCCCGGACTACATCCTGGTGACGATGCCGGTGGGGTACCTGGTGCAGCCGCGGATTCCGTTCATCACGTTGGATCCGATTCCGTTGCGGCCGTTTGTCATGGTGCCGTTCGAGGGGACATCGTGAAGAGTGCCCGCATGGTTCGTGGAGGCCGGGGGCACTCGGGACAGGCGCTGCCGGAGTTCGTGGTGCTGTATGCGGGCGTGATTCTGCCGCTGACGTTTATGGTGATCTTCGTGGCCGAGATGTTCTGGGTGTGGCACGGGGTAGTGGATTTCACCCGCGACGGCGCGCGCTACGCGTCCACTCACTGCTGGACGGCGGACGGGGGCAATGTTCTGGCGTACATGGAGAGTCACGTGCCGCCGATACTCGATCGGTCTGTCTTCGAGAACAACGACGCAGGTATCTCGATTCAATACTTCTCGGACGGGGGAGTCACGCCATTCGATATCAATAACTGCGCCGGCTGCCTGCCGGACACGGTCAGCGTCAGCATCACCAACTACGAGTTTCTCCGGTTCGCCAGTTTCATGAAGCAGCCTCCGGTGAAGATTCCGCCGTTCACCACCATTCTGCCGATGGAAAGCGCCGGGTTTCAGGATGCATCGGGGTCGTGTGTGCCATGAGAATGCGCGGCTCCCGAAGGAAGCTACATGTCTAACACGGCTCTAATGGTCGCTTCCAGCGACGAAAGTTTTCGCGAGATGGTGCGCGACAGCCTGCTGAATATTCCGAATTCGAAGATCGTGGCGGAATACCGGGAAGTGGCGGCCAATCTTTACATCCGGGTGCTGCAAGACCTCGAGCGCAATCCGGGCGCGGGATTGATGGTGGATCTGTCGGGAGATCCGGAGGGTGCGATCAAAGCCGTGGAAAAGGTGAAGCAGGCTGCGCCGGACCTGTTCGTAATCGTCTCGAACTATCATGCCGACGGCGAGACAGTGATTGCCTGCATGCGCGCGGGGGCCAACGAATTTCTACTGCAGCCGGTCAAGCGCACCGAGTTCCGCGATGCCATCTCGCGGCTGGAGCGCGCGCCGAAACACGCGGTTGGCGGCGAGAGCAAACTCGGCAAAGTGTATACCTTCATCGGCACCAAGGGCGGGGTGGGCGCCACCACGCTGGCGGTGAACTTTGCTTCAGTGCTGGCGCAGCGGAAGCTCTCGACGGTAATGATCGACCTGGACTGGATTGGCAACGATGTCGCCATGCAGATTGGGGCGTCGCCGCAATACACCCTAATGGAGGTGGCGGAGAATCTGGATCGAATGGACCAGGCGCTGTTCGAAGGTTTCGTGACGCGCGATCCGCTGGGGTTTTTCGTGGTGGGTCCGCCGGACGCGATGGAACAGCACGGCCACTTCGGCGACCACACGTTCCGCGAATTTGCGACGTTTCTGGTGGACAAGTACGACGCGATCGTCATCGACGGCGGGCGCGCGGTCTCGAACGAGGTGGTGCTGGCGGCCGCGCAGGTTTCCGCGTCGGTATTTCTGGTGATCGATCAGGAGTTTCCGTCGATCCGAAATGCCCAGCGGTACATTACCTTCCTGATGCGCATGGGCTTCAACCAGGAGCAGATTCGGGTGGTGGTGAACCGGTACACCAAAAAGGTCACGGCAACCATGGCCAGCCTGGAGCAGATCCAGCAGACGCTGAACCAGTCAGTGTTCTATGGGATTCCGGGGTCGCCCGCGGTGATCGCGTCGATCAACAAGGCGCGCCCGTTTGTGGCGAATCGCGAGCAGGCGGGGGAACTGGATCGCATCTTCCGGGCGTTCGTGGATAAGGCGACGGGGCGCAAGAAGGCCGCGGAAGGGCAAACTGCCAAGGCAGGGTAGGTGCGGAGCGGTGACCAAAGGCATGAGTGGGGACGCGGCGGGCAGGAGTGCCTGCGCCACGTCTATCTTCCGTCGCTTTTCATTTTGCGGGCGATCAAGAAGGCCAGCTCGAGCGACTGCTCGTAATTCAGGCGGGGGTCGACTTCCGATTCGTACGCGCGGGCGAGGTCTTCTTCGCTGAGGCCGCGTGTGCCGCCGATGCACTCGGTGACATTCTCGCCGGTCAGTTCGATGTGGACGCCGCCCAGCCTTTGGCCCATGGCGCGATGGATGTCGAAGGCCTGCTCCACTTCCGCGGTGATGTCCTCGAAGCGGCGGGTCTTCACTCCTCCGGCGGTCATCTGCGTGTTTCCGTGCATCGGGTCACACACCCAGAGCACTTTTCCGCCCTCGGCGCGGACGGCATCGATCAGCCGGGGCAGCCCGGCGGCGATCTTTCGCGCGCCGAACCGGTGGATCAGGGTGAGCCGGCCGGGCGAGCGGTGCGGGTCCAGGATCTCGAGCCAGCGGGCCACCTGGTCCCGGGTTGTTCCGCCGTCCACCTTCACGCCTACGGGGTTCTCGATCCCGCGGACGTATTCGATATGCGCGCCATCGGGGTGGTTGGTGCGCAGCCCGACCCATGGAAAGTGCGTGGTCAGGTTGAAGAATCCGGGCCGCCGCGGAACCCGCCGCGTCTGCGCGGATTCGTATCCCAGGTGCAAGGCCTCGTGCGAGGTGAAGAAGTCGATGCGATCCGACTCGCCGGCGCGCACTCCGAGCACATTCTCCATGAAGCTCAGGGAGTCGCGGATGGTCTGGGCCAACTGATGATACTCGTCGGCACGCGGAGAGTGCTGCACCCAATCGAGGTCGAAATATTCGGGATGGTGCAGGTCGGCGAAGCCGCCTTTGACCAGCGCCCGGATGAAATTCAGGCTCATGGCGGCGCGCGAATAGCCGCGGAGCAGAAGCTGGGGATCGGGTCTCCGCGCCTCGGCCGTAAACTCCGGCCGGTTGATAATGTCGCCGCGATAGGAAGGCAGAGTCACGCCGTCCCGCGTTTCATCATTCGCCGATCGCGGTTTGGCGTACTGCCCGGCGAAGCGTCCGATGCGCGTCACCGGCCGTTGCGCGCCCACCACCAGCACCAGGCTCATCTGCACCAGCACCTTCAAGGTGTTGGTGATGCGCGTGGTCCGGCAATCCACCAGGCGTTCGGCACAGTCGCCGCCCTGCAGCACGAAGCGCTCGCCCGCGGCCGCCTGCGCTAGCTGTTCGCGAAGATTCAGAACTTCCCAACTGGTGACCAGCGGAGGGAGTTGGCGAAGCTCCGCCAGCACCATCTCGAGAGCCGCGGGATCCGGATATTCCGCTTGCTGCAGGGCCGGCCGGAGCCGCCAGGAATCGGGCGTCCATTGGTCCAGGCCGGCTGTGCTTGCCAAGGTCATGAGTCTTCAACTTAGCACAGGCAGCAGTGCGGACTGCCCGCGGCGCCGGTGCGGCGCAGTCAGCAGCATGTGATATGCTGCGGCCAAAGGAGGGGTGATGAAGTTTCGCTCCGCGGCAGTCTTTCTTTCGATGGCGCTGACGGCCTTCTCCGAGCAGCGCAATCTGGGACGCATCGAGTTCCCGACCTCCGGATCCAAAGAGGCGCAGGTCCACTTCATTCAAGGTGTGCTGCTGCTGCACAGCTTCGAGTACGACGACTCACGGGAGGAGTTTCAACAGGCCAGCAAGATCGAGCCGGGTTTTGCGATGGCGTACTGGGGTGAGGCGCTCACCTACACGCATCCCGTCTGGGTGCAGCAGGACCTGCAGGGTGGGCGAGCGGCCCTGATGCGGCTGGCGCCCACGCGCGACGCGCGCCTCGCAAAAGCTCTCACCGAGCGCGAGAAGGACTATCTTCGCGCGGTCGAGATTCTTTATGGCGACGGCGATAAAATCGCGCGCGACATCGCTTACGCGGAAGCGATGGATGCGGTCCGGAAGAAATATCCCGACGATCTCGAGGCGGCCAGCCTGTATGCGGTGGCCCTGCTGGGGACCTGCCAGTACAGGCGCGACTTCGCGGTTTACATGCGGGCCGCGGCAGTCGCCGAAGAGGTGTTCGCCAAAAATCCGGAGCACCCCGGCGCGATCCACTATCTCATCCATGCCTACGACGATCCGATCCACGCGCCGCTGGGGCTCCGCCTGGCGCGCATCTATGGAAAGGTGGCCGGCTCGGCTTCCCACGCGCAGCACATGCCGGCGCACATCTTCTTTGCGATGGGCATGTGGGACGATGCGATCTCGGCTAACGGGAAGTCCTCCTCGGTTGCGGATGACCGGGTCAAACTCAAGGGGCTTGACCCCGACCAGCGCAATTATCATTCGCTTCTTTGGTTGGAGTACGCCTTGCTCCAGGAAGGACGATATGCTGAGGCGCATCGTGTTCTGGAGGACCTGGCCAATTCGGCGTTGCAGACGAGGTCGGCGCGGGCGCTCAGCCATCTGGGATTGGCTCGGGCGGCCTATGCGGTGGAGACCGGGGGGCCGGACAAACTGACCGGACAGGTAGACCTGGCCAAGGGGGGAGTGGAGGTCCGCACCGCGTTCGAAACTACGCGGGGGTTGAACCTGGTGCGCTCCGGACGCGCGGATGAAGCCCGGAAGACATATGCCGACGCCGCGAAGCTGGTCGTGCCAGGGCACGACGATGCCGGCGCGGGATTGCACGCCAACATGCCGATGGCGGGTGCGTCCGCGCCGGCGGGGAAGGCGCCGGAGATCATGGTGCAGCAGTTGCAGGCGGCGCTCCTGTTCGCGGACGGCAAGCAGGAGGAGGCTTTGCGCCTGCTCGCTAAGACGACGGAGGAAGAGGATGCGATGACGTTCGAGTTCGGGCCTCCGATGCCGGTGAAACCCGCACACGAACTGTATGGCGAAATGCTGCTGCAGGCAGGACGCGCTCGTGAGGCGCGCGAGCAGTTTACGCGGGCGTTGGCGCGAGCTCCCAGACGGACTTTATCGATGCGCGGGCTGGCGAAGGCCGACGCCGAGAGCGGGGATACGGCGTCCGCCAACCGTGTGTCCGCCGACCTGAAGACGTTCTGGCGAGGGAATCAGTAGCTCTTCAACGCGTTGCGGCCGTCAGATCAAAACGACACGCCGAGCAGAAGCTCCACCTGGTTGCGCCTGGTGTGCGGCTGGTAAAGCCCTTCTCCGGCCCAGTGGGTAAAGCGCACGACCGGCGCGATCTTCAAGGGTCCCGCGTGTGCCTCGAGACCAAGGCCCGCCGTGCCGCCGTAACTGGAAGGCGCCGTCCCGTTGAGATTACCCGAGCTACGGAAGGAGGGCCCCGCTTCGAGAAAGGGCTTCGCCGGCCCGGCGGCAATTCGGTACTTGGCGAGGATCGGAAACTCCCAGGTAACCACGGTGCTCGGCGAGCCGGGGGCCGGCAGTTGGTTGGAGCGCACGAGAGTGATGGCGAAGTTCAACGGGCGGTACAAGCCATCCATTTCTGTCGACCAGTGCGGCGCCAGCGCGATCTCCACCATCGGTCCGGCGATCGGGTCTTTGTGGGCTGAATGGAAGAGCGTGCGGTCGGTTTCGATTGCTCCGGCCGGCGTGGCAAACGATACGGCGGTTTGCTGGCGGAAGCCGTCGGTGAGGCTCGCCCCGGCAACCACGCCGAAAGCGATCCGGCGCTCCGACGAATCCGGCGGGACGGATTTCCCGGCCGTGTAGACAATGCCGCTCGAGATGCGGAGATTGAGCGGCGTAGCGCCGGCGAAGTTGGTCAGGAGGATCTCCGGCTGCGCGATCCGACAGGACAAGCGGTTCGTGATCCGATAGTCCAGAGCGCCGCCGAGTGCAGCCGCAAACGGGTTCCCGCCCGGCACGGTCCAGTGGCTGAAGGTCACGGATGATCCGTCGGGCCCGAATGGTAATTGGATTGGCGTCACAAGGGGCAGGACCAGTGTGTTCCGGTTCGCGGCTCCCAGTAACGTTCGCGCGCTGACGGTCAACCGGCCGCGGTGCAGTACGCGAATCTCGGGCCCAAAGAGGAACGAGGCTGATGCAGGGCGCCTGGACGCGTTTGGATCAGCGGATTCGGATCGCCGGGAATTGGAAGGAAGAGGGTGTAAGGAGCGAGCACGCGATGGCCGTAGTTGCCGCCGAATTCGGCCACCAGTTGGATGCCCGGCGTGACGTCGAGTTTGACTGAGGCATCCCAGCCGTTCAAGTGTGCCGGATTGAATCCGGAGTCGGTCGAGAGGCGCAGGTACGAATAGCCGATTGCGATCTCGATGCCTGGTGTGTGCTGAGCGGCCACAGCGGGCGGAAACAGAAATACGATAAAAGCAAGCGAGAGTCCTGGTCTGGAGAGATGCATTCCAAGGTTGGACGGAGATCGGCCGGGGCAGGCTCTTCGGCGCCGCCAGTTTTTCCATCTGTTACTGTTGTCGAGCGGTGTGCAGCGAGCGCATCGTGGGGTTCTCTATAGTGACAGTACTTGACAGTGTCGTATTTTTGCTCTATTCTGGAACCGATGAGCGAATCGATGACGCTCGCCGAACTGGCGGAGGCGTCGGGTCTTCCGGCCCGCACCATCCGCTTTTACATCGCGCGCCGGGTTCTCAACGGTCCGGTTAAAGCGGGCCGGGGAGCGGTCTACGGGCGGGAGCATCTGGCCCGCCTGGAGCAGATCCAGCGGCTGCAAGCCGAAGGCCGGACGATCGCGGAGATCGGCCGCATGGATGGCCATCGCGAGAAAGCTGTCCCGGCCGCACGCGGCACTGCCTGGTGGCAGCACGCCATCGCCGAGGATGTGATGGTATGGGTGCGGGACGGTTTGAGCCCGTGGAGAACCCGGCAGGTGAGGGCGGCTATCGAGGAAATGGCCGGCCGGCTGCGGATGTCGCACGACGAAGAATGAAAGGAGCAGGAAGACCAGTGAGCACGATTCCAGCAGTTTATTTTGGGCCGGTGGCGGCGCGCACACAAGAACCCGTCCGGCTGGCCATGCAACGTCTGTGGTTGAGCGGCCGCATTCTGGCGGCGGGCGCGCGCCTGGTAGTCCAGCACGTCTTCCGTTGCGACGAAGAGCAGCCGCTCGAGGTGATCTACTCGTTTCCCCTGCCGCGGGACGCCGCGCTGCGCGGATTCCGGATCACGGGCGAGGGGTTTGAAGCGCACTCGGAGCTGCGGCCGACCGAAGAGGCCGTCAAGGCGTATGAGAAGGGCGTGGCCGATGGATCGCTCGCCGCTGTGCTGCGCCACTACGGTGACGGCGTGGTGAATCTCACCGTCGGGAACATTCGCCCGCACGAGACGGTGACGCTCTACCTCGAATTGCTGGCGGGCGTGGAACTGCGCGACAACGGCTTCCGCTTCCGGTATCCGTTCACCCTTGCCCCGGCCTATCATTCGCGGATGCGGGCGGCTGTGACAGCCGGCGAGGGTGAATTGGAGCTGCCCGCCGACGAGTTTGGTGACATGATCTTACCGCGATTCCGGAAGGACGCCGCGGGCCTGCACGAAGTCGGATTCCAACTGGACGTGCTGCATCAACTGCCTGTGGACGAAGTTGCATCGCCATCACACTCGATCCGGGTAAAGCAGAATGGCGGCTCGCCGGTGCAGGTTGCGCTGTCCACGGAGAAGGACGTGCCCAACCGCGACCTGGTGCTGGACGTGAACTTTCGCGAGAGCGCGGCACAGGTGCTGGCGGGTTCGACCGGTGATGGCCGCAGGAACTTCGCGGCGGTGGCGCCCTCCACTCTGTTCGGAGCGCAGACGACGGCACCGCGGCGCACCGTGGTGGTCTTGGACCGCTCCGGGTCAATGGGAGGGGTTCCGATTGAACAGGCGAAGAAAGCGATCGAGGCCTGCCTGGCCACGCTGTCCCCGGACGACGCGTTCGGCATCGTGGCATTCGACGACAAAGTGGAGATGTTCGACTCATCGCTCCAGCCCGGCAGCCGCGAGCAGCGGGCCCGGGCGCGCGCCTTCCTGGATCAGGTAACGGCGCGAGGCGGAACGGAACTCGCTCCGGCGGTCGCGGCTGCGGCGAAAGTCCTGAATGGCGGCGGGGATCTGTTCATCCTCACCGACGGACAGGTAGCCGGCACTGAGCGGATCCTGGAGCAGGCCCGAGCAACCGGCGTGCGCCTGTTTTCCCTGGGCATCGGCAGCGCCAGCCAGGACCGTTTCCTGTCGCTGCTGGCCCGCGAGACCGGAGGGGTCAGCCGCTTCGTGACGCCGCGCGAGCGGGTGGACCTCGCGGCAGTGGATCTGTTCGCGTCCATGGGCCGGCCCGTGGCTTCGCAACTGAAGGCCGGCCCCCACATCCAGCCGGAGCTTCCGCGACAGGTCTTCGCGGGCACACCGGTGCTGGTGTTCGGCGAAATCGAAGACAGTTCCGGGGAGAGTATCGAACTGAGCTGGGACGGCGGACGCCTGGCCTTGCCCATTCCCGAAGGCGATGCGGCCACCGGCGAAACGGTGCGGTTGTTGCAGGGCTCGCGACTGATCACCGATTGGGAGGTGCGATATCCCGCCGAAGAAGCACTGGCGCCTCTCGAGAAACGCAAGCAGAGCCGCGTCGCGATCCGTCTCCAGGAACTCAGTCAGAAGTACGGCCTGTCGAGCCGCGAGATGTCGCTGGTGGCCGTGGTCAAGCGCGCCGGCGATCGTCCTGGTGAGTTGCCGGAGACGCGCGTGGTGCCGGTGGGCATGGCGCAGGACACGAAATTCGGCGCCTATTTCGGATCGCCCGGCAATTTGACGGCGTGTGCGATGCCGGCGCCTCCGGCGCAGGCAGTGACCATGGTTTTCGGCTCGTCTTCCCCAAGGGTTCCAGAGTCCGCCGCGCCTCCCAGTTCGCTGGCGCAGCGAGCACGCGAACTCCTGCGGGGGACTAAGTTCGCCAAGCCGCCGGCTACCTTCCAGGGCGAGGGGCGTTCCGCGGCCCGCAGATCCGAGGAAGACGATCTGCTCGATCTCGCCGCGCAACTGGAGCCGGATGGGGGCATGCCCGGGGAGACCGCCAGTGTGCGGGTGGGGCGAACCATCGCCGCACTATTGGCGTTCGTCGCGGCGGGCCATACGGCGTCAAGCGGCGCTTTCCGCTCGCACGTCGCGCGGCTGGTGGAGTTTCTGCGGCGCGCGAGTGGTGTCCCGGCCGGCGAGCAGCGGGTGATCGATCGTGCGCTCGCGGCGGCAGACGCAGGCAAAGCGCCGGGAGGCGGCTGGCAGGCGTTGGCGGCTGCCCCCTCGGCGAATTGGAAGGAGATCGAAAAGGCTCTGGGATAGCGTGATCGCCGCGGCCGGCAAGGAGTTGGGGACGCGGCAGCCTCGAAAACCCTTCGCCGCTACCGGCAGTGTACACGCCCGCGCCACATCGTCCGGCGAGCGGGTTTTCACGGATTTTTGTGGGGCCGGCGGGGCCCATGGGTACAGGCAGGAGTGCCTGCGCCACGTCATCCATCGAGGCGGACTTTGCCTGAGAAGTTCCGGTAGGTGTACACGAAGTACGCCGCCGCCAGGAGCATACCGGGGATAAACCACAGCAGCCCGACTCGCAGGCCATACGCGGGCGCCGCCGCGTTGAAGACGGTCAACGATGCGCCGGCGTTCGTGGTCGCGGGCAAAACATTCGGATACAGGCCCATCGCGGCGCTGGTGAGCATGCCCACGAGGAACAGGCAGGAACAGAGGAACGGCTCCAGTCCTCCGCGCCGGCTGAAAACGCGCATGCCAAACAGTCCCATGAGCGCCGCCAGCGGGAATACGTAACCCCACGGGTGATCCGCGAAGCTCTGGCTCAAGTGCGGTTGCATGCGGAAACTGGCGAGGGTGATGAGAACCATGGTGGCCAGCAGACCCCACCAGCAGCGCCGGGCCAGCCGCCGCGCACGGAGCTCGACGTCTGCTTCGGTTTTCAAGGCCACCCACAGCGCCCCGTGCACGGTGAGGGCAACGAGCGCGGTCAATCCGGCCAGGATCGTGTACCAGTCCAGGATTCCCGCGTCCTTGCCCGCGGTGAAGTCGGTCCATAGAGGAAGGAAAAACTCCCCTGCCGCGTCGAGCGGCACGCCGCGCACCACATTACCGAGCGCCGCGCCAAAGAAGATTGCCAGCAACGCGCTCGCGGCGGCGAATACCACGTCCCAAAGCGGCTGCCAGGCGAGGCTCTGGATGTGATTCCGCAGCTCGATCGCGATGCCTCGCAGGATCAGCAGCCACAGCACGATCATGAGCGGCAGATAGAACCCGCTGAAACTCGAAGCATAGAGGGCGGGAAAGGCGAAGTAGAGCGTGCCCCCGGCAGCCAGGAGCCACACTTCGTTGCCATCCCATACCGGACCGATGGAGCTCAGCACGGCGCGGCGCTCGGCATCGGTGCGGGCCACCACCAGGTGCAGGATGCCGGCACCCAGGTCGAAGCCGTCCAGCACCACGTAAACCGTAATCATCACCGCGACCAGACAAAACCAGACGGTTTCCATTTCCACCTCAATCAGCCGCGGCGCCGTGCCCCATGCCGCCCTCGGGCCCGGCTTCGATCTCCCGCGATACCAGGAACAGGAACAGGATGCCGAGAATCGTGTAGATTCCCATGAAGCCGATCAGGGTGAAGAGTGCGTTGCCCGCGGAAACGTGCGGCGAGACGCCTTCGTGAGTCCGCATCAGCCCGTAGATGAGCCACGGTTGGCGGCCCACTTCCGCTGTGATCCAGCCCGCGGTGGTTGCGATGTACGGGAACGGCATCATCAGCAACAGGAGCCACTGTATGGGGCGGGAGTGATAGAGGCTGCGGCGCCAGAGGCTGAAGGAGGCGAGCGCCATCACAGCGATTTGAATCGTGCCCAACCCGACCATGATGTGATAGCTGTAATAGAGCAACAGCATGTTGTCGGGAAGACGGTCCGGAGGAAACTGGTCGAGACCCTTCACCTCCGCCTTCCAGTGCTGGTAAGTCAGGAAGCTCAGGACGCGCGGGACGACGAGAGGATTATCCATGTGGCGCCTTTCGAAATCGGGCTGCCCCAGGATCACCATGCCCGCGCCCTGCTCGGTCTGGAAGAGGCCCTCCATCGCGGCCAGGGTTGCCGGCTGGTGAAGGGCGACGTTTTTGCCTTGGCCGTCGCCGGTAGGGTAGAGCATCAGGAAGGATGCGAGTGTTCCGGCCGCGACCCCGAGAAACACGAAGGTGCGGCCGAACTCCTCACTCCGGTGCGTGAGCAGGTAGAAGGCTCCGAGTGAGGCCACCACGAAGCTGGCGGTGACCACGGAGGCGATCATGTTGTGCAGATACTGCCAGAATAGCCACGGGTTCGAGAGCAGACCGGAGAGGCTGGACAGCAGGATTTCGCCGTTGGGGCCCAACCGGTAGGCGATCGGATGCTGCATCCAGGCGTCGGTCGCGATAATGAAAAACCCGGACAGCCATGATCCCGCGCACACCAGGAAGGCGGCGAACCAGTGCGCCTTCGGCCCCAGCCGCCTCTCGCCGAACAGAAAGACCCCGAGAAAACTCGATTCCAGAAAAAACGAGAACACCCCTTCCATGGCGAGGGTCTGTCCGATGACCCCTCCGGCGGCCTTCGAGAATCTCGACCAGTTGGTACCGAATTGAAACTCCATCGGGATGCCCGTGACCACGCCCATGGCAAAATTGATCGCGAAGATTCGCGCCCAGAATCGCGCGGCCCGGTCGTAGTGCGGATTGCCGGTGCGCAGCGCCATCGTCTTGAGGACCAGGATGAGCAACGCAAGGCCCATGGTCAACTGCGGAAAGATGTAATGAAACGTCACCGTGAAGGCGAAGTGGAGGCGGTGAACCGTGAGCGCGTCCATATTGCGGTGTCCTTCTATCTTGCCGCATTTCCTGGCAGGATGGCACGGGCGAACGGGACCCATTGTGCCGCGCGGCCCTTCTGCAATGCCGGCAGCGCCGGCACTCCCTTTTTACAATCACTTTACGCTTGTCGAACATCCCACGTCTCCTCGCAGTACGTGTTCTCAACTGAAGGGCAACGCCTTCCGAACCTGTTTTGAGCAACCCTGTTGGATCGTCAGACTCACGCGGCCCGACGGCCTCGAGCCAGGTTTGGGTTTACAACAAGGAGATTAGAGGATGTTTAAGTATTCCCAAGTACTCGCCGCCCCAGCCGCACTTAGTCTGTTCCTGTGCGCCGGTCCGATCCACGCGGAGGACTCGGAAGACTCCGTCACATTCAACATGGTGGTCTCCGCCGGCGCCAAGACCTGCGTTCCCAAGGCGTCCGCCACCGTGAAGATCACGCCGAAGGGGCCCGTCGAGGTCATGGAAGTGACTGTGCAAGGGCTGCCGCCGAACTCGGATTTCGATTTCTTCGTCCTCCAGGTTCCGAAGGCTCCGTTTGGAGTCGCCTGGTATCAGGGAGACATCGAAACCGACAAGAATGGGCGCGGACATGAACAGTTCGTGGGCCGCTTCAGCATCGAGACGTTTGCGGTCGCGGCCGGCAGCGCGGCGGCGCCGGTAGTGTTCAACGGACCGTTCCCCGACGCGAGCTTGAATCCGCCCTTCAATCCCATCCAGATGTATCACCTCGGCCTCTGGTTCGGCTCGCCGCAGGAGGCGCAGGCCGCCGGCTGCCCGGCCACCGTCACGCCGTTCAATGGTGAGCATAACGCCGGCATCCAGGTACTCAACACCAGCAACTTCGCCGACGACCAAGGGCCGCTGCGGAAAGTCGATCCCTCGGCGAACAATGAGTAAGTTCGCTGTACGGGCGCGGCACTGAGGATCCTCAAAGGGTGCAGGTACGCGTCCAGCGCGAGAAGCGCCTCGGGGCACTTGCAGCCTCGCCGGAGCAATTCCGTGCACGCCCGACAAGCGCCCCGATGAATCGGGGCGCGGCAGGCACGAGTTGCCGGCACGAGTGCCTGCGCCACAGCGTCCGGCGACGGGGCCCAATGGGTACAAGCCCTCCAAAAAAAAGGGCCGGGGTGGAGCGAACACCCCGGCGTTTTTGCGCTGTGGCCTCTATAGCCACCGAGTTCATGATAGGCGCGTACAAGACGCAAAGACAGACCCACGAGTACAGGCGACGTAATAGGACTTTTTCCCCCAATTTCGCAGCCGTCACATATAGGACGGAATCGCGATTCCGAGAATCCCGGCGGTACGTTCGAGCTGGCGGTGAAAGAAATCGGTCATCCACAACAAGAAGACCTTCTTCTCGCGGTTTTCCTCATGGATGATGGGGAACTGGTGGTAGAAGTTATTGAACGACTGCGCCAGTTGAAATGCGTACTTGGCGACGTGCGCGGGCTCGCCCGCCGTGGCTGCGCGCTCCAGGGACGAGTCGACCTTCGAGGCAGCCAGCAACATCTGCCAGAAGTCCTCCGACTGCAGTTGCCGCGCCAGCGCCTCTTCGGTGAGATCCGAGGCGAAATCCGGGAGACTCTCGCCGCGCTCTTCGAACTTGCGCAGAATATTGCGCGCTCGGACCGCCGCGTATTGCACATACGGTCCGGTTTCGCCCTCGAAGCCGAGAGCCTCCTGCAGGTCGAAGGCGATCACGGAGTTCCGCGTGAACTTGAGGAGGAAGTAGCGCAGGGCGCCGATGGCGATCTGCGACGCAACGTGGCGCTGTTCGCCGGGTGAAGCTTCGGGATGGCGGGACGCCACTTCTTCGAGCGCCTTGTTGATCAGCGTGTCCATCAGGTCGTCTGCCTTCACGCCGAGGCCTTTGCGCCCGGAGACTTCCACGTAGGGCCGCTTGCGGTCCTCTTCGGAAAGCGGAATGCCGAGATCGGCACAGCAGCGCGGCGAGAGGGCCACCATCTCGTACGAGAAGTGGACCGACTGCCCTGCCTGGGCCTCGTAGCCCAGGCCGCGCAAGCCCGCCGCCACCACGTCCTGCAAATAGGACTGCCGCGAGTCGATCACGTTGTAAACGCGGGTACCGTGTCCGAACTGCTGGCACGATTCGGTGGGCTCATCGGTGGTGACCCACAGGACGCGGCCGTCGGCGTACGTCTGAAACGGGCGGTAGTAAAAGTCCCTGCCCAGCAGGCCGAATTTCCAAAGCTGGTAGGCGATGTCTTTGCCGGTGTAGACCACGGTGCCGTCGGAGCGCACGATGACCTTGCCCTCATCGGAGAGGCCGGGCATCACCCAGCAGCCGGCCTGCTTGCCTTCCGTCTCGAAGTAGATGGCCTTGCGCTGCTTGAGCAGCTCGAAAGCGGCCGCCCAGAAATGCAGGTGGAGAATCTCGCTTTCGCGCGGCAGGACGTCGTATTCCACATCCATGCGGAGCATGGTGGCAAGGTGTGCTTTGACAATGGCGTCGGCCACCAGGTGGGCCATCTCCGCCAGTTCGCCTTCGCCCGATTCGATGGCGTGCAGGGTGCGCGTCCGCCACTCGAGCGTTTTGGGGTGATCCTTGTAGTGGCTGGACGTCTTGGCGTAAAGATCCCAGCAATAGTAATCGAAGCGCACCGCGGGATCTTCGATCAGAGCTTCAACGCCGGCAGGAGTCTTGCCATCGAGGTAGTGAAAGCCCACGACGACGTCGGCCACCTGGACGCCGGTGTTGTCGATGTAGTTCTGCACCTCGACGCGGTATCCGAGGGCGCGAAGCATGCGGACGAAGGTGTCGCCGAGCGCGGCATTGCGCAGGTGCCCGATGTGCGCGGCCTTGTTGGGATTGATGTTGGTGTGCTCGACAATGATCTTCTCGCCTTCGACCGGCGGGGTTTCGGATTTTTCGCGCAGCAACGCGCCGGCGAACTTCGCGCGGTCGAGGCGAATGTTGATGTACCCGTTGCCGGCCACCTCCATCGCCGCCACGCCGGGTATGGGCCCGACCTCTTCCACCAGTTCGGCCGCGATTTTCCTGGGCGCCTGACGCAGTTGTTTCGCCAGGTGAAAGGCCGAAGGCACCGCCATTTCTCCCAACGCGGCCTGGCGGGGCTGTTCGACGGGCACGGCCAGATCGATGCCGTAGCGAACCTGTATATGCGCGCGAAAGGCGCCGGAGACCTGCTTTTCAATGGAATGGAACACGGGAAACTACGAGTATAGCGAACTGATGCCCTTCGACCGCGCTTGACTTGCATTCCCGGGCCGTTGTATCGTGCCGGTGATCGCAAGCCGCCATGCAGCGTCTGAAGCCAGTCGATGTCGTGATTGCCGGAGGGGGTTGGGTCGGGCTGGCGATGGCCAAGGAAATCGCCACGCGCACGTCGCTTTCCGTGCTGGTGCTCGAGCGCGGTCCCGCCCGCCGTTTGAAGGACTACGCGGCCGGCATGGACGAGGTGGATTACGCGTTGCGCTTCAAG
>DATJWB010000337.1:0-20045 GCA_035501495.1 Bryobacteraceae bacterium | reverse complement strand
AAGCACGATTTCCAGCAAGAACGCGTCACCGGGTCTGCCCGTCAGGAGCGCCAGGTTGCCAGCCAGGAAATTGTAGTACTTGAAGAATCCGAGGAAGCCGAGATTCGCGCAGAGACTGAAGATGAGCGCCGCTCTCCGTTTTGGGCCCGCCGGCAATATCTCGATCCAGCGGGCCGCCGTGTAGTCGATCACGGTCAGGGTCAACAGCAGCGCGATGAACTTGGCATTCCAGCTTCCGTAGAAGAAGTAGCTCGCCGCCAAAAGAATGTAGCGCCTCAGGGACAGAGGGCTGGCGTAGAACAGCGCGAGCACCACGCCCAGAAACAGGAAGAAATCGGTGGTATTGAAGAGCATGGCCTTGGATCACCTTCTGGCGCTGGATTGAGGGCCGCCCAGCACCCGTTCGATCTCGCGTGACAGCATCACCGAAAACCGCGCGATGCCCGCTCGATTCAGGTGCATACCATCGTGAAAGAGTTCCGGACGCTCGAGCGCATCGAAGGCGTGCTCGCCGGTCAACAGCACGCCGGGCCGCGCGGCCAGATCGCGAATGGAGCTGGTCTTCTTCACCACCAGGCCGGCGGGCCGCGGCACGGGTCCGCGCGGAAGCATCAGGAAGATCACCTTGGTTCGCGAGCCGCGATAGCGGTCGACGATCTTGCCGAGCCACTCGCGCCGGTACGCCGCCAGACGGCCCGTCTGCGGGTCGGGCGTGTGTGTCAGAAAGCTGCTTACGGTGGCGCGCTGGTTGTCGTCCGCGCCGGACGGGAGGGTCGCCCGCAGCGTCGCCCAATCGATGGTGAGACCGGCCATGCTCTGTTCGGTCTCCTGGTATTCGTAAGTCCAGTTGGCCCAGTCACGGTCGCACAAATGGACGTAGTCGATGCGTTTCCGCGGGTGCGAGAGAAAGCCCTCCACATCGCTCTGGTAGATGGTGCCCTTGAGGAGTCCACCACGGAGCGCGGCCCATTGGAACCTGACGCTGTGGAACGAGCGGGCGAATTCCAGTGTATCCGCGAGCCGCAGCCTCGCGATGACGTAATGGAGCTCGCGGATGTCGTCATCGGGATTAAACTGGCGGTCCTCGTCGTCGTAGTCGTCCACGCCGATCACCACGGCGCGGTAGCGTTGCGCGGTGGGGTCGAGGTCGCGCAGCATGTAATACCACACGCGGGCATTGCTGCCCGCCACCCCGGCATCGCGGAAGACGTAGGCGGTCTTCTCGGGAAGCTCATCGAGGATCTTTCGGGAGTACGCGAATCGCGAGTTTCCCAGCGTCACCACCAGGTTGTCGCCAAGTTCCTTTTGCGCCTTCTGCTCGCGTCGCAGAATCATCTCGAAGAGCCCGGTGGACGACTCCGGCTCCAGGTAGTGGGTGTAGATCGGGTTGCGAAACAGGAGGGCGTCCAGACCGAAGACGCCCGCTACGGCGAGAACGAGGGCCAGTGCGACACTCCACGGGTTGTGAGCGGGAAGCTCATCCTGGGGCGGAGACTGCGGCTGAAGCGTGGCGGAAGACATTGGTGCGCGCGTGCCCGTACCCGTGGTCTGAAGCTCTAAGACCGATGAGCTTCTATTTTATCTACACCAACGGGATCGCGCAGGCATTCGTGGCAGACGCGAGAACTCCTTCGCGGTCGAACGATATCGTACATGCCCCGAAAAGCGTCCCGATGAGTCGGGACGCGGCAGGCCTGCACCACGTCGTCCGGCGAGCGAAATCACGCCTTCGCCAGGCTCGCAACGTATTCCATGGGACAGCCACAACCGTCAACCTCCACTCCCAGGCGCCGCAGCACATCGATGGCAATCATCCGGCGGTAGGCATTGAAGGTAATCACGTGGGCGAACATGCCGCCGAACGAAAAGGTCTCCGGCGGTTCGCACAACGCATCGACAAACGTGTCCTCCCAAGCGCCCCGATTGCGGACGTCTTTCAGTACGCCATGGAACGCCGCATCGGCTTTTTCCATGCGCGCCAGCATGGCCGAAGGCGTTCGGTCTTCCGGCGGGGCATTGTCAAACAGCGGCGCACTGCCGCCCGTAAGCGCCGCGGCCCAGGCTTCCTTGGTTTGCACCATCCGGTCCAGAAGCTGGCGCAGACTCTGATCCGGGCCATCCCATGGAAAGACCTTTACCTTGATCTGCAAAGGGCGATCCAACAGATCGTCGTTCAGCGTCTTCGCCAGATCGAGAAGACGGCGCGTGTGCCAGGACTCCTGGCCAGAGAAAATGTCAAAGAGATCCATAAATCGTCCAGCTCCTTTCGTGTCATCCTGACTCGAATGGTGGTGAATTCCGTTAGCAGTATGCAGGTGAGTGTACGTCGCCCCCATGCGGCGATAGAGGCTCGGCGAAACGCCGAAGGCTTTTCGGAACGCCCTGGTGAACGCTTCCAGCGACCCGTAATTCGCACTGAGACTGATTTCGGTCACCGAGAGTTGGGTGCGAGACAACTGCCATGCCGCCCTTTCCAACAGCAGCCGGCGGCGCATCGCAACGGGCGTCTCCTCGATCATTGCCCGGAACACCCGATAAAACTGGGTCCGGCTGCGATACGCGTGGCGGGCCAGGCCGTTGGCATCCTGCTCCTGATCGAGCGATCCAAGAACCACCTCGCTGAGCTGCCGCGCTTCGTCCACACAAGAAAAATACCACTTCACCAGGCGCGCCGGCCTGATCGGAAATCCCAAATTCGAGATGGAATGCGCCGATTTATTGCTGCGATGTTGAGATTTTCAGGATGTTGGGCAAATCCTGGTTGCCCTCGTGGCAGGCGTATTCGAACGGTGGATTGGTTGCCCGTCTCATGGCGAGCTCACCCTTCCATGGCTTCGTGTAGGCAGTAGGGTCCTCCACTTCAAAGCGGTAGAGAATGGTATTGGCGTCGAGCAAGCTGAACCGTTCCACAACGTGCATGTTGCGGTCCCAGCCATACATTCCCCCGGCGTCCCCGTAGAAGCCGTCGGCATCGTTGAAGTTGGTGCTGTCCACCACGAGGGTTGCGCCTTCCCAGTGCCCTACCGAGTCGCCCAGCCACTGCCGGACATTTGATGGCAGGTGCGGGCGCCCATCGAGCCGGATGATTCTCGCTTCGTGGATCATTTCCGACAACACCACCAGCGCATCATCCGTCTGGACGATTTGATAGTTGCTGTTGTAACGGTAGGGGATCATCGGCGGCACGGAGGTTGGAAAGAGCAGGCACCGGTCCTGGAGGCCCATATCGGTCGCAGCGGCCGGATTGTGGAGGCGCTCCACGCGCTCCCGCTGCGCCGCGGCCGCAGCGGGAGTGAGGCTGGGCAGTACGCCGTTGGGAGGGTCGGTAATGAGGGACGTCCGCAGGCTGGGCTGCATCAGCGACCCGGTCTCCAACCGGCTCAGTGGATCGTCATCCGGGCTGCGCGTCTTCTTTTGCAATTCGGCGGCTTGCTCGCGGGTGTAGAACGGTTGGTCCTTCAGCCGAGCGGGACGTTCCAGAGGAATGGCGGTAGCCGAACTCCATGCGCCTTGAAAGTCGGGATGTGCCTTGGCAGATGGTTGCGGCGGCTGTGCGGCGGCGTTCAGTGCCGCAGAAAGAAGCAGAACCCGGAGGACACCCGCGGCATTCCTTTGGCTGCTGGAGTACATAGCGGCTCTATTATACAGTGAGTGAAGCGCTCTACGAGGATGCCGGGCTCGTGTGGGACAGACGATGGTTGTGTCTCGTCTGTCTTTTTGGGCGAGGGAGTGCCCGCCGAGCGCCCGCGCCGCGCGGTGCACGATGTTAGACTTTCTACTTAATGCCTAAAGCAACATATCTGGAATGCAGCTTGTGCGGATCCAAGTTCGATGCGGCAAGCGTTCAGAATCTTTGTAGCTGCGGCGGGCCGCTGCTGGTGCGGTACGACCTGGACGCCATTCGTCCGCGGTGGAAGCGGCGGGAAGTGCCCAACGGCCCGGCGAACATGTGGCGCTACGCTCCGGTGCTGCCGCCGTCGGACGCATCGGTCGTGACCTTGGGCGAGGGCTGGACACCGCTGATTCGCACGCGTCGCCTCGGCGCGCGCATCGGCGCCGAGTCGCTGTGGGTCAAGGACGAAGGGCTCAATCCCACCGGGTCGTTCAAGGCGCGAGGGCTGTCGTGCGCGGTATCGATGTGCGTCGAATTGGGGATCGGCAAGGTGGCGATACCGTCGGCGGGGAATGCGGCGAGCGCCATGGCGGCGTACGCGGCGGCGGCGGGAATCGAGGCCCACATCTTCATGCCGCGCGATGTTCCACAGGCGAATTACCTGGAGTGCAAGGCGTACGGCGCTCATGTGACCCTGGTCGACGGGCTGATCAGCGATTGCGGGCGGATGGTGGCCGAGCGCGGCCCGGCGGAGGGCTGGTTCGACGTAAGCACGCTGAAGGAACCTTACCGCATCGAAGGCAAGAAGACCATGGGGTACGAAGTAGCGGAGCAGATGGCCTGGGAACTGCCCGATGCGATCTTCTATCCGACCGGCGGGGGCGTGGGGATGATCGGCATGTGGAAAGCCTTCGACGAGATGGAGCGGCTGGGGTGGGTCGGTTCGCGGCGTCCCAAGATGATCGCGGTGCAGGCCGAAGGCTGCCAGCCGGTGGTGCGGGCGTTCGAGCAGAACGAGCCGCGAAGCAAGTTCTGGGAGGATGCCCACACGCTGGCGGCGGGGCTGCGGGTGCCCAAGCCGCTCGGCGATTTCCTGGTGCTCGATGCAGTGCGCGCCAGTGGAGGAACGGCAATCGCGGTGAGCGACGAGGAGATGCTCGACGCCGGCGTGCAGTTGGCTTCCGATGAGGGGATCTATGCCGCGCCTGAGGGAGCGGCGTGCGTCGCGGCGGCCCAGAAGCTGCTGGCCTCCGGGTTCCTCAATCCCGGCGACCGGATCGTTCTCTACAATACGGGCTCCGGGCTGAAGTATCCCGAGGCATATTCCACGCGGTTCCCGAGGACCGCGTCGAGCGAGCAGGACAAACTCGGCGGGCTGATCACGCCACGATGAAAGACCTGGCCTTGCGCGGTTTGGACGCGGTGGCGCGGCGCGGCGTTACGTACGCCGACGTCCGCGCCATCGAGACCCGCGAGCAGGAGATCACCACCAAGAACGGGAAGGCGGGCCATGTGGCGAGCAGCGAGTCGCAAGGCATCGGCATTCGCGTGCTGGCCTTCGGCTCCTGGGGATTCGCGGCGACCGACGATCTGACAAAGGAAGGCGTGGAAGCGGCGGCGCAGCTGGCGCTCGAGATCGCGCGCTCGGGCACGGCGGCGCGGAAACGCGAAGTCACGCTGGCGCCTGAAGAGAAGTTCGAGGCGACGTGGGTTTCCCCTTTCGCGATTGACCCCTTCACGATCCCGGTGGATCAGAAGCTCGCCCTGCTGCTCACGGTGGATGACGAGCTGCGGCGGACGAAAGGCATCAACCTGGCGGAGACCTCGATGCACTTCGAGCGCAGACGGCAGGTGTTCGCCTCCACTTTGGGGAGCCTGATCGATCAGACCCGCTGCGTTTCGGGCGCGGGATATTCGGCGCTCTGCTACCAGGACGGTGAGATTCAGAAACGCTCTTACCCGAACTCATTTGGCGGCCAGTATCAGTTGAAAGGCTACGAACTGGTGGACGAGTTGAAGCTGCTGGAGAACGCGCCGCGCGTGGCCGAGGAAGCGGTGGCTCTGCACGCGGCGGATCAGTGCCCCGATGGGGAGGTCGATCTGATTGTGGACAGCTCGCAACTGGGGCTGCAGATCCACGAATCGATCGGCCATCCGATCGAGCTGGATCGCGTGCTGGGGACCGAGGCGAATTACGCCGGCATGAGTTTCCTGACGCTCGATCAGTTGGACCGCCTGCGGTACGGGTCGGAGATCGTCAACGTGGTGTGCGATGCGCGCGCGGAGCACGGGCCGGGCCTGGGCACGTTTGCGTTCGACGACGAAGGAGTGCCGGCGCAAGGGACGGACATCATCCGTGACGGCCGCTTCGTGGGGTACATGACGTCGCGGGAAACCGCGGCCGAAGTCGGGCAATCGCGATCGAACGGCTGCATGCGGGCGGATGGGTGGGGGCGGCTGCCGCTGATTCGCATGACCAATGTCAGCCTCAAGCCCGGCAGCCAATCCCTCGAGGAAGTGATGGACGCGCCGCACGCCATCTACATGGAGACCAACAAGAGTTGGTCCATCGACGACAAGCGATACAACTTTCAGTTCGGCTGCGAGATCGGCTGGGAGATGCGCAACGGCAGGCGCATGCGCATGCTGAAGAACCCGAGCTACAGCGGCATCTCGACGGAATTCTGGAACGCGTGCGCGGCGATTGCAGGGCCGGAGCACTGGACGCTGTGGGGCGTGCCCAATTGCGGAAAGGGACAGCCCGAGCAGGTGATGGGAACGGGGCACGGGGCCAGCCCGGCGCGCTTTCGGAAAATCAAGATAGGCGGCGCCTATGGCGGTTGACCCCGAAGCGATCTGGGGGCAGGTGGTGAGGGAGGCCCGCGCCTCCGGGGTAAACGATGTGGAGGCGGTTGTCAGCACTTCCGACGAGGCCCTCACGCGATTCGCCAACAACGCGATCCACCAGAACGTGGCGGAGAGGACGACCGTGCTTTCGGTGCGGCCGGTGATCGACGGCCGCACGGCGCGCGCCACCACGAACCGGCTCGATCGTGATGGTGTCCGCGAGGTGGTGGAGCAGGCGATCGCGATCACACGGCTGACGGCGCCGGATCCCGACTTGCTTCCATTGCCGGAGCACGAGTTGCGGGGTCCGACGGACGACTCAATCAATCGGGACTTTCCTGAAACGGCCGAGGCGAATCCCGGCGAACGGGCGGCGACCGTTGCCGAGGCGATCCGGGTAATCGAGAGCGCCGGCCAAACCGCGGCGGGAATCTACGCGACGGGTAAATCGGGAATGGTGCTGTTCAACTCCTCCGGCGTCTCAGCCCGGTACCAGGAGACCATGGCGCGGTTCTCCATCACGGCGATGGCGGCGGACAGTTCCGGATGGGCCAAGGGCAGCGCCTGTCACCACCGCGACCTCGACCCGGTGGAACTGGCGAGACGCGCCGCGGAGAAGGCGACGCTCTCACGCGAGCCGCGCGAGTTGACGCCTGGACGCTACACGGTGATCCTGGAGCCGGCGGCGGTGCTCGACCTGGTGGGGCAGATGTTCCTGGATTTCAGCGCCACCGCGATTCGTGACGGACGAAGCTTTCTGAACGACCGCATCGGACAGAAGCTGTTCGACGAGAGCATCACGATCCAGGACGATGTGTGGCACGCCGGGCAGTCGGGTCCGCCCTTCGACGGCGAGGGCATGCCGCGGAAACAATTGACGCTGGTGGAGCGCGGAGTAATCCGCGAGGTCGCGTGCTGCCGGCAGACGGCCGCGCTGACAGGCGCCGAGCCTACCGGGCACGGTTTCCCGCTGCCCAACGAGATGGGCGAGGCTCCCATGAACGTCGTGATCGCGGGCGGCGACACTTCGGTGGCGGAGATGATCGCAGCTACCGAACGGGGCATCCTGGTGACGCGGCTGTGGTACATCCGCGAGGTAGATCCGTACGAGAAGATCTTCACCGGAATGACGCGGGACGGCACTTTCCTGGTGGAAGACGGGAGGGTGAGGGCGGGCGTGCGCAACTTCCGCTTCAATCAGAGCCTGATCGAGATGCTGTCGAGTGTCGAGGCGCTCTCACCGTCGGTGCGGGCGTCGGGAGAGGAGTCGTTCGATCTGGTGGCGCCGGCGATGAAGGTGAGAGATTTTCACTTTACGGAAGTGACGCGGTTTTAGCGGCACGGCTTTCAGGCCGCCACTCGGGCATTGCCCGCCTGTGATACCCTGAGCGTCATGTTTCGGAGGACATTCCTGCAGCTCGCTGCGGCTCCCATGGCGCTCTCTTTGCCACGCCGCGCGCTCTGCCAGGTTCCGCCGCCTTCCACCGAGGAAATCCGCAAGATCGCCGAGTCGGCTTATCTCTTCGCCTATCCGCTCGTACTCATGGAGTACACGCGCCATCACGCACCCGCCAACGTCTTTAACCATGCCCGCGAGTTCCCGGCGGCCTCCTTCCGCGGCGTGGTGCGGCCGAACGCCGATACCCTCTACTCGACGGCGTGGCTCGACCTTTCCAAGGAACCCGTTGTTCTGCATGTTCCCGATACCGGCGGGCGCTACTACGTGATGCAGATGCTCGACGCCTGGACGGAGACCTTCGCCGTGCCCGGCAAGCGCACCACCGGCAATCGCGAGGGCCGGTTTGCCATCGTCGGACCGGGATGGCGCGGCGAGTTGCCCTCCGGAGGAAAACGCCTGGACGCTCCCACCAACCTGGTCTGGCTTCTCGGAAGGACCCAGACCAACACGGCCGCCGACTACGAGAACGTTCGGCGGATCCAGGGCGGCTACACCCTCACACCCCTTAGCCGCTACCCCGAAGCCTCGCCAGCCACTGTGTCCAACGCTCCGCTGGCGGGAGCCGGCGGCGATCCTCCGCCGGTGCGCATCGCGCGGCTCAGCACCGTCGACTTCTTTCGGGAATTCCACCAACTGCTGTCACAGAACCCGCCCCACACCGACGACGGTCCGATCATGGCGCGGATCGCCCGGCTGGGTCTGGAACCCGGCAAGCCGTTCGATTCCGAACGGCTCGGAGCGGAAGGCTGGAAGGCCGTCGAAGAGGGAGCGAGGGCTGGCGCGGGCCAATTGAGCATCCGCCCCGCCAGCACACCGAAGGCCGGATGGACTGGATTCGGCGGGCGGGTCGGACGCTATGGCACCGACTATCTCTCACGCGCCCAAATCGCACGCGCCGGCCTGGGAGCGCTTCCGCCGGAAGAGGCGATCTATCTGAATTGCACGGCGGACTCGGAGGCGCGGCCGCTGAACGGAGCCAGCCAATACAAGCTGCATTTCGCGCCTGGAGCGGTGCCGCCGGTGCGTGCGTTCTGGTCGTTGACGCTTTACGACTCCGCCGGATACTTCGTGGGGAATTCGATCGGGCGTTATGCGATCGGCGACCGCGACAGGCTCGAACTCAACCCGGACGGTTCGCTGGACCTCTACATCCAGCACGCCGCACCGGGGGGAAGCAAGGACCGCAATTGGCTCCCCGCGCCCGAAGGCGCTTTTAATCTCACGCTGCGAATTTACTGGCCGAAGGAAGAGGTGCTGAACGGCCGCTGGACTCCGCCTCCGGTCACGCGCCGGCAATAGACTCCGCCCTCCCGGCATCGTGGGACATGCGTGAGCCGCGATGTGGCGCGGGCACTCCTGCCTGCCGCGTCCCTACCCATGGGGACGCTTGTGCTGTCCCATCGAGTCAATGCCGGTTTCGATGCGCAGTGATGGCCCTGCCTACTCATCCGGAGGCCGATGCCACTCCGTCGCCATATTGTCTTCGGTAATGATCCGCAATCCGCGCGTCCGCCGCAGGATGTTCTCCCGCGTCTCCATCCCGTCGGACACATAACGGTCGCCGGGCAGAGTTGCGGCGCGCGCCAGGATCTCGCGCAGTAATTCTTCATCTTCCGGTTTGGAGATATCGAGGATCGGTACGCCCTCCAGCCGGTAGGCCAGCAAAGTCCGCCGCCACCGCTCCACGTCCACCTGGATCGGGCTGTCGCTCACCGCCAGGAACGGGCCGAAGCGATAGGCGTACGGGAAGTGCTCGGCGCCGGTATGCTGTGCGGTGTAGGAAAACGTCGTGTTGTAGTAAAGAATGCCGCCCGGCTTCAGCAGTTGGCGCGCGAGATCCAGGAACTCGACCGACAAGAGGTTCGTGGCATGCGCCCGCCAATAGTAGATCGTGTCCATCACGATGACGTCGAACTTGCGGTCGCGATGGCGCTCCATCCAGCGCCGGCCATCGTCGATCACCATCTCCACCTTGGGATTGTGCAGCAGGGGCGCCACCGTGGGGTATCGCCTGACCACCTCCACGTAGCCGGGATTGATCTCCACCACCACCTGCCGCTCGAGCTGAGGGTGGTTGGCAATGATCTCGCTCCAGGCGCCTCCCGAGAGTCCGACTTCGAGCACATCTTTGGGCTCGGGATGGAAGAAGCTGAGGGCCAGCGGGCGCATCAGCAGGTTGGTATCGTGAATGTCGGTGGTCATCCAGCCGTCAAAGGCGCCGCCGCCGAAAATCGCGCCGTCCTCGTCCACCGCCACCACCCCGCTGCGGGTCTCCACCAGATCGGCCAGGCGCGTGCCAGGTTGTCCCCAATCGCGTTTGTACTGCATCTGCCCGTACACCGTCGTGAATAGCGGGCCGGAAGAGATCACCACCACCAGGGCAATGACCGCGACGGCGGCGCGGGCCATGACCCGCTCGCGCCGATCCAGCCGCGCGACCGCCAGCAGTGCCACGGCAATCGCGATTCCCAGCAGAGCCAGCAGCACCGAGATCCAGCGCAGCGAAAGGTAATCCATCAGCACGAACCCCACGACCCAGCTTCCCGCGGCGGAGCCCGCGATGTTTCCGAGGTACAGGTAGCTGAGCCCGGCTCCTGCCCGCTCGTCGGGCCGCACGGAGATGTGGCAGAGCAGCGGGAAGGTCGCGCCCAACAGGCCGGCAGCGCCGGCAATCAGCGGCAAAGTCCATAGGTAATCGACGTGCCGCACCGCCAGCGCCACGAGCGGCGCCACCGCGAACCCCAACAGGTTCGCGAACAGCACCAACACCGCGATGGAGCGCGCCAGGCTCGGCACGCGAGACGAAGCCTGCGTACAGATCCGCCGGCTCAGCAGCGACCCGAATGCAATGCCCGCCAGAAATGCTCCGAGGACGAAGGCGAAGCACTGCGCCGGCCCGCGCGTGGCAAATGAGTACAGCCGATACCAGACGATCTCGTAACACAGGGAGAGGAAACCGGCCAGGCCCGCCAGCAGAATGGCGAGCGGGAATGGCAGCATGCCCGCGTCCGTCTTGGCCGCTTCCTGGATCACCACCGCCGCCGCAGAAGCCGCACCTGCGTTCGCCGGGCGCCAGCGAATCTGGAGCAGCAACACGGTCGTACCGACGAGAACATTCAGCGCCGCCGCTACCCGGATCGAACCGGACATTCCCAGGCGCGGCATCGTGACCAATGCCGCTACGAAGCAGGCCGCCGCCGATCCCAGCGTGTTGACGAAGTACAAGGCTCCGACCGATTGCCCCACGTTTCCCGAGACTCGCACCAGTTGCGCCACCAGGAGAGGCAGCGTCGCGCCCATCAGGACGGTGGGAACGAGCACCAGGGCGAACGACAATACACCCGTTTGGAGCGGTTGCGCTCCCGCGGTGAATTGAGCGACCGCCCGGAACAGCGGCAGCGATGCCAGCCCATAGGCAGCGATTCCCAACTCGATCCCGCCGAACAACGGCAGCAGGGGAGCCGACGGAGCCCGAGAGATCCTCCCGCCGGCCAGGCTTCCCAGCCCCAGTCCCAGCATGAAGGCACTGACCACCACCGTGACCGACTCGATATTCACGCCGTAGATCGCAAACAGCGTACGCTGCCATACGATCTGGTACAACAAGGCAGGGAACCCGGAGGTGAAAAACAGAACATAGAACCAACGGAACGCCGCTCGTGGCATGCTGAATTCGACATGGTATTACATGGCGAGGTGAATCTCATCGTGCAAATCGATGCGGCGGGTTGGATCGCCAACGAACCACCGCAGTCTCCTCCCGTGTGGCAAAGCGTCACCTCCGATGAAATGACACTGGCGGTGACTCCACTCACTCCGGAGTTTCCACAATTGGGCGATCTCGCGGCTGTGCGCCGCTACTTCCAGCAACAGGTCCGCGCACGTCAAGGCGCGCTGATCTCTTGCGATGTCGTAACCCCTGCCGGGACGCCGATGGTGAGGATGGTAGCCAAATATCGCGCAGGACGAGGCTATGCGATGTCGTACTCGGCCTCCCTCACGGCGTCCCAGGCGAATTTTGTGGTCGAGGTTCTGATCCGCGGCAGCGAGGACAACTTTACCGGGGTGCGTGAAGCCCTCGTCACATCCGAACTGTTGCGGAAGGCCGGGCCGTCCGAAAAGCGGCAACTGTCGCAGAAAATCATTCCCAAGGAGTGGAAATTCGAGCGGTATGATCCCGGCACCCGCGGAGACCTGTCCTACCTCTTGAGCGACGATGAGGCCTACGATCCGCGCTTTCCGGATCACCCCCTGTCGCGGGTGCGGCGCTGGCTGAGCCGGCAGGAGAGGGCGTTTCAGGTGACGCCGCAGCAGGATCCCCGCCAGCGTCACCTTGTCCCGGGCGCCGGGCAGACACGCTTCTCTATCCGCTATGCCGAAATCAAGCCGATGGGCTTCGAGGAGATCGTACGCGAGCTGGGCTCTCAAGTCGCCGCCGATGCCGTGATGCTCGAGGCCCTCAAACGGGTGAATCCGCCGCCTCCCACGCCCTCGCTCGCGGACCGGCAGAAAATCTATCGAGACCAGAGGAACACCGCCCAGAAGAAAATCATCGAACAGCAGCAGGAGCGTGCGGCCCAAGTGAAGCAGGTTCGCGAGGACACCGCAAACCTGCTCAAAGAGCTGACCGCCGACCGGACATCGGTGTGGCTGGCCCGCGAGCGCGGCTCCGGACGCTGGCATACCATCCGCGAGGGCGGCTCCGGCCTGGTGCTTGCTGTTTTCACCAGCACCGCGTTCGTGAACGACTTCATCTCCTCGAAGGCACTGGATTGCGAGCCTGTGGAAACGAGTGTGATGGAGCTGTTCGCGTCGCTCTCCCGGATGCAACAACACCAGATTGGCGCCCTCGAATTCGACCGGTGCCCGCGATGTGCCGACGTGCGGCCGGTGGGACAGCTCTCTGCGCTCCACAGCGAGGGCGAGCTGTTGAGGTGGTACGCAACACAGGTGGCTTCCCGGAGAATGCTGGTGGCGAAGAGTCTTCGGGCCGCGCTGGCGGAACCGGATCCGGCGAAGCGGCTCGCCACTCTGCGATATACCCTGGAGCACATCGATCCGGGCTCGGACGATGTTCGCGCGGAGATCGCGAAGCTGGAAACTGCATCCTGACGAGTCGCGCCGCCGGGGCTACCGGTTGTAATTCGGCGTAATGCCGCGCAGCTTATGCCACACCGCGTCGCACGCCGCCACCGTCTCCGGTGTGAGCGGACCCTTCTCCACCGCGTCCAGATTCTGCTCCAGGTGAGCCACAGTGGAGGCTCCCAGGATCACGCTGTCCACCGCTGTATGGTGCCAGATCCAGCCGAGCGCCAGGTCCACCAGGGAACGGCCCTCACGCGCCGCGATCGCCTGCAACTCATCCACCGCGTCGAAATAAGCGGGATGCCAGTAGCGATCCAGGTAAAGCTGGTTGTTCTCGAAACGCGTTCCCGGCAAAGGGCGCTCCCGTTGCTGCTTTCCGGTCAGCAGGCCACCGGCCAGGGGATTGTAAACCACCGTCGAAACGCCAAATTCGCGGCACATCGCCAGGTATTCCTGCTCGATGCCGCGAGCCAGCAGGTTGTACATCACCTGCGAGACGAATGGCGGCGCGCACCCTTTCCTCTCGCACAGCCACAGCATCTGGACCACCTGCCACCCGGCATAGTTGGAACACGCGAGGTACCGGACCTTGCCTGCGCGCACCAGTTCGTTCATGGTCTCCAGGCTTTCCTGAATGGGCACAATCCAATCCGGCACGTGGAGGTAATACAGGTCGAGGTAATCGGTCCCGAGTCGCGCCAGGCTCTCGTCGATGTTGCGCAAAATCACGGCGCGCGACAGGCCCCCTTCGCCCGGCACGCCCAACTTCTGGAAGCCCACCTTGCTGGCCACCACCGCGCGATGCCGGCGACCCTGCAAAATTCTCCCGAGCATCGATTCCGCGGCGCCGTCGTTATAGGCGTTCGCCGTATCGAAAAAATTGATGCCGCGGTCCAGGCAAATGTCTACGATCCGCCTTGCGGTCGCTTCGTCGGACGATTTGCCGAACGTCAGCGTCCCGAAACAGGCCCGCGAAACGGTCAAATCGGTATGCGGCAGGGCGCGGGTCTGCATGCCTTACCTCGGCAGCGATACCGTGATGTTGCGGTACTTCAATCCGCCGGTATGATCGCCCTGGATGTAGAACGGTCCGGGTTCGCCCTCGCGGCTGTCGAGCGCGCCGCCGGTAATGCCTGGTATCTCCTGGTTGTCCACGGTCTTGACGCCGTCGCGGACGATGGTCACCCACCGTCCCACCAGGGTGACGTCGAAACTCTCCCAGGTGCCGGGCTTACGCGGCAAGTTCACCGCCGGAGCGAGAAAACTGTAGATCGAGCCGATGGAGTGGAACTTGTCGTTTTCGTCGATGGGCTCGTACTCCACCTGCACTTCGTAACGGCCGCGCAGATAGATCCCGCTGTTTCCTTTATCCGGGCAGTTAAACTCGATGTGCAGTTTGAAGTCGTCGAACTTGCGGGTGGACTTGAGGTTCGAGCCGTGGTCTTGGTTGACCAGTTCGCCATTCTGCACCACCCAGTGGTTGTTGGCCGGGGTGATGGGCTCCCATCCGGTCAGGTCTTTGCCGTTGAAGATCGGCTCGGGATCGCTCCACCGGGTGGGCATCGGGCGCCTCAACGCGGGAGCACGCACGCCGGCGATTTTCCCCGCCTCGGCATCACCTCGCTTGATGATGCCGCTCAGGCCGCTGCCTTCCGGGGTGAGGTCCCACGTGGTCGCGGGTTGACCGTTGGCTGGGGGCGCCATCGTCAAGGTGAGATGCGGCAACTGGAGCTTGACATCGGTGGCCATGCGTGCGCTGCCCGAACGCGGTTGAATGCGCGCGGTCAGTCCGCCGGCCGTATTCTGGATCTCGATCCAATCGGGATAGCTGTCGCGAGACGTGGTGACCGTGAGATCCCAACGTCCCAGAAAGGGGTTGTTTTGCGCCACGGCGAGCGAGGCAAAGGCAGCGCCGATCGCCAAACACAGATGTTTTCTCATTCGGGATTATTTTATCGGATATCACCGGCAAGCCGCTCTCGTCATAATAGATTAGGATGTGGCGGGCTCTGATTTTCGTGGCGCTGTCGGCGATCCCGGCGGTTGCCCAGACCATCGCGGATCCGTCCCGGTTTACCGCGGCGATGGCGGATTTCGAGGGGTCATTCAATGCCCAGCCGCTTCGCTGTGAAGTCACTCCCATCCGTCCGATGTTGAACTTCGGCTTCCGCTTCCAGGCGGGCTATATGGCGAGCGTCCCGATGTCGCAATACCTCGGGAAAGGCCATTCTCTGGTCATTCTGGTGCGGGTAACGCCCGAGGGCGGCACTGGCAAGCCGGTGTACCTGGGCTCCCGGATACGCCTGCCGGAGATTCCGCGAACCAAAACCGAGATGGAGATCGGAGGCTTCTACCTGCTCGGCGAAGGTCACTACCAGGTGGCGTGGAAAATGTGGGACGAGAGCGGGCGAGTCTGCCGCAAGCACTGGAAGATGGATGCCCGGCTGACCCATGGCGAACACACGGTGAAGGTCGCGCTGCCGCCCGAAACAGTTGCCGATCTCGGCTTGAACGGTGCGCCGGCCGCGTCCCCCGGCCCCGATGACGCCCCGCCCATTCGTCTGACGGTGCTCCTGCATGCTGCCCCAACTTCGCCGCGGCGGATGAGGCTCAGCGGCCGGGATCGCCAGATGTTGCTCGGGACGCTGTCGGCGCTCCTCGACCGCCTGCCCGCCCGCTCGGTACGCCTGGTGGTCTTCAACCTCGACCAGCAGAAGGAACTGTACCGCGACGATCAGTTCATGACGCAGTTTCTGTACCGGGTGGTGCAGTCCCTCGACACGGTTGAATTGGGAACCGTCGATATGCAGGTGTTGAGGAATCCGGGCGGCCACCTGGATCTGCTGACGGACTTGATTCACAGCGAGCTCACGTCGCAGTCTCCTTCCGATGTGGTGGTCTTTCTAGGTCCGATCGCGCGCTTCTCGGACAAGGTCCCGTCCGAATTGCTGGAGCGATCAGGCGGCCAGGCACCGCATTTCTACTACATCCAATACCGTTCCCTCATGCCTCAGCCTTCTGAATTCCCCGATGTGATCACACGAGCCGTGGCCAGGCTGAAGGGGAAGACGCTGGTGGTCCACACACCCGGCGATTTCGCGAAAGCCATCGAGCAGGTCGAGCGGAAGCAATAACGGTTCACTCCGAACGCAAAGCCTCCATCGGATCCACCCTTGCGGCTTGGCAGCCGGAAGGAATGCTGCGGCGAGCGCTCAGGAGTAAAACCAACGCCACGGCCGAAATCGTGCCCGGGCCATTGGACGCCACGCCGTACAGTTAGTACGCTACAATTCTGCCGCAGGCCAGTGCGGCTGGGCGGATTTGAGTTGGGGTTTCGAGGAAGCCGCTCTCAGGAGCGAGTCGTCGCAGCGCTATTTCGGATTTCCGAACGTGATGTTCGATTCGCCCGTGTACTTGTGGTAATTCCGGAAATCGATGGTGTTGCGCGTGCAATAACTCGAGCCGCGCTGGCAGCTCAGCGTTTCGGCGTGCACCGGCAGCAGGTATTGCTTCGCATCACCCAGCCGGATGTACTGGTAGTCCGTAGCCGATTCCACGTGATCGGTCGGGAAGGAATCGGGGAAGCCGATGGCTTCCATCTCGATTCGCAACACCCGCGCCGAAGCCGGGTCGATCCAAACCGATCCGCGGTAGGCCGGAAGATACGTCTGCGAATCCATGTGAATATTCCAGTTGGAGTTTTCACGGGCCACTTCGAAGTCGTACATCTTGGTGGCCATGCCCGCGGTGCGCGAGTCGCGCCGGAAATGGAACTGGGTGTTGGTTGCCGGCGAAAACAGGTTGATCAGCACGGTCCCAAATTCGCCGGTGGACCAGGCTCCCCCGGTCTCCTCCATGCTCTTTTTCGGCCTGCCGTTGACGGCGATGTCCTTGTAGCCCTCCACGCCATTCTCATAAACCAGGTTGGCGGTCACCACATCGAGCGGCTGCCAGCTTACCGGTTTGGAGGTGCTCTGGAAGCGAGCCATCATCTCCTGGCAGACGTAGCTCGGCAGCGTCTCGGTGAAATCCAGGGCGGCATCCGCGGCCTTGCGAATCAATTGGTCTTCCGGATGAATTGTCATGGGGATGGAGTCTTCGTCTCCGGTCCGGCGGATGGAAGGGGCCGTCGGGGCGAGCGGGGGCGGAGGCGCGGCAGCGGTCAAGGTCGGCTTCTGCGGAGTTACCGTCTGGTCCGGAACCGTCTTGGGAGCCTCGGTCACCGGTGAATTCGCGACCGGTGTACCAACCGGATCCGCCGCGCGTTCCCGCCGCGGATCGGCCGGTGCTCCGCGCTTCAAGGTGGGCGGTCCGGGATCGTCATCCGCGTGCTTCGCGGGCGGAGGCGCCTTCTCGGTGGCCGATTCGATAGGTGTGCTGTCCTTGGCCGCGGCACTGGTATCCGGCGCCTTCTTCGCATCGTCCTTCCAGGTGTCCACTACGCCGTCATTCTTGTCTTTCCCGGAGGCGGTGTCGGTGGCGTTCGCCGCCCTCTCCCAGTAGACATTCACGGCGGTCATGGTGCGGTCGGAGTTCTCCGGGCCTTCGATGGAAAGCTGGTCGCCGGGGTTGAACTTGGGATTCTTGACCTCGTCCCCGTTCTTGAAGAACTTGGTCTTGTCGTTGCGCTTGAAATCGATAACCCGGTTGTCGTTCAACTCGAGCGAGATGGTCTTGTTGTCCATCTGCTTGAGCCTGCCGCGAAAGTTGGGCAGCGGCTGGCCGGCCGTGCTGGAGGTGGGCTGCTTCGAGCCGCGTGTCGTCGTTGGAATCGGGATGCCCGTGCCGCCCGGATACGGCCTGCCGCCGGGATAGGTCGGAGGGTAGCCGCCGGGATATCCGCCCGGAGGATAGCCGCCAGGAGGATAGATCTGCGCGGAGGCGAAGCCAGGAGCAAAGAACAGGAGGGCGCAAAGCCCTAAGCCGGCACGATACACCATGACAAGATCGTAGATGCATCAGAATCCGCCGAGGTTACGGTTTCTTAATGACTTTTCGGACACTTTCGTCCGTCGCGGAGGAACCTGGACGGCCTCCCGCAGATGTAACCAAAGTCTAACCAGGGCCGGGTAGAGAGCCATGTTGACGCCATGCTATTCTGAACCTCGTCAACCTGTTACGTGGAGACACCGTTTGAGTGCGCGTTGCCTGCTCTTAATCGATTCCGATCCCGCGGTCCACGAACATCTGAGAAACTTATTGCAGCGCCCCGACCGCAGGATCCAGGGAGTCTACGACGGTAGCGACGCGCTCACCTACCTCAAGCGCTCGGCTTGCGACGTGGTGGTGGCCGGTCCCGGGCGCAACGGTTTCGATGGCCTGAAACTGCTGCGCCGCGTGCAGTCGATCCAGCCGGACGCCAAGGTCATCGTTACCGGCGATCAGGATCCGGGCCGCGTGATGGGAGCGATCCGGCGCCGCGCCTTCAGCTACTTTCATAAGCCGCTTCCCGCTCAGCCTTTGGCGGAAATGGTTCAACTGGCTTTGGAGGCGTCCTCCTGGAAAGACGACATTCGGGTTCTCTCGGCGCGCCCCGAGTGGGTTACGCTCGAGGTGCGGTGCAAACTCGACGCCGCCGATCGCACCACCCAATACCTGCGCGAGATCGAAGCGGATCTCGAGACCCAAATCCGCGAGGACGTAGCGGCCGCGTTTCGGGAACTGCTGATGAATGCCATCGAGCACGGCGCCAAGAGCGATCCCCGGAAGCGGGTCCGCGTGTCCCTGCTGCGCACCTCGCGCTCCGTGATCTGCCATATCCACGATCCGGGAACCGGTTTCTCGCTGGATTTCCTGCCGCACGCGGCCATCTCGAACCCGGCCGATTCCCCCATCCGTCACGTCGAGGTGCGCGCGGAACAAGGTCAACGTCCCGGTGGATTCGGCATCCTGATGACCCGCACCCTTACCGACGAACTCATTTATAATGAGCGCGGAAATGCAGTGTTGTTCGTGAAATATTTGAAATAGGAAGGCCGCTTACCGGGGTTGCTGGAGCTGCTGCTGCAACAGGAGCTCGAATTTTTTCTTCTGCTGCTCGTTCAGCAACTGCTCGATGCGCTGTTTGCTGTCGCTCAGCACCGTGTGGTAAAACTGCCAGAAGTCGTTCAGGAGGGATTCCATCTGCTCCGCCTGGGCAGGTGTCAGGTCCAATTCCTTGCGCATCCGCTCGAAGTATCGGGCCTTTCCGGCGGGCGTATCGAAGGCCGGCTGGTGCATGCTTTTGTGCACGCTGAGGTTCATGGCCACCGCGCCGGCCGCCGCCCCGCATAGGAAAACCAGCAGCAGCGCCACCGCGCTGGCCACCTTCGGTTCCCACGACCGCGGCGGAGGCATCCGTTCGAGCACGAGATTAGTGCTGCTCATAGGCCGTCAGGGTGACGAGCATGTTATCGCGGGCACGCCCGGATTCGAAACTGGGGGAGTCCTGCTGTGCGATGACCGCTTCCGGCAAGGGGCCGGCCTGATACTCCACCTCGCTCGTAATCAGGTAGCTTCCCAGGGCCGCCAGCATCAGAAGCGAGGCGAATGCCAGACGCCGTCCGAAGGTGAAGTCCAGGGCAAACAGACCCGCGAGCGAGAAGGCTGCCCTCTGCCGGCCCACCTGCTGCCGGATCCCCGCGTAGAACGCCGGGGATGGTTCGACGACCTCCTCGGAACGAAGTGAACCGAACAACTGCGAGACATCCTGCATACTGTGGATCTCTTCGCGGCACAGTTTGCAGGTTTTCAGGTGTGCCTCGATTTCTCGTTGAGCGGCCGGTTCCAGCACACCGGCCAGGTACTCCTCAAGGCTCTCCATGACTACCGCGTGCATATGTTTCTTCCCTTACAAATGTAAAGTACTGCGCCTAAACTCCGCCCATTGCGGGTCTGTTGTGCCGGCGGTTCTGCCCACACCCGCCCGCTTCCGGGCTTCTTCCTCTCGAAACTTTGAAGAACTCAACCCAATGCTTGTAAACCAGCGCCCAGCCACTTTGACGGCTAAAACCCGTCAACTCAACCAGCCACCAGGCCGGGAGCGCGATCGAGGCGTTGTGC
>DATJWB010000336.1:0-31182 GCA_035501495.1 Bryobacteraceae bacterium | reverse complement strand
CTCCGCCGCGTGGTCGAAAAGGCGGAAGAATTCGGCGGCAGGCAGATCGACCGCGAGTAAACCGTCCTGGGGAATGTTCACGAACTCCGGGATGTTGACGGCGCGGTTGGCGGCCGTGGAATTCTCGATGTAAATTGCCGGGCTGTCGTTGCCCTGCTCGTCCAGATGCGTCAGAAACATGCCCGTGTAAGGTGAGCGGCTTTTCGAAGAGAAGACCAGCCAGCGGCCGTTGGGCGAGAAGCTGTGCCACGAGTTCATGAGCGGCGTGTTGGCCTGCATGCGCCGCGCCACGCCGCCCGCGGCCGGCACAATGTAGAGTTCGCTGTCCGGGCGCATCAGCAGGCCATTGGCGGCCTGGACAAACACGATCCAGCGGCCATCCGGCGACACCCTGGGGAACGAATTGCTCTTTCCGTTCCGCGACGCTCCGGTAATCGGCTCGGGTGTCCCGCCCCGGCCGCCATTGAACGGAATCCGGTACAAATCGTACTGCATCCGGGTCTCGTTGGGGTCGTTCGCGTATTCGGCCAGCCTGGCGCCTTCGGGGTACGCATCTTTGCCTTCTGCCCGCGCAAACACCAGGTATTGTCCGTCGGGACTCCAGGTGGCATTGGTCTGCACGAAGCGAGGATCGTCGGCGCCGGGAAGCGAGTGGCGCTGGCCGGTGGCTCGGTCGTATACCGTCAGAACGCCCCGCGTTGCATAAAAGACCTGCAGAAAGCGATAGTCCTTGAAATTCGCCACGTAGTAGTTTCGGCTCAGGTCCTGCTCCACACCCACGGTTGTCACGACGTACCGCCCGTCCGGCGAGATGGCCGACATAAAGCCCACCCGCATGGGGCCGGAAGGCTGGTCGCGAAACGATTTCCATGTGATCACGTCCTGGTCGCGGATGGACGTGGTTGGTTGAACGGCGCTGATGGTGTAGAGCCCTTTATCGTTCTGCGGGCCGTCGAGATCCATACCCAGGGTCTTGCCGTCGGCTGAAAAGGAGTGGCAGTTGGCGCAGGTGTGCATGCCTTCCAGGACGACTTTGCTGCGCGCTTGCGCGAGGTCGCGCAGCCTCCAGGCAATCAGCGGGATGGCTCCGGCCGCCAAAGGCTTGATGACGCCCTTCTCCAACTCGGAGGGCATCAGGGGGACGTCGCGGTAAAAGACGGGCGCGCCCGCGGGGTCTCGGGAGGTCTGAATCGTTACGGAGCCGCGGGAGACCGCCTGGCGGAACTTTCTGTCGCGATAGCCGGAGATGGTGATGGTCGCGGGACGTTCCACCGAGTGCTTTTTGATCTCGTGCCAAACGTTCGCATCCGGCGTCCAGGTGCGGTCCGCAGCCTGCTGCCGGGTGAGCCGGGGCGGCTCGTTGGTGCTCGCCACGCACCGCGGATCGATTTCGCCGACGTCCAGGTGCTCGCCCGCGGACCGGCTGCGGATGGCGGGCGTACCGTCGGCGAAAGCCACTTCAATGAGCCACGCCCGCGCGTCTTGGGCCGCATCGCGCCACAGGAACGTGGGTGCGGTGATCTCCGGAGGGAATATGGCGCCGTCTTCCGGGTAGTCGATAGTGACGCGTTGGCCGGGAGAGGCGTCCGGCCGGGCGGCCCAGACCAGGGCGGAACTGAGCACCAGGACTGCGGTCAATCGCATCAGTCTGCCCCGATCATATCAAAAGATAAGAAGATAATCAGGTCTTAAAGAGTTGACTACACCACCTAAAAGTGGCATATTCTGGTCGGAGGTAGATCTTGCGGCAGTTACGTTGTGTAATAGGTGCCCTGGTGCTCCTCACAGCGTCCGCGCTTGCCCAAAGTGACCGCGGAACCATTACCGGTACGGTGGTGGACGCCAGCGGTGCAGTCGTTCCAGACGCTAAAGTAGTCCTCATCAACAGCGGAACCGGAGTGCGGCAGGAGACCAGCACGACCGAGACCGGCAACTATGCAATCGCTTCGCTGCCGGTAGGCCGGTACACGCTATCCATCGAGCAACCCGGATTTGCGCGTTACGAACAAACCAACATCCAGATCATGGTTGCGGAGACAACGCGCGTTGACGTGACGTTGAAAGTCGGCACCGCGACCGAATCCGTAGTCGTATCCGCCGATGCCAGCATGCTGAAGACCGAGTCCGCCGAACAGTCCAGTTCGATTGCGGGCGACAGCATCAATACTCTGCCGATGAACTACGGCATCGGCGCGGGAGCCATTCGGAATCCGCTCTCGTTTGTACAGCTGACCCCCGGCGCGATGATGACTGGTTGGAACCAGATCAACGTGAACGGGCTCCCGGCCGGGTCGTTCCGCATCCTGTTCGAGGGCCAGGAATCCAATAACGGTCTGGATGGCCGCGCTTCGGACGAAGTGCAGCCCTCCGTGGACGCCGTGCAGCAGTTTACGCTGCAGACGTCCAATTTCGCGGCCGAATTCGGACAGGTGGCCGGCGGATTGTTCAATTTCACGGCGCGGAGTGGAACCAACCAGCTTCACGGCAGCGCCTATCTCTACGCGACCAACGAAGATCTGAACGCCGGCGCCCCGTATACCAGCGACGGGCAGGGACACCACCTTCGTCCCTTCGAACGGCGCTTCGACGGCGGCGTGTCCTTGGGCGGCCCGGTTTACATTCCGAAAGTCTACAACGGGAAGAACCGGACCTTCTTCTTCTTCAACTACGAAAAATATCGCGACCGCAGCCAGACCAGCCTTGGCTACGGAACGGTTCCCACCGATGCCTTGCGGGCGGGCGATTTCAGCAGCACTCTGACGGGCCGAAACCTGGGCAACGATTTCGCCGGCAGGGCCATCCTGGAAAACACCATCTATGACCCGGCCACGACCGTGACTGACTCGACCGGCCGGTATGTGCTCAATCCGTTTCCCGGAAACGTCATCCCGCCATCGCGTTTCGACCCCGTGGCGGTGAAGATTCTGAACTACATTCCCAAACCCACCGTCGCCGGAGCGATTGCCTACAACTACCTGTTGTTGACCCCCTTCCACAAGATTCAGGATCTGCCGTCCGTGAAGATCGATCACAACCTCACCACGATGGCCAGGGTGAACTTCTATTACGCGAAGGAGATCACGGACAAAGACGTCGGCCAGGACGGATTCCCGGATCCGATTTCGATCCGCCGCCTGCTGCACATTCAAGGCACCAACGCGCGCCTGAACTTCGACGACACCTTGACTCCACACTTGCTGCTGCACGTGGGCGCGGGCGTGCAACGGTACGTAAACCCCGACTCATCGCCGGCCGTGAATACTTCCTTCGACGAGGCCGGTCTGTTGGGGCTTGCGGGTACGCCCGGCACGGGGTTCCCGCGGCTTTCGGGAGTCGGCAACAACACCTGGGGCGGCCTGTCGCAATCGCCCTCGGCCACATCCACGAACTTCGGACCATCGAACCGCGGCGCGTACTACGTCACCAAGCCAACGGGGCTCACGCAACTGACCTGGGTGCGGGGCAATCACACTTACAAGACCGGCGCCGAGTGGAAAATTGACGCGTTCACGAACTATTCGGCCGTCGGACTCAGCCCGGCGATCGGGTTCAGCACGTCGCAGACCGCGCAGCCGCTTTACGGCGGCGTCATCCCAGGAGGAACCACCATCGGGAACGCGTGGGCGAGCTTCCTGTTGGGCCTCTACAACAGCGCTTCCCTGGGCAATATTTCGGCGCCGCAGTATCGCAAGTCTTCCTGGGCGCTGTTCCTTCAGGACACCTGGAAGGTCACGCATAAGCTGACGCTCGACTACGGCCTACGGTGGGATCTTGAGAAACCCATGCGAGAGCTGAATAGCCGTACCAGCGGCTTTAGCCGGTCGATCCTCAATCCGGCCGCCAACGGGATCCTGGGCGGGGTCATCTACGAAGGGAACGGACCGGGCCGCTGCAACTGTGACCTCGTGCCCACCTACCCTTATGCCATCGGCCCGCGGCTCGGTGTGGCGTACCAGTTGGACCCCAAGACGGTCATCCGCGGCGGTTGGGGCATTGTCTACAGCTTCACCAACACGTTCAGCTACATTGGCGGCGGCAACAGTCAAGGCATGGGATTCAACACCATCAGCTACCCCTCGCCCGGCAACGGTCTGCCCGCCGGCAAACTCTCGAACGGTTTCACCTACAGTTCGAACGACCTGTACGGGGCATCCTACAACCCCGGACTGTTGGTTTCGACCACGGGCACCAACAGCGCGCCCAGTGTGCTCGATCCCAACGGCGGGCGGCCGCCCCGGGTCATGCAGTGGAACCTTTCGGTGCAGAGGGAACTCACCCAGAACCTGGTGGCAGAGGGTGCTTATGTGGGCAACCGCGGCGCCTGGCTCCTCGCGAACGGGCTGGTGGGGTATAACACCGTCAACCCTGCAACCCTGACAGCCATGGGGCTCGACATCACCAACCCGACTGTCCGCAACCTTCTGACATCGTCAATTACCTCCGCTACCGCAGTGGCGGCGGGCTTCAAGAAGCCCTATGCCAACTTCCCGGATACCGGTACGGTGATTCAGAGCCTGCGCCCATTCCCGCAGTACGGCTCGATCGGCAGCACGTGGGCGCCCTTGGGGAATACCTGGTACGACGCTTTCCAGGCCAAAATCACCAAGCGCTACTCTCGCGGGTTGGACTTCTCCGCGTCCTATGCATACTCCAAGAACCTGGATAGCTGGGAGGGCAACGGGAACGTCTACAACCGCAGCACCTTCAAGGGCCTTGCATCCTATTCGCAGCCTCACATCCTGACCATCAATACCAATTACCGGCTGCCGGCTTACGGCTTCGTGGCGCACAACAAGTACGCCAAAGCAGTACTGGCCGATTGGACCATAGGGGCCGTTCTGCAGTACGCCAGCGGCAACCTGATCGCGGCGCCCAGCTCGAACAATGCGCTGGGCACCTATCTGCCGGGCCAGTCGAGCCGCATGTTCCGCGTACCGGGGCAACCGCTGTTCCTGAAGAACCCGAACTGCGGCTGCTACGACCCGACCAAAGAGACCATCCTCAACCCGGCGGCCTGGACCGACACATCGCCCGGCGTTTGGGGCTCGGCGGCGGTCTACTACAACGATTTCCGCGCACAGCGCCGGCCGTCCGAATCGGTGAGTATCGGCAAGGCATTCCCCATTCGGGAGCGGTTCACGGTGCGCGTGCGCGGAGAGTTCTTCAACATCTTCAACCGCAACGTTTCGCTGCCTCCACCGCAGACTTCGGGGCCAGGGTTCGCGCCGGCCACTTATTCCAACGGCCTGCTCACCGGCGGCTTCGGGTTTGTCAATTACACCACGATCACCACCAACAATCAGAACAACACGTACCCCGCCCCACGAACGGGACAGGTGGTACTGCGCTTCGAGTTCTGACGTTTGCTCGATTGACCTCCGGCCGGTTCCCTTTTTGAGGGGGCCGGCCGTTTCTTGTTTCACCGTGCGATGCTCGTTGTTAATTGCCCGGCTTGGGGTGCGGATGAAAGACCCGTTGCAGGGTGCGGACCACGACGTTGCGGTGCCTGGCCGGTTGGGCATCGCCGCCGTCGGTCTTGACATCCGGCGCGTGAACCGGGGCCTTGGTGAGGCTCGAGGGCGGATCGTCCGCCTTGGGTGCTGCCGTCTCGGCGGCCATCGGCGGGGGCCCGGTCTCCGCGGCGGGCGCGGGCGCGGTTGGGGTTGCCGGCATCGATGTTGCAGGATGCTCCACCGGGCCGGACTTGAATGCAGGGGAGTGTAGCGGTGGATCGTCATCGCCCGGCATCGATCCGGTGATCCGCAGGCTGGGCAAGGAAGGCGCGGCGCTTCGCCCTCTGACCGGCAGCTTGGCCGCAGGTAATGCCGCCGTCGGATCATCGGACCTTGCGGCTGGCGGCTTGACAGGCGGGGCGGGAACCGGCGCCGGCGCTGCCACCGCCTGGGCCGGCGGTGAAGTGGCCGGCAGAGCGGCTTGGGCAATCTCGCGGGCGGGTTGCGGCGCCGCAGCGCGCATCGGCTGGCGATGCCGGACTACCGCGGTTACAGATACCAGCAGCAAACAGAGGGCGCCGGCCGGGAGGAAGCGGCGGATCGGGCTTCTGGCGATGACGGCCGGCGGCACATCCGGAACCGCTGCCGCAGTCCCGCCGACCCGCTGCAGAGCCTCTTGAAAGGCAGCCGCGTTTTGAAACCGTTTGGCGGGATCCTTTTCGAGCGACTTCAGGATCACGCGGTTCAACTCGGGGTCGATGGTGGGGTCCAGCGAAACCGGAGGAGGCGGCGGCGACGCCTGGTGCTGGGATAGCAGCGCATAGGCGGTGTCGCCGGTAAAGGGCAGCCGCCCGGTTACGATTTCGTAAAGAACCACGCCCGCGGAGTACGTGTCGCTGCGTGCATCGATCTCTTCCGCGCCCAACCCCTGCTCCGGCGACATGTAGCAGGGCGAGCCTGCAAAACCGCCGATCTGCGTCAGGCGAGGGCTTGCGGCGGAACGGGCCAACCCGAAATCGGTCAACTTCACCGACCCATCGTTGGTCACGATGATGTTCTCGGGCTTGATGTCGCGGTGGACGACCCCGCGGCCGTGCGCGTACGCCAGCCCCTCGAGCATTCCGGAAATCACCCCGATTCCCAGCTTCCGGGGAATACGCCCGCGCGCGAGGATGGCATTCAGCGGCTCTCCGCGAACCAGTTCCATGACCAGCGCGAGACCATGGGGAGTGGGGAAGGCCGTGTAGACGGTGGCGATGTTGGGATGTTGCAGGCTGGCCTGCACCTGGATTTCCCGAAGGAAGCGCTGTTCCTCCTGCGGCATGCCGCTGCGCCCTTCCATCAGGACTTTGATCGCGTCGCGGCGGCGCGTGATCTGGTGTTCGGCTTCGAAAACTTCCCCGCAGGCGCCCACACCGATTCTGGAAAGAACCCAGTATTCCCCGATCAGGTCGCCAACTTCCAGACTCATGCGCACCTTCGAACACTGCAGAGGCGCCGCTGCCCTGGTTCCGTCATTTCGCAAACAACCAGATCGCTACCATCAGGACCCCCAGGCAGGTTCCGGCAGCCAATCCAATCGTCACCTGGCGATTGGAAAGATAAGGGCTGGCGCCTCCCGACAGCACCGGCGCGGGTACAGAAGCAAGCGAATCCGGCAAAGCCTTCCAGAGTCCTCGACCGGGCTCCGGCGCAGACCGCGCCACGACCATCTGGCCGGCCCCTTCCGCACTGCGAGATGGGGAGGCATGCCCGGCAAAGACCACAGGGACGGCAGACAATTCCGGCTCGCTCTCGCATGCCTGGACGATTGCCTGGTCGAATTCTTGCGCACTCTGGTACCGGGCGGCGGGATCCTTGGCGAGGGCCTTCAAAATGACCGCGGAAAGGGCCGGGGGAATCGCGGGGTTCACTTCGATGGGCGGTGGCGGCGCTTGTACCACTTGTGCCGCCATGAGTTCGAACTGGCTCTTGCAGACAAAGGCCGGCCGCCCGCAGAGCATCTCGTAAAGCACCATCCCGGCCGCGTAAATATCACTGCGCGCATCCACCTCGCCAACACCCTTGATTTGCTCGGGTGAGATGTACGTCATGTTCCCGACCATGAAGCCGGCCTGCGTGAGCTTTGGGCTGGTGGGGGCCTTGGCGAAGGCAAAATTGGCGAGCTTCAACATCCCACCTGGAATCACGACGATGTTCTCCGGGCTGATGTCCCGATGCACGACCTTCTGCTGGTGCGCATAGGTCAACGCGGAGAGCACTTGCCGGATGAACGCCACAGCCTCGGCAGCCGGCATTCGGCCGAGTTGCAGCCGGTCGGCCAAGGTCGGGCCTTCGACCAGTTCCGTGGTCATGACGAGGTGGTGTTCCATCTCGAGCGCGCTGAAGACCGTGACGATGTTCGGGTGAAGCAGGCTGGCGTGCACCCGCACTTCGCGCAGAAAACGTTCCGACCGCTCGCGATCCCCTTCGGCGCTTTCCGGCAGAGATCTCAGGGCTTCCAGCCGGCCAGACCTGGTATTCCGTACGCGATACTCGATGCCCGATCTCGAGCGTTTAATGACGTCGAGAAACTCATACCCGGCATAGGTATGGCCGAGTTGGAATTCCATCAGATCTCCTGTTCGGCAGGGTACTAAAACACCACATGCCGCTCCGATTCTAGGGTGGCGGCCAGCGGGAGATCAACTGATGAAACGTTACTGAGCGGATGTTAACCAACGTTATTGCGTCACCGGCGGACGGGACGCCCGGGGAGTGAACCCTCCTCGGTCCGGCCGTTTTTCACCACCAGAACGCCGTTTACCAGCACATATGGGATGCCTTCGGAGTACTGCGCCGGCTGGTCGAAAGTAGCGCGGTCGATGACCTTCTCCGGGTCGAAGACCGTGATGTCGGCGTCCGCGCCTATGGCGATCCGCCCCTTGGATTTCAAACCGAGGCGGGCGGCGGGCATCACCGTCATCTTGCGCAGGGCGTCCATCAGGGTCATGGTGTGCTGCTCCCGCACATACCTCCCCAGGACTCGCGCGTACGTCCCGGCCGCGCGCGGATGGCCTTTGCCTTCCTGCAGGATTCCGTCGCTCGCGATCATCACCATCGGGTTGCTCATGGCGGTGCGCACCACTTCTTCCGGGATGCTGTGGATGGCCACCATGCCGCCCTGTTTGCGATAGCGCGCGAAACTCTCGGCGGTGAGCCGTTCCCCGGTCAGCGCCCACTGCAGGTCGCCGTAGCTGATCCCGCCCGAGCGGGCCTGCCATCCATCGGCGAAGATGGCCGACGAGATATCGGTCATGCCCGCGGTATACGGATAGGCCTCCGTCGTTACGTCGAGCCCGCGTTTCTGCGCGCCCGCGATCATCTCGAGAGCCAGAGCCGCTTCCCGCAACGCCGTGCTGGTGATGTGGACGATGTGGAGGGAGGCCCCGCTGCCGGCGGCATCGGCCAGGACCTCCTGCAACGAATCGATCGCGCCCGGTTCCACGGGACCGCTGTTCCGCATGTGGACGTACAGCGTCGCCTTACGCCCGGCGGCGAAGCGAAAAACTTCGTAAATCTCGGCGCGGGTGGCCTCGGTCACGTAGGCGATGCCCATGCCGATGCCCAGGGCGCCTTCGTCGAGCCCGCGGCCCAGGAGTTGCAGCACTTCGGCGCGCTGCCCGGCGTTGGCGGGACCGGTGGCTTTGTCGCGCGGCAGGAACGTGCCGGTATCGTGGAGCACCGCCATGCGCGCCGGGATGTGTCCGACGGTGGCGCCGAAATTGATGGCAGCGTGTCCCTCGCGTTCGGCGTACCAGGCGCTCACCGGCGATACGCCTACCTCCATCTCGAGCGCGGTGGTCACTCCATCGCGCGCCTTGAAGCGATAATTCTCGGGGGTCTGCCCGTGCGAATGCAGGTCGATGAAGCCAGGCGCCACGACCAGGCCTTTGACATCCACCACCTGCTTACCCTGGAGGGCACGCGACGAAACGGCCGCGATCTTGCCGTCGCGGATGCCAAGATTACGGGCGGCATCGAGGCCGGACGCCGGATCCATCACGTGCCCGTTGGCGAGCACCAGGTCGTACTGCTGCGCGGCCAGTGTGGAAACCATGATCAGCGGTAGCAGAAGCCGCATCGTGGACCATCTTACCAGCCCGGGCGCGCCAACCGGTATATACTCCTCTAGCCTCTTGGACGCTATCTCGATCGGATGCTGCGTCCGAATGCGGACAGATGGACGCAGAATCGAACAGCTTGTGCGCAGCCGTGCCGGTGAACTGGGCCGGTAGACGGCTGCGACCAGCGGCCATGGAATTGCCGGTTGAGGTTCGATTTTGTCTGGCATCTTGAGTGACATTCGATACTCGGCACGGGGTCTTGTTCGAAGCCCCAGCCTGACCGCGACGATGCTCATTACCATAGCGTTCGGGCTTGGCAGCAACATCACTGTCCTGGAGTTCATTCGGGGAATAACTGTGCGCAACTCTCCCGTCCCGCCAAACAGCAGCGTCATTTCGCTACTCGGCGTGGACCCCTATCGCGGGACCGGGCCGGTTTCGTACGAAGACTACCTTTTGCTCAAAAGCCATCTCGACGAATTTGAGTGGCTTGGAGCGGCTCGAATCTCGCAGTGCGTGATTAAGGTTGCTGACCACACAATGGTCGTGCCCGTAGCCGATGTAACGCCAAGTCTCATGCACGTTTTCAACCTTTCACTGGACGGAGGCGCCGTTATCAGCCGTCGACTCCGGCAAACGGAGTTCGGCGGCAAGGCCGATATTTCCGGTGAGCAGATTCGCATCGGAGATGTCAATGCCCGGGTAGTTGGTGTCGCTCCAGATACACTGGACGGCTTGTACAGCGACCGGCCGATCGACCTATGGAGGGCCTTGGGCGAAGAATCTCTCCAGGGACGCGACCGTGAGGCGCGGAACCTCTGGGTGCTCGCAGGGCTGCGCCGGGGCTTCTCGGCGAATCGCATCGAGAATGCTGTCCGCACTGGCTCCATTGGCTCCGGCGAAATAAAGATTCTTCCATACACTGGCATGACTCCGAAGATGCAGGAAGATCTGTGGCGATTTGGGACGCTGCTTCGGATGGCGGCAGGTCTCGTATTCTTCATCACGTGCGTTAATGTTGCTTCGTTTGTGCTGGGGCGCGCCACTTCTCGCTCGCGAGCGAATGCCATCCGGGTGGCGCTAGGTGTAAGCCGCGGCCGGCTTGTCCAAGCGATTGTTTCAGACAGTGTCGTTATCGCCTTAGCCGGTGGGGCGCTGAGCGTACAGCTGGCCGCGTGGACGTCGAAGGTCATCCCGGCTCTCCTGTTCGAACAAGACGCCAGTTTCCTGGTCCTGGTACCCGACATCTTCAGCATGGTTGCGGCGTCCGCGGTGGGGGTTGGGATCATTATCGCGTGTGGCCTGGCGCCGCTACTGGAAATTCGACTCGATCGCCCGGCAGCCGTGTTGGGTCGCGAAGGCGCAGGCCCGTCGAAGAGGTCCAGGGGAGTGCGTGCGATTCTCGTCATCGCTCAGATGGCGTGCTGCTGTCTCCTCGTGATCTGCACCGGCCTTCTCTACGGGAATTTTCGTGCAGCGGAACGGACCGGGGTCAGCCGAACCCTTGGGCAGCCCGTATTGGCCACGGTGCACGCGCACCCCGATGTGAGTGTGGATCTCGAGTATTTTCGAGAAGTCGAGCAGAAGGCGCGGTCGTTGGGCGGTGTGTCCAGCATCGCCTGGGCCGCGCGCCTGCCGGGCAGCCCGCCGGCTTTGCGGTCATTTCGTATCGACCCACCAGGACTGCCGCGGCGCGAGATCAGGATGGATGTTGCCGGGTTCACCTCCGAATCGGTGTCTCAGTTTTCCTGGCCTCCGAAGGCCGGGCGATCCTTTGGTGTCAGAGATCAAGGATGCCGGACCGCGATGGTGAATGAAGAGGCGGCCGAGGTTCTGTTTGGCGACGATACTCCTGGACGCTCCATTCAAGCGGCAGCAGGCGGCACCCCGGTCGAGATCATCGGCGTGTTGGCGAATCCGAAGAGGAGTGACGCGTCGCGCCATGACCGCCCAACGATCTACTACGACGGCACGAATCAGGCTGGAAAGCCATCGGGCCGAATCGCCGCCGTTGCCTTCTCCGCGCCCCCCGCGGCTCGGCTGGACAGGGCCGAACTGAACACAAACGTGGTGTCGCAAAGCTACTTCGCTGCGATGGGATTGCCGCCAGTGACAGGCGGAATTTTTTCGGAGATCTCGAATGCCCGCGGGTGCCGTGTTGCCGTGATCAACCAGGAAGCCGCAGACCTTTACTTCGGGAAGGGCGCCGTTGGAGCGGCCATCATTGACGATTTGGGCGAACGGACGCAAATCCTAGGCGTAGTGCACTCCGCACAGCTTGGCACTTTTGAGCGACAGGTAGAGCCGACGGTGTATTTTCCGATGTTTCAGGATTGCCTCCCGACAATGACTCTGATTGTCGGCACGCGAACGGCGGACAGCCCAATGCTGTCTATGGTGCAACAGACCCTTGAATCGGTGTCTGGCGGCGGGGCTCCACTCACGGTAAAGACACTCGATGCGTACCTTAGCCAGACCGCATTGGCGCCGCTGCACATCGCGACGGCACTGGTCGGGGCATGTACCACGACGGCGTTGTTCCTCGGCATTCTCGGTTTGTACGGCATTCTGAATGACCTCGCACGGACACGCCGCCAGGATCTGGCGACACGAATTGCCCTTGGTGCGCGGCGCCGGGATGTGGTCCGTCAAATCCTCGAGGAAGGAGGACGACTTGCAGCTATCGGTGCCCTGGGCGGCATGCTTGGGTCGCTCCTCGTGTCACAACTACTGACGCGAATCACAGGGAGTATCGGGGCACCGAAGTGGTGGGTATGGGTTGCTGGACCTGCTGTATTGGCCGGTGTTGTCACAGTCGCGGCTGTTCTTCCCGCGCGTCGTGCGTTACTGCTCGACCCGCTCCGCGTGCTTCGTGCGAATTGACCTCCTTCCCAGCCTGAGGATGGCGGCTCTTTCTTCCGCGGGGGGCTTGCATGGCCTTTTTGTGCGTCTCTCCATCAGCTTAGGGGGGAACGCCATCTCCATTTCCAACTGAAACGGAACACCGGACGGGCATGAATGGCGCTTTGCACGTTTATCCGGCCAGGTGGAGAACTGCAACAGTGTCTTACACACCTCGAGTGCACTGACCACATTGCCGGGGTGCTACGGTACCCTGTACCGTATGGCCCGCCGGCAGCTTGGAAACGACTTGAAGGCTCAGGAACAACGCCGGGACGTCATGGCCGTGCGCCTGGAAAGCATGCTGCAGGACCTTCGATTTGCGGTACGGCAATTGCGCAAGAACCCGGGATTTGCGGCTGCTGCCATCCTGGTGGTGGCTCTGGGAATCGCGGCGAGTGTGGCTGTTTTTGCATTTGTGGAAGCGGCGTTGCTCCAACCGCTGCCGTACCAGAGCCCTTCCCGGCTGGTGGTTGCGTATCAGACCACCAACTCGTGCCACGAGTGCAGTCTTTCCTATCCGGACTATGAGGACTGGAAGAAAACCAACAACGTCTTCAGCTCGTTGGAGGCTTGGGACGCATCCGTGTATCTGTGGCGGAGTCCCGGGGGAGTGCAGGCGGTTCGCAGCGCGCACGTGAGCGGCGGCTTCTTCCGCACCCTGGGGGTGGCCGCGATGCTGGGCCGTGTGTTTACCGATACGGACGACAAGCCCGCGGCGCCGCGCGCTGTTGTGCTGATGTACGACACCTGGCAGGGCCGCTTCGGCGGGCGGCAAGACATTGTCGGGCAGTCACTGATTCTCGACAACGCGTCGTACGTCGTGATTGGCGTGCTGCCTCGTGAGTTTCACTTTGCGATGCGGGCGGCGGAGTTCTTCACGACGATCCATGACCTGAACTCGTGCCAACAATCGCGCGGCTGCCACGATCTGGAAGCCTTCGGGAGGCTGCGGGATGGAGTTTCGTATGACGCTGCCGCGGCGGAAACGAAGGCGATTGCGGCACGACTGGAGCAGCAGTATCCGGAATCCAACAAGGGGCGCGGCACGCGGCTGGTGCCGTTTCGAGATGCCATCGTCGGCGATATCCGCCCGACCCTCCTGGTTTTGGCGGGCGGAGCGGGCTTGCTTTTGCTGATCGCGTATGTGAATGTGGCGAGCCTGCTGCTGGTCAGAGCGGAAAGCCGGAAGCCGGAGACCGTGCTGCGGGGGGTACTGGGCGCCTCTGTTGGACGGCTGATCCGGCAGTTTGTGACGGAAGGGGTGTTGCTGGTGTCGGTTGCCGTAGCCCTCGGTATACCGGCCGCTTCCGCGGCCATTCCCCGTCTGTTCAGCCTGATTCCCGAACGCCGTCTGCGCGGAATGCCGTATTTTCGCGCTGCCGGGCTGCATCCGCGTGTGCTGCTGTTCGCAGCCGCGGTGTCCCTGCTTGCCGTACTGGTGTTCTCCGTGACGCCGGTTTTGCGCCTCTCGATTTCTAACCTGCGCGGGGACCTTGCCGCGGGTGGGCGCGGCTCGGCAGGAACCTTATGGAAGCGTTTCGGGGCGAACCTCGTGGCCGCCGAACTGGCCATCGCGATGGTGTTGCTGGCCAGCGCGGGACTGTTGGGCAAGAGCCTGTACCGCATGTTCCATGTCGATCTGAACTTCAGTCCTGCGAACCTCGCCACGCTGGAGATCAACGTTCATGGCGCCGGCTACGAAAAGGACGATCAACTGAAAGCACTTTCCCACCGCCTGTTGGAGCATATCTCGGCTATGCCGAATGTAGTTTCTGTCGCCCATACCAGCGACCTGCCAATCACGTGCAACTGCAATTCGACGAATCTCCGGGTGCTGGGACACCCGTGGTATGGGGCGGACGATCAGGCTCTGCGCCGGAAAACGAGCGCGGATTACTTCAAGGTATTGCAGGCCAGACTGATCGAAGGGCGCCTTTACACGGACGCAGATGACAGCTCGAAACCTCGGGTGGCGGTGATCAATCGGGCGCTGGCAAAACTGTTCTTTCCAGGCGAAAATCCCGTCGGCAGAACCATCGGCGACGCGGGGCTGTCGCCGAAGTCGCTCGCGCGGGTTATCGGCGTGGTGGATGATGTTCGCGAAGGCGACCTGGTGGAACCGCTGGTGCCCGCTCTGTATTACCCCTACCAGCAGGACACCGATGGCACACTGTTTCTGGTGGTCCGCACGCGGCAGGCCCCGGGACCGATGATGCCGTCACTCGTGCGCGGTATCCATCAGGTTGATCCGAACCTCGGCATCCGGAACGAATTTGTTATGGACGACCGGATCAACGACTCGCCGGCGGCTTTCCTGAACCGCTCATCGGCGTGGCTGGTGGGAGGATTTGCGGCGTCGGCTCTGTTGCTGGGAGCGATTGGCCTCTATGGAGTGATTGCTTACTCGGTGAGCCGGAGGACGCGCGAGATCGGCGTGCGAATGGCATTAGGGGCGGAGCGCGGGTCGGTTTATCGATTGGTCCTGGGCCAATCCGGGCTCATGGCGGCGATTGGAATTGTGGTTGGATTGGGATGTTCGATTCCCGCCGCTCGATTGCTGAGAGGTTTGCTGTTTGGTGTGCAGTCCGGGGATGTGCCTACCTTGATCGGCGTGGCTGTGGTGCTAGGGATTTGCGTGCTGATCGCGAGTTATCTGCCGGCGCGAAGAGCGGCCTCGGTGAATCCCGTTGAGGCGCTCCGCGCGGAGTAGCGTGTTTGGTGTTGCACGAACCGATGGTGGTCCTAGAATAACCGCGTTGGGCATCGGCCTTCCGCGCGCGTACCCATCTACCCGCGAGCATGCGGTTGGTTTGAGTATGTCGCGGACGGCAACGTGGCCAGCATCGCTTCGCAGGCGTGGTCCGGTCGACCGACGTTGTCAGCCACCAAATCACCGGGTTCCGCCACCTATGGCGTCAACTGGGGCTTTCGGAGGGCTGAAGGAGGCAACCTTTTGGGCTATTGGCTCATGATCAAGGCCCCGGGGTCCGATTCGAACGGTTCTACTGACGATAAAGCAGACGCATCTCCGCAAGGAGTGCTAGCCCTGGGCTAGCACACAGTTAGCCCAAGTTCGTCACGAGATGGGGTAGAAGTTAGGCTAAGGCCTTTAGAATCAGCTTAGGCTGTTGCCGGGTCTACACTACATTCACGATTGTTTTGGAGTCGTTCCGGCAGCGTCAAACGAAGTTGCTGAAGCAAGGATTTCTGCTCGGCCGTAGGCTCGGTGATCCGGCGCGGGCGGATCTCAGGGCCGTCGGTGGTGGGCAGAACGATGTCAGCACTTTGTAGGGTGGAGAGCAAGGAAGAGGGCCTTCATCGGAGAAAACGGCTAAGCGTTATCGACGCCGCTCGCCGATGGCTTCGGGTGAATGGGGGCTCGTCGCTGGAGCAGGTGCTTCAGGGTGACCCACATGGCGTAACCCAAGAACGCCACCATAACGTGGCCCTTCACGCGCGACTCCTTTTGATGGAATAGTGGGCGGATGGAAAGCTCACTCTACAAAGCGCGGAAGGAAGCTTCGGCTTCGGTCAATTGGATTTGCGCCACGCCCGGCGATCTTTTTTCATTTCCCAGAACAAACGCGTGCTTTCGGTGGCGTCTCGCAGTTCGACCGTATAGAGGTCGTTCACCTGTGGATGAAGGGCCTGAATCTTTCCCAGCCTCCGCTCCATTTTGTTCCGGTCTTTCAGCCGTCCTTCAATAAGCTGATCTTCCCTCGCAGCCGGTCCTCCACTTCTGTCCTTTATTGAACCAGCGCTTCCTCTGAATTTCGCGCCGCGCCTGACCTCGGGTGGAGCGATTGGGACTGAGACTCGCTTCACTCCCATCTCTTCAGCCTCGGCCACATTCTTCGCAGAGTAAAACCCGCGTCGGCCGCCGCCAGATCTGGGGTTCGTTCCATCACTTTCTGATGAGTTTCGATCGACGGAATCAGCAGGTCGCTGTCGCTGGGTTTCTGATCATAGACCTCGAAATCAATGACAATCTGCTCCTCCGCTTCCTGGATCTTTACCATCTTGCCGAACTCCGTGGGCTTGCTCGCCTTGCCCTTGCGAATCACTTCGGTGGAAGTTTCGAACACACTCAGGATTTTTACAAAGTTTTTACAAGTTCGCGATCACCTTCTCGAAGCCCGCCCGTAGCATGAACTTAGACCTTTGGAGGACTTAACGTGGGAACGCTTCCGATCTGCACTCAAATGCCGTCATACTGCGACGAACATCTTTCGATCGATTTTGATCAACAGGTTGCCACCCTGGATTCCGAGCGCATTACGTTGACCCGGAAGGAGTACGACCTGTTGTCCTTGCTGGTTCAGCACGCGGGTGAAATCATACCGCGCGAAGCGCTGCTCATGCGGGTTTGGGGTTATGGATCGGAGATCCGGACGCGAACGCTCGACGTTCACGTTCGCCGCTTGCGCAAGAAGCTGGGCGGTTACGCGGATCAGTACATCGAGACGATCTTCGGCATTGGCTATCGTTTCCAGCCTTATCGCGCGCCCCGTTTCTTCCAGGCCGCGGCAGCCAAGCCGATCGCGATCGGAGCATAGCGCTACACGAGCAATCCGCGAAGCTCCGGGCATCCACCAGGCGATCAGGGCCTCTTGTCCAGGTGGCAGGCGTACGGTCACCGCTGCCCGCCGATTGACACCCTCATTTCGGTGCTGTTAGCCTGAATTTTCATGCAATCGGCGCCTTCGCTTCGCACCACTCCGCTGCACTCTGTCCATTGCGGCCTAAGCGCCAAAATGGTGGATTTCGGCGGCTGGGACATGCCCGTTCAGTACTCCGGCATTCTCGAGGAACATCATGCCGTCCGCCGCGCTGTGGGCGTCTTCGACGTCAGCCATATGGGCGAGATCGAGATCCGCGGCCCGGAAGCCGCGCAGCTCACCGATTTCGTCACCACCAACCACGTCGCCAGGCTGAAAACCGGGCAGGCGCATTACTCCGGACTGCTTTACGAAACCGGCGGATTTGTAGACGACATCCTGGTGCACAAAGTCGCCGACGATCATTATTTCCTGTGCGTCAACGCGTCCAACCAGGACAAAGATTTCGAGCACATCCGCTCCGCCAACCGCTTCGACGCCGAAGTGGAGAATGCCGGCCCTCGCTACTCGCAACTCGCCATCCAGGGACCCAAGGCGCTGGCCACCCTGCAGAAGCTGACCCCTGTGGACCTTAGCGCGATCCGCTATTACTGGTTCACCGATGGAGAAGTGGCGGGTACACCAGCTCGCATCGCGCATACCGGATACACCGGCGAAGATGGCTACGAGATCTACGTGCCTCCCGCCGAAGCGGAGCGCATCTGGAACCTGGTGCTCGATGCCGGCGCCGAGTTCGGAATCAAGCCGTGCGGCCTGGGCGCGCGCAACACCCTGCGCCTGGAAGCCAAGATGGCGCTCTACGGGCACGAAATCGACGCCTCCATCTCGCCGCTCGAAGCCGACCTGGGCTGGATCGTCAAGCTCGACAAGGGCGACTTCATCGGCCGCGGCGCCCTCGTTCGCCAGAAAGAAAAAGGCCTCACCCGCAGGCTGATCGGCTTCGAAATGCGCGGGCGCGGCATCGGACGCGACGGCTACGAGGTATCGATCGACGGCGTGCCGGCCGGATGGGTCACCAGCGGATCGCCATCGCCGACACTGTGTAAGAACATCGGGCTTTGCTACCTGCCGATCGCGCACGCGCAGCCCGGCCAGGCGATCCAGATCCTGATCCGCAACCAGCCGGTGGACGCCGTCACCGTTGAGACTCCCTTTTACAAACGAGCCAAATAGCATGTATCCAGAAAACTTTCGCTACACCAAGGAACACGAGTGGGTCCTCGCGGAAGGGGACTCCGCTACCGTCGGGATCACCGACCATGCTCAAGAGGAACTGGGTGACATCGTCTATGTAGACCTGCCGAAGGTCGGGTCTCGCGTGGAGCAGGGCAAGTCGCTCGGCTCGGTGGAATCCGTCAAAGCGGTCTCCGATATCTATTCGCCCGTGAGCGGGGAAGTGACGGAGGTCAATAGCACGCTGGCCGACTCGCCCGAGAAGCTGAATGAAGATCCCCATGGCGCGGCCTGGCTGGTGAAGATCCGGCTGAGCGCGACTGGCGAGCTTCAGAATCTTATGACCGCGTCCGACTATCAAACTTACGTAGGAGCCGAAAAGTAGTTGCGCTATCTTCCGAAGTCCGAGTCTGAGCGCCGCCAGATGCTGGAAGCCTGCGGCGTGAGTTCACCCGAAGAGCTGTTCGCCCACCTGCCGGAAGCGGTCCGCCTGAAACGCCCGCTCGATCTGGCGCCGGGGATCTCCGAATACGAAATCGTGCAGTATTTTCGCGACCGCGCCGCGGAGAATGCCAACGGGTATGCCTCGTTGCTCGGCGCGGGCGTGTACCATCATTACCGTCCCGTGCTCGTGGACACGGTAGTCGCGCGCGGCGAGTTCCTTACCTCGTATACCCCGTACCAGGCCGAGATCGCCCAAGGAACACTCACTACCATCTTCGAATTCCAGACCATGATCTGCCAGCTCACCGGCATGGACGTGGCCAACGCCTCGATGTACGACGGCTCCACCGCCGTGCCCGAAGCGGCGATGATGGCCGTCCGCGCCACCGGCAAGGGGCGGGTGCTGATCGCGAACTCCGTCCACCCGGAGTATCGCGAGGTGCTGCGCACGTACGCGAAGAACCAGGGAATGCCCGTGGAGGAATTCGGCTACGTGCCCGAAGCCGGCACCATCGACCTCGAAGAGCTCGACAAGAAGATGGACGATCTTACTGCCGCCGTAATCGTCCAGTCTCCGAATTTCTTCGGCATCGTGGACCAGGTGAAGGCTGCTGCCGAAATCGCTCACAAGCGCGGAGCCCTGCTGGTGGTGATCTTTACCGAAGCAGTATCGTTGGGCATCCTGGAGCCACCCGCGGATGCCGATATCGTCGCCGGCGAATTGCAATCGTTCGCCATCTCGCCCTGTTATGGCGGGCCGTTCGCCGGCATCATCGCCACCAAGGAAAAGTTCATCCGGCAGATGCCCGGACGGCTGGTAGGACAAACCACCGATTCGCGCGGCAACCGCGCCTTCTGCCTCACGCTCTCCACCCGCGAGCAGCACATCCGGCGCGAGAAGGCCACCTCCAATATCTGCACCAACCAGGCGCTCATCGCCCTGATGGCCACCGTGTTCATGACGGTCTACGGCAAGCAGGGACTGCGCGAACTCGCCGTGCAGAATCTCGCCAAGGCGCACTACCTGGCTGGAAAACTGAAGCCTCGCTTCTGTGGGAAGTTCTTCAACGAGTTCGTGGTCAAGCTGGACGGCCAGTCGCCCGATGACTTCAACCGGGCGCTGCTGAAGAAGAAAATCATCGGCGGCCTGCCACTGGGCCGCTTCTACCCGGAGTTGGCCGATTCGATGCTGGTTTGCGCCACCGAGATGTCGCGGCGCGCGGACCTGGACGCTGTGGCCGAAATCTTCGCTCGGAGCACGGTGGAGGTGATGGCATGATCACCAAGGTCCGCAGTCACATCTCTCCGAACGAGTCCCTGCTGTTTGAGCGCAGCTCACCCGGCAAAATGGCCTATCAGCTTCCTGACCTCGATGTTCCGCCGGTGGACGCGGCCGAAGCGCTCGGCGCCGACAACGTCCGCGGGGAAATTGAAGGCTTCCCCGAAGTCAGCGAAGTGGAGGCCATCCGGCACTTCACGCGCCTCTCCACCTGGAATTACGCCATCGATTACGGCATGTACCCGCTGGGCTCCTGCACCATGAAGTACAACCCGCGGATCAACGAACTGGTGGCACGCACCGAAGGTTTGGCGTGGGCGCATCCGTATCAGCCGGAAGCCCTCTCGCAGGGTTGCATGGAGGTAATGGCGCGCGTCGAGGCGGCGCTTGCGGAGATCACCGGCATGGACGCCGTGACGCTCCAGCCGGCCGCCGGCGCCCACGGCGAGCTCACCGGCATTCTGCTGGTCCGCGCCCTGCTGCAGCAGCGCGGCAACCCGCGCAAGAAGATTCTCATTCCCGATTCCGCGCACGGCACCAATCCCGCCACCGCAGCGATTGCCGGTTACGCCATCGAGAACATCCCGTCAAGCGAAACGGGTGTGCTGGATGTCAGTGCTTTGGAGCGCATCGTCACCGGCGACGTCGCGGCCCTGATGGTGACCAATCCCAACACCCTCGGGGTGTTTGAAGAGAACATCATTCACGCGGCCGAGATCCTGCACGCCAAAGGCGCCATGCTTTACATGGACGGCGCCAACATGAATGCGCTGGTGGGCATCGCGCGCCCCGGCGATTTCGGCGTGGACGTGATGCACCTCAATCTCCACAAGACGTTCTCCACTCCGCACGGCGGAGGAGGACCCGGCGCCGGCCCGGTTGCGGTGAAAAAGGTGCTGGAGCCGTTTCTTCCGACGCCGCGCCTCAAGCGCTCCGGCAAGCGCTGGGCTTACGACTACAAGCGCAAGCACTCCATCGGGCGGGTGAAGGCTTTCTACGGCAACTTCGGAGTCCTGGTGCGCGCCTTGGCCTATATCCTGGCGCACGGCGGTCCGGGACTGCGCAATGCCACCGTCGATGCGGTACTCAACGCCGTCTACATCCGCAAGCAACTCGAGCCGTACTTCGATCTTCCCTATTCGCAGCCCAACATGCACGAAGTGGTCTTCAGCGACGATCGCCAGGCGAAACTCGGAGTCCGCACCGGCGAGATCGCCAAGCGGTTGATCGATTACGGATTCCATCCGTACACCGTGAGTTTTCCCCTGATCGTCCATGGCGCCCTGATGATCGAGCCGACCGAGACCGAAGGCAAGATGGAACTCGATCAGTTCATCGACTCCATGATCTCCATCGCCAGGGAAGTGGAGAGCGATCCGCAACTGGTCAAGAACGCGCCGCATGGCACCCGGACGAGCAAGGTGGATGAAGTCACCGCCGCGCGCAAGCCGGTGCTCCGATGGAAGGGGTAAAAGACAGGGGTTGGGGGTCAGGCCCGCCAAAGCGCGAGGGGATTGGGGGTTCGCGGCGAGGGCTCTGGGTGGTGTTCGGGCTGGTCCTCGCGATCCGAATTCCTTTCTGGAACCAGGCTATTCAGGGCGACGACCCGATCTATCTGCATGAAGCGGCTCACGCCCTCATTGAGCCCCTCCACCCTGACAACACCAGGTACGTCTTCCAAGGTGCGCTGGTAGATCTGCGCGGCCATCCGCACGGTCCCATGGATGCCTGGATGCTCGCCGGTCTGCTCGCCATATTCGGCGACGTCCGCGAGATTCCGTTCCACGCCGCGTACACCATCTTTTCGCTGATCGCGGCGGCGTCGATGTGGTCTCTGGCGCGGCGCTTCTCGCCGCACCCGCTTTGGGCCAGCCTGCTCTTCCTTGCGGTACCGGTCTTCGTGGTGAACGGCAACTCGCTCGAGACCGATCTTCCGTTCCTCGCCTTTTGGATGGCGGCGGTGGCGCTATTCCCGTCGCATCGGCTGCCCGCCTGCCTGTTCCTGGTGCTGGCCGCGATGACCGCCTCGCTGCCGCAAGCCTTCCTGCTCACCCCCATCCTGGGCGCGTGGGTCTGGCTCTTTCGCCGCCAGGACCGCAGCGCCTGGCTCGCCATCTTCGTGCCTCCCGTGACAATTGTCGCGTGGCAACTTTTTGAGCGGCTCTCCACCGGATCGCTGCCAGCCGGACTGCTCAGTGGCTATCTCACGCGCTTCAATCTCTGGGACCCCAAGGCGCGGGCCGCGCTGCTGCTGCACTTCTGCTTTCTCGTCTTCCCCGCGCTGCTGCCCGGCGCACTGGCCGGCGCCTGGCGCAAGCGGCGTGAGCCCGATACCCTGTTTCTGATCGCGTGGACCGGCATCTTCTTCGCGGGAATCCTGGCGGTCTTCTTTGCGGGCTCGGCGCGATACCTGCTGCCGGTCGCAGCCCCGCTCGCGCTGCTGGCTTCCCGGCTGAATCCGAAATGTCTGGCGGTCGGCTTTACAGCACAACTGGCTCTCGGGCTGGGACTCTCCACCGTCAACTTTCAGCACTGGGACGGCTACCGCAAAGTCGCGGCCGGGCTGCGCGAGCGAGCCGCGCGGCAGAGGGTGTGGGTGGATGACGAGTGGGGCCTCCGGTACTACATGCAATCCGAGGGGGCCCTGCCGCTCACCAAAACGCAGCGCCTGCGGACCGGCGATCTCGTGGTGTGGAGCGAACTGGGTCATCAGGTCCAGGTCAACGCACCCCTCTTGCCCGTCATCAGCACGGTCGAGATCCGGCCGGCCGTTCCCCTGCGGATCATCGGGCTGGAAACGCATTCCGGCTACTCGACGGTATTGAAGGGCGTCTGGCCGTTTGGCCTCTCGTCCGGACCGATTGATCGCGTTCACGCGGAGGAAGTGGGCGAACGGCACCCCACCCGGGAGTATCTGACGATGGGCGATCCTGCCATCCGGGCGCACGTCCTGTCCGGTATCTGGCCGGATGATCATTGGATGTCGCGCAGCGGCATCGTCGTCCTGAAAAGCCCCGCTGTACCAACCCCGCTGAGCGCGACGTTCTACATTCCCGACAACGCCCCGGCGCGGCAAGTAACGCTGCTGCTCGACGAAAAGGAAGTTGCCTCTCAGACCTTCCCCGCACCCGGAAAGTACGAAATCTCGTCGAACGGCCCGGTACAGACCTCCGGACCGAGCGCCACCATCGAAATCCGGGTGGATCGGACGTTCACCCCACCTCCTGACCTCCGCGAACTCGGTGTTGTCCTGATCGGGGTAGGATTCCGGTGATAGCACGCCGCGGGTTTTCCCACAATTGTGCCGGGAATCGATTTATATTGTAAGAAGCAGTCCATGTTTTTTCGTAATTCTCGTAACGTAGTGATCCGCCAAACCAGCCTCGATTGGCGAAAAATCCTGGGAGCCTCACTAGCTTTAGTGCTGCTCTCTTGCAGCCGGCCGTCCCCTACGGCAGTCGCACAAGCCAAACCGGCGGAGCCCCCGCCGGAGCCCGTTCCGCATTCGCGGGAAGCCAACGACGTCGCGCGCTTCCTCGCCGGACTCTCCGGCACTCCGGACAGTCCGTTTGCGGAATTGGAGCAAGATCCGGTCTGGATCGAACATCGTCGGGCGCTCGACAAGGCTTGGGACAATATCGACACCAGGACCTTGCCGGGGATGCGGGCGTTTCAAGCCCACGAACTGGCGGGCGGCGCGATTCCGCAGTCTCTGGTCTTCTATCCCTTCAGTGGACCCGACGCGCTCATGCTGACGGTGTTCTTTCCGAAGAACCCGACCTATGTTCTGGTGGCCCTGGAACCGCCCGGCACTCTGCCCACCATGAAGCAACTTAGTAAGAATCTGGCAAGGACGCTCGAACAGACTCGTGTCACCCTCTCCGACGAACTGCAACGCAGTTTCTTCATCACGCGAATGATGGACCGGCAGTTCCGCGGGCAGGTGACCGACGGCCTGTTCTCACCCATCGCGGAGTTGCTGGTGAGGAGCGGCCATACCATTCTGGGGTATCGCATGGTGCGCATCGCCCCCGACGGTAAAGTCGTGGCCCGGGGAGAAATCCCCCCGGGCGAAATCGGCAACCGCGGAGTCCAGATCGAGTTCCAGACAGATGCCGATCGTTCCATCCACCAGCTCTATTACTTCTCGATCAATCTCTCCGACGTCAAGATGCGCGACAACCAGGGCTTCCTGAAGTACCTCGACGGGCTGAAGGGAGTGACCACTTACTTCAAGGCCACTTCGTACATGACCCATCGTGACGAGTTTTCCATGATCCGCAATGAAGTGCTGTCGAAGAGCGCTGCGGTGCTCCAGGACGACTCCGGAATTCCCTTTCACTACTTCCGTGAGCAACCATGGCACGTCCAGCTCTTCGGAGAATATAATCGCCCATACGGCAGCTTTCGATGGCTGGAGCAGCCCGACCTGCGGGCGGCATATGCGGAACCCGATCGCAAGCCCCTCAATTTCCAGATCGGCTACGGCTTCCGGAAAATGCCCTCCAACCTGCTGTTCGCCAGCAAAACACCGGCACCCCCGAGAAAAGATTAGGCGAGACTGAGCGTGGCGCGGGCACTCGTGCCCGATTGTAGTTCGCCCGGTATGACCGCCATCCAGGACTGCCGCGGTCAGCCTGCCATGCGGCTGCTCACCAATTTCATCTTCGCCTTCGATCATGATCACGAACAGCACCAGCGAGCCGAGGCCCGTCCGAATGACCTTTCGCGATTCTGCGTAGCCGTAGACCTCTGTCAGAACATCGCCGAAAAGAGTGTGCGGCCGGCGCGAGCTTAGGTTATGAATACTCTGTCTCGCACGGACCGCGGACCTCTCGTGGGTCAAAACTTCTTAACCCCCACACGGGGAGAGACGGGAACAGAGCGGGCGCCATCTTGGCGGCGAAATCTTTAAAGACGCGAACGGGCCGGGGAACGAAACGATTTCCAAGATGACATAGGGACAGGTGAAATATCGCAAAACACCATATTGGCATGACCTCGACCAGCCGTCTCGATCGGAGAAGCTCAGGTTGGACGATGGGCGGAAGATCGCCAAATACGGCTTGAAAGTAATCGATGCTTTGTCCTTTCCGTTCGCGCGAGTGAACTTCCAGGTGTTCTCGGGCCGCCAGAAGGAGAAGGCGAGCAGCCGGTGTAAAAGCAATTCTTGCGGTGTTTTTGGAGGCTTGTGCTTCTGCAGGTACCCCGGACTCGCCACGAGCTGGTGGCGGTAGGTCAAGATCCGGCGCGCCACCAGGGATGAGTCTTCCAATTCGCCGACACGAAAGGCGAGATCGACACCCTCGGCAATCTGGTCGACGATCCGTTCGGTAGTCTCGAGAACGCGTAGCGTGTCAACAATGAGCGTTCTCACCATCCCCTCCGGACTGCGCGGGCGCGCACATCGGAATAACGTGAACGCAGATCGGATCCGACCAAATGCGGTGTCGGATATTCGCCAACTGTCGTGACCCGCGTTGTCCTGAAACCGGCGAGCGTCTTCCGTATGTTGTAGCAGCAGCGGCAAGTTCGCGAGCCAAGAACGTGCTGCTCCGAAGGCCACGTACGTGCAATCAGTGATTCAGGTGGCCGGGGCCGCACCCGCTGCTGGGTTCCTCTGGCCGGCCACACATCCAACATGGAGATAGGCTATGAGTCTTATCGACAAAGCACTAAAAGCAAACCAGACGTATGCTAAGAAGCATGATCGAAAACTGGGGGCGCATCCAACCCCCAAAATCGCAGTCGTGACCTGCATGGATCCCCGACTTTCAGACCTCCCTGAAATCCTGGGGCTGCCGCATGCCGATCTCGACGTTATCCGAACCGGCGGGCCGGCGGTGACCGAAGATGTGCTCGGAGAGCTTGTCGTTTCCACCCGCGTCCTCGGAACGACGGAGATCATGCTCCTCAATCACACCGGCTGCGGATTCACGACATTCACAGACGAAGAGCTGAACGCCAAACTCACTGCTTTAACCGGCGACGCGTCGCCCGCTCCGATGCGCTTCTTCTCTTACAAGGACCCCGAGCAGAACACGCGAGAACAGATGAAGAAGGTCAGATCACATCCGTGGATTGCCAAAGACGTTCCAGTGCGGGGCTTTATTCTCGACGTGGAGACCGGTCTTATCCGGGAAGTCGACAGGGTTGCCCAGGATGCTGCTGCCTGAACAACGGCGGCCTGTTGCCATCGATTCGGCTACTCGCGCGGAGCTTCAGCGTTTGAACAGCCTGGTGTTGGGCACGTGTTCGGCAGTTCTCGAATGCAGCTTGATTCGGCTGAGTTGGCCAGACGGTGTCATCAGGAAGAGGACGTCGCATTCGCGACTAGGCGCAAACTCTTTCGATTTCTTCGTGGGTCTTCGTGGGTATCGATGGAACTGCGCCGGTGACAACGTAGTCGTCCCGTCTTAACCGGAAGATTCGCTGTCGAACTCGTCGCCGTGAAAGGTCAGCGTCAGAGATCGGTGTAGTTTGATGATCGTTGCCGTGGGGGGATCGAATTAGTGCAGCAAATTGATGTCGAACCGGAGTCTTGGTTGAGAGTTCGCAAAAAAGGGTGCGGATTGTCCCCAGCGTCATTGACGTTCAGGGCGCCGGTTCGAATGACGATTCCCCTCGTGATCGTGATGGCTGCTACCGCGCTCTATTCTCAGGGTCCGCCGGCCTCGCCGGATCGGCCATGGCTAAGCTCCGATAAACGGTGGACCCTGAGTGGCGCGGATCGCGCCCATCAATCAGCTTTCCTGGTCGAGGCCGATAAGGCCTATTCCCTCGCGGAATTGGTTGATCTGGCTGAGGCCCACAATCCGGAGACCCGAGTGGCCTGGGAAAACGCCTGCGCCCAGGCAGCAACTCTTGGGATCGCACGGAGCGAACTGTATCCGACGCTATCGGCTGTGGCGCTCTCGGGAGTCGATCGCGAGGAGATTCCACTTGGCACCCGGTTCTACCGCCACACGGTTCCGGCGGCTCAGGTGTCCCTGGATCTCAATTACACAATCTTTGACTTCGGGGCCCGTCGCGGCCGAATCGCGGCGGAGAGCGCACGACTGCTCGCGGCGAACTTCGGTTTTAACGACGTTCACCGGAGACTCATCTTTCAGGTTCAGCAGGCCTATTATCGCCTGCTGAATGCGTCAGCTCAGGACACCGCCGCTAGAGCGAGTTTGGCCAATGCGGAGGCGGTGCAACAAGCCGCGGAGGAGCGGCTACGCAATGGCTTGGCAACCCTGCCCGACGTTTTGGAGGCGCGAAGTGCCACCGCGCAATCGCAATATGATCTGCAGGCGGTGCTAGGCGCGGAGGAGATCGCGCGGGGTGATTTAGCCACGTCCCTGGGCGCTCCTGCCGCTACATCGATTCACGTCCAGCCGCTGAGCGAGGTGCCCACTCCCAAGTCGATCGGCGAGACCGTCGAGCAGGTGATCGATCGCGCTCTCGATCAACGCCCAGACCTCCAGGCCGAGTTGGCCGGCGTCCGCCTGGCGCAGGCGCAGGAGAAAGAGGCGCGGGCCGCGTACTATCCCAGCTTGAATTTGAGAGCGAACCCGACCGCTCAGTCGCTTTACATACTGCAGCAAGCCCTGCCTTGGGGACATACGGCGGACTTAACCGGGGGAGTTGTCCTGAGCTTGAACTGGAGCGTATTCGACGGAGGCGCGCGTCGAAGCCGCTTGATGCAGGCGGAAGCGGAAACCCGTAGGGCCCGGTCGCAAGTCAGTGCTGCGCGCGACACTATCGAGGACGAAGTTTGGACCGCCTATTCGAATTTGAACACCGCGTTTCGCCAGCGCGAGGCGGCCACCGCGCTGCTGGACTCCGCCACCCAGTCCTATGCGGCCGCCCTTGAATCCTACAATTACGGCGTTCGCAACCTCTTGGACGTCACTGCTGCGCAGAAGGTTCTCGCCCAAGCCCGCTCGGCGGATGTCCTGGCGCGGACGCAGGTCTTAACCGCCTTGGCGGATTTGGCATTCCGTTCAAGCGAATCTATCCAATCCAAGACAAGGAACCCCACGCCATGAGCACTAATGCATGCCGTCGCATTTCGGGGTGGGGGTTGATGCTGGCAGCGTTCTTCTTGGCGGGTTGCGGGCGGGCTCCTTCTTTCGACGTCCTTGGGTCGTTCTTTCCAGCGTGGCTTGTGTGCCTGGCGTTGGCCCTGGCGCTCACGGCAGCCGCTCGATGGCTCCTCGTCCGCCTTCATATTGTGATCGCGCTTCCGGTTTTGACCTATCCAAGCCTGACGGCGCTCCTTGCTTTCGGGCTTTGGCTCGCGCTGTTTCGATAAGGAGAAAATGCCGATGACGCCCAACACCGATACGAACATTGGGAAAGTGCTCGGAGGTGTGCTGAGCGCTGCCATCGTGATTGGCGCCGTGCTGCTGGGGATTCTGGTGCTCTACCACGTAAACTCCTATCCCCGAACCGATGATGCCGAGATAGTCGCCAATTTCATCGGAATTGCCCCTCAGGTCGAAGGCCCGATCCTGCGTCTCAACGTGCACGACAACCAGTCTGTGAGGCAGGGGGACCTGCTTTACGAAATCGATGACCGGCCCTATCGATACGCTCTGGAGAAGGCCATTTCTGACCAGGCGGCTCTCGAGGGTCAAATCGTGGATGAGCAGCGGAAAATCGCGGCGCTTGTGAGCGCCGTTTCCGTTTCCCAGGCAAATATTCAAGGCACGGAAGCTGACGTGACTCGATCGGCGGCGGCGGTGGATCAGGCACGGGCCGATGTGGCAAACGCCGAACAGGGCGTGAGCCGCGCCACCGCGGAGTGGACCTATTCGAGTAATAACCTGCATCGAGTTGAGCCCCTGCTGGTCAAGCAGTTTGTCACCGTGGATCAAGTGGATCGGGCGAGGACCTCGGAGGTTGCGCAGGCTCAGGCGCTGAAGCAGGCGGAATCTCAACTCCAGCAGGCGCGGGCAGGATTGCAGTCCATGTTGGCTCAACAGGAACACTCCAGGGCCATGCTGCTAGAGAGCAAGGCCCAGCACGAACAAGCCGAGAATGCGGTGACCACGCTTGAACCACTGATCAACCTGCGCGGCGCAAGAGCAGCGGCTGTAGAGACAGCGCGCTACAACCTCAACAACTGCCGGGTCTATGCGCCGTTTGCGGCGCGCGTCACGAATCTGACGATTTCAGAAGGCGCCTACGCACACATCGGCCAGCAGGTGTTCACGCTGATCGACGCGCGCACCTGGTGGGCGGTCGCCAACTTTCGTGAGGGCCAGCTGCAGCACATCGCTCCCGGAATGCGGGCCGAGGTCTACGTGATGTCCAAGCCGGATACTCGCTTCACGGGCGTGGTGGACAGCATCGGCTTTGGGGTTACTCCGGATGCGGACGTGGTCGGCCGTTTGGCATCAGTCCTCCCAGACGTGCAGAGAACTCTGAACTGGGTGCACCTGGCCAGCCGCTACCCGGTCCGGGTGCGTGTGGACAACCCTTCCGAAGACTTGTTTCGAGTGAGCGAGTCAGCGGTTGTCGTGATTCGAGGACGTTGAAGTGGGAACCCTCGCGCACGAACTGCGAGAGCTACCCCGGCCTTTGGCCTGGCTGTGGGGATTCCTTAGACATGAGCTCGCTCCGTACCCAGGCCGAGCCTGGACAGTGGCGCGTACGGTTCTCGCTGCGACTCTCATCATGATTATCTGCAACACGTTTCGCATTCCTTACGCGTTCTTGGGTGGCATCTATGCACTGCTCATCTCGCGGGAAAGCCCTCGATCCACTCTGAACTCGGCGGGAACGGTACTCGTTCTTTCCGCAACGGCCGTGGCCTATATACTGATCTCCGCCCAATTTGTCATCAGCAACCCACCGCTTCATTTTCTCTGGAACATAGGTTCGCTCTTCCTGGCCTTCTATGCGCTCACGGTAGTAACCAACTACGGGGGGTTCGTGGGGTTGGCCCTGGTGATCTCCATCGCCGTTTCCATCTGGGACAGGCATGTGGGAGCCGAGACCAACGTCGAGGACACGCTCTACCTTTTATTGGTGGCGTTGATCGCGGTCGTTGTTACCTCGGGAGTAGAACTGGTCTTTCGACGTGCTCGGCCTGGAGATGATATCGTTCTGCCCGTCGCCGATCGTTTGGCCGCGATTCACAGCGTGCTGATTTGCTACTCGGAGGGGCGGCCGACGGATCAGGCTACTGAAGAGAAGGTCATCCGGCTGGGCATGCTCGGAACATCAACATTGCGGCGCGCTTTGCGGCGCTCGGATTATTCGCTCCAGTACAGGGCACTTGAGAGTACCCGATTCGTGAGGGCATCCTCTCATGCCGCCAAACTGGTTCCTTCAGTTCTGGAGAGGTCAAGGCGGTCGCGCAGGAATTTCACAAGGATTACGGTTTTGGCGGCAGTTGCGAGAAATTCCGGAAAGGTATGGCGGAGGGCAATGGCGACGACCTGTTCAGAGGGCGCCAGTCCTTGCCGAACCGTACGAATCCAGGAGCCGAATGATTGCCAAACAAGATTGGGCTGGATGGCCGAGAGAATCTGAAGCAAGCCCTGGGCGATGAGGCCGAGTTGGATGTGGCGATGATAGGCTGCAATCTTTCGGCGGACGGCATTGCGGTAGTCTTGGGACTCGCGGTGCAAGTACTGGTTGCCGCTGACGCGCCGTAACGGTGTCATGGCCGCCATCCAGAAGTGCTAGGCATAGGCGCCGATGACGTGCACGGCCTGTTTGAAAGACACTTCGATTTTGAATCGCAAGCCATAAAGGCGAATGATATCCAGTGGGGCAGGGTGAGGTCGGTGCACATCAGCAAGATGGCGCCGCGCTGAGGATGAAGTACCGCGACGAAGCGGACGAGGATGCCGACCGGGCGCCACAATAGGTCGGCGGTCCGGAAGCTCAGGATCACCCCCTTCTCACCATAGACAGGGCTGGGCGCCTGCTGGAGTTGGGTGGTCTGTTTGAGCAGGGCGGCGACCTTGATCTTCTTGCCGTACTTTGCAGGCCTGCCGCGGCCGCGCGGCCGGTGTGAGGACGGGGGTGTGGCCGGGAAGAAAGCTACGCTGTTGCTCTTGACCCGAGTGACCAAGTGGTTGCCGTGGGCCAGCAGCCCGCGAACGATGTTACCGGCGGCATAGTAGGCGTCGGCCACGAAGTAGCAGGGTTCCTTTATACCCAGCGAATCGAGCAAGAGGATCATTTTGTCGAGGAGGGTTCGG
>DATJWB010000335.1:0-11672 GCA_035501495.1 Bryobacteraceae bacterium | reverse complement strand
GACGTTTGTCAACGGGATCCCGGAGCTGATTCGGGACGGCTCGGACGGACTGCTGGTGCCGCCTTCCGATGACATCGCCCTGGCAGCCGCCATCGGTCGCCTGATGGACGATCGAACGCTGCGAAAGCGGTTGGGCGCCTCCGCCCGGAAGCGAGTGGTGGAGCGATACAATCTCGCGCGCAATGTGGAGCGCCTGGCTGACATGTTTCGGCGCCGTATCGAGGCCCTCTCATGAAACCCGTGCTGGCCATTGCGGGATTGGCGATCGCCGGGGTGCTGGTGGGCGTGCATACCCGGGGGAAAGGCGACGTGCACGTGCGGCTCACCGCAGAGGGGGTCACACGGGATGTGCGCCGCTTCGGAGTAAACCTCGGGAACTGGACCGCCTGGGGCGCGGAGCAGTTGCCTTCGAATGTGTTGAAGAACCCGGGCTTTGAAGGCTTGATCGATCGCGCACTGGTGACGGTCGCCTACAGCGGGCCTGAGGAGTTTTCCGATGCCGAAAAGTGGCTCGCCCGGCCGGACGGCTTCTGGGCCGGGGGCACTTTTGAAGTCCTGACGGGTTCTGCGGCGGGGATTAGGGGGCGCATCCATGATTCCCGCGCTCACAATGCGGATGGCCTCCCGGTCTTCTTTACCGACGGCCCAGGTCCCGCGCTGAGCCATGGCGACGTGGTGGCGCTGACCAGGATCGATGATACCCAGCTCCCCACCCAATGGTGGATCCCGGAGCCGGCCTCGAGAAAGGTGGCCATAGCGACCGAGAGCCGCCCGGGGAGTCCGGGTGTCCGCTCCCTGGCTTTGCGCGCCGGCGGGCAGATTATTTCCTACCTCGATCGAATTGGGCAACGCGCCGGCCGATTGTTGCCGGTAGAGGGAAAGTGGCGGCTGTCATTCTGGAGCCGCAGGTCCGCGGCCCAAGCGGCCTTGACTGTGGAGTTCGCCCGTATCGGGTCGCTCCCGTTTTTCGTCCAGCAGCTGCAACCTGACAGCGCCTGGCGCAAATACGAATACTCGTTTGACGCGCATGATCGCGATCCGGCGAATGCTTTGCAATTGAGTTTCCGGAACGAATCGGCCGGCGGGGCAGAGATCCGGCTGGACGATGTTTCGCTCGAGCGCGTCTCCGATACCGCCTCTTTCCGCGCCGAAGTTGCCGGCGTCCTGGGAAAACTGCGTCCCGGCTATCTTCGCGATTGGGAGGGACAGTTGGGAGATACCTTCGCCAACCGCATCGCTCCGCCCGAGGGACGTCGAGCTTCCCGTTACCGCCCCGGCGAGACAGGCGCCGATTTCGGCTATGGCTTGGAGGAGTTTCTCACGCTCAGCCGGAGCGTGGAAGCAGACCCGTGGCTCGTGGTCCCGACGACGTCCTCCGGGCAGGAATGCGCCGACTTGGGGCGCTGGCTCGCCGGAAATGCTGCGGGCTTCCATGAGGTCTTGCTGGAATTCGGCAACGAGAACTGGAATCCACTGTTTCGTCCGGCCGGCATCCCCGACCCCGCCGCTCACGGCCAAGCAGCGACCAGGTGTTTCGAGCAGATCAAGCGCCATGCAGGAGTTCTCGAGCTGAGGACCGTGGTGAACGGGCAGTCCGCGAACCCGGCCTATGCCGTGAAAATGGCGGACGCGGCTCCATCCGCAGACCTTCTCGCGGTGGCGCCCTACTTTCTGCACTCGCTCGCGTCAGGCCTGACCGAGGAGGCCAGGAAAGCCGCCCTGTTCGCGCCGGAGCCCGGGGGAGTGGCGGCAGTGCGCGCGCGTGCAGCGCAGGGTTTGCGCGGGCGCGACATCGCGGTCTACGAAGTCAATCTACACACGGTGGATGGAGACGCCTCGCCCGAGGAGCGATCTTCGCTGGTGAATAGCGCGGAGGCTGGAGCGGCATTCGCCCGCGTGATGCTCGAATCACTACGGGCCGGCGCGACCCGTCAGTGTGCGTATGTCCTGGCAGGCTATGACGCCAAGCTGCCGCGCGGGGAGGGTTTCGTGGAGTTGTGGGGGCTGACGCGCGATTTGACTGCGGGCAACCGGTTCCGCAGCACCGGGCGTGCGCTCGTGCTTCTCAACCAGGTGGTAAGAGGAACGCTGGGGCGCAGTTACGGGGAAGCTCAAGGCGTTACCGTGTACGGGTTTTTCGCGGGAAACGACTGGTCGGCCGCGGTGATCAACGAAACGGCCGAGGAACGGCAAGTGGAAGTTCAATTTCCGTCTGGGACCTCACCGCCATCGAAGGCGGTGCTGCTAACTACGGAAGGCACGGCTGAGACCTCCCTCCGCCAGAGCGGGTCAACCCTGAAAATGACTGCTCCCGCACAAAGCCTAGTGGTTCTGCCTCCTCGTGGAGGAGGTCCGCAATGACAGCAACGTTCCGGGCAGCCCTGGTTGGGATCTCCGCCATTGCCGCGGCATGGACACTGCCGGGCACGCTCGAACTGCTTCTCGTGACGATTGGCGGGATTCTCCGCCCGCGCCCGACGCCGGCGCCACAGCGGATCTTACGCCGCCTGCTGTGTGTCATACCGGCGCACAACGAGGCGCACGGCATCGCCCGATGTGTGGAGAGCCTGCGCGCGGCCGTATCCATGCGGGAGGCGGAGATCGTCGTGATCGCGGACAATTGCGCCGACCAAACCGCCGCGGTAGCTCGCAACGCGGGAGCGCGTGTCCTGGAACGAAGGGACCCGGAGCAGCGTGGAAAGGGGTACGCCCTGGAATTCGCGTTCGGGCGGTTGATCGCGGAAGGCGCCGACGCCTTTTTGGTAGTAGACGCCGACTCCCGCGTGGCGCCGAATTTCATTGCGGAGATGGCGGCGGTGCTCGAGGCGGGAGCGGCTGCGGTCCAATGCCGGTATCTGGTAGCCAACCCGGGCGTGTCCCTGAGAACACGGCTCATGAACGTGGCCCTGCTCGGCTTTAACGTCCTGCGTCCCCGGGGCCGCGAGCGCTGGGGGCTGTCGGCTGGGATTCTCGGCAACGGCTTTGGACTTGCCGCGCACACGCTCGAGAAGATGCCATACCGCGCCACTTCCGTAGTCGAAGACCTCGAGTATCACCTGGGCCTGATCGCAGTCGGGATGGATGTGCGTTTCGCCGATCAGACCGCGGTCTACGGAGAAATGCCGGCGGAGGGCAAAGGGGTCAAGACCCAGCGGGCGCGGTGGGAAGGAGGACGGCTCAGGATGATCGGCACCACTGTGCCGACGCTCGTCCGGAGCATTCCGCGGGGCCGCGGCCGGATGGTCGAGCCTCTTCTCGATCTCCTGCTGCTGCCGCTGGCGCTGCACGTTGGGCTGTTGGCGCTTGCCCTCGCGGCGCCTGTAGCCGTCCTTCGCCTGTACGGAGCCGCGGGATTGGCGGTGGTCGGCGGTCACGTGGCCGCGGCCATCGCTGTCGGCGGAGGTGGATGGCGTGACGCGGCCGTTCTGGCATGGGCTCCGTTCTACGTTCTTTGGAAGATCTGCATGCTGCCGACGATTCTCCGCGCCTCGCGGAAAGACGCGCCATGGGTGCGCACCGAGCGGGACAGTAAGAAGGCGGTAGAGGTATGAGCGAAGGTCAAACATTGGATGCATCGGTCGTCGTCGTCTCTTTCAACACTCGGGACCTGCTCCGCGAGTGTCTGAAAAGCCTTTGCCAGCAGCAAGGCACCTCGTTCGAGACGCTGGTGGTCGATAACGCGTCCCGCGACGGTTCGGCGGACATGGTCGCGGCGGAATTTCCGAGGGTCCGGCTGATCCCGAGCGCCACAAACCTCGGGTTCGCAGCGGCCAACAATGCCGCGTTCCCGTTGGCACAAGGCCGCTATGTGGTTTTGCTCAATTCCGACGCATTCCTGGAAGCGGGCGCGCTGGCCGATTCAGTCCGCTTGATGGATAGAAACCCGCGCACGGGCATCGCGGGCGGAAGGCTGGTGGGACGGGACGGATCGTGGCAACCTGCGGCACGGATGTTTCCGTCGGTCTGGAACGATTTCCTGGCGCTGACCGGGCTGGCGTCGGCGTTCCCGCGCTCGCGGTTTTTTGGCCGAGCGGACCGCACCTGGTGCGATCCGTTGAAAAACGCCTCGGTCGACTGGGTGCCAGGGGCGTTCTTGATCCTTCGCGCTGACGCGCTGCAAAGGGTCGGATACTTCGACGAACAGTTCTTTCTCTACTACGAGGAGGTGGATCTGTGCCGGCGCTTTCGCGCGGCTGGGTACGAGGTTTCCTACTGGCCGGAGATAGTCGTGACGCATTGGGGCGGGGAATCTTCCAAGACCATGGAGCATTTGTCCATGTCCCAGACCGGCGCCCAACTCGCGCTGTGGCGGATGCGCGCTGAGTTTCTCTACTACCGCAAGCATCACGGCGCCAAAGCCTGGCTGGCCAAGCAGGTGGAGAGCAACTGGCACAGGCTGCGGCGATGGAAGAACTCCGGGAGCGCCGATCCGGCCCGAAAGCGGAAATGCGAAGATTCGACGGCGACCATCCGGTTGCTGGCTCAAGCCTGGCGGGAAACGGAGGGAGGCCGGGTTTCACCCGCCCGGCCATGGTGAGGGCTTATGTTGGACGGCATTCGTGACGATGGAGAAATCAGGGAGAGAGCCGGCAGGGCCGGCCAGAAAGGGATGCATAGGAAAACGGTCTATCTGGTTCTTGCTGTTGTCCTGGCATGCGCACCAGGGGCTCGCGCGGCTGACGGTAAGCCGGCCGGCGAGGGCCTCGGCCCGGATTTTCGTGCTCCGAACAAAACACGCGGCCTGACCCCGGCCGAAGCCGTGCGTGAGTTCGAAGCGGACGGGGAGGAGAGCTACCAGATCGGCGAAGGGGACGAGATCACCGTGGAGATCTGGGGCCGAGCCGAGTTGTCCGGGAAGCATGTGGTGGGACCGGACGGCAAGATCACGTTGCCGGTGAGCGGCTGTCTGCGCATCACGGGCCAGTCCCGGGAGGAGGCGGCGCGTGCCATTCATGACGCTCTGGCGCCTTTTTACGCCGACCCGATGGTCAACGTCCGCATCGAGCGCTACACTTCGAGCCGCGTATTCATATTAGGCCGCGTGGCCAACGCCGGAGCCCTACAGTTCGAGAACCCACCGACGCTGCTCGAGGCCATCACACGCGCCGGGAGCCTGCCCGTTGCGGGCCTGGGACCCGACAAGACCATGCTCACCCGTTGCGCCGTTTTTCGCGGCCGGGACCGTGTGATCTGGATCGATTTGAAGGAACTGCTCATGCAAGGCAACCTAGCTCTCAACCTGCGTCTGAAGCGCAACGATCTGATCTACGTTCCAGACTCCGACGATCGTCTCGTCTATGTTCTGGGCGAAGTACAGCGTCCGGGAGCACTGCGGCTGACGCCGGAAATGTCACTCATGGATGCGTACGCGCAGGCCGGTGGCGCCACGGCCGACGCCGCTTCCAGCCGAATTCACCTGATCCGGCCCAGCCGCGGGGCCGATCGCGAGTTGTCCCTGCGTGGCCTGTTGCAGTCCAACCGCGAACTGAATGTTGCGCTAGAAGACGGCGACATCATCTACGTGCCGCCCCGAAATCTGGCGCGCGTCGGCTATTGGATGCAAAAAATCAGCCCTTACAGCAGCTTCCTTCTGGTTGGCGCTGCGATGAAGAACTGAAATGTCTATAACCACCAACGACTCGACCCAATTGCGCGTGGCACCCGCTCCGGCTGCCGCTGCGGCTTATGATGGCCGCTCCGCCCTGCCCCCCCTGCCGGGTGTTCTGTGGAACCCTCTGTACAGCCTTCGAACTCGCAGGTGGCTGGCATTAGGAGTGTTCTCGGCGATTGTTGCGTTGGGGCTGCCGCTTTCCTGGCGGTTCGGCACGCCGGTGTACTCGAGCGAGGCGGTGGTCTACGTCTCGCCCCGTTTTCTGCGGAACCTGCAGGAAGACAAGGAACAGGATCTTCAGTCCAACTCGCAATACCGCGAGTACGTGCAGCAGAACGTCCGCACCATCAACCGCTACGACATTGTCGCGGACGCGCTCGCGGCGCTGGGACCGAAGCGCGCGCTTTGGCAGGAAAAGGACGAGACCGACCGGCGGGCCGTGGAGCGGTTGCAGCGCGAGCTCAAGATCCTGCCCGTTCCGGAGACCTACCAAATTGTCGTCGATCTGGAAAGCAAGAAGCGGGAAGGTCTCGCCGACATTGTCAACGCGGTGGTGGATACCTATCTCCAAAAAGCCAAAGTGGAAGAGTTCTATGACGCCGACAAGCGCGTCGCAAGCCTTCGGCAGGAGCGGGAGCGTGCGCTCGGCGAGATGCAGGCGAAAGAGGAGCGAAGGATGCAGCTGGCGCAGGAGCTGGGCGTCAGCACGTTCACCGACGCCTATCCGAACCCCTATGACCAGCTCCTGGTAGCCGCCAAAGAGGCCCTGGCCGAAGCCGCACGCAAGCGCATAGAAGCGGATGCCGAGTGGACCAGTCTGGGAGAGGATGTTCCAGCGGATACCCCGAGCCCTTTGTCCAATTTGGCTCCCGAGCAGGCGGCCCAAGACGGGACCCTGGCCAGCCTGCAAGACAGCCTCAACCAACGGCGGTGGGAACTGCTGGCGAAAATGGGCGGCCTGCCGAGGACGGATCCATGGCGCATCGCTGCGGAACGAGAGCTTGCCGAGCTCGACCGGGAGGTCGCGCGTGCCTTTCGGGGTCTGGTGGCCCCCTATGCTTCCAACCTGTGGCAGCAGAAACCCGGCAATTCGTTGCAGGTCCAGCTCGTCGAAAAAAATGTGCAGCTCGACCGTCAGGACCGGGACCGGGTCTTTGCGGCGGTCCCAGCGAAAGACGAGCGAAAGATACAACTCGCGCCGGAACCAGGCGTCAGCCCATTCAACTTCAACGAGAATAATCCGAACCTTTATGGCCGGATGCTGGGAGCCGCCAAAGAAGCCTTGGCCGGGGCTGTGCCTGGGGGCATGGACACCGAAGGCGGATGGACCCCGATTGCCGGGAGTCCGTTGGCCGCTTTGGCTCGGGAGCAGGCGGCGAAAGACGGAGCTCTTACCAGCATGCAAGCCAGCCTCAACCAGCGCCGGGCCGAGCTACTGACGAAGATGAGCGGCCTCTCGGAGGCGCATCCAGGGCGCAAAGCCGCGGAGCGCGAGATTGCCGAGCTCGAGCAGGAGATGAAACGCACCTTCCAGGGGCTGGTGGCCTCCTACTCCTCCAACCTGTGGCAGCAGAAGCGTGGCGATTCGTTGAAAGTGCATCGCGTCGAAAAGGATCTGCAGCTCGAAATGGAGCGGCAGGCCTCGCGGGCGTCATGGTTTGCCCAAAAATTCGAGGAAGGAAGGTCCGTGGGGCTCGATATCGAGCGGGTTCGCCGCCGCCTGGACGCGATCGACGACCGTGTGAATTTTCTGTCGCTCGAAACCCAGGCGCCTGGATTCGTGCACGTGTTCTCCAGGGCTCGCCCGGCCGACCTGCCGGTCAAGGGCGGCCGCACGCGCTGGTTCTGCGCGTTTCTGGTGGCGGCAATGTTGCTTGGCGTCGCCACCCCTGTGGGAGCCGACTCGCTGGATTTGCGCATCCGTTCGGCTCGCGGCCTGTACCGGGCTCTCGGTTTTGAGCCACTGGGATGGTTCCCGGAGCGCGGCCTGGCCGACGAGTTTGGCCGCGAGCAGGTACTGCGCCTGGCCAACCGGCTCGATCAGGACCGGCAGAAAACCGGCGCTCGAATCTTCGCCTTCACTGGTTCCACCGCCGGTGCTGGCACGTCCACTACCGTTGCGGATACGGCTCGCGCCTTGGCCGCTCTGGGTGTCCCCGCGCTCGCGGTGGAAGCCAACGCCTACCGCTCGGATCACCGGTTCAGCGGAGGCAACCAGGGGCTGGCGGTCGTGCTTCGAGGCAATCGCGACCTGGCAGAGGCTATCGTGAGCGGCGGCGAGGGCGCGCCGGACCATATCGGTGTCGGTGACGTCGAAGGCAAGCGCAACCTGCCCGACATCCACCGGCTCATCGAGGTTCTCCAGGTTGGCGCGGAGAGTTATGGCATCGTGCTGATCGACTTGCCGCCGATTCTTCTTTCCGTTGACGCCGAGTATGTGGCGCGCACGGCGGACGTGGTGGTGCTGGTAGTGGAGGCGGGGCGCACGACCCAGGCCCAGGTGCGGCGCGCGGCCAAGGCGCTCGAACGACTGGAGCCGCGGGCCGTGGCAGCCGTGTTGAACCGCGTGCAGATTCGAGGTCTCGACCCGGCACCCCTCCAGGCAGTCGAAGAGTATGAATGCGGTCGCCAGCCGCAACCCTCCGCGGACATACGTTCGCGGCAGGGGAGCTGAAATCGGTGGCGCGCATGGAACCGGCGCGAAGTTCTCCAGCGCTCTCGGTTGTGGTCATCGGCCGCAACGAGGGCCATCGTCTGGAGCGCTGCCTGGAATCCATCCAACGCATGCAATGGCGTGGCTCTTTTGAAGTGATTTACGTGGACTCGAATTCCACTGACGGAAGCCCGGAGCTCGCCCGGCTAGCCGGCGCGCAAGTCGTGCGACTCGACACGGGGAAACAAACCGCCGCCCGCGGGCGGAACGCGGGCTGGAGGCTGGCTGCGACCCCGCTGGTTCTGTTCCTGGACGGGGACACGATCCTCGATCCGGACTTTCCGCGGCACGCCGCAGACGCCATGATGGCGGATCCGTCCGTTGCCGTGGTTTGGGGTCATTGCCGCGAAATTCACCCGTCGACGTCGATCTACAACCGGGTGCTTGACCTGGACTGGATCTACCCGCCCGGCATCACGGAATTTTGCGGAGGCAACGCACTGGTCCGCCGGGATGCGCTCGAGCAGGTGGGGGGTTACGAGGAATCGTTGATCGCCGGAGAGGAGCCGGAGATGTGCCGGCGGATCCGCGAGCGCGGCCTTAAGATTCTGCATATCGACGCGGCGATGGTCGGGCACGATCTGGCCATCACCAACTTCCACCAGTATTGGAAGCGCGCCGTTCGATCCGGCTATGCATATGCCGATGTTGCAGCCAGATCTCGTGGCGCGGGCGAGTGGTTGTGGGAAAACCAAACGGCGGGCAACGTGGTGCGAGGCTCGGCACTGCTTGTGCTTCCTGTGGCCAGCCTGATGATTGCCGTGGCCTGGGCCTCTATTGTTCCCCTGCTGGTTGCGCTGGGAATCGCTTCCATCCTGGCCCTGCGAACCGCACACCGCGCCAAATGGAAATGCGCGCCATGGAGCACGCGGCTGCTGTACGGAGTGCACTCTCACTTTCAGCAGATTCCCATTCTTGCGGGCCAGCTTAAGTATCACCAGGACCGCCGCAAAGGCCGGCGCCGGCAGCTGATCGAGTATAAGGAGACCACCCGGTGAATAGGCGCGCGAAACGTGGTCTGCTGCTGTTCCTTCACCCGGCTGCCCGGATGGCGAGGTTCGTCTCCGCGTGGCGCAGGCTATGGGCGCACGCGCGCCTTTCGTCGGAATTGAGCTTTCCCGTGGACGCGTCAGTCGTGATACTCGGCGTCCCCGAAGTTCACGGAACAGGCCGCGTCCGTCTGGGCAGAAATCTCTACCTCTACCGGGACTTGTACTTCGAAACCCAAGGAGACGGAGAAATCGATATCGCGAGCGACGTGGTGATCTCGCGCGGGGCCCACCTGGTGGCGTTTTCCCGTATTGAAATCGGGGCTGGTTCGATGATCGGGGAATACAGCAGCATTCGCGACGCCAACCACTGGTGCGGCGGGCAGGAACCACTCCGTCATTCGGGGCACACCAGCAAGCCGATCCGTATCGGGACCAATGTCTGGATCGGACGCGGCGTGACCGTGCTGGGCGGAGTGTCGATTGGAGACCGAGCTGTCGTGGGAGCTAACGCCGTGGTCACTCGAGATGTATCCGCCGGCTGCGTGGTCGCCGGGGTTCCCGCCCGTCCACTCCACGCAACGGTTTCATCATGACGATGCGCGTGCTACTTTCAGCCTACCAATGCGCACCCGGTCTTGGATCCGTGTCCCAGATCGGGTGGGAATGGTACTCGCGGCTGGCACGCCGCGTCCCCGTCACACTGGTAACGCATGTCCGAAACCGCGCCGCGCTGAGGAGGGCGGGGGCGCCGCTCAAAAGCTCCGACATCGTCTTTATCGATACGGAATGGTTTGCCGGGCCACTGTACCGGCTGGCGGCGAGATTGTTTCCCCGGAGCGAGCATGCCGTTTTCCTGGTCTCCTCGCTCGACTACTTTCTGTGGGATCGCCAAGCGGTGAGCCGGTTGCGAAGACTGCAAAAACGAGGCGAGGCCTGGACCATCGCCCACGCGGTGACTCCGGTCTCGCCGCTTGCCGCGACGGTTCTGCACCGTCTGGGCATTCCGGTTGTGCTCGGTCCGTGGAACGGGGGCCTATCGTCGGCGGCAGGCTTTCCCGAAATCATGAAACAGGATTCGGAGTGGCTCTACCGCGTGCGGCGGCTGGGTGCAGTTGCCGACCGCCTGTTTGGAACCACCCGCCGGAGCGCCGCGATTCTGAGCGCCACACGTGCCACCGACGAAACCATCCCGCCCCATGCGCTCCCCAAGACGATTCGCATGATCGAGAATGGCGTGGATCTCAACGTGTTCTACCCAGCCGATTGGCCGGGGCCGCCGTCGCTATCCCGCCCGCTCGAGATTCTTTTCGTGGCGCGCCTGATTCCGTGCAAAGGGCTTCCCCTCTTGTTTGATGCGCTCTCCATATTAAGAGCGGAAGTGCCTTTCCGCCTCAGCGTGGTCGGCGACGGACCCATGCGAAGGGACTGGGAGCGGGACTGCGCATCGCGGGGCTTCGACGGGGCGGTGCGCTTCCTGGGAAACCTGCCGCTCCCCGGAGTCGCCGATCGGATGCGCGCCGCCCACGTCTTCTGCCTGCCCTCGGTACGCGAGTCGGGTGGCGCAGTTCTGCTCGAAGCCATGGCGTGCCAGCGGCCGGTGATCGCCATTGGGCATGGCGGCCCGGCGGAGGTGGTAGATTCCGCAGTGGGCCTGGCCGTATCGCCGGATGGGCCGGCGCAGGTTGCCCGCTCCATGGCGGATGCCTTTCGCGACATCCTTCGAAACCCCGACGTGTGGAAACGGTGTGGAGAGGAAGGCCATCGCCGGGCTGTCGAGCAGTATAGTTGGGACGCGAAGATTGAACAGGGCCTCGCGCTCTACCGGCGTCTGGCAGCGTTGGAGGGAACGAGAGCATGAGGACAGACGGTCTAAAGATCACGGGGCGGGCGGACCTCCCCCGTGGGACGAGTCCGGCTTCGCACAACGAGGACCACCGCAAGGCGGTTCGCGACACGCTATCGAGTGGTGTCGCCTTGGGACTGGCTGCACGGGGAGGCTACCTGCTCACACGCTTTCTCATTCCGCCCTTCGTGCTGGCACATGTCGGGCTGGAAGCCTACGGACTCTGGGCAACCACCTTCATCCTGGTCTCCTACGTAGGGATCTCAACGCTCGGCATGTCCAATGTCTATATCAAATACATCGCTGAGTACGCGGCGCGCCGGGACTTCAAACGGGGCAACCAGCTTCTTTCCACGGGCCTGACGATCACGATTCCGCTGTGTGTCGCCATCTACGCGGCGCTGCATCTTTCCTGGTCCCGTGTGGCCTCGTTGCTGCATATCGCGCCGGCTTTGCAGCGCGACGCTCACGAAGTGATCCTGACCGTGGTGGGGATTTTTCTGGCTTCCATCA
>DATJWB010000334.1:0-18107 GCA_035501495.1 Bryobacteraceae bacterium | reverse complement strand
AGGTTGCCGAACACCATCGCCTGCACATTGACGGCGGTGCCCAGATCGTCGGGAATCTGGTTCATCTTCCGATAATGATTCGCGCGGGGATTGAACCAGGAGCGGAACACGGCATTGCGCGCACCTTCCAATTGCTTCAGAGCATCCTGCGGGAACGGCTCGCCAGTCTTCTTTTGCACCAGCTTCTTATAGCCGGCGATGACAGCCTGCAGGTCTTCGGCGGTGAGCTCCGTGTCGAGTTTGGCCTTGGCTTTTTTCTTTTGGCCCTCGAAGATCTCGTCGAAATCGTGCTTTTCAATTTCGAGCACCACGTTGCCGTACATCTGGATGAAGCGGCGATAGCAATCGTGGGCGAAGCGCGGGTTGCCGCTCTTGGCTTCCAGGGCCTTGACGGTCTTGTCATTGAGTCCCAGGTTCAGGATGGTGTCCATCATGCCCGGCATGGAGAACTTGGCGCCCGAGCGGACGCTGACCAGCAGCGGGTTTTGAACGTCCCCGAGCTTCTGCTCCATGCGCTCTTCGAGCGTGTGCAGCGCGGCCAGCATCTCCTCGTGGATTTCCGCCGGAACGGAGTTGTTGTTGTGAAAGTAGATGTTGCAGACCTCGGTCGAAATCGTAAAGCCCGGGGGCACCGGCAGCTTGGCCCGGCACATTTCCGCCAGCCCGGCGCCCTTGCCGCCGAGCGTGTCTTTCATCTTTCCATCACCGTCGGCGGTTCCATTGCCGAACGAGTAGACATGCTTCTTCATGCTTTATCCTTGCTCCTATGAGTTGGTAACAATTTCCGAAAAATCCGCCACCTTAGAGAATTCCTTCCGCAGCTCGAAAAGCAGTTTCAGGCGGTTTTGACGAACCTCTTCCTGAGGCGCATTCACCAGCACCTTGTCAAAGAACAGATCGACCTTGGGCCGAAGACGGGAAATCACGCTCTCAATGGGCTGACCCGCGATTCTCAAGTACTCGCCGTAGAGTTCCTTCTCGGGGCCTTCTTCCAGCAGGGCGGGATTGAACCCGGCTTCACCGGCAAATTTCGCCTGCTCCAGAATGTTGCGGATGCGTTTGAAGCTGGCAGCCAACGGTTCGAAGTCCGGCGTGAAGCGGAGGCTCTGGATGCGGCTCAGGCGCTCCTCCAGGTCCACGAGATTACTCCAGCCGGCGGCCATCGCCGCGTTCACCTCGTCATATTTGAAATTGCGCGCATCCTTGAAGTAAAAGCGGATGCGGTCTTCGAAGAATTCAATCAATGGCTGGTTGCCCTCCAGCAGGTCGAGCAACGCGACTTCGATCTTGCCTTCCACGAGGATGCGCACCACCGCCTGCGCGGCGCGCCGCAGACCGTAGGGATCGCGGGAGCCGGTCGGGATCAAGCCCACACGGAAACAACTGATCAGGGTATCGAGTTTGTCGGCCAGGGATACGATCTGCCCCGTGCGGCTTCGCGGAATCGCATCCTCCATGCTCTCCGGCTTGTAGTGATCGTAGATCGCTTTCCAGGCTGCTTCCGGTTCGCCCTGCGCCTTGGCGTAGAGGCCGCCCACCACGCCCTGCAATTCGGTGAACTCCTTTACCAGTTCCGTCGTAAGATCGCACTTGCACAGACGGACGGCGCGCCGTGCATCCCCATCGCCACCGAGCTTGTCCGACAGTGCGGTAACCCGCCCGACCTTTTCGTAGTACGACCCGATGTCTTTCTGGAAAGTCACGTTCTTCAAGTCGTCCACCCGGTCCGCCAGCTTCTTCTTCTGGTCGGTCTCCCAGAAGAAGCGCGCGTCGTTAAACCGCGCCCGCAGCACGCGTTCGTTGCCGTCGCGCACGTAGCCTTTGGAGTCGGCATCGATATTCATCACCGCCACGAATTGCGGCGCCAGCCCGCCGTGATCGTCTTCCACCGAGAAGTATTTCTGGTGGTGCCGCATCACCGTCACCAGCACCTCTTCCGGCAGTTGGAGGAATTGCGGATCGAACGAGCCGGTGATGGGAGTCGGGTACTCGGTAATGTAGACCAGGGTCTCGAGCAGCGCCGCGTCCGGCTTGACGCGTACGCCAGGCATGCGGTTCGCGATCCGCTGCCGCCGCTCCTCCGCCGAAAGAATTACATAATGATCGCGCAGGCGCTGCTCGTAGTCTTCGATGGTGACTACGACCTCGGGCGCGCCCAGCCTTCGATGGCCGGAACTGAGGTTGCCCGACCGTACACCGGCCAGCTCGAATGGTACGGTCAGATCGCCCAAGAGCGCTACGATCCACCGGATCGGCCGGATGAAGCGCACTCCACCCTTGCCCGTCCAGTACATGGTCTTGGGGAAGTAGATTTGCGGGATGATGGCCGGGAGTGCCTCTGCCAGAATGTCGATGGTGCGCCGGCCTTCCACCTTCTTCAGAAAACTGTAGTACTCGCCCTTGGGCGTGGATTCCACCGCGAGGTCTTCCGGCTTGACGCCCAGCTTGCGCGCGAAGCCGGCAACCGCCGGTGCGGCCGCGGACTTCGCCGGTCCCATCACCTTCTCCTGGCTATCGGCCTGCCGCGCGGGCATCCCGTCGGCGCGCAGCACGAGGCGGCGCGGAGTGGCGTCCATGGTCACCGATTCGTGCGGAATCTCGAGTTTTTCAAAGAGCAGGCGGAGATTCTCCAGAGCCCCGGGAATCATCCAGTCGGGAATCTCTTCGACGCCGATCTCGAGAAGGAAGCGCAAGCCGGCGGCTTCGGTTGCGATACTCACTGTGCCACCCCCTGCTGTTGGTCCTGCTGCTGATCGGACCAGGCCTTAGCCACCGCGACCGCCAGCTTCCGCACCCGCTGGATCACCATCTGCCGTTCGGTGACGCTGATGGCGCCCCGCGAATCGAGCGTATTAAAAAGGTTGGAACACTTCAGCACCTGATCATAGGTAGGCAGCAGCGGAAAGCGCCGCTTGTCGGAAGACTTGGGGTCGTACGCTTTCAGCAGGCGCGCCGCCTCGCCCTCATGCAGTTCGAACAGCTTCCAGAGCGTGGGGATGTCGGCCATTTCGAAGTTGTACACGGAGTATTGCAGCTCGTCGTTGTAGCGGACGTCGCCGTAGGTAAAGTCCTTCGTCCAGTCGATGTCGTAGACACTGTTCTTCACCTGCAGGAAGGCGGTGATGCGCTCCAGGCCGTAGGTGAGTTCGGCCGGCACCACCTCGAGGTCGATGCCGCCGCATTGCTGGAAGTAGGTGAACTGGGAAATCTCGAGGCCGTCGAGCATCACCTGCCAGCCGATTCCCCACGCGCCCAGGGTCGGCGCTTCCCAGTTGTCCTCTTCCAGCTTGAAGTCGTGCTGGCGAAGGTCGATCCCGATGGCTTCCAGGCTGCCCATGTACTGCTCGATCACATCTTCCGGCGACGGTTTCAGGATCACCTGGAGCTGGCAGTGTTTATAGAGGCGGTTGGGATTGTCTCCGTAACGTCCATCGGCCGGCCGGCGGCTGGGCTGGACGTAAGCCACGCGGTAAGGTCTGGGGCCCAGCACCCGCAGGAAGGTCTCGGCGACCATGGTGCCCGCGCCTACCTCCACGTCGTAGGGTTCCTGGATAATGCAGCCACGCTCGGCCCAATACTGCTTCAGCTTGAAGATGATTTCTTGAAAAGATAGCATGTCGCTCATGTAGAGTCTGGGTCCCGGAAGGCGACGCGCCCCACCTCATGGGGCGCTGATGCGCTGTTCCAACAACGGCGCCGTCACCAGCTTTCGTTCCACGTGCGCCTCGATCTGCTGCACCAGAAACCTCCGCAAATCAGCCGCCGTCCCCTGGTCCCAGTCCGTCCGCGAAACTTGCGAGACCGGCGTCCGCAACATCTCGGCGGCGGTACTTCGAGACGCGGAACTCAACTCCCAACTGCTTCCCGAGCCGGGCATGCGGTGGCAGTCCATGCACATCAGTCCAGCCTGCCCGCGGCCGAAGAAGGCCCGCTCGGGATCGGGATCGTCCAGCAGGCTGCCGCAACCCAAACACACATGCAATTCCGGCAGCCAACCCGACAGCCGCACGGCCCACAATGAATAATACGTTACAGCGCGCCACACACGGCCCGCCGCGGCGGACTCGCTCCCGCACGCCGGCCGCAGATACTCCAGCACTGCCAGCAGAAGGCGGAAGAACTTCTCATTCGGCTCCGCCGCGGGCAACAACTGCTCGGCCACCTCCACGAAATAATCGAGCGCCACACTCGCCCAGTATTCGGAAGCGAGTCCGAACTGCGACCGGATCAACTCGCACGAATCCAGGTTAACCAGCTCGCGGGTTTCGCGCTGGAAATACGCCATCCTCACGTATGACAAGCGCTCCAGACCCGAGCCGAAAGCGCTCTTCGGACGCCGCGCCCGCCTGGCTACGCCACGCAACCTACCCTGGTCCCTCGTGAAAAAGCTAACGACGAGGTCCGCTTCCTTCAACGGGTAAGTTCGCAGAACAAGAGCTTCGCTGACACGCGCCGGCACTCGTGGAAATTTCAGAGTAACACAGATGAAAAAGCGCACGCTGGAGCCAGCTCTCACTTGACAGGCACAGGCGTTGGGCGTAAGCTCTCCTATAGCTGGCTATGGGGAGGCCGCCCGATGTCCTGGGTGAATCGATTTGCCGATTTGTTTCGCCGCGGCCGCGTACAATCGGAGATCGACGAAGAGATGCGGTTCCATCTGGAAGCCCGCATCCGGCAGAACCGGCAAAACGGCATGACCGAGCGTGATGGGCGCCTCGATGCACTCCGGCGCTCCAGGATCTGCGATACAGCCTGCGCGCGATGCGCCGCAATGTCGGATTCACTTCCATCGCCATCGTTACTCTGGCGCTCGCCACCGGCGCCCTCACCACGGTTTTCAATCTGGCCAACGATTTTCTGTTTCGCCCGCTCCCGGCTGAACATCCCAACGAGCTGGTGCGCGTCTCCGCAACGCGCCGCCATGGGAGCATCAACGCCCCGGTCTCCTGGCCGGACTACGTGCGCTTCCGAGATCACACGACCACTCTCGCGGGGCTCGCGGCGCACTATCCCACGGCGCCGCTGTTCGTCTCCGTGCGGAACAATGCTCAGGAGATCAACGGCTCGGTCGTCTCGGCGAACTACTTCCCGTTGCTGGGAATTCAGCCGCTGCTCGGACGCTTTTTCCGCCCCGCCGAAGATGCGGTGCCCGACCGCGACCGCGTCGCCGTGATCAGCTATGCTCTCTGGAGCCGCTGGTTCGGCGCTTCTCCGGACGCCTTGGGCGCGGCTGTCAGAATCAACAGCGTGCCCTTTACGGTGATCGGCGCCGCACCGCGGAACTTTCGCGGAGTAATTTCCGCCCCGAGCGAGATCTACATCCCGGCGATGATGCTCGGTGTAGGGTATCGCTGGTGTGACGATTCGCTGTCGGAAGACTGCACGATCCTGAGCATGTTGGGCCGGATGGCGGCCGGACGGACGGTCCAGGAAGTGGGCGCCGAGATCGCGAGCCTCATGCCGCCGCGCTGGGAACATGCCGAAGAGGGCGATAACAGCGGCACCGTGGTACGCTCCGATCGCGGGGCTGATCGCAGCGAAACAACCATGTTGCTCATGAGGCTCCTGCTGCTGGTCGGCCTGGTGCTGCTCGCGGTGAATTGCGCGAACCTGGCCGGAATGGCGCTGGCAAGAGGCGCGGCGCGCACGCGGGAATCGGCGGTGCGCGTCTCCTTGGGAGCCGGACGCTTCCGCCTGATGCGGCAACTCCTCAGCGAGTCGGTTTTGCTGGCGCTCGCGGGCGGCGCCGGAGGCATCCTGTTCTCACTCGCCTTGACGGGCGCGCTCCAACAGATGTTTTTTTCGCTCGACGACGAGGGCCATCCGCTCTGGTACGATTTCACCATCGAGCCGTGGGTCATCTTGACGGTGCTGGCGGTCTGTGTGCTGGCCGGCCTGGGCTTCGGGTCGCGCCCGCCCTTCGCGCCACGCGCGTGGGCCCGATCGATGGGCTGAAAAGCCGGTCGGCGTCCGTGAGCCAGCGCTCGCGATTGGGACATTGGCTGGTAGGCGCGCAGGCCGCCATCGCAGTGGCTCTGGCAGTTGTATCGGGTCTGCTGGCGGGAAGCGTGCGTACGCTGTCCACCGGGGTCAACTTCGAGCCCACCCACGTGGCGCTGATGCGGCTTCGGCCGCGATTGCTGAAGCATACGCCGCATCGCGCCCAGAGATTTCAACGCGAGGCGATCCAGCGGCTGGAACATACGCCGGGAGTCGAATCTGCAAGCGCGGCGCCGAGCGCGTCCTCCAGCCGCAACCGCGCCCGATCTTCGCTTCCTCTCACCCGCACCAGCAGCACGTTGCCGGGCGCCGCAAGCGCGCGCGGATGGCGACCGGCGCCCCGTACGCGCCTCTTCGGCGGTTAAGCTGCGGCCAGCATTGCCTGCCGGTCCCAAATGGTATGATGGGCAGCCAAATGCATCGAATCCTGGTCTTCGCGTGCCTTGCGGGCGCGCTGCTTCTCATCGGGCAGACCGAAGAGGCGCGCGTCGGAGTCAATTTTCAGGAAGTCATGATTCCCATGCGCGACGGGGTGCGCTTACAGACGGTCATCCTCTCGCCGAAGAAACCCACCGGACCGCTGCCGTTTCTGATCGACCGCACTCCCTACGGTGTGCCGTCGGAGGAGGCGGCCACGCGCGGCATGCCCGCCATGCTGCGTGCGCGCTACGAAAACTACTACGTGGTGACACAGAACATCCGCGGCCGATTCAAGTCGGAAGGCAAGTTCGTGATGAGCCGGCCGCCCCGCGACCCGGCCGACCCGAAGGCCATCGACGAGAGCACCGACGCCTGGGATACGGTCGACTGGCTGATCAAGAACATTCCCAACAACAACGGCCGCGCGGGCATCGCCGGCACGTCGTACGACGGGTGGACCGCCGTGATGGCGGCGCTCGATCCGCATCCCGCGCTCAAGGCAGCGATCGAGCAAGCCTCGCCGGCAGACCAGTTTCTCGGCGACGACTTCCATCACAATGGCGCGTTTCGCCTGAGTTACGGCTTCGAATACTCGTCCATGATGGAGACCAGTTCCACCGAGAACTACCGCTTCAAATTCGACCGCGGCGACACCTACGACTGGTATCTGGGCCTCGGCCCGCTCTCCAACGCCGACGAGAAGTACCTCCACGGGAAGCTGCCCACCTGGGAGGACTTTCTCCACCATCCGAATTACGACCATTTCTGGCAGCGCCAGGCCTTCGCTCCCTATCTGAACGCGGTGAAAATCCCGATCCTGCAAGTGGCGGGCTGGTGGGACCAGGAGGACTTCTACGGCCCGCAGAAAATCTACGAAAGACTCGAACAGCACGATTCGGAGCATCGCAATTTCTTCGTCGCCGGCCCCTGGAATCATGGCGGCTGGAACGGCAACGGGCGCAGGCTCGGCGCCATTGATTTCGGGTCGGACACTTCGGCGTACTACCGCGACCACATCTTCCAGCCATGGTTCGATCACTGGCTGCGGGAACAGTCCGACCCGCATCTCGCCGAGGCCACCACATTCGAAACGGGCACGAATCAGTGGCGCCAGTACGACGCCTGGCCCCCGCGCAATGGCGTCGAAACGCGGCGGCTGTATTTCCGCGATGGACGCCGGCTGTCGTTCGACGCGCCGGGTGCGGACGGGTTCGACGAGTACATAAGCGACCCGGCGAATCCCGTGCCCTACCGCCCGCGCCCCGTTCCACCCACCTATCCGAGCGCGGAATGGCGAGTGTGGCTGGTGCAGGACCAGCGCTTCGTGGATCATCGGCCCGACGTGGTCTCGTGGCAAACCGAACCGCTCGCGGCGGACGTGAGGATCGCAGGTGACATCACCACGGAATTGTTCGCCTCCACCACCGGGAGTGATAGCGACTGGGCGGTGAAGCTCATCGATGTTTATCCCGAGGACGCTCCGGACGACGCCGAGACCAAGACCCGCATGGCCGGCTTCCAACTCATCATCGCGGACGAGATCCTGCGGGCGCGGTTTCGCAACGGGTTCGAAAAGCCGGAAGCGATACCGCCCGGCGAGGTAATCCGGTATGCCATCGACCTTCACAGCAATGCACACGCATTTCTAAAGCGACATCGCATCATGGTGCAGGTGCAGAGCACGTGGTTTCCGGTATACGACCGCAATCCGCAGAGATTCGTGTCCAATATTTTTGAGGCCCACGCCGAGGACTACGTCAAGGCGACTCAGCGCATCTATCGGAATGCGCGGCAGGCGAGCGCCGTGGTGCTGCCGGTGGTGAAGTAAACCGCCGGCTTACTCCTGCCGGAGCGCCTCGATCGGATCGATCCGCGCCGCTCTTCGCGCCGGGAGCCACGCCGCCGATAAGCTGATCGCGAACAACATCACCGCCGGCGCACCCAACATCCACGGATCGCGGGCCGACACCTCGAACAGCATGGACTCCAGCCAGCGCACCGCGAACAACGATCCTGTCAACCCAACCGCCGTTCCCATCGCCGTCCAGCCGGCGGATTGCCGCAGCACCAGTCCGGCGATCTCGCCTGGAGTCGCGCCCAGCGCCATGCGCACGCCGATCTCCTGTACCCGCTGCGCCACCAGAAACGACGCCACACCGTACAACCCGATCGCCGCCAGCAGCAGCCCCATTCCCGCGAAGATGCTCAGCAGCAGTGCATTGAAACGGGGGCGTTCCGCGAGGGCACCGACGTGCTGTTCCATGGTTTCCAGTTTGACCGGCAGCGCGGCATCCAGGCCAGCCACCTCCAACCGCACCGCGGCACCAAGTCTGCCCGGATCGAGCGGCGTCCGCAACACGGCGATCGCCCACGGCGCCACCACCTCCGCCCGATGCTTCCGCACGGTGTAATATTCGGGCTCGTCTTTTTGTGCAAGCCCGCTATTCTTGACATTCTGCGCCACGCCTACGACCGTCAGCCAGGGCCCCACGCGCCCCGGCCGGATCCGCTTTCCGAGCGCGTTTTCCCCGGGAAACATGCGGCGCGCCAGGGCATCGCTGAGGATCACGGAATTCCAATCCGGGGCGCGGTCCTCCTCGCCGAAGGCCCGCCCAAGCAGGATCGGGATTCCCAAAGCATCGAAGTATCCGGGGGTCACCTGCCGGTAATTTACGGGCCCGCCCGTTCCATCGCTGGACGGCGGGCGGCCCTCGACGTCGATGGCATTGTAGAGCATCGGACCCCGCGGGTTCCCCGTGGGCGGCAGCGCATCAGTAAGCGCGACCTCCGCGACTCCCGGAATCCGCTCGAGCCGCGACTCCAGTTCCTCGAAGAACGCGAGGCGACGCGCCGGCTCCGGATATCCCGTTTGCCCCAGCGTGATCTCGGCCGTCAGCACGCCGCCCGTTTGGATTCCGAGCGGCTGGTTCTCGAGCCTCCAGAAACTGCGCAACAGCAACCCCGCGCCCGTGAGCAATACCAGCGTTACGGCGATCTGTGCGGCCACCAATCCCTGCCTCCACCAGCCGTGCCGGCCGCCGATGGTCCTCACGCCCGCGCCCGCCGCGCGGGCATTGCGCAGCGCCGGGCCGAGCCCGAACAGCAGCCCGCAGCACAACGACAGTCCCACCGTGAACAGCAGCACGCGGCTATCCAGCCCCGCCTGCTTGAGCCGCGGGATTCCTTCCGGTGCGATTGCCACAAAGAAACGAAGCAGGCAGAACGCCAGCCCGCAACCCGCCGCCCCTCCAACCGCGCCGAGCAGCAAGCTCTCGGCCAGAGCCTGTCCGGCGATGCGGCCGCGGCCCGCTCCCAATGCGGCCCGAATCGCCAGCTCGCGCTGCCGCGCCGTGGCGCGCGCCAGCAGCAGGTTGGCCACATTCGCGCACGCGATCAGCAGCACCGCCCCCACCGCCGCCAGCAGGATCCACGATGCCAGCCGTGCATCCTGCACCTGCCGGTCGCGCAATCCGCGCACCCGCAGCTTCACGTCTTTCCGAAAGCCTGGCGAGACCCACTGCATGGAGTTTTGAAACAAAGGCTGCAAGGCGGCGGCCGCCTGCTCCGCACTGACCCCGGGCTTCAGCCTGGCGATCGTGGAGATCAGGATCGCGACCTTGTGGGTCCTCTGCGTCTCCTCATCCAACGCCAGAGGCAACAGCAGGTCCACCAGCGCAAGCGTGGGCATCTCGAACGATTGCGGCAGGACCCCCACAACCGTGACATTCCTGCCATCGAGCCTCGCGGCTCTACCGATGACATTCGCCTCGCCGCCAAATCGGGATTGCCATAGCGCATGCGAAATCACCGCTGCCTTGGGCCCGTTAGGCCGGTCCTCATCCGCCGTGAAGTTGCGGCCAATCACCGGCTGAATCCCCAGCGTCGGCAGAAACGCAGCGTCCACGCGTCCGCAGCGCAGGCGCACCGCGTTGGACCCGGTCAGGTCGCAATCGCCGACTCCGCCCCACGCGCCCGTCGAGACAAACGGCGTCTGCGACGCGCGCCAATCCAGGTAGTCGTACCCCAACATGAATTCCTCGGGCGCGATCGGCGCCGTCATACCGAACGAGACCAGCCGCCCCGAGTCCTGGTAGGGCAGACTGCGGAAAAGAATCCGGTCCACTACGCTGAACACCGCCGTGCCCGCGCCGCTGCCGAGCGCGATCGCAAAGATGGCGGTCAGGGTAAACAGGGGAGTGCGGCCGAACCCGCGCGCCGCGTAATGCAGATCCTGGGCCAGCGCCTCGATCTGTCGTGGGATGGGCATATCAGGAAACCTGGCAGATTAGAAACCGTGCCGGCGCCGAAGTTCCCGCTGCCGGTTCACACCACCACACCGGCCTTGCGCATCACCGCGAGTGTGGTTTCGAGCCCCAGCTTCGCGCCGTCCTCTGCTGACATATCCGGCGGAATCCGTCCCAGCGGCTCTGGACTGATGCCATCGTCATACCCGATCTGCCGGAGAGCGCGGAAGAAGTCTACAAGGCGAATCACGCCTTCGCCCGGCATCAGCCGCTGGTTGTCGCGAACCTCCACTGGCGAAATCGCTGCCGCGTCCGATACGTGAATATTCACGATGCGCGACTTTCCGGCGGCGATGATGTCGGCCACGGTCGCCCGCGCGTGATGCCAGTGCCAGGCATCCAACGTCAATCCGACGTTCGGTCCGCATTCCGTGGCGAACGCCAGCATTTCGTTCATCCGCCAGATGAACTCGGTGAGCGGCTTGAGACGAAACTGCAGCGGCCCCAGAAATTCGAAACCCAGGCGAATGTTGTGTTCGGCGAGGACTTTCGCAACCTCCGTGAAGCGCTCCTTCAGCATCTTCCGCAGCTCCGCTTTGGGAGTGGCGCTGGCCGCCGGCACCACCACCGTCATGCGACGACAACCGGCGTCCGAGGCGAATTTCGCGGCCGCTTCCAATCCGGCCATGCCGCTCTTAAAGGTGGCGTCGTCCCGGACAACCGTGACCGGCAATCCCGCGAAGCCCACGCGCATCTTGGTTTCCGCGAACAGTTGGCGCGTGGCCTCCAGCCCTTCTTTGGATGCCGCCCCGAGGTTGAAGTCGGCCCCGCCATATCCTACACGGGCCGCCAGCCGCACGAACTCCGGCCATGTCACCTTGTTGCCCACCAGGCTGCCATTCAGCGCGACGTACATGCCCGGAACTGCGGCCGGGCTCCTCAGCGCCGCGCCCAAAGCCGCGACGGATCGGAGAAAACCTCTTCGGTTGTAACCCATATCTTCAAGTTGAATGATACACGCGAACGCCGGCGGGGAACACCTTTGTCCCATCCAGCGTTACGCCCGGCAGCCCGTCCAGGTGGACTTCGCGGAGTCTCGGGAGACCGGCCAGGAACGGAAGACCTGCGTCCGTCACGCCCTGACACTCGTACAGTTCAATCTGCTCCAGCGAAGGCATGCGGCCCAGGATCTCCAGGCTCCGGTCGGTGATCTGCGTCAGGCCGGCGTAATAGTATTTGATCTTCAGTCCGGCAATGTGCCCGGTGGCCGCATCCCCGGTCTCGCGGCAATACATACACGTCAAGCGCGCCAGGCGCTCGCAACGCCCCACATGCCGAAAGCCATCGTCCGTGAACCCGATCGGCGTGAGTTCCTCCAGCGCGGGAAATCCGGGCAGCCTGGACAACGCCTCGTCGTCCACGTTCTTGCAGCCAACCCCCAGCACCCGCAGCGACGGCATCTGCGAGAACGCCAGGAATCCACGGCTGCCGAAGTTGGGACAAACCCGGCCCCAGAAGCGCGACAGGGTTTTCGACCGGCTTAACGCGACGAAGCCTTCATCAGTGGCCACGCTTTCCTGCGCTCGCAGTGCTTGCAGGCGAGGAATGGCGGCGATATGACCCATGGCCTCGTCGTCGCTCAACTTTCCATCGCACCCCAGAGACTGGAGGTTCGGCAGATCCACCAGGTGGGCAAAACCGGCGGACGTGATATGCTCCACGTGCCAGAACAGGTCGAGTTCCGCTACACCCTCCAGTCCCGCGAGGCCGGCCAGTCCCTGGTCGGTGAATGGCCCGTCGATCAGCAGATGCCCCACCTGGTCGCCCCCTTCCCACTTCTTCAGCCGCGGGAAGTTGTGCAGCAGCAGGAGCCCCGCATCCGTGACCAACCTGCCGCTCTGGAACCGGCGCAGATCGGGCTTGCCCTGCAACGCCTCGATGGCGCCGTCGCCGGTCGGCGACCCCATCAGGCTGACGTTCTCCAGCCGGTCGCAGAAGCGCAGGTTGGCGACTCCTCGGTCCGTGATGCCGGCCTGCCACGTCATCGCGAACTTCCGCAGGTTCGGCAGATGCCGCAGCACCTCCAGCCCGCGGTCGGTGAGCTTGCCGCCGGGGTATTCGCTCAGATTCAGGTATTCCAACTGCGGCATGCGCGCGAGCTGCAGCAGTCCGTCGTCGGTGAGTTCCCGCGATCCGCCGAGATCGATCGCGGTGATGTGTTCGAGGCCGGCAATGCGTGCCAGCGCGCTATCGGTCATCTGGCCATTCGCCGAGATGCCTGTGATGTTTTGCTCCCGTGCGACGGAAATCAGCTCGTCCCAATCCGCCTCCGTCATACGCCGGCGCGGACCGATGCGGTTCTCCTTACTGTCGATGACGTACGCCGTGCCGGGCGGTGACGCGCCCGCTTCGGCGGCCTTCGTCAGCGAGTCCCAACTGTTGAAACCCGCGTCCTGCGCGACCATGAGCTGCGCCTCTTCGATCTGCAGATAGTTCTTGGGCACGCGCGACGAGCGCTGCCGGAACGCGTACACGCGCCGCCAGATCTCCGCCCGCACGTCGTCGAAAGTGAACGAGCGGCCGTAATACGCATTCAGCCGCTGGAGGGCCTCGGCGTCATGTTCGTAGGCTTTCACGAAATCGCGTGCCGCCTGCTCGTGATCCTTGGCGCCGATAGACTGGAGGAAGGCCGCCCAGTCTTTGAAACCCGAAAAACTCGCGATCAGGTCGCTAGCCTTCTCCAGATCCAGCCGGTCTACCCGCTCCCTCACCCGGCCGCGGACGAACTCGAAAGTGACGATCCGGTTGAAGTGCCGTCCCAGCCGTTCGAGGGCCTGCCCATCATCGGTTTCGCAGACCGTCAACAGGTCGCGCGCAAGTTGTTCGTAGACGCGGAGAAGGTGCTCGCGCCTTGCGCGGCCGTCGTCCGCGCCGCCAGCCGCCGCATCGAGCAGCGCCGCGGTCTGCCGCATCCCGCGCTTGCGCGCCACGTCGGCCGCGGTGGTCCCGTCCTTCTTGTTGCGAAAGCCCGCGTCCGCCCCGTGCTCCAGAAACAGCCCGGCGATCTCCAACGCCTTCTCCTCGTCTTCGGGCAGCCAGAACAGCGGCGTGGTCTGCCAGGTGACTTTCGCGAGGCGCGGCTCCGCGCTGAAGATTTCGCGCAGCCGGCCCACATCACCGATAGTCGTCAGGTTCCACACATCCCGGCTGTGCGGCCGCAGCAGCTCGACCATGCGCGGATGGTCGCCGTAGACCGCGAAATCGAGCGGCGTGTTGCTGTAATTCAACTCGTAGGGATCGATCTCGGCACCGTGATCGATCAGCAGCTTCGCCACCTGCACCGCATCGTTCCAGGCGGCCACATGCAGAGTGCGCTGCTCTTTGTCGTCCTGCACCTCGAGCGGCGTGCCCAGATCGAGCAGGAATGCCACCACGTCGGCACGATCCTCGCGCGCCGCGGCGAACATGGCCTTGGGCGATTGAAGATACTCCGGATGCGCGGCGAGCAGGCGATTCACCGTATTCCGATCGAGCGCGAGGCAGGCGGCAAGGAACTGTTCCTCATCGTCCAGCGCCACTGCCCGCCGTTCCGCGCCGTGGCGCAGGAGCAGTTCCGCGATCTCGGTACGCCCCAGACGGACGGCCTCCTCGTAAAGACTCCGCTGTGGGAATCTCGGGTCCCGCTCCGCCGCGGCGTTGGGATTCGCGCCGTGCTCCAGGCACCACTCCGCCAGCTCGGGATCGTTCTTCTCTACCGCGATCCGCAGGTGCCAGCGCGCTCCCGATCCGTAGCCGCCCATATCGAGCATGGTCCACTCGGGGTCATCCCAATCGGCGCCGTGCCCTGCCTTCATCGAGAACTCGTACATCAGCTTCATCCACCATAGGATCTTTCCGTGAAAGTGAATGTTGTAGATCACCTGCCCGTCGTAGAGCTGGGCTCCGCGTTCGAGCAGCAGGCGCGCCATCTCGTCGCGATGCGGATGCGGCGGGCGGTCTTCCTCGCCTTCGCCGATTACCCCTACCAGCGGCGTATACCGGCTGTCGCCAGCCATGAAAAACGCGTTCGGATCGGCGCCGTGATCGAGCAGCCGGCATGCAATCGCGACCGCGTTCTCGTTCGACTGCGGCAGCGGCAGGCGTGTGAAGCAGAGGTAAAGGAGCGGCTCCCATGGCTTGGCCCCGAGATCGCCCAGGAAATCGTAGCTGCCGCCCGGGCCTGCGCGGTCAGCACCGCTCGCCCAATGCCGCGCGTTGGCAAGCCCCGGATGTTCGCGCAACCGGCGCTCGACCTCGTCGATCTCGCCGCACACCACCGCCGTGTAGATGCTCTGGCGGGCGATCTCCGGATTCTGTTCGAGGACTCGCATGGCGGCATGCCGCGCCATGCGGTGCGCTGGACGCCCGCGAACATGGTGGTCGGGGCAGGCGTACTCCAGAAATCGCGCGGAGGCCGGCGCATCCGGGCGCGAAGACGCGGCGGACTCGGCAGGACGGGCTTCGAGCGCCTGCTTCAGGAGCTTCCAGCTTTCCTGTCCGTACTCTCGTGCGAGGGCGTGCTGCACATCCCGCAGCACGGGCTGGGTGGGGCCATTCGGATAAGCGCTCTGGAATCGCTCGCGCGCGGCAGCATCGTTCCCGCGCAGTGCTTTCAACCAGCGCTTGGCTTCTTTTTTCAGATTTTCGAGCGTAGTGGCAGAGGTGAGGGTTCGCGGCATCAAAACCTTCCTTCCGTCGTTGCCCAGGTTCCGCTTGGCTCAGGGCCGGAATGAAAGGTTCCGGGATTTGTGAAATGGACATGGGTGGGAGCAAGCTCCCTTGCCGCGGAAAGGAGGCGCCCCAGGGCGCGCTGCAAACAGGCTCCCACAGAGGCGCGGCAGTGTCAACAAGGCGAGACGAGGCGCGTCGAAAACCACTTCTCCGGCACGGGCCTCGGGCGGCCACCAAGAAGCCCCGTTCCGGGCGCGCGGTTTCCGACGTTGCCGCATCGACCGCTCCAGCCGGCCGTGCGCCCCAAAAAGCGCGGGCATGAGTACCGGCTCGCAAGGGCGAGATACGGCGGATTCGAAAACCCCTCCAGCACCGGATTGTGCCAACAAAAAGCGTCCCCAAGAGCGGGGACGCGGCAGCCTCGAAAACCCCTTTGCGGGGAGTGGCACCGTGCGGGCTCGACAAGCGCCCCGATGAGTCGGGGCCCGGCAGGCAGGAGTGCCCGCGCCACGTCGGCGGGGGCCCCATGGGTACAGGCAGGAATGCCTGCGCGACGTTTTCAGGCGATCTGCTCCAACTCGCCTTCGAGCAGCGCTACGTGCTCGTCTTCCTCAGCGGCGAGTTCTTCGCACAACTCGCGCTCCAGGCCGGCGGGCAGCTCGCGCGCCAGATTGTGGAAGTGGTCCCGGGTCCTCCGTTCCATCTCGAGGGCCTGCTGGTACAAGTCCGCGACGCCGGAGTCCTGCGATATGCGAATGCCCTGGAACAGCCAATTGGAAAGCAGATGCTCTTCGTCAGAAGAAAGCTCCACAACCTCGCGGTCGAGATGGGCGTGGTACTTCTCCTCCAGTTCATGGAGGTGGTCCAACTCGGCTTCGTACAGACGTTCGAGGACCGCGCGCTGCTCGGGCGTGGGCGCCCGATCACGCGCGAGTTTGTAGAAGTGGAAGGAATTGAGCTCAAACTGGACGGCCTCCCGGATGGCCCGGAACTGCATGGAGTCGCCCAAATCCCGGTCCTGGATGACTTCCAGCTCTCCCCCGCACAGGAAGCATTTGCCGTACGGAATGGCGAATCCGCTGGTCAGCTTGAAGCAGCTCTTACAACGCCAGGTGTAGCGGACCTGCGCGCAGCAGATCTCGTCCTCATCCAAAACTCTGCGGCACTTCGGACACGATGACGGCATTTTAGTTTCCTCCCACCGGCGCAAGCTCACCAGATGCGGGAACGTCTGCGCCGCGGATTCCCATGTATTCGAGCATTCCCTGCGCGGCCCGCTTACCGGCTCCCATGGCCAGGATCACGGTGGCCGCGCCAGTGACGATATCGCCGCCGGCGAACAGGCCCGGAATCGAAGTCATGCCGGTCCGTTCGTCGATCTCGATGTAGCCCCACTGGTTGACCTTTAGGCCGGGTGTGGTCTGCTTGATGATGGGGTTGGCCGTGGTGCCCAACGCGTAGACCACGGTGTCTACGTCCAACAGGTACTCGGAACCTTCCACCGGCACCGGCCGGCGGCGGCCCGAGGCATCCGGCTCGCCCAACGCCATTTGCTGCACCCGCATCCCGGTCACCCAGCCCGCCGAGTTGCCGACGATTTCGACCGGGCTCGTCAGCCAAAGGAACTCGATGCCTTCTTCGATGGCGTGTTCCAGTTCCTCGATCCGGGCCGGCGATTCCCGGCGCGAGCGGCGGTAGACCACCGTTACCTTCTCGGCGCCCATCCGCTTGGCCACGCGGCAGGAGTCCATGGCGGTATTGCCGGCCCCCACTACGGCCACGCGCTTGCCCATGCCCACCGGGGTGTCGTAGAGCGGCTGCTGGTGGCCGCGCATCAGGTTCACACGGGTGAGAAACTCGTTGGCCGAGAAAACGCCGTTGAACGCTTCGCCCGGTATCCCGGCGAACTTGGGCGACCCCGCGCCGGTTCCAACGAAGGCGGTGTCGTACCCCATGCCCGTCAGAAGCTGTGGAACCGTGAACAGCTTGCCGATGATGGTGTCGAGCCGAATCTCCACGCCCAGCTTCTTGAGGTTGTCGATTTCGGCGTCGATGATCATGTCGGGCAGGCGGAATTCGGGGATGCCGTATTTCAAAACGCCGCCGGCCACGTGCAGGGCTTCGAAGATGGTGACCTTGACGCCATTGCGGGCCAGGTCGCCGGCGCACGCCAGGCCCGAAGGACCGGAGCCGACAATCGCCGCGCGCTTGCTGGTGCCGGACGCCTCAGGCGCCTCGTCCCACCCTCGTCCCATCGCGGCATCCGCCACGAACCGCTCCAGCCGGCCGATGGCTACGGGCGCGAACTTGGCACCCACCACGCAGGTCGCCTCACATTGCGATTCCTGGGGGCAAACCCGGCCACAGACGGCCGGGAGCGCGTTGGAGGCTTTCAAGATCTGGTACGACCGTTTGATGTCCTTATGCTGCAGGGCCGCGATGAAGCCCGGGATATCGATGCCTACGGGGCAACCGGGCACACAGCGGGGCTTCTTGCAGCGCAGGCAGCGCTCCGCTTCGTGCAGGGCGGCGGCGAGGTCGAGCCCCAGGTTGACTTCGCCGAAGTTGTGTACCCGCTCTTCAGCGGGCTGCTGCGGCATCGGCGACCGTTCGGGGGGGATGGTGCGGATGTTCTTGGGAATCCGCGGACCGGGAGCCTGGGCGACGGGTTCCGGCAGCTCGCAGATGGAGACCAGCTTGGGGTGGTTGCCGTTGGTGCTGCTCAGGCTGGCG
>DATJWB010000333.1:0-15241 GCA_035501495.1 Bryobacteraceae bacterium | reverse complement strand
CGATGGACGCGAAAAGGGTCAAATATGTCTGAAATATCGGACAGACTACGGCGCCTCCACTCGCCAGCCCCTTACTCTTGGGGCGGATCGCTGTAGTTTCCCCGAACACGGGCCGGTTGCAAAATTTGCCAGTTCGAGGTCTTTTTTTTCGGTAAAGAAGGGTGAAAGCGGCCGCGCGGCGGCCGGAAAGGAAGACCATGAAAAGGAGACATTTTGAAAGGTTAACGGCGCGGGGGCTTTCGCTAGGCCTCTGCATGCTCGGGCTGGGCGTTTCCTCCGTGGCGCAGAAGACGCCCACTATCACCACCATCGACGGCCCGCACGCAGGCACCATCAACGGTTACGGTACCGTGGCGATTGCCATCTGCCCGGCAGGACAAATCGCGGGGTTCTACGCGGACTACAGCAACGTGATGCATGGTTACTTGCTCACCGCCGACGGCAAGATGGCTACACTTGATGTCGCGCCGTCCGGCATTGGCTACGGAATCCCCTTCCCCGCGACGGGGGCCGGTCCGGGCACCTACGCCATCGCCGGCGACGCATGTGGGATTGTCGCGGGATACTTCGTTGACGGAGGTGGTGTGGCTCATGGCTACATCCGCGCTATCGACGGCACCATTACCAAATTCGATGTGCCCGGCGCCGGCACCGGCAGTGGCCAGGGCACCTTTGCCGGGAACCTGAGCCTGTCGGGAGAACTGATTGCAGGCAATTACATCGACGGCAGCGGTATGAACCATGGCTTCCTGCGGACCGCCGACGGCAGCATCACCAAATTCGATGTCCCCGGCGCAGCCACCGGCCCGGGCTTGGGTACGACCACATACTGGGCCCAGTGCATCACCCCGACTGGCATGATCACCGGATCATACATGGACAAGAACGGTGCGGTTCACGGCTATGTGCGCGGCGCCGACGGCACGATCACCACGTTCGACGCTCTGGGGGCGGGCACGGCCGCCGGGCAGGGAACCTACGCTTGGGCCATCAATCCGGCCGGGACCACCGCAGGCGGCTCTCAGGACAGCAACGGTGTCTTTCACGGCTTGCTCCGTACTGCCGATGGCAAGATCACCATGTATGACATTCCGGGCGCGGGCCCGGGCGGCACCCTGGCCCAGGGCATCGATCCCGCAGGCGTCATTACGGGATACTACTGGGACCCGAACAATGTGTCTCATGGCTACGTGCGGGCCGTTGACGGCACGTTCACTTTCTTCGACGCTCCGAACGCGGGCACGGGACCCGGCCAGGGCACCTTCCCCATGACCAACAACCCAGGGAATGCGATTGTCGGATATTACATCGACAACAACAATGTGTGGCACGGCTTCGTGCGCCGGTAGGCCAATCGCTTCGTGCTTCCCTGGCACGCGGCGAGACCGCACGAATGCCGATTGCGGGAGACCGCGTGGCTGCACGGATTTCAACTGCGCAGCCAGGCGGCTCGCCAAAACCGGGCGAAAGCCCCGGGATCGCTGCCGGTTCGCGGCCACGTGGCGTTAGATCGAGAAAAGGAAAAGTAAGAAGGACGGCGGATGGGTTCAGGTTGGCCGGGTCAATCCTTCGGCTTGATCAACTCTTCGAATGGCGAGTAGCCGTGCAGGGATTCAAGGTCCATGTTGTGGCTGAACGCGAGGCCGTAGCCGTAGATGCGCGTCAGGTCCGAGTCGAGGCCCAATCCCCGGGCAAGCGCCTCGCGCAGTAAGGCGACGGCGCCCTCCTTGTCGCCCAGCAGGGCGAGGATGCGGGCGCCGCGGGTGAGTTGATTCCCATACGAGTACGGCCTCTCCAGGCCGCGCAGTTCCTGAGCAATTCGTTGTGCCGTGGGCCGGTCGCCTTGGCGGGCTGCCAGAGTCCCTAGCCGGCCCTTGTAAGGGATGCTGTCCGGATGCTCCGCGGCGAGGGCCGAGAAAAGGGCCCTGGCTTCGCCCCATCGTTCCGCCTCGTACAGGGCGATACCCAGTCCGGAGCGCGTATCCTCGCTCCTCGCATCCTCGCCGATCCGGCTGTGATACCAGTCTGCCGCTCGGCCGGCCATCTTCAGCGACTCTTCACGATGGCCGTGCGTGCGGAGTTCCTCCGCCGCGGATAGCATCACGTAGCCGGGCGTGCCATTTGCCACGCAACAACGGGCGTAGACCCATTCGGAGGAACTGGCCGGAATCTCTTCCACCAGCTTTTCCACTTCGTCAATTCGCCCAAGCGCCACCAGCGCCCGCGCCTCAAGGGCGCGGACGTTGAGAACGTGGGGGTAAAGATCGCGCCCCCACCGTGCCTCTTTGAGTTCCTCCTCGTGTTCTCCCAGCACGTGAAGCGCGCCGGTCCAATGCATCAGGTCGTTAACGCCAAAAGCGTTGGACGTCCGAAGGAATGCCGTACTACGGCCGGCCCTAAAACGCTCTACTGCCTCACGCGGACGGTTGACCCAACACGCAGCCCGGCCGGCCTTCATAAGGTCATCGGCATTGCCTCGGGACAGCGTCACAATATCGCGCCAAATGATGTAAAGCTCCTCAAGGCGGCCATCATTCAGGGCGCGCAACCCATCCAGCCGGCGGCGCATTATGGGTGTCAGCCGGGGATGCGTCTTTTCCATGCTGTCAAGCTGCGCTGTCACCTCTCTATACTTGTGCTGATTTCGCAGTGCCGTGCCCATCAGAAAGCCGGGCGCGGCGAACTCCGCGTCGATTTCCAGGGCGCGCTGGAGGTGAGGGGCCGTCGCGAAAGGGTCCGAACCGAGCAACTCCCAGCCCGCGGCGAACTCCTTCTGCGCCTCAAAAGGAGGCGGCTTTACTTCCTCGGCCAGGAGGTCGAACCCAGGCGTGAGGTAACGGGCGGCGACGACATCGAGAACCCGCTGCCGCACGCTCTCTACCACCGCGACGGCGTTCTGCCGCGTTCCGTCGGCCGGCTCTATCGCATACAGCGGCTTGTTTTCCACTTCGTCCATGATCGTGGCCTGAACCTGAAGTGTCTGGCCCTGAAGGTAAGTCGCGCCGGTGACCACGGTTCCGGCTCCAGTCGCTTGTGCCAGCTTCCCGGGCCTCATGACTGAAGCCGGCAGCTCAAAGACGGTTGAGCTCGGCACGACTGTGATGGTTGGAATCTGCAAAAGCCCTTGATTGACGGACTCCGCAGCCATCTTGCCAAGATTGTCCAGAGACGGATCGCCGGTGCGGTTCTCGAATATGGCCACGGCAGCACGTTTCGGGTCCAACACGGGCGGAGGCTTCCTCGTGAACAGACGGTCCCGCATGCCGCCAACATTGAACGCGAGAAGCGATACCGCAAGCACAATTACAGCGACGATGGCCGACAGCCCGGGTCTCCACGCCTTGGGAGTGACCGCGGCGGGCATGCGCTTGCCCGCCTGCACCTCGTCCAGCAGATCTTCGAGCGCACCTTTCACATCATCGATGTGCTGAAAGCGCCGGTCCGGGTCTTTGCGGAGGCACTTGCCGATGATCTTTCCCAACTCAGCCGGAAGGTCCGAAGAGATCGGCTCGGGCTCGCGGTTCAAAACCGCGGCCATCATCGACGCCTTGGAGTCGCCCCGGAATGCCTGCCGCCCCGTCACCATCTCATAGAGCAGGGACCCGAACGAGAAGATATCGCTGCGGGCATCCACGGGCTTTCCCTCCGCCTGCTCCGGGGACATGTACGCCGGCGTTCCGGCGATCGTGCCTTCACCCGTCTCGGGGACAGGACTTTCCGGTTGACGCCCCTTTTCGACGAGCTTGGCCAATCCGAAATCGAGCACCTTGACCTGCCCGGTTTCGTCCCCCATGAGGTTGGAGGGTTTCAGGTCGCGGTGAACGATGCCGGCGGAGTGGGCGCATGTCAGCGCTCCAGCCACCTGTATGGCGATCTTCAGGGCTTCGTTCAACCGCATCCCGTGGCGCGGAATGAGTTTGTCCAGCGTTCGCCCGGCGACGTACTCCATCACCAGGTAGGGCGCGCCTTCGTGCAGCCCCACGTCGTAGAGTGTGGCGATGTGCGGATGGTTCAAGGCGGCAATGGCCCGCGCTTCGCGTTCCCAGCGCTCGCTGAATTGCGCCTTCACAAACTTCAGCGCCACGCGCCGGCCCAAACGGGCATCGCGGGCCTGGTAGACCACCCCCATGCCGCCTTCTCCCAGCTTCTCCTGGATTTCGTAGTGGGAGACGCGTTCTCCGGACGCCAGGCGGGCCTTCTCCGCGAGCATCTCCAGGGCCGGAACTGCCAGGAAGGGTCCCGTGTCTTCGTCGTGTTCAAGCAGCGACTCGACTTCGAGCCGCAGGGATTCATCGCCGCCGCAGTTCCCGGCGAGGAAAGCGGCTCGACGGCCGCTCTTCAGCTTGAGCGCCGATTCGTACAGCGCCTCAACTTTTCGCGCCCGCTCCGTGTCCATGGGCTTTTCTTCGCCCGAGTTTTCGTGCCAGCCAAGCCCGTGCCAGGCTCCAATCGCGCATCACCGTGTCTGGGGAAACCTCCAGCACAGCGGCGGTTTCCTCCACAGTTAGTCCTCCAAAGAATCGCAACTCGACCGCGCGCGCTTTGCGGGGGTAAATCTGGCTCAAGGCGTCGAGTGCCGCATCGATGGCGATGATGTCGGCCAGGAGATCGGCGCCGGGTTCCGGCGAGACCGGGTGCGCTGCTTCCAGAGGGGAGATTTCCGCGCCGCCTCCGCGCTTGCCCGCGCGACGGGCACGTTCGTAATCCACCAGGATGTGGCGCATAATCTGGCTGCAGACGGCGAGAAAGTGGGAACGATCCTGAAAGTTGGCGCGCTCGACGTCGATCAGCCGGATGTAGGCCTCGTTGACCAAGGCCGTGGTCTGGAGGGTGTGGCCGGGACGTTGGGCGGCCATGTAGTGCTTGGCAATTCCATGCAGTTCTCGTTCGAGGAGGGGAACCAGATTGGCGAGTGCATGCTGGTCGCCGGCCCTCCAGGCCTGGAGGAGGCCGGTAACGTCACATTCGCCTTGCGGGCTCATGGTGCGCTCTGAAGCGATGGTAACACGTAAAAAGGGACAACACTATCTGATATCTAAGTATCGACGAGGGCGAGGTCCATTCCTGCAATTTGACGCCAAACGCCCGACGATGATACCTGCCTACTGACGATTAATCCGCCCTAACGGTTTTGCGCAGCAATTACCGATGTCACTGGGTGGATCGTCACCATCCGGAAGCTGGGCAGGCATAATGGGCCAGCGCCCATTCGTTTTGGGATGCTGGTGGGAGTAAGAGTTCGAATCCATGCAGGGGTAACTGTCAAGTCGCCCCCATCCGTAAGAATGCCCGAAAGGCCCGTAATGAAATCAATCAGATAGCGTGAAGCGAGAAGTCTTCCGTTGGCTCCCCAGGGAAGACCCGAACCCGCACCTCTTCGTTTTACCGGCCCTGATACAAGCGCCGGTAGATCTCGGCGTTGCGCAGCACGGCCTGCACGTATTCCCGAGTCTCCGTAAACGGGATCGACTCTACGAATTCGGCGGGCTCGCGATAGCTGTTCCAGGTGAGCCACTCGGCGGCACGCGCCGGGCCGGCATTGTAGCCCGCCAACGTGGGCTCCACTTTCCCGCTGTTCTGATCGAGCATCGAACGCAGAATCAGGCTCCCGAGCTTCAGGTTGGTAGTGGGTTGAAACAAAAGGCCGGCGCTGAATCGCTGAATTCCCACCCGCCGTGCGTACTGGCGGCCGGTCGCGGGACGCACCTGGGTCAACCCGTAGGCATTGGCCGGCGAGAGCGCGCGCGGGTTGAACTCCGACTCCTGCCGGATCAGACCCGCCAGAAGGAACGGATCGATCTCTTTCAGCCGCGCTTCCTGCATCACGTCGCTGCGGAAGGGAAGCGGAAAGAGCAGTTCCCAGAATTTACGCGGAGCCTGGTCGATCGTCAGGCTCAGGTAGTCGCCGGCCATCGTCTTCATGATGCGCATCGCCTGGTGGGGATATTCCGCTGCCTCGGCCATTTCGATTCCGAGGAGTGGGGACTGTCCATCGGTGCGCGCGCCGAAACGCAGTTCCGCATCCGCCAGATCGCTCAGGCCCGCGGTGCGCAGCAGCCGCGAGCGTTCAATTCGCAGAGTGGTCGGCCGCGTGGCCACCCCCGGCACCGGCTTCGGATCCGCCAATGCCAGGTCGGCGAGGAATTTTGCCGTGTCGCCATTGACCGATACAGAGAGGTCCGGCTGGGCCAGGCGCTCGCGGGCCAGCAGCGCGTAATAGTGGTTTTGGAAAGTCTGCGCCAGCCGCTGATAGCAGGCACGGGCGCTTCCGTAATCGCCGGCCTGCTCGAATTGCCGCCCCAGGAAGTAGAGCGCCGCTCCCGCGGTGGAGTGTCCGGGGTAGTTGCGCAGGTGCTCGCGCAGCAGCGCGGCCGCGTCCGCCCGGGTGTGCAGGTAGGCCTGAAAGGCCGTCCGCCAATGGCATACGGGGGCCATCGGATCGTTCGGGAAATCCTCGTAGACGGACTTGTAGAGCGGCAGGTAGTCGTCGGGCCGGTTCGTCACCAGGAAGCGGTTGGAGCACGCCAGCAGAGCCCTCAATCGCCACGAAGATTTGGGATATTGCTTGCCCAGGCGGTAGACCGCGGTCATCATCGAGGTCTCGTCGGAATTCTTGCGGCCGCACTCTTCCAGATAGTACTGGCGCTCGGCGTCGGCTTCGGAGTCGGGCAGATCGAGCCCTCTCAAATAGGAACAGGCAGGCGCGACTTTGCCGCTCAGGAAGTCCGCGGCTCCCATGCCCACATGCGCCAGATCGCGGGAGGGCCCGGTCGCCTGATCGGCCAGCGTCTCGTACTCCGACCTGGCGCGCGCGTACTCTCCAACTTCCAACAGGACTGCGGCGCGACGCAGTTGCTGCTCGGGAAGAGGCCGGGAGAAGCCGGAGCCCATGCTGTCTTTCAGCGCCAACAGGGCCGCCGCCGCCCGATTCGCAGGATCGCCCTTGACGTACCGATAGAATACACGTTGGTAGAAATCGACCGCATGCGGCAGGTCCTGCGCAGCCTGGTAGGATTCGGCAAGCGTGACATCGCCTTCCGGTTCCGGCAGCTCGGCATAGTGCTCTCGCAGCAACTTCACCGCACCGGCGGCATCGGTGGTCTCGAGCGATCGCGCCTCCAGCATCCAGGCGCGCGCGGAAAAAGGCGAGCGGATCTCGGTGGCGTGCGCGGGGCTGAGGTCCTTGGCCACGTCGGACCAATCGCTGGACTCGACCCGGGCCTGCGCCAGGTAGTAACCCGCATAATCAGCGAGCTGTGGCAGCTTGCCCTGCACTTTTTTCAGGTCGGCGATGGCGGCGGCGTAATTCTTCTGCTCGACTTCGCCCACACCCAAAGCGAGCCGCGCGAGGGTACCGGAATTCTCCTTGGCATGAGCGACGGCATAGGATTCGACGAGGGCCCGGCGGGCGGCGGTGGGATCATCGCGCCAGTCGCGGACCAAGGTTGCCAGCTCTCCGGACTTCGCTGGAGGCCGGATCGCGGGACGCTTAGTCGTCTTCGCAGGGGGCCTGCCGGGAGTGGCGGCAAAGGCGGCGGAAATTACCGCCAATGCCAAGAGCCATTGGAGAGCGGCCAGGCTGGTGCGGGATAGATTACACCATCGGGCCGGGATATTCTTTGCCGAGTAAATCCGGATTGTCATGGGCTAAAGTACGCACCAGTTCCAGATGGAGGTAATCGACCATGCTGGGACAGGTGGAGAAGTATGTTTCGCGAAACCTGTTGCGGGCCGCATCAATCGGTTTGCGGAGCGCCTGGTAGAGACCGGCACGGGCACGGCCCGCCTGCACCGCGTCCGCCTGGTACAGGCGCATCTCGGCCACCTGCACACGCGCGAATCGCTGCGCGCGAAGATGAATCTGCTGTTCTTCGGGAGGGAGTTCCTCCCATGTGGCGGCTGCCCGTGGCGTGTTTCCGTTTAGTGGATCGGGCGCGGGCGCGATCTGGACCAGTTCCACGGGCGCAGGCTTCGATACCGCGCTCCAGACTCCGGCCGCCACCTGCGTGATCAATTCCAGCGCCGATCCCTGAACCGCTCCCCAGGCGTACAACAACGCGCACACGTCTTCGCCCACCACCAGCGGGAATACCGACACGCGGCCCTCGGCCGTATGCCCCGCGAGCTTCATCATTTCGGCTGAAACCTCCGCGGGGGTGGAAACGGCGGTCACCGGATCGCGGGTTGCCACGGCATCGGCCATGGCCGCGGCCGACTCCAGCGGAATCACCATCGACTGGAAGGCTTCGGACGTTTCTTCCGGCACGCCGCGGATGCGCCGGCCCCTGGCCACCGGACCGTCCACCACGAACAGCGCCGAACCATCGGAGAACGAGCCGGCGGCGTCCAGCAGCGTGGCCGCCAACGCGTCCACATCTTCGGACTGCCGGATGCGCCGCACCACCTGGTTCAACTGGTCGGCAAACTCGCGGCGGCTGCGGTCCCGGGCTTCGCTGAACAGGGCCTCCACTTCGGCGGACAGTTGTGAGATTCGATTCTCCAGCAGTTGGCGCAGGGGAGATCGCGGCGCGCTGGACATTCCTGTAGCCATTCTAACAGGCGCCGCGAGACAAGATCGGCTTTCTGTTTCTTCCCCCGCCGGAAAAGCGCCCCCGAGCGGCCGGGGAACGGTATATTCACTTATATGATGGAAGCGCTCTCCGGAAAGATTGCGATCGTTACAGGCGGCACGCGAGGAATCGGGCGGGCAATCGCCGAGCACCTGCTGCGGCAGGGAGTCTCGGTCGCGATTTGCGGGCGGAGCATCGAGTCCACCGCTCGTGCCGCCGCCGAAATGCAATCGCTCGGACCAGTCTTCGGACACGCCGCGGATGTCAGCAAACTCGACCAGGTACGCAACTTTTTCCAGGCGGTGGATGCACAATTTGGCGGCCTAGACATACTGGTAAACAATGCCGGGCAGGGAGCCTTCCGCAAAGTGGCGGATCTGTCTCCGGAAGAGTGGCACCGGAATATCGATCTGAATTTGAACGGACCTTATTACTGCACGCACGAGGCGCTTGCCCGGTTTGCTCGCCGTGGAGGAGGCTTTATCGTCAACATTTCCAGCCTCGCCGGCAAGAATCCGTTCAGTGGCGGAGCAGGTTACAACGCTTCCAAGGCGGGGCTTAACCTGTTTACCGAGGCATTGATGCTCGACCATCGGCACGACAATGTCCGGGTATCTTCCATCATGCCGGGAAGCGTGGATACAGGATTTTCCGGAGAACATCCGGGCGACGCCACCTGGATGATCGCGCCGGAAGACATCGCCGAGGCGGTTGACCTGGTCCTGCGCATGCCGGCGCGCACTATGATCAGTCGAGTGGAAATGCGCCCATCGCGTCCCAAAAAGTAACACTCCACACCAGAAATCAAATGATTACAATCGTTTGACCGGGTCTGTCAAATGGCACGCGAATTGCTCCGTTCTAGGTTGTGACGACCCTGGGATTGGGAATTGAAAGAGGGAGTGGGAGCATGGGGCGCATGAACAAGCAGTTGGATCCGACACAAACCGGCAGCGAGGCCGAGAAGCTGGAGTTGGACCTGCGAAAGCGAATTGTCGGCCAAAACGAAGCGATTGAACAAATCATCAATATTTATCAGACGCACCTGGCGGGCATGTCCTGCCCGGGCAGGCCGATCGGCAACTTCCTGTTTCTGGGTCCGACCGGATCGGGAAAGACCCGCCTCGTGGAAGCGGTCGCGGAAAGCCTCGTGGGGGACGCCCGTGCCGTAATTAAAATCGATTGCGCGGAGTTCCAGCACAGTCACGAGATCGCGAAACTGATCGGCTCGCCGCCCGGTTACCTGGGCCATCGCGAGACCCATCCTCTGCTGAGTCAGGAGGTGCTGAACCAGTACCACACCGAGCGGGTCAGGCTGAGTTTCGTGTTGTTCGATGAAATCGAGAAGGCCAGCGACGCCCTGTGGAACCTGTTGCTCGGAATCCTCGACAAGGCCACCCTTACCTTGGGTGACAACCGCCGCGTGGACTTCTCGCGGGCGCTGATTTTCATGACCAGCAACCTCGGTGCCGGGGAGATGAACGCCATCATACGGCCGAATCTGGGGTTCGGCGCCGGTGAGATCGAGCGCCGCTATTCGCTGGGAGTGGTGGACGGCAAGTTGGGCGAAAAGATCGAACGCGCCGGCGTAGAGGCTGCGCGGCGTAAATTCGCGCCCGAATTCATGAATCGTATCGATAAAACCGTGGTCTTCAAAGCTCTGGGAGCGCCGGAATTGCGCAAAATCCTGACCCTCGAGTTGAATGTCGTGCAACAGCGGATCTTCAGTTCGGCGAACGGCTCTCCATTTGTTTTCTCTCTGACCGATGCCGCGAAGGATTACCTTCTGCGTGAAGGCACCGACATGAAATACGGCGCGCGGCATCTGAAGCGCGCGATTGATCGCAACCTGGTGCATCCGCTCTCAAACCTGATCGCCACCGAACAGGTGCGCGGCGGAGACCTGATCGGCGTGGATTTCGATGCCGTCCACAATCGCCTGACTTTCTTCAAGGAAGCCGAGGATATGCCGGCCTACGCCATGGTGCAGATGGTCGAGACCACCGCGCCGCCGGCCACGGGCTCGTTCGCGGCCGGCGCGGTGACCGAGATTCCGCGCGCGCTCAACGGGAAGGCGACCAGAAGGTAGCAGCAGGTTGGTTTGCAAAACAGGAGGAAAGGGGGACAGGTTCGGCTGTCCCCTTTTGCTTTTCTGCCGCTGGTGGTTCGGAAGCGAGCTTCTCGGGAATCCACTTCTTCAGTACTGCCGTCAGGTCATCCCAACTCACCGGTTTCGCGAGGTAATCGTCCATGCCCGACTGGAGGCAGTGTTCCCGGCACCCTGACATCGCCTCGGCGGTCACGGCAATGATGGGGATGCGCTGTCCGGATGCCTCCCGCTGTCGAATGGCTGCCGTGGCGGCATAGCCATCCATGTCGGGCATGTGGCAGTCCATCAGGATCAAATCGTAGGCGTGCCTGTCCGCCATTGCAACGGCTTCGCGCCCGTTCGCCGCTACATCGGTCTGGAACCCGAGCTTCTTCAGCATCAGGACAGCGACCTTCTGGTTGACCGTGTTGTCTTCGGCTACCAGGGCGCGCAACTGCGGGGCGCCAAATTGGCGGACTTCCTCCCTCTTCGGCGCCGTAGCGGGCATAACGGGCTGGAGTGGCCGGCGCTGGTGTTTTTCCGACCATACCGTAGCCATCGTGAGGAGCAGTTGCGATTGCCGGACCGGTTTCAGCAGGCAGGCGTCCAGCGCGATGCCTTCCAAATGCCGTACTTCGGACCAGCCGTCGAACGAGGCCAGCGCCACCACCACCGGATCCTGCAGACCCGGATCCGACTTGATCGCGCGCGCAATAGCCGCTCCGTCCATTCCCCGATTGTGGTCCAGAAGGACGAAGTGATACGGATCGCGGATCTCGCGTGCCGCGTGCAACGCCTGCACCACCTGGTCGCTCGTCGCGAAGCTTCCGTTGCGCATCCCCCAACCGGTCACCTGGTCGTCAAGGATGCGCCGGTTGCGGTCGTTGTCGTCCACCGTGAGGACTCGCAATCCGCGCAGTTCGCCTGCCGCGGCTGGATGGGGCTGCGCCTTGGCATCCAGTCGAAGGGGCAAGGAGAACCAGAACCGTGAGCCGCCGGGAACGCTCGGAGCACTGCCGGTAAGATTCTCCACTCCGATCGCGCCCTCCATCCGTTCGATGAGTTCTTTGGAGATGGCCAGGCCCAATCCCGTGCCACCGTGCTTCCTGGTAGTGGAACCGTCCACCTGGCTGAACTTTTGGAAGAGCGACGGCATCTTCTCCACCGGGATTCCCGGTCCGCTGTCCTCCACCGAGACGCGAATCCTGGCGCGCTCGCCATCAGGTTCCTGGCACTCCGCCCGGACGAGCACGTGGCCGGCGGAAGTAAACTTCAGCGCGTTGCCCACCAGGTTGGTCAACACCTGGCGGACCCGGCCGCCATCGCCAACGAAGTTCCGCGGAGCGCCGAGCGGATATTCCAGCAACAGGTCGAGGGTCTTCTCCCTGGCCTTGGGCGACAACATTTCAATCACCTCTTCGATTACCTGCCGCAGATCGAAAGGTGAGGACTCGATGGTGATCTTGCCGGCTTCGATTTTCGAGAAATCGAGGATGTCGTTGATCAACACCAGGAGCGCTTCACCGGAACGGCGCACCGTATCGGCGTATTCTCGCTGTTCGCCGGTCAGGGCCGTGTCGAGCAGCAGCCCCGTCATGCCGATCACGCCGTTCAGAGGTGTCCGCACCTCGTGACTCATGGCGGCCAGGAACGAGCTCTTGGCCAGGTTGGCGGCCTCGGCCTGATGGCGGGCATGGCGCAGTCGCCGGGCAAGAAGGATCATGCCGGCCAGTGTGGGCAGCAGGACGGCAACCGCGGCCAGGAACACGATCGAATAGGTGCGGCAACTGCGATAGGCAAAAATGGCCGCGGCTTCCAGGCTGAGCTTGGTGTTCCAGCGCAAATCGATCTCCGTGAGCCTTCCGTCCATCGCCATCGCGCCGATCTCCCCGCACAATTCGTCGGCTGCCCGCTTCGCTTCTCGGTTTTGCTTCGCGGCGCCTACACCGAACCAAAAAGTCGCGCCTTCCATCGGGTGAATGCGCAGGTCGCCTGTGGGGCAGCCCGGAGTGCGTGCGTCGGAGAATGCGTTGAGGGCGACCAGTCCGGTCTGGGCTTCTCCCTGGCAAACCGCCGCTACAATCTCGGCGACGCTGGATCGCGGCACCACCGTGGCGCTCGGAAAGTATTGCCTGGCGATCTGCGCATCGCTCGAAATCCTGGACATCGTGGCCAGGGTCTTGCCGGCGACGTCTTCCGGCTTCGCGACCGGCAACGACGGCTGCGAGACAACCGCGTACGTAATCCTCGCCCAGGGAGCGCTCAAGAAGAGTGACTTTCGGCGTTGCTCGAGGTCGGCCAGCACGGGCCAGAGATCCACGCTTCCGGAGGCCAAGGCCTTGTCGGGGCCCTCCGGGGAGAAGACCCACTCCAAAGGAATGCCCCGATCGCGGGCAGCTACCTCAATGATCTCCACGGCCGGCCCGGTCGGCCGGCCCTGCCCATCCGGGAAATGATACGGATGCGAGTTTTGGAATCCAATGCGCAGCGCATGGTAAACGCTGGCCCGGGGACGGAGCGAGTAAACTCCAAGCGGGATGGCCAGTATCAGCCCGCCGGCAATCGCCGCCCAGGTTATGGAGATTCGCCTCGCGAACTTCCGGCTCATAGTCAAGGCTGCGGGTTGCCGGGCTCCCTGCGCCCACCCGCGGAGTTTGAAAACGCAGCCGCATTGTAACATCCGCAGTTTGTATTTGATTCAAGACTGTTGGTATTAAATGGTTTGCTATCAAGCTATAGGTAAATGCCCGGATAACCGCAAAAAACCTCCGGAGGGATCCGGATTATTTCGGATTTTCCAGGGTTCTTCCTGGAAACCAAAGACAGCGTTGTGGCGGGCGACGCACTCCGGCGAGACTGCCAATAACATGCTGGAGTCTCGAGCCGAGTGGGCGCCTCCTCCAATTCTCGAGGAACTGGCCGGTGGGGATACCGGCCTGGTGGGCGAACTGATTGTCTCCTTTACCACCGACTCGGCGGACCGTCTCCAGCGAATCCGGAACGCCATGGCGGCTTCGAACGCGCGGGCGGTAGGACGCGAAGCCCACGCCATAAAAGGAAGCGCACGGCAGATGGCCGCCGACCGGGTGGCCTCGCTTTGTGAGCGGATCGAGGCGGCCTGTCAGCAACAGCCGGTGTCGCAACTGGGCGACATGGTGCGGGAACTGGAACGACGGATCAATGAGGTCTGCGAGGCCATGGCGATGTGGGGCAGACTTTCGACGCCAACAAGCCGGGCGGAATAGACTCTGAGTGACGAACTGTCGGCGATGTGGCGCAGGCACTCCTGCCTGCCGCGTCCCGACTCATCGGGACGCTTTTTGGGCGTGCAAAGTGCCAGTGGCGGCAAGGGGTTTTCGAGGCTGCCGCGCCGAGACTGGACAGTTCTGCCAATGAGCCTGGCCGCCGAAGCGGCAATCGATCCCGAAGGATCGGAGTCGTACCGGAGCCGACATAGCATACCACAGAGCGTTGCCGACATTCTCGATCATCATGTGGCTTTCGAGTTGGAGTGCATCGACCGGATGTACCTCAACGTCTACTTGTCGATGCCGCAGTGCGAAAGTGGAGTTGCGAAATTCTTTCGTGTCCACCGTGGCCACAAGTTCGCCTCCTCGGCCTTGATGGACCCGATAACCAAGACCTTTGTGGCGTCCATGGAGCGCTTCTCCAAGCAGGAACAGAGTCCTATGGTGCAGTTCCAGAAGGGCCAGCGCAAGGTATAGGGGAAGTAGGAACAGAATTTTAAGAAGAAGGGGCCGAAGTCCTGGTCCATGCAATAGCAGTAGAACGCCAGGCTTTGTCTGAATGGGCATGAGAATGCCAAATGCCAACTGCACAAACAGGGAATCGGATGCAAAGCCTTGGATAACGGATTCGTTTCCTGCGATGACCACGACCGGTTGCAAGCCATCTGCGACCAACTGGGACCAGAACAGATCGACGGTCTGGCGCGCCGGTGGCTGGCCAGGTTGCCGCATCCGTTCACACCACAGGATCGAGAAGCCGGCTACCGCTACGATCTATCCATCTTACAAGCCGAGTTTTCGCTGACTCAGATACTGGACCGTCCTTTAAGCGATGGAAAAGTCGCGGGTGTTGTTGATGGTGGTTTCGGTGCAGGCGCCCACTTCGCGCACCTCCGGAACCTGCTTGAAATACTGCTTGATGCGAGAGTTCTTGTAGTCGATTATGCAGAGAGGGAATCACCCGTCGGTCAGCAACGGCTGTGTAACCTGCCGGCACTGCGGCAGGTCGGCTTTTCCGCCAACCGACGTATTCTCGAAGTCGAACGCCTCAGCCAGGACTACGCCGTCGGAGAAGAAGCGATGCTGAAGTTGAATCGGCCGGTGGAGGTGGACGGACAACGAGCTTCCGCTCTGCGGATTACCGACCTGCGCGTACTGGCGCTCTGGCATCTGCTGGTATGGTTCCGTCTGCTGCCTTGCGGTTTCGCCAATCGAGATCTGCGGGAACAACTCGCAGTCCTCACCGGGCAGGAGCCCAATCACATTACCGAAGGCAAAATGACGTACGACCTGAGGGGGTTGCGTCTACACGGCATGATCGAGAGAATCCCGAA
>DATJWB010000332.1:0-15138 GCA_035501495.1 Bryobacteraceae bacterium | reverse complement strand
GCGCCCGGTAGACGCGGCCCATTCCTCCGGCGCCTATGAGCTTCTCGATCCGATACGGTCCCAACTCGGTGCCCGGGGCAAGAGGAGCGCCGTCGTCGAGCAGTTCGGCGGCGATATCCATGGCGGGCTGGTCGACCAGGGCAGGGGCGCCGTCTGCGGCCAGCAGCGATTCCACTTCCCGCCGCAGGGACGAGTCGCCGCCGCAGGCCGCGGTAACGAAAGCGGCCCGCGACTCCGGCCGATGCTCCAGCGCTTCGTGGTAGACCTCCTCGACGCGTCTCCACTCTCCCTGGCTAAGTCTTGTCTTTTCCATATCCATCCCCTCCAACCGTTCTACCGAGTTTACGCCAACGCGATGACCGCCCACGAAGGGCTGCCGCCGCTTCTCCTTTCAAAAACGCCTTCTAATCGGGTAAGCGGAAAACGCGGTGAACCACTACAATGTTTTGGGAAGTTTTTTTGTGGCGTCCTCCGACTCTCAAGAGATCAGCTTGCTTTTGAAGGCCTGGGGCAACGGCGACCAAGCCGCCCTCGACCGTCTGACGCCACTGGTGTACGCTGAGCTCCATCGGATGGCGCGCCGACACATGCGCACTGAGCGTGAAAACACTTTGCAAACCACCGCGCTGGTGCATGAAGCCTACCTGCGATTGGTGGACGCGAAAGGTCTCTCGTGTAAAGACCGGACGCACTTCTTCGCTCTCTCGGCCCAGGTGATGCGCCGCATTCTGGTGGACGCCGCCCGAGCACGGGTTTCCGCCAAGCGAGGGGGCGATGCCCAGCCGCTCGATCACTCCGAGGCAATCAATCTGGACGAAATCGCCGGAAACGCCTCACAGAAGAGTGCCGAGGTCCTGGCGCTGGATCAGGCGCTTGACGACCTAGCGCGCGTGGACGCACGAAAGGCACGCGTCATCGAACTGCGTTTTTTTGGCGGCTTGAGCGTGGAAGAAACGGCCGAGGTCTTGCAGATTTCTCCGCAGAGCGTCATGCGCGACTGGAACCTTGCCCGGGCGTGGCTCGTCCGCGAGTTGGGTTAACAGGTTCTTCGCGCTACCGCTCGCTGTGGCGGAGATTGCTTCCTCCCGGTCGCCAAGGGGGCGGCCCTATCCGTCCCGGAGTATCGCCGATCAGTTCCCTATTGGCCCGATGCCCATTCGGTCATTGACTGCGTCGCGGAGTCTGTTTGCATCCGAGGTCGCGCCCGGTGGTCTGGATGGAGACGTGCCCGAGCAGGAACGGGATCTGATCCAACTCGCCGCCGGCCAAGTGGCAGAGCCTCGCGCAAGTGCGTCGCAGATCGTGCGGGACGAGCTTCTCGATTCCTGCACGCGAGGCGCCCTCGCGGACGACCTCCCATAAAACCTCTGGAGTCATTCCTCTGACCCAGACCTTACCAGCCTTGTTGATCGATCGAAAGAGCGCACCTTCCGTGATGCCGCTTGCTTTTCCCTGCATCGGTGGCGTCCTTCACCCACGCTGCAACGGGCACTGTGCGGATGCGTCCTGCCTTGCCCAGAAGGTCGGCGACGACCCGGTGCTCCTCTCGCCCCGCTCGGCCGTGAGCCAGTTCCCAATCCGGACTCCAATGCCGCGCACTCCTTTGACTCGTCGGATCCCGGCCACCGCCGTCAGAATCGGTCCGCCGTGCTAGCTTAGCTTCGCTAGCATGGTGATCGAGATGGACTACGTGCCCCCACAACCCGTTAAGGCCCCCCGAACCTGATCCGGAGCGGTTTGGATCGGCTGTTGAGCCACATCGACCCAGGGCCGCGGGGGGAAGCCGAAGAGTTCGTCCGCCGCATTTATGAGCAGCGCCACATGGACCTCTCCTCCGATCGCAACGGCGAGACTGGTCGTTGACACCGACGCTGCCAGCTTTATTTTCAAGTGGCATCCCGAATCTGCACCGCGCTACGTGGACATTGTGCGCAGATATGAGTTGATTGTCTCATTCATGACTGTGGCTGAGATGCGCCAGGGCGCATTGGATGCGAACTGGGGACCTCGCAAATGCGCTGTGCTGGAAGCCTATCTGGCCGACTTCTCCGTCCTTCCTTCAGACAGCCTGCTGTTGCTCCACTTGGGCCGCCGTTCGGAACGAGAGCACGCGAAAGGGACACCCGTTCGGTTCGGCCGACGTCTGGATTGCATCCGCGGCACTGGTACTCTCAGTGCCGCTGATAGTCCGCACCGGAGCGGAGTCCAGGTAGGATTACTTCCACAACAATGGCAAAGCCATAGGATAATTTCACGAACTCCGGGGATTCTTCACGATTTTGGCTGGCGCGCGGTGGATCGGCAGAATGGGACAAGTCGTCCCACGGCTTGCCTGTGAGTTGCACATTCGTAAGGAGGCCGTACCTGAGTTGGGACAACTCGTCCCAAACCTCACACCACAATTCCTTTGCGGACCGCGTACAGAACCAGCTCCGCCGGGCCGTGGAGATTGAGCTTTTCCTGGATGTTCTTGCGATGGGTCTCGACGGTGAGGACGCTCAGGCAGAGCCGCCCGGCAATCTCCTTGTTGCTGTGGCCTTCGGCGATCCGTTGGAGGACCTCGCGCTCGCGCTCCGTCAGCAGGTCATAGCTGTCCGAACCTCCGGCGGCGCGGATGCGCTCGATGTGCTCCTGCTGCAGCAGGCGTTTCACCTTCGGGCTGAAGAATGACCTGCCCTCCCGGACCGAGCGGATTGCGGCGATCAGCTCGCTTTCGGCCGACTCCTTCAAGACGTATCCGCGAGCGCCTGCACGGAGGCAACGGAGGACGTAGGTCTCGTCGCTGTGCATGCTCAGCATGACGACGCCCGCCTGAGGGTGCCTGCGCACGATCTGGGCGGCTGCCTCGATCCCGTTCAGCCCCGGCATCCCGACGTCCATGACCACGACGTCGGCGCCTTCGCGGGCCATCCAGTCTACGGCCTCGCGTCCATCGGTGGCCTCGCCCGCTACGGCGATGTCCGGCTCCCGCTCCAACAGGAGGCGCAGGCCGCTGCGCAGGATCGCGTGATCGTCCGCCAGCAGCACGCGGGTGCGATTCACAGGGGCAGCTCCGCGGTCACGGTGGTGCCGCGTCCCGGTTCCGACTGCACGCGGAACCGGCCGCCGAGCTGCGCCACCCGCTCCTCCATCCCGAGCAGGCCCAGTCCGCGGGTTCGTCCCGCCAGGAAGCCTCTGCCATCGTCCTCTACATGGAGCATCACGGTTTTCGCGGCCTTCTGGAGCGCGATCCGCACGCGATGCGCGGCGGCATGGCGCACGCAGTTCTGCAGAGCTTCCTGGGCGACGCGATAGATGCAGGTGAGGTGCGTCTCGGGCAGTTCGCCGGCGCTGTCCTCGGCGAGCACCTGGACGTCGAGTCCCGAGCGGCGGCCTACCTCGCGAGCCTGCCACTCGAGGGCCGGCACCAGGCCGAGATCGTCGAGCATGGATGGCCGGAGTGAGAGAGCAATTCTGCGGACCGCTTCCACGGTGCGCTCGGCTACCGAAGTGGCGGACTGAAGATGCGCGCGAATCTCCGCGGAGTCCTCCACTCGTGCGGCCGATCCGACGTCCAGCAGAAGACTCGACAAGGACTGGCCGATTTCGTCGTGCAACTCGCGGGCGATGGCGCGCCGCTCCTGTTCCTGGGCCTGGAGCAACTGAGCGGAGAGGGCACGGGCATCACCCTCCAGGCGCGCCAGGCGCCGCCGGGTGCCCAAGGCGACCACCATCCCGAGTGAGATCACCAGCGCAATTTCGGCGATCAGGACCAACCGCAGCCGGCGATACAGGAGAGAAGATGCGAGCTCGTCCTGACGCGCTTCCCGATCGAGCGCCGCGCCGATGGAGTCGGCAATCTGCAGCATGCTCTCGCGGCGCTGCCGCAACTGACGGCGAAAGTAGGCGTCCACGCCCGGCGTGGCGCGCTTGCTGGCCATGTCGGCCATCAGGTCGAGGAGGTTCCAGTAGGCGGCGACTTCGCCGCGCAGGTTGGCGTCGGCGTACTGAGCGGTCGCGGTTTTGGTGTCCTCTTCGAGCGTTTTGAGCTCCTGCAGCATTTCGGGCGCGCCCGCTTCGTTGGGGGCGACAAAGTAGTCGCGGGCCAGGGTGCCCGAGCGGTAGATGCCTCCGCGGATGCGCTCCAGCCAACGGCTGCGGGCCGCGAATTGCGCGCGTTGCGCGGACTCCTCGTCGCGGATCCTTTCGAAGACCACCAGGGCGGTGGCTCCCGTTACGGCGGAGAGGAGCACCAGGGCGCCCAACGACCAGGTCAGAAGCAGCCGGGTTTTCGATCCCACGCCATCCAGCATAAGCCGCGGCGCGCCGGAACAGAATACCCACTACCCGGTATCGATTTGACGGGCGGGTTCGGGCTCAATAGAGGCATGCACAAGATTTTCTGGATTGCGTTGATTGTGGTGACTGCATTGGGTTGCCGGCACACGATCCGGGATGGCGGGCACTTGACGCCGCCGCCCTATCGGACCCAGGAACCAGCCGCGGTTGAACGGACGTCAAACGCGACGAGCATCGAAAGGACCGATGTGCTGCCGGACCTCGGAGCCCCACATTCCTCCTCGGCTGAGATACCGGAAAGCCGCGCGCCCAGAGACGCGGCTCGCGCCGTGGAGGAGGTGAACGGCCAATTGGCGGACGCATTCTTCGACTACGATCGCGCCGCCGTGGGGCCCGATGCGCTCGCCGCGCTGCGGCAGGACGCGGCGCTTCTGCTTCCGATCCTGGCGGAATTTCCGCAGATCAAGGTTGTAGTGGAGGGCCATTGCGATGAACGCGGCTCGGCGGAGTACAACCTGGGCCTCGGCGATCACCGGGCAGGGCGGGCGGTTGAAGCCCTCCAGGAGTTTGGTATGCCGCTGGGAAATCTGGAGGCCATCAGCTACGGCAAAGAGCGTCCGCAGTGCACCGAAGAGACAGAATCGTGCTGGAGGCTGAATCGGCGCGTGCACCTGGTGCTGCGGTTGCCGCGGGCGACGGAATGAGGGCGTAAAACCGTCGGAGTCCGACGCTTTTGTCTGGTAACTCGATGAATCGAAAAGAGCGCACCCGTCTGAGTCCGACGGGTCCCTATCGCCGCACGATCTCGTCCACCGCCTTGGCGAGCGCTTCGAATTCCTCGTGGGCCACCGAATTCGGCGCGTACTCGCAGACTGCCAGGCCGCTGGCCACGGCTTCGGCCACCGCGATGCGTTGGCCGATCGGGGGCAGCACCTTCTTCCCCATCGCTTCCAGGGCCGCTGAAAGATTCCGTCCCAGGTTCGTGCCCATCAACACCCGGGAGGGAACGAAGCGAATGCGCGGCTTCTTCGACCGGCGTTCGGCGCGCGCTTTGAGGGACTGCGATAGAGCATCTTTTAACGCGAAGAGTTCGAGCGGAGACGGGCCGCAGGGCAACAGCACCAGATCGGCGACGAGCGCGGCTTGATAGCCGACTTCCGGAATGCCCGGAGGAGTGTCGATCATGACCAGATCGGCAGTCTTTTGGACCTTGCGCACCTTGGTTTCGAGTGCCTCGGCGGTGTCCGCTTTCACCTTCTCGACCATGCGCGAGAGCATCCCCTCGCCCTGTGACGCCCATGCGGCGAGACTGTGCTGCGGGTCGGCATCCAATGCGACCACGTTGCGGCCCATGACCGCGAACTCCGCCGCCAGGTTGCCCGCGATGGTCGATTTTCCAATGCCTCCCTTGCGCCCGAGAACCGCGATGATGGCCATGCAGAGTACTATAAACGAAAGGGTCAGGCCGGCGGGAGCGTCACCCTGCGCCAGTGCTTGCCCACCTGGACGAGGAGTTCCGTCGCAGGATTCGCGAGCGTGAAATCCTTCACCCGCTCGCCATTCACTTCCACGGCGCCCGCCTTGACCTTGCGCAGGCCATCGGCCACCGACTCGGCCAGCCCGATCTTGGCGAGCAGTTTGTCGAGACGAATGGCGCCATCCTTGGTGACTCCGTCCGGCAGGGACACGGCCGGGATGTCGTCGGGCACTTCCTTCTGGCGCACCACGCGGTCGAACGTCGCGGCGGCGCGGTCGGCGTCGGCGGCGGAGTGGAAATCCGTGACGATCGATTTTCCGAGCGCGATCTTGGCCTCCATGGGATGCACATTCGCGCGCATCGTGGCGATTTCGGCCATCGTCTTGTCGGTCAGCAGTTCGTAGTAACGCCACATCAGCTCGTCGCTGACCTGCATCACCTTCCGGAACATCACCTCGGGCGGCTCCGCGATGCCGATGTAATTTCCCAGCGACTTCGACATTTTGTTGACGCCATCCAGGCCTTCGAGAATCGGCACGGTGGCGACGATCTGCGGCAGTTGGCCGAAATCCTTCTGGATTTCGCGGCCCACCAGCAGATTGAACTTCTGGTCCGTTCCGCCCATCTCCACGTCGCATTCGAGCATCACGGAGTCGTAGGCCTGGGCCAGCGAGTAGAGCAGTTCGTGCATCGAGATGGGCGCGCCTTCCTTGTAGCGCTTGGCGAAATCGTCGCGCTCCAGGATCCGCGCCACCGTGTACTTCGAGCAGAGGCGCACGAGGTCTTCGAATCGCAGCGGCGCCAGCCAGTCGCTGTTGAAGCGGATTTCGGTCTTCACCGGGTCGAGGATCTTGAACACCTGCGTCTTGTAGGTCTCGGCATTGGCGAGGATCGCGTCGCGCGTCATCGGCGGGCGCGTGACATTGCGGCCCGAGGGATCGCCGATGATCCCGGTCATGTCGCCGATCAGGAAGATGACGGTGTGGCCGAGGTCCTGGAAGTGCTTCATCTTGCGCAGCAGGACGGTGTGGCCCAGGTGCAGATCGGGCGCCGTGGGGTCGAAGCCTGCCTTCACGCGCAGGGGGCGGTTGGCTTTGGCGGCCATGACGAGGCGCTCCCGAAGATCCTCCTCGCGGATGATCTCCGCCATGCCTTTTCGCAAGTATGCCAATTGTTCGTCGATGGTCATATGCACGAGTGGGGCAGCGTCAATCGACGCCCAGGGCTCGTTTCAAGTCGGCGGAGAAGCGGAGAATCTTCTCGACCTGCGCCGCTTCCGCCGGTATTTCGAAATCACGTCCCGCCAGCAATTGCCGCCCATCGCGGGATACCAGGTATGCCAGCCCCTGTTCGACGGACAGGCCGCTGCTGCCGATCGGTCCGTACTGCTCACCCTGGCAGGGCACCACCGCCATGCACCCGTCGCGCACAAACATGCAATAGTGGGGACCTTTCGCGCCGATCTGGATGTCCAGGCGGGTGAGCCGCTCTTCGACTTCCGGCCTCACATCTTATAGCGGCCGAGGTCTTCGTCGTTGAGACCTTCGAGCCAGCGGCGCAGTTCCTCGTTGTTCACCTTGTCGGAGACCGCGGCAGCCTGCTTCGACGATTTGAGGACCGTCTCTTCCACGTAGATCGGGCAATCCAGGCGGAGCGCGAGCGCCAAAGCATCGCTCGGGCGGGAGTCCACGCTGATCAGTTCGCCGTCGCGATCGAGCCAGATCACCGCGTAGAACGTGTCGTCCTTGAGTTCGCTCACCACCACTTTCCGCAGGCCCGTGTTGAGGCCGAGCAGAAGGCTCTTGATCAGGTCATGGGTCATGGGCCGGGGTGTGGCGACCTTTTCGATCTCGAGCGCGATCGCATTCGCTTCGTACACGCCAACCCAAATAGGGAGCACCGTGTTGCCGTTGAGATCCCGCAGGATCACGATGGGCATATTGGTGACCGGATCCATCATCAGCCCGCGAATCTTCATTTCGACTTCCATGGCATCCTTCCCCTTGTCTTCATTACACCACAGTTACGCTCTCCCCCACCAAACTGTTGGGACCGGAGCGCGTCACCCGAACCGGCAGGTATTTTCCGATCAGGGCGCCGCCGCCCGTCTCGGAATGGGTAAAGTTGAGGGTCCGGTTGCTGGAAGTCCTGCCGATCCACTGTCCCAAAGCCTGGTGCCGTCCTTCCACCAGCACTTCCTGGACGCTGCCGATCAGGTCCGCGTTACGCCGGATCTGAATGGCCCGCTGTTTCTCCTGCAGAATCAACAGCCGCTGCTGCTTTTCCTCCTCGGCGATCTTATCGCCCATGGCCAGCGCCGCGGTGTTGGGGCGCGGCGAGTATTTGAAGCTGAAAAGCGAGTCGTATTGCACTTCGTCGAGCAGGTCGAGAGTCGCCTGAAAGTCCTCCGGCGTCTCGCCCGGAAAGCCGACGATGATGTCGGTGGTAATGGAGTACCGGCGGCGGGCATTCCTGATCCACTCGATGCGCCGCATATATTCGTCGCGGGTATACAGGCGGTCCATGGACGCCAGCACCTTCGACGAGCCGGACTGGACGGGGAGGTGTACGTGGTCGCAGAGCACCTCGTTTTCGTCCATGGCATCCACGATCGCCCTGACGAAATCGCGCGGGTGGGAGGTGGTATAGCGGACGCGGCGGATGCCCGGGACATCGGCCACGCGCCGCAGCAGCATGGCGAAATCCCACCTGGCGGGCGACGGGTCGCGATAGCTGTTCACGTTCTGGCCGAGCAACTGGATTTCGGTAAAGCCCTGCTCCGCCAGGCGGCGCGCTTCGGACATGACGCTCTCGCTGGTGCGGCTCCGCTCCGGCCCGCGGGTGAACGGCACCACGCAGTAGGCGCAGGACTTGTCGCACCCTTCGATGATCGTGATGTAGGCCCGGTGGGGATTGTCGCGGCGGGTGAACGGCGTGTCGAAGGTCTCGTCGGTATCGAGGCTCAGGCCGGTGACGCGGCGGTTGCCGGATTCGAGTTGCACCAGCATCTCGCCGAGGCGCGTGTAGCTGGCCGATCCGGCCACCAGGCTCACGTGCGGGGCGCGGTCGAAGATCTTTTCGCCTTCCTGCTGCGCGACGCAGCCCAAAACGCCGAAGATTTTACCTTTGCCGGCCTCGCGCTTGAAATTCTGGAGGCGGGAGAAGACCTTCTGTTCGGCTTTGTCGCGGATGCTGCACGTGTTGTACAGCACCAGCCCGGCGGTTTCGGGCGTTTCCACCTGCGAGTAGCCTTGGGCCATGAGCGTGCCAATGACCTTTTCGGAGTCGTGCACGTTCATCTGGCAGCCGAATGTTTCGATGTAGAAGGTTTTCCCGGACACTATCAGTTTATTGTAGCGAAACGCGAGGTGGAGCTTCGCAAGTCACGGGAATCCACGAAAACCCGTGCGCGCGAACCACGCTTGCTGATCGGCCAGCCGTAAGGCCGTCGGATCGGCTGTACCTCGTGCGCCTGCGCCGCCACACCTGGCAGGAAGAAAACAGCGCCGGCCGGACTGGAATGGTCAGTGCGCCTTGTCCAAATGTCAAAATGCCCTTAATCCTAAAAGCGGCGCGGAGAAGAACCGGGTTCCGATGATCCCGCGGGGCTGTGCCCGAAACGTCTGATCGCGGGAGCTTTCGACAGCTCGCCGGGGGCGGCCGAATCCCAGACACAGACCATCGATACCGCGGCCGCGGCGATGAGGACTTCGGCCGGTATCACATCCTTCGCCCAATCGGCGAGGGGGGCATGGGCACCGTGTACCTCGCCGAACAGCGCGAACCGGGCGGTGATGGACCACCCGAATATCTCGCGAATCCTCGACGCCGGCGCGACGCCCAGAGGCCGGCCGTACTTCGTCATGGAGTACATCGAGGGAGCCCCCATCACGCAGGATTGCGATGGCCGGCGGATGACCATCGGGCAGCGCCTGTGCTGGTGAAGGAACAGAACGGCGCGCCCCTACCCAAAATCATCGACTTCGGCATCGCCAAGGCTACCGGCCGGTGGGCGGTCGAGAACACCCTGATGACGCAATTCGGCCAGATGGTGGGCACGCCGGAGTACGCCAGCCCGGAGCAGGCCGACGTGATGACGGGAGCAGTCGGTGAGGCCTCGGACGTGTATTCGCTCGGGGTGCTCTGGTACGAGACCGCCGATGATACAGAAGTGCCGGCCGCGCGAGGTAAGGAACGTTTGGAGGCCAAGCGCTGCCTCGAAGAGCGCGCTCATCGCGGTCTATGCGCGAGCCGGATGCGCGCGAACCACGCTTGCTGATCTACCAACCCGGAACTGGGAGAGTCGGGCTCCGAAATGTCGGGATTTCCGAATATCTGGCGGACCGCCTCTTGCGTGTCTACGGATTCGATTTCCATCCGCTGGTTGCGTTCGAGCACCCATCTCGCGAGGAGAGACGGCTCCGGATCGGGGTTACGCGGCATCTCTTCCATCGTAACCAGGCGCCGGGTTGGAATCGCTTCGTCGGCCCGGTGATGCGGCAGTCAGGAGGAATCGGCCCAGCACGATTGAGGCTTCGGTTTTCTGGCCCTACTCGCCGCTCTGCTGCAGCAACTTGGCGACCAGGCCGGTCCAGCCGGTCTGATGGCTCGCTCCCAAACCCGCCCCGGTCTCGCCGTGAAAATACTCGTAAAACAGAATGAGATCGTTCCAGGCCGGATCGCTGTGGAACGGCTCCATGCCGCCGTGCACCGGCCTCCGGCCATCGTCATCCATCAGAAATATTCTCGAGAGCCGCCGCGAAATCTCGCCCGCCACTTCCCACAGGGACATCTTCTGACCGCTGCGAGTCGGAAACTCCACCTTGTACTCGTCCCCCAGGTAATGATGGAATTTCTGCAGCGACTCGATGATCAGGTAATTCACGGGGAACCAGATCGGGCCGCGCCAGTTGGAGTTTCCGCCGAACAGCGAGGTGAGCGATTCGCCGGGCTCGTAACTCACGCGATGCTCGGTGCCGTCACTGCGCAGCACGCACGGGTGGTCCTTGTGAATGCGCGAAACGCTGCGGATTCCATAGGGCGAGAGGAACTCCTCTTCGTCCAGCATGCGCACCAGAATCTGGCGCAGTTGAAACGGATTGACGATCGAAAGCAACAGGCGTTCGCCCTTGCCCGGGATGCACATGGAAGCGACATTGTGAGTCAGATCGCCGCGGTTTTCGATGAACCACTGCATGCGCCGATTGAATCCCGGGAAGCGGGCCAGCAGGCGCGGCTCCAGGGTCTGCACGGCGAAGAGCGGAATCAGTCCGACCATGGAGCGCACTCTCAGCGGCGTGTGGCGGCCGTCCGGCAGGTGCAGGACGTCGTAGAAGAAGCCGTCCTCCTCATCCCACATGCCCTGGTGCTCGTCCCCCATGTGGTTAATGGCATTGGCGATGTACAGGAAGTGTTCCCAGAATTTGCTGGCCACGTCCTCATAGGCGGAATCCTCACGCGCCAGTTCGAGCGCGATGGCCAGCAGATTCAGGCTGTACATGGCCATCCAACCCGTGCCATCGGCCTGCTCGATGAATTGTCCGCCAGGCAGAGGTGCGCTGCGGTCGAAAAGCCCGATGTTGTCCAGACCCAGGAAGCCGCCTTGAAATACGTTGTTGCCCTCGGCGTCCTTTCGATTCACCCACCAGGTGAAGTTCAGCAGCAGCTTATGAAAGATGCGCTCCAGGAATGCCCGGTCGGGCTTGCCGCGGCGCTTTTCTTCGATTTTGTAGACGCGCCACGCAGCCCAGGCATGCACCGGCGGGTTGACATCGCCGAAGTTCCATTCGTACGCCGGCAGTTGGCCGTTGGGATGCAGATACCACTCGCGGACCAGCAGCGTGAGCTGTTCCTTGGCGAATTCCGAATCCACCAGGGCCAGCGGCAGACAATGGAAGGCCAGGTCCCATGCCGCGTACCAGGGATACTCCCACTTGTCCGGCATCGAAATGACGTCGGCGTTGTACAGATGGGTCCATTCGTGGTTGCGGCCGGCTTTGCGGGAGTCCGGCGGCGGAAAGCAGGTCGGGTCGCCTTTCAACCAGTCGCGGATGACGTAATGGTAGAACTGTTTCGACCAGAGCATGCCGGCGAAAGCCTGGCGCATCACGGTGCGGCCGTCGATGGTCATCTCCCGCGGCGTCACGGTGGCGTAGAAATCGCTGGAGTCGTCCAGGCGCTCCTGCATCATCCGGGAGAAGGCGTCGCCGAAAGGTTCCGCAATCCGAGCATCGGTGAGGCGCAGGTCGATGTATGCCGACTTGCCCCCTTGCAGGTTCAGAACGTAATGTCCCGCCGCCTTGGTGCCCACTCCCTCCGGATTGACCGCATCCCGGTTGCCGTGCACGACGTAGTCGTTGATCCCATCCTTGAGATAGCGGATGCCGTTCGGGCAACCCCATAAACGCCCGGTATTGCTCTCGTTCCCGGTAAACAACAGGGCGAGCGGCGCAGCCGGCGGATCGTTGCCGTCGGGGGCGATCCCGAAGGGATGCCATGGTCCCGGCTGCGACGCGCCGAAGTACAGCCAGCGCTTTCCGTAGGTCGGTTCCTCCAACTCGATGACGCCCGGAGCGGAGCCCTGGCGCAACTCCGGTTTGGGCGTATTGTTTCCCCATGCCCAGACGTTGCGGAACCAAACCGTCGGCAGAACATGCAGCGTGGCCGCTTCCGGGCCGCGATTGATTACTCCGATGCGGATCAGGATATCTTCAGGCGTGGCCTTGGCGTATTCGACGAACACGTCGAAGTAGCGATTTTCGTGGAATGCCCCAGTGTCGGCAAGCTCGTACTCGGAGTCCTCGCGCCCGCGACGGCGATTCTCATCGGCCAGTTGCGCGTAAGGATACTCGGCCTGCGGGTACTTGTACAGGGCCTTCATGTAGGAATGCGTGGGCGTGCTGTCGAGGTAGAAATAATACTCCTTGACGTCTTCGCCGTGATTGCCCTGATTGCCGGTGAGGCCGAAGAGGCGCTCCTTGAGGATCGGATCGCGGCCGTTCCAGAGCGCGATGGCAAAGCAGATGCGCTGGTGGCGGTCGCAGATCCCCAGCAGCCCGTCCTCGTTCCAGCGGTACGCGCGCGACCGCGCCTGGTCGTGCGAGAAGTACTCCCATGCCGATCCGTCGGGGCTGTAGTCTTCGCGCACCGTGCCCCAGGCACGCTCACTGAGAAATGGGCCCCAACGGTTCCAATGTGCGCGGCGTTGGCGCGACTCTTCTATGCGAGCCTGCTCTTTGGTCATATTGCGGCGAAAAATCCGGAAAGGATCTAAATTACCATGAGTCGGTGGTCGGGGCAGTCCAATTGGATGGATTCGTAGATTTGGTCAATCAGTTCCAACCCGTGCTTTGCCAGGAACGGCAGGAAGGAATAGGTTCGTTCCTGCAGGGTTCGCTCGGGGAAGATCAGCCCGTAAAGCGAGGCGGCATCGTGCGCCGCGCGGGCGTGGCGGCGCATCGCTTCGTGCCCGGTCTTGCGCTCCATCTTGTTCAGTTGATAACGCATTTTCCGGCCGCTGCGTTCCAGCGCGCTGGCCAGCGTGGGATCGAATCCCACCAGTTCGTCGCGGAGCTTGTCGATGGCCTGGTCCACGGTAGTTTCGGCCGTGCGCATGGCGTTCGTCAGGGCCGCCGGCACGAGTTTCGCCGAGATGCGCTCTTTCAGGGCCTCCTCGCCGTGGAAGAAGTGTTGCAAGCTCAGGCCGTAGCGGTCCATCAGCTTCTGGCTGCGGGAATCGAGGATGGTGTAGCCCGTGCGGGGCACCGCCACCGGCATGCGTCCCAGTATCGCCCGGTAGATTACCTCGGACTGCGCCAGGTACGCCAGTTCCGCCGGACCTCCGATATAGGCCACGGTAGGCAGCATCGAATCCTGGACCACCGGCCGAAGCAGGGCGTTGGGCGAGAGCGATGCGCCGCGGTCCATCAACTCTTCGGTGGAGAAGCGCCGCCCGTTCAGGACATATTCCGTTTGATTGCGCCGCAGGGTCAGGCGTTTGCCGTTCTCGAGCAGAAACACCAGCGAGGTCTGGTCTTCGACGTGGACTTGGGCGTGGTATCCCGCGTTTTTCAGCTCCTGGTTGCGGGCCAGTATGGCGGCCGTGAGACCGGGTGCGGCCTCCACGGCGCTGCGAAGGGCGGGAGCCGCCAGTTCGCGAAACTCGCGCAGCATGGGATCGACCTGCAGCACATCGAACTTTCCGAGCAGCGCGCGCAGCAACTCTCCGAATGCCTTGCCCATGGTGCTGCCGGCGCGATAGGTCTCCTCCACCAGGTCGGCAACTTCTTCTCCGAACGGCAATCCATGCAGGGCGGAGCGAAGTTCGCGGATGGGCGGATCCGACAACGCCACGCCGCCCACCGGCTGTGCGCTGGCCGTCCGCCGCATTTCCAGCTTCACAGGGTGATGGTCCGCAGTGAAGACCCAGGCGTGGTTGACTTCCGCGAAATCGTGATCTTCGGTGGCCAGCCAGAATACCGGCACCGCCGAGACTCCGTTCTCCGTCAGCCACTCCGCCAGCCGGATGGCGTGCAGCAATTTGTAAATTGTGTAAGACGGACCCGAAAACAGCCCAACCTGCTGGCCGGTGACCACGGCCACAGTCTCCGGCTGTGCCAACCGCTGGAGGGCGGGGGAGTCCGGATTCCGGACGCGCAGGGCGGAAATCAGCGCCCTGCGCTGTTCGCCGGACATTCGGATCTCGGACGCGGCGGCCTGATAGGCGCTCAAATCGCGGAAAAGGTGAGGATAAAAACGTGCGGTTCGGTCCGGATGGTACAGAAAATCCGCAAACAGCGCGGAGGTGTGCGGAATTTCCGTGTGCCGAACGCAGCTACAGTGCATGCCAGGGATCAGCTTACCAGATGATCGCGGGAGCGCGAGGGATTCATCGGCGGGCAGGGAGCTTGCCGTCAGAGCTGCAATTGAAGGCGCGTCAGACGCGTCCGCAGATTGTCGAGGACGCAACGGCGGCCGGAAATGCGAGCGCCATTTTCCGGAATCAGCGATGCCCTCTCCCTGAAAATGCAGTGCGTTGTCCCGGAGAGCGGGCCGGATGGCGCGGAACGTCTCGGGCGAAACCCAATTCGGACTCCAACCCGTCTGACTCAGACGGAAATCGGAGGTCAAGTTATTGAAAACACGATGCGGCACCCGTCTGACTCAGACGGGTGCCCCCGGCTAAAAGATCACAGGGGCCCTGGAAGCCGGCTCTCCAACGGCCCTGTGGAACTTATCCAGGAGAGTTCGGGCGAGCGGCTTCCTGGCCTTTTTCAGGGCCACCAGGCGGTCCCATTCGCCTTGCGTCATCAATAGTTGTCCTTCTGCCGCCTCCCGAGCCTGAAGGTGTCAATAGGACATTTCTACTTTGCGCAAATAGGACA
>DATJWB010000331.1:0-9121 GCA_035501495.1 Bryobacteraceae bacterium | reverse complement strand
GCGCTCGATTTCCTTACACGGGACGGCGACGCCGGGGGTGTAAGCCAGGCTGAGATCGCGCTGGGTACGGCAGGGTTTGGTCGGGGTAACCGAGATTTTGCCTGCGGGAGATGAGGAGTGGTACTCCAGGGCATCTTCGGGTCGTATCTTCATGGGGCAAGGCGCCTTTCATGATAATTATATCCCGTTGTCGGGAATTGGCTCACAGCTATTAGCCTCGTCTGTCAGCTTTTTCGACAAGGGATGGAGAGGATGGCTGGGGTTCGACCCGGGTTCCAGAATCGGTGATTTTGTTGCAAACAAAGGACAGTCTTGGGTTCGTTTGATTATTTCAGAGATGCTTGGGTTCATTCGGGTGTCTTTCCGGGGGATCGGAGAAGGATCCTCCCTGATAAAGAAGTTACCGGGCGCATTGGGGGCGTTCGGGGCGCGGAGGGGGTTAGTGATTGAAGGGATTGGGGCGATTTTGAGCCGGGGTTGGTGAATCAAAGCGAACGGACGGGGGAGCCCATCGATGCTGGAGAAATCAGCGTCGCGGCTGACCAAGGTTGCGCCGAGGGTAACAGTGACACGTTTTACGTCTCGTGCTAGAACTGAATAGGCTCGGTAGCGCACCGACGCCCTGGGTCCAAACCACGCCAGTGCCCACGGCGTTCCCAAAAGAATTGCAACGCTTTGGTGGGGAAAATCACAACTCAGTTTAAGACTTTTACATGGAATACTCCGAATTTTTCAAGATAGCAACCGCACACGCTCCGTTTGGCTTCCAGGAGCTCTTGCGAATGGAGATGACCCATTCGGCGGTTCTCAAAGCTCCGACCGGGCTTGGGAAGACCGACTCGGTTCTTGTTGCCTGGCTGCACAGGCGAGCGACAGAGGCGGACAGTACATCGCGCCGGCTCGTGTGGTGCCTTCCGGGGCGAGCGCTCACTGAACAAGTCGCCAAGGTGGCGGAGAGTCGTGTTGAAAATCTCGTGAAGGCTGGGCTCTCCCGCCGCATACGCGTGTATCGACTGCTGGGGGGCAGCGAAGACAACGACTCGAAGTTGCAACCCGACGAAGAGGCGATTCTAGTCGGCACGCAAGATATCCTGCTGAGCCGCGCGCTGAATCGGGGATACGCACGGAACCCGTTTCGATGGCCGATGGATTTTGCGTTGCTGAACAGCGACTGCTATTGGGTGATGGATGAAGTGCAGCTGCTGGGGGATGGCTTGGCAACCTCGCTGCAGCTGGCCGCGTTTCGCGAGAAATTCGGCGTGTTCGGGTCTGCTCCTTCGTGCTGGATTTCGGCGACGATCGATCCGACGTGGATGGACACGGCGGATTTCCGCGGAAGCTCAGTCAAGGTGATCGGACCGGACAGCGATGATCTCAAGAACGAGACGGTGCGGGCCCGGCTACACGCGGAGAAACGAATGGAGCGGGCGCCGACCAGTTGCCGGCTGCTGCAGGGGGTTGCGGAGTTCGTGGCGGGGGAGCATGCGCCAGGGACGTTGACGCTGGTGATCGCCAACACGGTGCGGCGAGCCGTCGAAATCGGCGCTGCTCTCGAGAAGAAGACCGAGGCCGAGGTGACACTGCTGCACTCGCGATTTCGCGGTGCGGACCGGCGACGGCACGTGGGCGCGGCGTTCTCTCCGGTGCCGGAACAAGGACGGATTGTGGTGGCTACGCAGGTGATCGAAGCCGGCATCGATCTGGACGCGACGCTGATGGTGAGCGACCTGGCGCCTTACACCAGTATGGTGCAGCGGTTTGGACGCGTGAACCGCAAGGGCGAGAGAAGCGGTTGCCGGATCTACTGGGTCGACCGGCCGCTTGGAAGCAAGTTGAAGAAGTTGGCGGAGACGGCCGAGCTGAGCGAGAAAGACCAGGCAAAGGTGTACGCACCTTACGATCCTCTTGAGGTAGCAGCGGCAGAGCAGGTACTAACCGGATTGACCTCGGCGGCTCCGGCGGATCTGCCGCCGTTGGTTACGTCTCCGACTCCCTGGAAACACGTGCTTCGCACGGCGGATCTGCTGGACCTCTTCGATACGAGCCCTGATCTCGGAGGGAATACAATCGATATCTCCCGTTTTGTGCGGAGCGACCCCGAGCGCGATGTTTACGTGCTGTGGCGCGACTGGGACCGCCGGTCCGCGCCGCCCGAGGAGCCCGAGATTGACGACGGCGAACTCTGCCCGACTCCGATCGGCGACCTGCCGAAGACGGTGTGGTGCTGGAACGCGGGGAAGGGGGAATGGGTCCACCCTGAGACGATCTATCCGGGGATGACCCTGCTGCTGCACTCGTCCGAAGGGATGTACACGGAGGAATACGGGTGGTGGCCGGAGAGTACAGCGCTGGTGGCGCCAGTCGACTTGAGTGGAGCGGCAATCGAGAAAGACAACGAGGACCGAAGGAGCTTTCTAAAATACCGGCAAACGCTCGCTGCCCATACCGACCAGGTGTGCGTGGAGATGCGGCGGTTTATCGGAGGACTGGCGGGACTTGGGCTGGATAGCCATCGGGTTGCGCTAGAGGCGGCGGCACGGCTACACGATTGGGGGAAGGCGCATCGGGTAATGCAGAAGACGTTGCAGGGTACGGAGCCTCCGTACGCCGAACTTCTCGCGAAGCAGATAGGGAACGGGAAGCATGAGCGGCCCTTCTTTCGTCATGAATTTGGCAGCGCGCTGGCGATGGTTGCCACGGGTGAATCCGATTTGGCGGCCTACGTCGTAGCAGCGCATCACGGGCGCATTCGGGTGGTGTTGCGATCGATGCCAGGGGAGCGCGTTGCCAGCCGCGAGCGAGTTCGCGGAATCGAGGAGGGCGAGACGCTCCTGGCATGTTCCCTGGGCAGTGGAGTGGAACGACCCGAGACAGGGCTCACCCTGCGATGGGCGCAACTTGGCTTCGCGGCAGACGGCGCCGCTTCGTGGACGGAACGCGTGATTCGAATGCGCGATGAGCTGGGGCCGTTTCGGCTGGCCTATTTGGAGATGCTACTGCGGTCGGCGGACGAAGCGGCTAGCGAGAGAGCGGGGCGGGAGGCATCGGCATGAGTTTGATTCGACTCGGTGGCTGCGCGGCGGAACCGCTGGGCAGTTATTTGAAGGCGCTGGCCGTGCTGCGGCTGGTTACGGAACAGGCGGATCCGGCGGCGCGCGGCTGGTGGGATTCCGCGTGCTTCTGCCTGGAAACGGAGTTGGACGAAGAAGGTCTAGCCGATTTTCTTCTGCTCCGGTACGCACCGACACCGATCCTCTCGCCCTGGAACGGAGGGAGCGGGTTCTATCCGAAGGATCGCAAGGTGGGAATCGAAGCGATCACGAACTCCGACAACGAACGATTCGCGGTTTACCGGCAGGCAATCGGTGAGGCGCAGAAGATTGTGGCAGCGGCGGGGCTGGAGAAGGGCGGGTCCAAGGCGGAGGAAGAGGTTCGCCGCATGGCAATTCAACTCGACTGCCGGAATCGGCTGCCAGACGGGTGCGTAGAGTGGCTGGACGCGGCTGTCGGGATCTCGGCGGAAGGGAAGCGCGTGTTCGCTCCGATTCTAGGCACCGGCGGCAACGAAGGGCGACTGGACTATACCAATAACTTCATGGAGTATCTGGGGAAGCTTCTGATCACTCCAGATACCAAGGCGCCGGTAGAGCCGTTACTCCGAAATGCCCTGTTCGGATCCGCGACTGGCGGGTTCGAGCCGAGCGCAGTAGGGCAGTACGATCCCGGCCGCGCGGGCGGTTTCAATCAGGGGCAAGGCGTCGAGGCGGCCGATTTTCCGTCGAATCCGTGGAATTTCGTGCTGACGCTGGAGGGAGCGGTGGCCTGGGCAGCGGGCCTGTATCGGCGGCAGGGAATCGCATACCGATCTTTATTGTGCAGCCCGTTCACGGTGAGGCCGACTGCGGTGGGATACGGGTCGGCTGCAGCGAAGGACGTTGAGCTGGCGCGGGCGGAGATCTGGGCGCCGATTTGGGAGAGACCGGCGACGTATCGGGAGCTTCGCGTTCTGCTGAGAGAAGGCAGGGCGGCGGTGGCGGGGAAGCTGGCACAGAATGGGCTGGAGTTCGCCGAGTCGGCGTGCATGTTGGGGGTGGACCGGGGGATCTCGGGATTTGTCAGATACAGCCTGCTCAAGCGCAGAGGTGACAGCTATGTCGCGCTGCCAGCCGGACGATTCGGAGTGCAAGACCGATGGGAGAGCGACCTGGTTCGCGAGTTGAACGGAATCCTGGACAGCGTCGACAGGCAGATGAAATCACCGCCGGCGGAGTTCGACAGTCTGCGGCGGCAAGTGGATGAGGCCATCTACAACGTGTTGCTGCGAGGCGGCGAGGAGGCACTGGAGGATGTGGCGGCGGCTGTGGGTGGGCTGTACCGACGAATCCTGCTGACAGGGAAGGAAGTGCGGATCGGAGCCAAACTGAGCCGGGCGTGGGTAGCGAAGCTCTCAGGCAAAACAGAGGCCCGCATAGCCGCGGCACTGGCGGGGATGTGGGACAGAGATCTGTCGGGAATGGTGTCGCACCTGGACCGGAGCAACGGAAGTTTTTCCTGGACGGGCGCCAGTCTGGAGGAGCGCATGGCACGCACTCTGGAGCGTCGGATGCTGCTTGCCGAACAGTACGGTCTGGACCACAATCCCCTTGGGTCGGGGTATCGGTGCGGTGTCGGCGACGTTACCAGCTTCCTGGAAGGAACGGTTGACGACGACCGGATTGAGGAGCTGCTGTTCGCCTTCACGTTGGTCGACTGGAAGAAGCGGGAGCCGATCGCGACGGATGGGCGGAGCGATGCCGGCTTGTGGCCGGTGTACGCACTTCTGAAGCAGCTCTTCTGTGCAGAGGAGATCGAGACTGGCGAGGGGAAGAAATATGTGATGGGCGACATGAGCGTGTTGGCTGCGTTGACGGCCGGCGACGTTGCGCGGGCGGCACGGGCCGGCTCGCGAAGATTGCAGAACGCGGGTGTGAGGAGCGCGGACATCCAAGACGCCGGCGGTTTCGAAGGAATGCGGCTGGCAGCGGCGCTGCTGATACCGGTGCCCTACGGACCGGTGATGCGCCGATTCTCATAACAAAGACGGGAGAGAGGCAATGATCGACTGGACGAAGATTGACAAGGCTTCGCGGATTCTCTTGGAAGCGGAGCTCCGGCCCGCACAGGGCGAGAGGTTTCAACCGACTGGATTCGCGGATTTAGGAGCGGCCCAGTTCACGCGGCCGGATGGAAAGGACATGCTTCTGGTGGAGAGTGCGCAGAGCGTGGCGAACCGGCTGGAGAAGACCTGTTTGGACGGGGACGGCCCGGACCTGGCGGCGGAGTTGAAGGGGCTGCCCTATGTGGCAGCGACATTGAGCGGCGCTGACGAAGCAATTCGGACAAGCTCGCTGGTAGAGGCGCATCGCATCGGCTCGCCCTATTTCCTGCACAACAAAACGTTCAAGGACCGGCTGGCAAAGGAGATGAAGTACAACCCGAAGCACCCGCTGGATTGGAAGACGATCTATGCAACGTTGTTCCGGTACGACCCGAACAGCCTGTTGCACGGCGTGTTCCTTTCCCTGCTTGACGGCGGGCGGGTACGAGCGCCGCGCGCGGTTACGGGCTTTATTGAGGCAGAAAACGTAAGGAAAGCTATCTCCGGCGGTGTAAAGAACAGCCCGGTCGATCCGAAGGGCGAGTTGCAGGCAGCCGAGGCGGAGGGCGGCGAAAAAGGCGTTTACAGCAACGTTCCCTACAGCCGTGTGGAGTTCACCGCGGAAAAGGTGCGTGCGTATTTCAATATCGATCTCGCATTGATTCGAGGCTACGGGCTGCCGGCTGAGGCCTACCGGCTGCTGGTCGGGTTGGCACTATTGAAGGTGCGGCGCTTTCTGGAGAGTCATCTTCGCTTGCGTACCGCATGCGACTTCCAACTTGCCGGCGACGTGCGAGCGACGGCGCCGACGGGGTTTGCGGTCCCGCCCGAGGCGGTACTGCTCGCGGACCTTCAGAACGAGATCAGCGGATGCAAGGCGCTGTTCGCAGAACCGCCGGTCACGGAACTGACAACCGTCGTCAAGGTCGTAAAGCCGGCGAAGGGCAAGAAGGGAGAAGAGGAGTCAGCGGCCAGAGAGGAAGCGCAGTGACCACGATTGAGCTGAGATTTCCGGCACACCGGTTTCACGCGACGCCGTGGGGCAGACACGTGAACGAAGGTGAGGTGGAATGGCCGCCCTCGCCGTATCGCCTGCTGCGCGCGTTGTACGACGCCTGGAAACGGAAGCACGCCGAGGTAGCGGAGTCGGACGTCGGGAAATTGTTGAGCGCCTTAGCAGCGGAATCTCCAGGCTACCGTCTGCCTGAGGCGATCGCCGCTCATACGCGGAGCTACCTGAACAGCAACACGTTCGACCCGACGGAAAAGAGCCTGGTGTTCGACGCCTTCGTGGCGGTAAGTCCGGGAGCCTCTCTGTATCTGACATGGCCGAATGTGCGGCTGACGGAAGTGCAGTTAGAGTTGCTTGATCGGCTGCTCGGCTCGTTGAATTACGTGGGGCGGTCGGAGTCCTGGGTGGAGGCGCGCGTGCACGATGGCGCAGTGCAAGGCGGGATTCCGTGCGAGCCGATGGCGGAGAACGCCGAGGCTGGCGACATGGTGCCGGTGGCGTGCGCGGTGCCGGAGAGCTTGTATGCGGAGAAGCGTCCCTGGCTCGATGCGATCGCGTATTCGACGGCGGAGTTTCAGAAGGACCGAAGGAGCATGCCGCCGGCAATGCGGATGGTGCCGTACGTCAGGCCCGCCGATGCGATCCGAGCGCGGGCGCTCAGACCACAGACGAGAAATGCCGGCGTGCAGGCCGTGCTGATGGAGCTGAGCTCGTCCGTACTTCCGCTGGTTACCGCGACGGTGGAAGTAGCGGAGCAGGTGCGCGTCCGGTTGATGGGCATCCACAAGAGAATCACCGGAGACGCTCGCCGAGTCTCCCCTGTGTTCAGCGGCAAGACGCCCGATGGTGAGCCGCGGAAGGATCACCAGCACGTTTTTATTCTTCCGCTGGCGAACGACCGGGGACGCATTGCGAAGCTCCTGCTCTACACGCGCAGTTCAGAGGGATTCAGCGCTGAGGAAGTGCAGGCGATGCTCCAGATGACAGAATTGTACGGGCGATCCAGCGAAGACCCGATTCGTGTGATGGCGACATGGCGGGGAAAATGCAGTGACTCGAGAATTCGGCCCGCGAGCCGACGGGTGAGCAGCACGACTCCTTTTATTGCGGGGCGGCACTGGCGGAAGGGCCGGGGCAGCTACGCGGAGTTTCTGATGGGTGAAGTGCGACGCGAGTGCCGGAACCACGGGCTTCCTGAGCCCTCGCGAATCGAGATGCTGCAGCAGGGAACGGGGTTATTCGAATGGGTGGAATTCCGCCGCAACCGCAAGGACGATATTCCGCGACCGGGTTACGGGTTCCGCCTGGAGTTCAACGAACCCGTGCCCGCGCCGTTTAGCCTGGGGTATGGCTGCCACTTCGGGCTGGGCCAGTTCGCAGGGGATTGACTGGATGCGAACCTCCTACCTGGTCTGCTACGACATCTGCGACGACAAGCGCCTCCGCAAGGTGTTTCAGACCATGCGCGGGTTCGGCGACCATCTGCAATACTCGGTCTTCGAGTGCCAGTTGACGGGCAGCGACCTGGCGCGGTGCCGCGGGGAACTGGCGAGGATCATCAATCATAAAGAAGACCAGGTGCTGTTCGTCAATCTCGGTCCGGCGGAGGGGCGCGGCGACCGGGTGATCGCGGCCCTGGGTAAACCCTACACGGCCATCGACGCGCCGTGCATCGTGGTGTGACCTGAGGTGAAGCCGTGAGCGCGCTGCCGGTTCCCTTGGAGAACAAACGCAAGCTGCCGGACTATCTGCCGGCGCGGATGGTGAACGAGTTCGCTTACTGTCCGCGCCTCTTCTTCTACGAGTGGGTGGAGGGCGTGTTCGAGGAGAGCTCGGACACGGTCTCGGGCGAGATCGAGCACCGGCGCGTCGATACGCGGGGGTCGGCGCTGCCGCCGCCGGAGGAGCTGCCGGAGAAGATCCACGCGCGGAGCGTCACGCTTTCGAGCGAGCGGCTGCGGGTGATCGCCAAGATGGACCTGATCGAGGCCGAGGGCGGAGTGGTGACGCCGGTGGATTACAAGCACGGGCGTCCGCTGAGGGGCGACGAGGGGCCGGAGCTTTGGCCGGCGGACCGGGCGCAGCTTGCGGTCCAGGGAATCGTCCTGCGAGAGAGCGGGTACCGGTGCGACGAAGGGGTCGCGTACTACCGCAAGACGGGGCAGCGGGTGCGGGCGGCATTCGACGGAGCGGTGATGGCGGATGCGGAGTCGCTGATCGCGCGCGCGTGGCAGACGGCGGAAGAGGGCGAGATTCCGGCGCCGCTGGAGGATTCGCCGAAGTGTCCCAGGTGCTCGCTGGCGGGGATCTGCCTGCCGGACGAGACGCGGCGCCTGGCGGAGGACATCGCGGACGCGGAGCAGCTCGGGCTGTTCGACCCACCGACGCGCAAGCCGGTGAAGCGCGAGGTCCGGGCGCTGGTGACGCCGCGGAGCGAGCTGCGCCCGCTGTACCTGAATACGCAGGGCATGCGGGTGGGGAAGAGCGGCGCGGTGCTGCAAGTGAAAGACGACAAGACGCTGGTGCAGGAGGTGCGGGTGGGCGAGATCTGCCAGGTCAACCTGATGGGGAACGTGCAGATCTCGACGCAGGCGGTGCAGGCGCTGTGCGAGGCGGAGGTGCCGGTCTGCTACTTCTCGATGGGCGGATGGTTCTACGGGATCACGACGGGGCTAAACACGAAGAACGTCTTTCTGCGGCGGAGCCAGTTCCGGCTGGCGGAGCAGGAGTATTTCGCGCTGGCGCTGGCGCGGCGGCTGGTGGCGGGGAAGATTCGCAATCAGCGAACGCTGCTGCAGCGCAACCACGTGGAGCCGGAGCGGAATACGCTGGCGGGCCTGAAAGAGATGGCGGAGCGGGCGGAGGGGGCTGGATCGCTAGAAGAGTTGCTGGGGATTGAAGGGAACGCGGCGCGACTGTATTTCGGGGAGTTTGGCGGGATGATCAAGCCGGACGAGGAACGGAGCGTGGTA
>DATJWB010000330.1:0-3168 GCA_035501495.1 Bryobacteraceae bacterium | reverse complement strand
GGCGCTGCTCACGCGCGACGAGGAGACCGAAGACCTCGCCAAGGAATATCACCGCGCGCACGACTTCCTGTTCCTCGGGCGCGGGATTCACTACCCGATCGCGCTGGAGGGCGCGCTGAAGCTGAAGGAAATCTCCTACATCCACGCCGAGGGCTATCCCGCCGGCGAGATGAAGCACGGCCCCAACGCGCTCATCGACGAAGACCTGCCCGTGGTGATCCTCGCTACGCGCGACCTGAACGATCCGGGCTCGGTGCTGCGCTACGAGAAGACCCTGTCGAACCTGAAGGAAGTGAAGGCGCGCTCAGGCACGGTCATCGCGATTGCCACCGAAGGCGACGAGGAGATTCGCGAGGCCGCCGACCACGTGCTTTATATTCCCGAAGCTCCGGAACTGCTGGCGCCGATCCTCGAGGTCGTGCCCTGCCAGTTGCTGGCGTATCACATCGCGGTCCGCCGCGGCTGCGACGTCGACCAACCGCGCAACCTGGCGAAGTCGGTTACGGTGGAGTAGATGAGCGCCTTGCTGCCTCCGCAAAATCTCGCACCCTTCCTATCGCATCTAGACAAACAGGGAAGGTATGAGCACCCTGGTCCAGGAGCGCACAACGTTTCAACGGCAGTTGCTGACCGCCGAGCTGACGAAGTCTGTCCTGCTCTCGCCGCAGACCAAGCACCTGGAATTCAGGGTTGCAGGTGTTGACGAGTTCCGCTTCACGCCCGGGCAGTTCGTCTCCATCAAGCAGCCGCGGCCCGATGGCAAGATGCACACGCGCGCCTACTCCATCGCCTCGGCGCCGCGTCCCGCGCCGACCTTCGATCTCTGCCTCAACCGCGTCGAGGAGGGCTTTCTCTCCAACTGGCTGTGCGACCTTGAGGTCGGGGCGACGATACAGTTCCACGGCCCTCACGGTCTGTTTGTGCTGCGCGAGCCACGCAAGGACGCCATCTTCATCGCCACCGGCACGGGCGTTGCGCCCATCCGCAGCATGGTGCAATGGCTCTTCGACTCGCCTGAGCGCAATCGCGGCCACCAATACTGGCTGGTCTTCGGCACGCGTCACGAGCACAGCCTTTATTACCGTGAGGAGTTCGAGCGGATCGAGCGCGAGAACCCGAATTTCCACTACGTACCTACCCTGAGTCGCTGTGGCGACGAGTGGCCCGGCTGTCGGGGATATGTGCAGGACCACGTGCGCGCGATCGTCGCCGGCGACATGCGCGCCCGGGAGCCTGGGCCGGGCGCGCTGGAAGCGTATGTCTGCGGCCTGAACCAGATGGTCGCCGCCGTCCGTAAGCTGCTCACCGAGGAACTGGGCTGGGACCGCAAGCAGGTCATTTTCGAGCGCTTCGACTAAGGCGACTGGCACTAAAGAGCACGGGACTAGACAGGTACTTGTTTTCTCCGTTTCCTCTCCGGCATGATGATGGCAATGCGCCGGTCTGCGATCACCTTCGCCGTCCTCTTGCTCTGTCCGCTGATCTACGGGCACGCACAGGATCAGGACGCATCCACGCCGCCGCCTCCCGCCACTCCCAAGAAAGCTCCCTCCGAGCCAACGCTGCCGCGCGGCGTCATCCTTCCCCTGAAAACCGTGAAGGAGTCTTTTCCGGCGGTGACGCAACAACTGGACACCGGACCGGACACAGTCGCAACTCCCAAACCGACGATCAGCAGGCTGACGGTCTACGCCTCACGAGACGGAGTCAACAAGGTGACCCTCACGGTGGACGAGTATCAATACGGCAGTGAAGCCTCGTTGGCTTACGAGCAAGCCGCTCAGAAAACTCAGCTTCCGGACTTCGAACCGATTGCGATCGCGAACGTTGGCCAGAGAGTTTTCGGCGGTACCCTAAAGCAGGGCGGCGAGACGCAAATTCTGATCGTGGTGCTGGAGGATCGGATCGTGGTAGGAGCCGTGCTTTCGGGCTTTGACAACACTACCGACAACATCTCCAAATTGGCCGAGCTAATGCGCCTTCAGGTTGCCGACTTACACATCCGCCCGAGCTCTCGAAAACGCTAGCTACGGCGCCGCCGGGGCGCCCTGCCATTCTGTATGAAATACGCTATGACCGTGCGCGCTACGCTGGTGTTCGTGGTTGCGATATCGTCGTTCGGCTTCGCCCAGAATTGGAAGCAGGTGCACAAGAAAGACGAAGAGAAATGGGCGAAAACAACCGGCCTGGATACCTTCACCATCCACAGGCTCTGGCGCGCCGCGTCACCGGTGGCGGACGAAAAAGATGACGATTCGCGCATCGCCAACCTCGACCTCGATGGGCTGGCCGAGCGTCACGATGTTCTGCTGGTCACCTACTCCGGCGAAAACAACTGCCTGCGGCTGACCGTGTTCCGCCAGTTCTCGCAGAGCAAGTTCGATAAGGTGTGGTCGGTCGACCGTCCGCCGGACGGCACGGGTTTCTGCGATACGAATTTCGGCACTGCAAAAGCTTACGCTGAACAAGGGGCGGTGCTGGTGCGCGTGCCAAGCGCGACCCCCAATGGCGGAGCGATCTATACGCTTTATCGCTACGAGTGGAACGGAATCACCTACAAGCTGACGGACGAGAAGGACCTGCGCGAGGGCAATGGCCGCCCGGACTAGAACAGCCACTACCGGTTCCCGGCATCGCCTCTGGCCGCGATTCGGCGTTCGCGTTCCGCCTTGGAGGCGGTGCGGCGCCGCAGCGCGCCTTCATAGCGCCGCTTTTCGTCCTCTGTCTCCGGAATGACGGGCGGCACCTCCAGCTTCCTGCCAAATCGGTCGACCGCAACGAAGGTGAGGTAGGCAGTCGCAACCTTCTGCCGGCTGCCGGAGATGTAGTTCTCCACCAGCACCTTTACGCCGACCTCCATCGAGGTCGTAAACACGCGGTTCACCGCCGATTGCAGGATCACCATGTCGCCGACGTGAACCGGTACCAGGAAGTCGATGTGGTCCATCGAGGCGGTCACCGCGTAGGAGCGCGAATGGCGATGTGCCGCCAGCGCCCCCGCCAGGTCGATCCAGTGCATCAGCCGTCCGCCGAGCAGCGCTCCCAGCGGGTTGGTGTCGTTGGGCAGCACGAGCTCGATCATCTCCGACTTCGACTCGCTCACCGCCTTGGGGGTCAGATTGCCGTCGTTATGTTCCATAGGTCAGTTTCGAGTTTCAAGTTTCGAGT
>DATJWB010000329.1:0-2701 GCA_035501495.1 Bryobacteraceae bacterium | reverse complement strand
GCCCGCATCAGACGGGCGTTAGGTCTGCATGCGCATGATCTCCTGATAAGCGTCCACTACTTTGTTGCGCACCTGCAGAAAGAGTTGAAAGGCCAGTTCGGCTCGTTGCGTGGCGAGCACGGTGGTATGCAGCTCTCCGCCCTCGCCCCCCAGAAATTTTTCCACCGCCTGCGTGCTTTCCTGGCGGATGTTTTCGACGCCGCCAATGGCGCTCTCGAGCAGCGCGCCGAAACCAGATCCCGCGCCTGTGCTTCGGGTCGCGGAAACCGGAACCGCGAGCGGCGCCGCGTTCGAGACGGAGGTGAGAGGGGCAGGCATCGGATCAGCGGAACAGATCGAGCGAGTGATTGATCATGTCCTTGACGGCCGAGATGGCGGCCACATTGGCTTCGTAGTTCTCGGCCGAGCCCAGCAGGTCCACCATGTCTTCGGCGGGATTCACGCGCGGGAAAGCCACGTAACCCTGCGCATCGGCGTCGGGATGCCCGGGGAGGTAGCGCCGCTCCGGCTCGCGGTCATCCACCACGATGTCGGCCACGCCCACGCCTTCCGGTCCGTCGCCGGCTGCGCTCATCTGCGCTTCGAAGACCGAGGCAAAGGGCGACACGGTGTACTCCGTCGCGAACACCGCATCTTTGCGGCGGTATGGCCCCCCTTCCGGAGTCCGGGTGGTTTCCGCATTGGCCAGGTTCTCCGCCAGCAGCTCGGCCCGAGTCCGTTCGGCGCTCATGCCCGAGGCACTGACGGAGAGCGCGGAGAACAGGCTCATCCGTTCTTCCCTTCGGTGATGGCCGACCGCACCGTGCGAAGTTCGGAACGCATCAGCTCCGTGGCCATGTGGAAACGCATGGCGTTTTCCGCCAGCAGGCGCGCTTCACGATCCACACTGACATTGTTCCCGTCATTTTTGACCTTGAGCCCGGGTACTTCCACGGCCGCCGGCTGCGGGCTCGAGGTCTGAGAGGTGGCGCTGCGAAATTCCGTCTGAAAGTCGAGGTCCCGCGTTTTATATCCAGGGGTGTCGGCGTTGGCAATATTTGCGGCGACCAGCTTCTGGCGTGCGCTGAGCAGGTCCATGTAACGCTCGATATGTGTGGCCACGGGATCCAGCATGCCGACCGTGGGAATGCACGCCCGCTGCCATCACGCCACACTGATTCCAAATAGGATGCCGGTAGGCCGGGGCGCCAAAGAATTGGCGCGGACAGAATCTTGCCGCTCTCCGGCTAACCGTTCACGCGCCGTTCCCGCAGGCCGCCGGAGGCGACGGTTTCGACGTACTCGAGCGCCTGCCGCGCCAGCTCGGGCGCCAGCGGATCGGGGTGCCGGAGCAGCGTGACCAGCAGGCGCACCCACTCCATCTCCTCGGAGCTCAGCCCGATCATCGAGCAGCGGCAGGTTTGCTTTTTCACGGGCATATCCCTCCCCCATTCCTTTTCGGCCCGTCACGGGAATCTTTGAGTGGTTTTGTGTTGTTTTGCGGAAGGAGCATGGTGTACCCAAAAAGTGCCGATGGATTCTCAGGGTCCCATGCTCTGGACACTGCTTTTGGTGCTGCTCGAGACGCCGCCCCCGGCGGGCAATCCGCTCGCTGTCATGGACGCGTCGCTGGAACGGCAGCGCTCCGCCATCCGCAGGCAGGTCGGCGAATCCGCCGGGGCGTTCTTTATCCTGCCTCCACCCGCGCCTTTATTCCCTCCCGCTCGCTTCGCAGATCTCGCCAACTGCCCCGCCCTCAGTGATCAGGAATTGCAGCCCCTGGTTGCAGAGCCGGCGCGCACTTACGGGCTCAAAGCCGAAGAACTCGCCGCAGTGGTCCGGCAAAAATCCGGCGGCCGGCCCTGCGCGGTCTCGCCCAGCGGCGCTCTGGGGCTGGTGCAGTTGATGCCCGAAACCCTCGAGGTGTTGGGTGTGGCCGATGCCTTCGATCCCCGCCAAAACCTGGCCGCGGGCGCTCGCCTTTTGAAACAGCTTCTCGACACCTATCACGGAGACTGGGGACAAGCGCTGGCCGCTTATGACGGCAAGCCGGTTCGAGCCGCATCTCCAGCGGCTCCAACCCCAGTGCCGCCGGCTGCAGCCACCCCTGCCCCGGCCGATAAGACCCGATGAGGGGAAAGGGATCCCACCCGCCATTCTCGACTGCGATTCCGAATGCGGCCGAGAAGGCACATGAACGTCGCACTCTTCAAAACCATGCCCCTGGCTGCGACGTCGGCTCCCGTAGCCGGCCGGCCGAAATGCAGGCTCAAAACCGGCAAAATGGATCCACGCCGTTCCAGCCAACCGCACGGCGGAACTCTCCGGCGAAGCCGGCGAGCGTACGGATGTTCTCGAGCGCGGAGCGCTTGTCGTTGGCCGGGTCCGGCGCAAATCGCGCGAACAGGTCCGGCAGATGCAAGAAGTGCGAGCTGGCGCCCGGCACCGGAGGCGACGCCGGATAACTCCCTCAAGCGTTGTGCCCGTTGACCGATATGAGTGGTGGAGGCCGTACGAATGTCGATGCGAGCGCTTGCAGCATACCGGATAGAAAAGATCCTTTCAGCAGATCCCCTGGATCTGGTGCGCTTGCTCTACGGAGGGGCTATGGAAGCCGTCGAAGAGGCGCGGCGTTGCCTCGCGGCGCGCGACATCCGCCGCCGTTCCGCGGCTATTTCCAAAGCCATCGAGATTCTGAGTGAACTGATCGTTTCGCTGGATC
>DATJWB010000328.1:0-59851 GCA_035501495.1 Bryobacteraceae bacterium | reverse complement strand
CGAGTCGGTGCGGTCCGCCGCGGAAGCGCACGTGCGAGGGCTGTCGGGGGTGAAGGTGGTGATCCTGCCCGACGCCCTGCTGCAGCGTCTGTCGGACACGGAGACCAGCCAGGGCGTGATGGCGCTGGTGAAACCTCCAGTTTGGAACATCGGCCAGTTGTTTCGCGGTCGCCCCCTGGTGGTGGTGCTGGACGGCCTCCAGGACCCTGGCAACGCGGGAACCATTGTTCGCGCGGCGGAGGCGTTCGGGGCCACCGGCGTGCTGTTCCTGAAAGGAACCGCCAGCCCGTTCAGCCCCAAAACGCTGCGTGCTTCGGCGGGTTCGCTGTTCCGGATGCCGTTCCTGGCGGGAGTCGAGCCGAGCCTGGCGTGTGCGGCGCTGCAGCAGCGGCGCGTGGAGCTTTATGCTGGCGTGCCGGCACGTGCCGAGGCGTCCACGCGCCCGATCAGCGACGTGGACTTCACCGCCGCGTGCGGCCTGGTGATCGGCAGCGAAGCCCACGGTGTGGGCGGAGAGTTGCGGTCGGCGGCGCTCGATGTTTCCATCCCCACTGTGGGAGTGGAATCCTTGAACGCCGCGGTAGCTGCCGGCATCCTGCTGTACGAGGCCCGGCGCCAGAGGGCACAGCGGCCATGAGCCTGTTCGACACCACACCGCCCGAAGCGGAACGGGAGCCGGTGGATGCCAAGCGCCCGCTCGCCGAGCGGATGCGGCCGGAGCGCCTGGAAGACTACATCGGGCAGGAGCACATTCTCGGCCCCGGCAAGCCGCTGCGGCGGCAGATCGAACGCGACGAACTGAGTTCCATTATCCTGTGGGGGCCGCCGGGAGTGGGCAAAACCACCCTCGCGAAGCTGATCGCGCGGGTTACGCGGTGCGAGTTCATCCCGTTCAGCGCGGTGCTGGCCGGCATCAAGGAAATCAAGGCGGTGATGGCCGATGCGGAGAAGTTGCGGCGCATGGGCCGCCGCACGATCCTGTTCATCGACGAGATCCACCGCTTCAACAAGGCGCAGCAGGATGCGTTCCTGCCGTACGTGGAGCGGGGCGACATCATTCTGATCGGGGCCACCACCGAGAACCCGTCGTTCGAGGTGATTTCCGCGCTCCTCTCACGCTCGCGCGTGTATGCCCTGCGCGGGCTTACGGTGCCCGAGATTGTGACTCTGCTGACCCGGGCGCTGCCCGTGATCTCGCTCGAAGCGACTCCCGAACTGCTGGAACAGATCGCTATCTATTCGAATGGCGACGCACGCCAGGCCTACAACACCCTGGAGGCCGCGGCTGCCGCGTCTGCGGGAGTGCTGAGCGAGCGCGCCGTGCAGGACGCGATGCAGCGCAAGGTGCTGCTCTACGACAAAAGCGGCGAGGAGCACTTCAACCTGATTTCGGCGCTCCACAAGTCGGTGCGGTCGAGCGATGTGGATGCGGCGCTGTACTGGCTCACGCGCATGCTGGAGGGCGGTGAGGACCGCCTGTACATCGCGCGCCGTCTGATCCGGATGGCGAGCGAAGACATCGGGCTGGCCGACCCGCGCGCGCTGGAACAGGCTGTGGCTGCCATGCAGGCCGTACATTTTCTCGGGATTCCGGAGGGCGACCTGGCTCTCGGACAGGCGGCAATTTATCTGTCGATGGCGCCCAAGTCGGATGCCGCGTACCGTGCCATGGGAGCGATCCATCAGGACGTGGAGCAGACCATCGCCGAGCCCGTGCCCATGAATCTTCGCAACGCCGTTACGCGCGCGATGAAGGAGTGGGGCTATTCGGAAGGCTATCAGCATGCCCATAAACTGGAAGACGCCCTCCCCGACATGGAATGCCTGCCGCCGTCGCTGGCCGGCCATCGCTACTATTTCCCGACGGATCGCGGCGTGGAAAAGCGCATTGGCGAGCGACTGGAGGAGATTCGGAGGCTGAAGGAGAAGAAGCGGGAGGGGTGAACCCGGCGCGGATACCCATCCGCCCGGACACGCTCCACCGGCCGAGCCCATTGGCCCTCCACCCCACCGCACTCGCCGGAAAATCGCGCAGTATCGTACCGGCGGCAAGCAGGAGGGCCACGTTTCGGTCCAGGTAGGGGCCGCGGAACCAGGAAACACCGATCCGCAGTCCCCGGCATAACACAACGGTACTTCCGGCACCGGGGGCGCGGACCGAGTGACTATAGACGACTGACTAGGCATAGTCCGTCTCAAGTGAATCGGGCAATTGTCCGAGTGATGTCAAGCGCCGGGTGAATGCCAGCGACCGACTATTCAGGGTAGCGAGATTCGATATAAGTTCCGGTGTACCGTGGTATGCACGTACGCAAAGTGTGCGGGGTCCTTGCCGGGTATGACTTGACCGCGTGCGATCGATTGGGCTCCCGGTACCACACTAGCTTTCGCCCGCGGTTCGATCCCGCCGCGCGGAAATTCGGGCAGGGTCTCTCCGGGCCCCACCGGAATCGCTAAACTTCGTCCGGGACTGGTTAGCGAAGCAGCTTCGACCGGAATCACCAGGAACTTTCCGTTGGAAGACCACTTTGGAACACAGAAATTTGCGCATAGGATCCGTGGAGGTCCACCATCGATGGGAATCGCCTCGAACTCGACTCCAGCGCCCTCAGCGACAGGAACCCTGGCTATTACCCACCGGCGCCCGGGCGAGATATCTTGAAAGGTATTGATTGGATAGGGGAACACCTTCGAACGCCCGGAGCCGTCGGGGTTCATCTGCTCGAGATAGTTGAAGTTTCCCTCCGCGGCTTGAAAAAAGATCTGGCCCCGCGGTCCGAAGCGCGGCCGCGTTTCACCGGACGCACCGATTGCCCGGGCGGGGGCGCTTCGGTCGACAGGGGCGAGCCACAGTTGCGTGCTTCCGGCCCGCGTCACCGTGGAAAACACCACTTGTTTACCATCCGGCGAAACGTCGTAGGCCAGCATGGATACTCCTGGGAATACGGCGTCACTCTTGCCGGACTCGACCATCATGCGCCAGAGTTCCGGGCCTGCGCTATCCGACCCACGCTGCAGAAGATAGTACAGAACGGTGTCGTCCGCGCTAAAGGAAGGATCCGCGCCAAAGGAATGACGGAATCTGTCCGCCGCTATCTCTCCCTCCGACGACAAGGGCCGCTCGCCGTTGGCATCGTGAATCCAGATGGCGCTTTCGTGCACTCCCATCGCAGTGATGAGGGAGCGGCCATCCCCCTCCACGGCTACGCCTTCGGCTTCGATCGGGCCAGACGTGATCTGCTCCGGCTCTCCGCCCGCAAAGCCCTGGCGCCACAAGTGGCTGTGCCCATTTAAGGAAGCTGTGAAATACATCCACGACCCATCTGGTGACCAACCAGCGGATGTGCACTTGCCTTGAGGGCCTATCGGCTTGGCGGCGAAGCGGCTGTTGAGGGAAATCAGCCGGCAGGGCGCCCAATCCCCGTCCTCGTCCATCTCGACCACCAAAGCCGATTGGTGGTCGGGAGAAGGCGAAGAGTAATGCGCCATGCCCCGCTGGTGTGATGGGAAATAGAGTTCGCTAAATTCCTGGCTGGCCGCCGTTCCAGTAACGATTCCCATATGCTGGCCGGAGCGGATTCGGGAGAAGAGAAGCTGGTGCTGGTCGAGCCAGGTCAGACCCGCCGCGTTGTTCAGAAAAAGGTGCGGGTCGCCGCCGAGCACCGAGACCGTATAGGTAGTCCAATTCGTATGTTGCAGTACGCTATATGCGATCTGAGCCCCATCGGGTGTGAACGCCAGATTGTATTTCGAGCGCGGGTCGTCGGTAACGCGTCTGGCTTCGCCGGTGGGGAGCACCTTGACGTAGATTTGGTCCTCTGTCAGGAAGCTGTTGCTTCCACGGATGAACGCGACCATGCGGCCGTCCGGCGAAAGGGCGGGAGCGAGCGCGGAGTCCGTAAAATCGGTTAGCTGCGTGTACTTCACTCCAGCCGGACGGACCCGAAGAGAAGGATACAGGGCCGCTCCGGTTATCGCCGACAGAGCCAGGAAGCACAACGTCAGGTGCGATCCAGCCACCCTTCGCACAGTAGGCGGGGGAGCAGGGAACATCGGATCCGGCTGTGACGGATCAGCAGGTGCCTCTGTGACGATTTGGTTTGGGCCCGCCGGCGCCGTACCGTTCTGATCTGCGCCATCCGGCTGGGGAGCGCCCGGTGTAACCGCAACCGGGGCAATGAACCGATAGCCCTGTTTGGGCAGTGTCTCAATATAGAGGGGCTTGGATGCTTCGTCGCGCAAGACCAACCGGACCTGGCGGATACAGTAGTTCAGGTTCTGGTCGAATTCGACGAAAGTTGCGTCGCCCCAGACGCGGGTGCGCAGTTGTTCGCGGGAAACGATCTCACCGGCCCGCTCCAGCAGCACGCCCAGAACCAGTAGCGGTTGGGGCTGAATCCTGACAGCGCGGTCCTCACGGAAAAGCCTGCCCGCCAGGGAATCGAATTCGAAATCGCCGAAACGCAGCCGTCCGTTGCCGCCGCCGTCCAATTAGGGAAGCCTCTGCTTGCAATAGTTTACACCCTCAGGCCGGATGAGGACGTCCTCAGATGGAACTCATGTGAACTCATGCGGAACTCATGCGGTCAGTAGCGCGATTGGCGCTATATTTCGACCCGGGCTGACGAACGCGATTGCGATGGGTGACGCCGGTTTTCGATATGGTCAAACCCATCTCTCGTAGTTTCGGGCGGCAGAAAGAGGAAACATCATGAGAGCGATACATCGAGCAATAACAGCAACATTGAGCGCGGCGGCTGTCGGGATGCTATTCGTGCCCGCGGCCAGCGCGTGCGCACCGACACAACTGCAGGCGCCGTTCGCTATGCGACAACTCAGAATTGAACCCCAGAATCCCCTGGAGTTGTTTACACCTGAGAGTCTCGCCCGCGACCAGAGCAACGCGGCAGCGGTGAGCGTCGCATCCATCGTGGGAATGTGGAATATTCAGTTCCTCTCCCAGGGCAACACCGCCCACAAACCAGCCATCCCGGACGGGGCCATGATCGACTTTGGATACAACCAGTGGCACAGCGATGGGACCGAGATTCTCAATTCCGGCGCTCGAGCCCCGGCGCAGGAGAATTTCTGTTTAGGGGTATGGCAGAAAACTGGAAACTCCACTTTCCAGCTGAACCATTTTGCGCTGAATTACGACCCCACCGCGGGAACGTTGCTTGGCAGGATCAACATCGTAGAAACTGTTACCTTGTCTCCTGGCGGCACCACCTACAGCGGCACGTTTGTCTATACGGTCTTCGACACCAAGGGAAACAAAACGGACCAACTCACCGGTCAGATTACAGCCCAGCGGATTACCGTGGACACGACCCTTCCGTAAACGGGGGTCGTCAAGTGTAAACGTTCAATAGCAAACCAATTGTCATCTTCGTGTTGCCGGGACTGGTGGCGCGCCAGCGTTCAAGGCCGAGCATTGGTTCCGCCGACGCGAAGTGGCAGGAATTGATGGGCGAAGGAAAGAGGCTGACCGAGCAGAACCGATTGGCGGATGCGGAGGACGAGTGCCAGCCGCAGTGGGGGAGATCCTGTCCTCTTCGCGATCGGTCTCGGCCCCACGAATCCCGGCGTAGACCCCGGACAGCCTTTTCCGTCCAGTCCCGCGGTGTCAAGCGCCGAGCGGATTCCAGACGACCGAAAGGTCCAACACGAAGCCGGAGACCGGTCCCTCGCCGGTGATGGAATCGATGTCAGAGCGTGTCTCCACTTCCGCCCCGGGACGATAGATCTCGACTGACCGATGGTCCGGATCGATGAGCCAGCCCAATTGCGCGCCGTTCGCGAGATATTCCCGCATCTTCTCACCGAGTTTTCGTTTTCGATCGGAGGAGGATTTCAGTTCAATCACAACGTCTGGGCAGAGGTGCCAGAAGCCAGCGCGGCTGGTTGGATCGAGCTGAGCGATGCGGCTCTTCAGAGTCCACGCGTCGTCGGGCGATCGGCGAGCACCGTTAGGAAGGACGAAACCGCAAGAAGGGCCGGTGACAATACCTCGACCGTCACGCTCAGCCCACGCAGATAGCTCCGCACCGATCCTGGAATTCTGCACACCTGTATACGAATAGCCCGGCGGCATGACGATGAGTTCACCTTCGGCGGTCATCTCAAAGAAAAGGTCGGGATGCTCGGCGCAGAATGCGGCAAACTCCTCGTCGGTCATGGGAGGGGCCGACAGAGTCGCTGGCAGGAACGCGTCATCGATCGCCAGCGTCATGCCTTCAGTCTAACGCGACGAAGCCGGAACGTCCTCTACTTGGGGTTCGACACGAAACGGTAGCCTACTCCGCGCACCGTCAGCAGATGGCGCGGCTTGGTGGGGTCCGATTCCACGTAGCGCCGGAGCCGGACGATGAAGTTGTCGATGGCGCGGGTGTCGGTGTCCTCGTGCAGACCCCAGACCTCTTCCAGCATCGCCTTTCGCGACACCGGCTTGCCCTCGTGCTGAATCAGATAACGCAGGACGTTCGCTTCCATCAGGGTGAGGGGAAAGACCTGCGCGCCGACGTGCAGCTCCAGCAGATCGAAATGCACCGACTTGTCGCCGAACCGGTAGGTTTCCTTCGATTCCTGGACCGGTGACCCATTCGCGAACGAAGCCCGAAGCCACTCGCGCCGGCGCAGCAGGCCGCGCAGCCGTGCGATCAGGATTGCCAGCTCGAATGGCTTGGTGAGATAGTCGTCCGCTCCCGCGGCAAATCCGCGCAGAACGTCGTCCGGATGGCCGCGGGCGGTCAACATGAGGGTGGGGATGAATTGCCCGCTGTGGCGCAGCTCGCTGATCACCGCGAAGCCGTCCTTGCCGGGCAGCATGACGTCGAGCACCACCACATCGAAGGCCGGCTCCGGGGACTTCAAGACCTCGAGCGCGGCTTCTCCGGTATCCACCACCTGCACCTGGTAGCCTTCGGCCTCCAGGTTGAATCGCAGCCCATCGGCGAGGTGCTGCTCGTCTTCTACGATCAGAATGCGGCTCATTTGGCAATAGGAAGTTGCAGCACGAAGACGCTTCCGTGGCCTTCGCCGGCGCTGTCCGCCCAGGCGCGGCCGCCGTGCCGCTTGGCGACCGAACGGACGATGTACAGGCCCAGTCCGGTGCCTTTGACACGCGAGGAAATCGGTCCGGGCACACGGTGGAAACGCTTGAAGATGCGCTTGAGCTCAGTCTTGGGAATGCCCGGCCCCTCGTCCTTCACGCGCACCGAAATGAACTTTCCATCCACTTTGTGGGTTTCCACCGTCACCTTCACCTGGTTTCCGGAGTACTTTACGGCATTGTCGAGGAGGTTCGAAACCGCGGCGCGCACCTCCTCGGCATCCGCCAGGATGGTGGCCGGCGAGCTGGGGTGGAACTGGAGAGAGCCGTCCGGCAGGCCGTGAAGGTTTTGGGCGCGACGCATGCATTCGCGGATCAGTTCGCCGATCTCAAACCGCGTGAGATTCAGTCCGCGGCTGGAGGCGCCCATCCGTCCGGTGCGCAATACCTGTTCGATGGTGCTCAACAGGCGGTCGCTGTCCTCCAGCATGATGCGGTAGAACTCTTTCCGCTTGTCCTCGTCCACCGGACGGGTCTGCAGCGTCTCGAGGTACAGGCGGATGGAGGCCACCGGAGTCTTGAGTTCGTGGGTTACGGCGTTGATGAAGGCGTCCTTCTGCTCATTCCTCCGGATCTCACGGACCAGAAAGACGGTGTTGAGGCACACCCCGCTGATGATCACCAGGACCAGCAGAATGCCGAGCGCGAGGAGGATGCCGTGGCGCCAGTTCAACAGCCCCCAGCCGATATAGAGCAGGACGATGACGGCGATCAATCCGATGCCGAGGGCGATGAAGAACGCGATGGATTTGCGCCGGCCGGCAACAACCATGCTTCCAGCTTAAGACACTGCGCATCGGGAGCGGCACCTCTCTGGTAAGCTCGGCTTATGGAGAAGACCCGCCGGCATCAATACCGCATCCTGAATCGCTGGACCGGCAATCTGGGCACGGGCACTTCGAACTACCGGGCTTACAGCCGCAACCACGAACTGAGCGGCGAGGGAAAGAGCGGCGGGATTCCCGGTTCCTCCGATCCGATGTTCCGAGGCGACCGCACGCGCTACAACCCCGAAGAGCTGCTGTTGAGCGCGCTTTCGGCTTGCCATATGCTGTGGGTGCTGCACCTCTGCGCGGATGCCGGGATCGTGGTGACCGAGTATTCCGACGAAGCGGCGGGAGAAATGGTGGAGCACGCGGACGGATCGGGTGAGTATACCCGCGTGGTGCTGCATCCGCGCATGGTGATCACCGACGCCGCGCGGATACCGGACATGGCCGCCATTCACGAACGCGCCCATCAGGTCTGCGCGATGGCTCGCTCGGTGAACTTTCCTGTGGAACACGAAGTGACCGTGGAGGCTGGCTGAGCATATCAGGCCGACCGCGAGAAGACCACCCTGCGAATTGGGTCATCTATGCAGCGCGGCAACCAGCCGGAAAGCTATTCCGCTCCGGATGTTACTTGTAATAATCCCCACCGGGGACACACGCGCTACACGAACCACACTGCGAAGGTGCTGAACGCGCAACGGCACCGGGCGGTGGCGGTGCTGACCGCCGCGGATCCCAACCATCCGCCGGGAGACGGATGTGGGGGGGCGGCCAGAGAGCGCGAGGAGCGCAGCCGCAGTTCGCGGCGTGGAACTGCACGCCGCAGTCGCCGAGCGGCGGCAAGCCAACTCCTGCAACGTCGCCGGGCTGGGGGAGGGAAGCGACCCGGCGTTGAAGGCCGAAACCATCGTTTTCAGCGGCCACTACGATCATGACGGCGTGGCGCACGCATCATCCACCGCGCCGGCGATAAACCTTTCGGGCGCGGTGGGGTGGTGGAGCTGGCGCGTGCATTTGCGCTGAATCCGCAGCGATCGCTGCTGTTCATCGTGTTTGCGGCCGACGCTCGCGCTGAAATCAACTTCGACATGATCGGACGCAACCCAGCGGTCACCGGACGGGGAGGAACACCGGCGCCGGAAATCTCGCCCGATACTTGGAACGAGCTGGTGCTCATCGGCAGGCACTACAGTCCCGACTACCGGGCGGTGGTGGAGCGCGCCAACGTACGTCGGGTTCTCTTCCGCGGCGACCAGTATCCGTTCCTGGCTGCACGATATTCCGGCGGTATGGCGGTTCAGCGGCATCCCGACCACACCAGTTCACCGACACCGTGGAAAAGATCAATTTCGAGAAGATGACGAAGATCCTCAAGTTCGCATACCTTTCGGGATTCGAGTACGCGGACTCCCCGAAGCCGCCGAAACTGGAGCCCGGAGCCAAGGCCAAAGCCGCTCAGTGAAGACCGGCGAAGGTCGTGGGGCGGCGGCCGCTTTCGCGTTCGTTCGAGCAGAGCGCAGCCTCGGCGGGGGGCCGGGTATTTCGCTTTTCCTTCGCCTGCGATACACTTGAGACGTAATGCGCCTGCTGACGGGCCCGGCCGGGTCGGGCAAAACCGCGTTTGTCCTCGACCGTTTTCGCGAAGCACTCCGTGCGGGCAATGACGCGATTCGGCTACTGGTACCCACCGCAACGCTGGCCCAACACCTGCAAAACCGCATCGCGCGGGAGGGCTTTGTCTTTCGGCGGGGGCTGATCCAGACGCTTTCGGGGTTTGTGGAGACGTGGACCGCCGGGTTGCACCCGGTGCCCGAAGCGGTCTTTTACCTGATCGTGGAGGAGGCCGCGCAGACGGTTGGCCGGCCGGAGTTTGCGCGGGTGGTCCACCTCCCCGGGTTCTGCGCGTCGGTAGCGCGGACCATTTCGGAATTCTCTTCGGCGGGGTGCGACAGCGCGCGGTTGGCGGCGCATCTGCCGGAAGCGCCTTTGAGCGCCGCCTTTCTGACGGTCTACGAGGAGGCGGAACGCGAGCTTGCACGGCGAGGCTTGGCGTTGCGCGCGCAGTGCCTGGCACACGTAGCTTCGCGGATTGCGAACGAGGGGCTGCCAGGCATCGGCGCCGTCTGGCTGGATGGATTCCACGCGCTTCCGGATCCGGAGTTGGCGGTGATCGGGGCGATGGCGCGGCATGCCGATCTCACGTTGACTTTCGACGGAATGGATTCGCGGCTGGCTGCCATAGGCTTCCGGGAGGAGCGCTTGCCGGGCGGACGTCCTTCGCCGGCAAAGCTGCTGGTGAAGGCGCCCTCCATCGAGCGGGAGGTCGAAGAGATCGCGCGGCGGATTCTGGAGCAGGCGGCTGCGGGGCGGCCTTTCCGGGAGATGGCGATCGTGGTTCGGGCGCAGGAAACCTACGTCCCGATTCTGCGGTCCACGTTGGGAAGGTTCGGGATTCCGGCGCGCTTCTATTTCGACACGCAACTGCAGGAGCATGCGGCCATCCGGTTCTTAAGCAGCGTGATGGATGCGGCTTTGGGGGGATGGGACCACGCCGCTACGCTGTCAGCATTGCGGCTGGCGCCGCAGTTTCGGGACTGCGATGCCATGGACCGCTTCGATTTTGCGGTGCGGGAGCGGATTCCCGATAGCGGTCTCGCAGCGCTGCGCGCTGTGCTGCCGGAGGATGCCGGCGGGATCGCGGGGTTGATCGACGAGTTTGCGGCGCTGGAGGCTTCGGCGACGTTGTCGCTCGCTCCCCGGGAGTGGGCCGCGCGTTTGCGAACGCTGCGGAATCTGCTGGGGCGCGCCGCGGTTCCCGTCAGGTCGCATGAGGAAGCGCTGGAGTGGCGCAGTCAGGCAGCGGCGCTGGACCTCTTCGACGAGGCTCTGGACGAGGCTGCGGAGGCACTGGGGGAGGGAAGTGAAGGCGGCCTCGCGGCGTTCTGGCGGGGCGTGAAATCCGTGCTGCGGCTCGAGCCGCTGCGCCTCCAGGACCGGCGCCGCAACGTGGTGCACGTACTCAGCGCTCCGGAGGCGCGGCAGTGGGTGCTCCCGGTGGTGTTCGTCTGCGGCATGGTGGAGAAGGAGTTTCCACAGTTCCATCGCGCGGATCCGTTCTTTCCGGATTCGGCCCGGTGCCGGCTCAACGACGCGGGCATCCGGGTGCGGACTGCCGCGGAGTTCGAGCGGGAGGAGCGCGCGCTGTTCGAGTCGGCGATTACGCGGGCCACGATACTGGTGACGCTCTCGTACCCCGAATTCAACTCCCGCGGCGACCGCAATCTGCCGTCGATCTTCCTGGAGGACTTGGTGCTGCCGGTGCAGGAGTTCCGCGCCGTGAGGCGGAGGCCGCGGCGAGTTCCCGAGCCGCCTTCACGGGTGGAGATTCGCACGCCCGCGCTGTTGGAGATGCTGCGGCAAAAGACCGCGAGGCTTTCGCCATCCGCGCTGGAAAGTTATCTGCAGTGCCCGTTTCAGTATTTCGCTGCACGGCTGCTGCGGTTGCAATCGGCGCCTCTGCGTCCGGAGGAGCGGCTGGATTTTCTGACGCAGGGCAACATCGTCCACGCCGTGCTGGCGGCCTGGTGGACGATGCGGCAGCCGCTCGAACCGCTCTTCGAGCGGATCTTCGAGCGCACGCTCTCGGAGAAGCGGATCCCGCCGGGCTATCACACCGAGCGGTTGCGCAACATGATGCTCGAAGACCTGCAGGCGTTCGCTGCAGCCGACCGATGGCCGCGGCAGGCGTTCCGATCGCGCACGGAAGAGAAGTTCGTGTTTCCGCTGGATGAGTCGTTGTGCATCTCGGGCAAGATCGACCGCCTGGACGTCGCCGCGGACGGCAGCGCGTATGTGATCGACTACAAATACAGCCGCAAGGAGCGAACGCGGGAGCGGCTGTCGAACGAGAACCTGCTGCAGGCGCCGCTCTACCTCATGGCGGCGGAAAAGGAGTTCGGGGTGAGGCCCGCGGGAATGTTCTACATCGGGCTGAAGGGCGGGGTCGTGTATGCCGGGTGGAACGATAGCGCGACAAAAGGGCCTCCCCACGTGCCCTACGAAGCCGAGCCGTTTCCCGAGCAGTTTCTCGAACACGCCGCCGAGCGCACCCTGCAGGTGGTGGAGCAGATCCGCGGCGGCCGGATTGAAGTGACGCCCGCGGACACGGATCACTGCCGCTTCTGCGATGCGCGAGATATCTGCCGCGTGGAAACGGCCGGCACGGCGGGAAGATCTGTGGCGACCGAGAGAGCATGAAGGAGATCCGCCTCACACCGGCCCAGAAGAGTGCTGTCGATACAGCCAGGCGACAGAGCGACGCCTGCGTGGTGGCTGGTCCGGGGTCCGGCAAGACCACAGTGCTGGTGGAGTATTTTCGGCGGCTGGTGGCGGAGGGGGTCGATCCGCTGCGCATCCTGGCGATCACGTTCACCGAGAAGGCCGCCGGCAACATGCGGAAGAAGCTGGCCGAGGCTTTCCACGAGAATGCCGGAATCCGCGCCCGGCTGGAGCGGGCTTGGGTGTCCACGGTGCACGGTTTCTGCGCGCGGCTCTTGCGCGAGAACGCGGTGTTTGCGGGGGTGGATCCGCAGTTCTATGTGGCCGACGAACGAGAGTCGTGGCGCATGCAGCACGACTCCATCGCGAACGCGATGGAGGAGGTGTTTCGAGAGCATCCGGCGGGCGTGCGGGCGCTGATCCGTGGTTTGTCGGCGCCGGATTTCGAGGACGCCATACTCTCGGCTTACGATGCCATGCGCGGCGCCGGGATTTCGGTCGGGGAGCTTTCGCGATTTCCCGTGCCGAGAGGGGTGGGCCCGGCGGAAATTGCGGAGGCTGTCGCGGCCCTGCGGGTGGAGCCTCTGGTTGGATGGAATCCTTCGCAGCGAGAGCAACTCGAGTCGGCGCTGGACAGCGCGGCTCGGATCGTACCCGCGTCCAGCCCGCGGCAGGCGCTGCGCACCGTCGAGGACCTGGCGTGCGACCTCAACAAATGCAAAAAGGGAAACAACGCCTACCGGCTGCTGAAGCACCTGATGGACGTGATCAAGGAATCACGGTACGGATTGATTACGGCGTGCTACGAATCGGAGCGGCGGCTGTTGCTCGAAGTGCTGCAGCGCTTCGACCGCGTCTATCGCGACCGCAAACGGCAGGCGGGCGCGCTGGATTTTGCCGACCTGGAGGAGTTCACAGTCCTGCTGTTGGAGGATAACCCCGAAACGCGCGGGCGGCTGCAGGCACAGTTCGACCACATCCTGATGGACGAGTTTCAGGACACCAACGGGCAGCAGTCGAAGCTGCTGCGGCTGGTGCGCGCGCCGGACCGGTTTTACGCCGTGGGAGACATCAACCAATCGATCTTCGGATTCCGCCATGCGGAGCCGCAGGGTTTTCGCGAGTATCGCGATGAAGTGCACAGGGGGGGAGGCCACCTGGTGGAGTTGATCGATAATTTCCGCAGCCGGCCGGAGATTCTGAGCGCTGTGGAAACGATCACGGACGGGGCGGCGGGAATCGAGCCGCGCAGTCTGGTGGCCGGGCGGGTTTTTGAGCAACCGAGGCCGGTGGCGGTGGAACTGATGGCCATCGAGGGGGATGAATCGGTGGAAGCCCGCTGGGTGGCACGCCGGATCCTGGAACTGCTGGAGGCCGAGCCGCAATTCCAGTTCAAGGACGTGGCGCTGCTGGTGCGCAACACGGAAGTGCTCAACGCGTTCACCGCGGCATTCGATCAGGCGGGGATTCCGTACCTGGTGAACCGCGGCAAAGGGTTCTACGAGAGCCGGGAAGTGAATGACCTGACGCACCTGCTGCGGGTGATTGCCAACCCGCGCGACGAAGTGAGTATGGCGGTAGTGCTGCGGTCGCCGCTGGTGGGAACGGCCGACGAGGAGCTGATGAGGCTGCGCCTGGGGGAAGACAGGGGCCCCCGACCCCCAACCCCCAACTCCGGCGGGCGCAGCGAGCCACCAATCCCCGGCCCCTGGCCCCTGGCCCCCGAGCCCCGCGAAGGCGGCGAGCGAAGCGAACAAGCCGAGCGCTTCGGGCATCGTCTGCGCGAATGGCGCGCCCGACGGGAGTCCGTCACATTCGATCGGCTGTTAATGGACGCCATCGACGATTGCGGGTATCCGTTGTCACCGAATGTGGACAAGTTTCTGGCGCAGGCGCGGGATGCCGCATCGCGGATGTCGCTCGATGAGTTTGTCGAAGAACTGGCCATGATCCGGGCCTCCAACCCGAGAGAGCCGGATGCGCCGCCGGAGGATTCCGCCAACGCCGTCAAAGTCATGACCGTGCATTCGGCCAAGGGGCTCGAGTTCCCAGTAGTGTTCCTGTCGGCGCTGCACAAAGGCATCGATACCAGTCTGCCGGTAGTCTCGTTCTCACGGCATCTGGGATTGGGAGCACGCTGGCGCAATCCTGCCAGGCGCGAACACAAAGACGACCTCTTCCAGCACGCCATCCGCAATGAGCGGAAAGTCCGCGAGGCGGAGGAGAGCAATCGCCTGTTTTATGTCGCGATGACGCGCGCCGAGCAACTGTTGCTGCTGAGCTTTTCGGGTAAGCAACGAAAGGTCCGGGAGTGGGCTGCGGTCGTCGCGAACAGTCTGGGCCTGGAGTTCAAGACCAGCCGCGACGAGATTGTGCAGTTCCAGGCGCCCGATGGGAAGTCCTGGAACATGCGGCTGTTGGTAGCTGACGATCCGGGGCCGCTTTCGTTTGCGCGGGTCCAGGCGGATGGGGAAGGACCTGCGATCGAATACCTGCCTCTGCCGGATGCCGGCGGGCAGCAGGATCCCAATGTTACCGTGACGGCGCTGGGAGTGTTCGCCAACTGCCCGCGAGAGTATTATCTCGGCTACTACCTGGGCTTCGAGGGCGGCGTCAGGAAACTGGAAAATGCCCGGCAGGCGGGCGAGTTGTCGCCGGCGGAATTCGGCATCCAGGTGCATGCGATCCTTGCGGAAACAGCAGTGCCCGAGCCGGATCCGGAGGCGGTGCGGCTGGCGGAGACCTTCCGCCAGAGTCCGCTCGGTCGGCGCGCGGCGCGCGCGAGCCGCGTGGAGCGGGAGTTCGATTTCCTGATGGCGGTGGACGAGATGGTCGTCCGCGGGCAGGTGGATCTTTGGTTCGAGGAGGGCGGCGAACTGGTGATCGTGGACTACAAGACCGACGCGGTCAGCGCCGCCGAAGCGCATCAACGGGCCCACGATTACACGATGCAGTTGCGCCTCTACGCCCTGGCGGTGGAGCGGGTCGCCGGGAGGCCGCCCGGCCGCGCATGGCTGCACTTCCTGCGGCCGAACACGGCGATCGAGGTCGATCTGACGCCCTCGCTTCTGGATGCTCCGGAGCAGGTGATTCGCGATTTCCAGGAGGCGCAGGCGAAAATGGAGTTCCCGATGAATGAGGGCGAGCGCTGCCGCCGATGCCCGTTTGTCCAGGGGCTCTGTCCGGCAACCGTTCCGGGAACTCCGCGCTACAAGCTGAATGGCCGGGGATGAATCAATCGTGCCGCAGAGTCATCAAGGGATCGACTCGAATGGCCCGGCTGGCAGGTGCGGCGCAGGCGGCAGTGGCTGTGATCAGCAGGATCAGCGATACGGCCGCATAGGTCAGCGGATCCGTGGGCTGAACGCCGTACAATACGCCGGAGAGCGCGCGGCTCAAGCCTCCGGCAATGCATAGCCCCGCGAAAAGGCCTGCACCTACCGGTATCATGGCCCGCCCGATCGTGAGGCCGATGACGGCCCTCCAGCTGGCTCCGAGCGCCATGCGGATGCCGATCGCGCTCGTCCGCTGAGAAACGGAATACGACGTCACTCCGTAGATGCCAACCACTGCGAGAATGAGGGCCACGGCAGCGAACAATCCCAGTAGGACGGCCGGCAGGCGGCGGTTTGCCAACGCGGCGCCCTGCAACTCTTCCATGGTGCCGATGGCCCCGAGTGGCAGTGTGCGATCGAGCGATTGGAGCTCTCTTTGAATTGGCGTCGCAGGGCTTGTCGCATTGGCGTCGGGGCGAACCACCAGGTGCATAAAGTTGATGGGCCTTTGGGTGAACGGGAAATAAACCTCGGCGTCCGGGGGTGAGTCCAGGCTGTCCCGCCGAACGTCTCCCACTACGGCGACGATTGTGGCCCAAGGCGCCCGGTCGGAAGGGAGCGCTCGCGAACTCGCCTGCCGAGGGCGCCGGCGCCATCCAGATAGCGGCGCACGAAGGATTGACTGACGATCGCCACGAGCGCCGAGTCTTTTCGATCGAGGGCTGCGAAGTCGCGGCCTTCGAGGAATGGGATACCCATCGCGCGGAAATAGGCGGGCACCGCAGAATTGAAATTCACCTCGGATTGGGTTTGAGTGGACGGCGCCTGCCGCCCCTCGACTTCCGCGGGATTCGACCAACAACTGCCGCTTAGCGGGAGGCACATCACCGCGCTGACGCGATTCACACCCGGAAGGGAACGCGTTCGACCGATTGCCTGCTCGAAGAACTCGATCTGCCGCTCTGCAGCAGATTGCGGCTGGGGAAGGACGATTTGCGTATGGAGTGCGTTCCGCGCATGGAATCCGGGATCGACGCCGCGCAGCGAAAGGAGAATCCGGATCATCAGGCCCGACCCGATCAGCAGTGCCAGCGAGAGAGCAACCTCGACAGCGATCAGCAAATTGAGGTGTGAACGCCGGCCTCCGATAACGAGGCGTGCCTGGCCCAGCGTGTAACGCGCGGGTGCCAGGCCGAACAGAAAGCCGGTGACGATCGAGACGAGCAGCGTGAATCCCAGAACCCAGCCATTGAAGGCGGGTACTTTCAGGCGCGTAATGGCGGCGGGGAGAAGAGCATCGATGGCTTGGAGGCTCCATTTTCCTGCAACGAATCCCAATGCGCCGCCCGCGATCGCGAGCCGGAGATTCTCGGTGAGCATTTGCCGCATCAGGCGGAAGCGGCCGGCGCCCAGCGCCATCCGTAAAGCGATTTCTTTCTGACGCGAGGCCAAGCGGGCCAGCAGAAGGTTTGCGATATTGGCACAGGCGATCAGCAAGACAAAGACAACCGCGCCAAAGGGCACCAGCAGAACGGGCCTGGTCTTACCCACGAAGTTTTCGGCGAGAGGCTCGGCTGTGGCGCCGACGCCCCGGTTGGTTTCGGGGAATTGGCCGGCGAGCTGCCGCGCGATCAGGTCCGCTTCGAGTCGGGCTTGCTGCAGCGTGGCATCGGGCCGCAGGCGGCCGAGAGCATAGATGCCCTTGCGTTCTCCGCGTGCGCTGGAACGCAGGCCCAGACCGATGGGGGCGAAGATCTCCGCGGCTTGGTAGAGCTGGAACTCCGGCGGCAAAACGCCGATCACCGAGAAACTCGTTCCGTTCAATGTGAGGTTCCGGTTCCCGATGCCGCGATCAGCTCCGAAGAACCGGCGCCAGAGGCGATCGGTGATGATCACCACGGGCTGAGAGCCCGGCCGGCCGTCCTGCGGAAGGAAATCGCGGCCAATCGCCGGGGTGACTCCGAGCGTGGAGAAGAAGGAAGCGGAAACCGCCCGCCCCGGAAACCGTTGCGTCTCGCCCGCGCCCGTGATGGTGAAGCCGAAGGACTGATACGCGGCGAGACTCTCGAAGGCTCGGGTCTGGCGCTGCCAGTCGAGGACGTCCGGATAGGAGAAGGAGATGGGTCCGCCCGTCGCAGTCGAGGCGGCAAGGAACATCAGCCGGCCGGCGTGGGGATAAGGGAGCGGCTCGATCAACACCGCCAGGATGACGCTGAACATGGCGGCATTGACGCCGATCCCGAGGGCGAGGGTCAGCAGGGCCGCCAGGGTGAAGCCCCACTGTTTCCTCAGCAGCCGGATGGCAAAGCGCACGTCTTGCAGCAATCGTTCCACGGATGTCCAGCCCCATGCTTCGCGTACGTCCTCCTGGATCTGCGCCGAGTTGCCGAGGGCGCGGCGGGCAGCGCTTCGCGCATCCTCGGGTGACAGACCTTTTTCCTGCTGTTCGGAGATCGAGGTCCAGGTCCGAGCGGAGTTCGCGGTCCAGATCCTGCTCGAGTTCTTTGCGTCTCCACCAGAGCATTTCAGTTTAATCCCAGGAGGGTAGACATTCGACCATCGCTGCGGTTAGCAAGCGATTTCCCTGGCGGCGCGTGATTAGACTGAAGGTATGTCGAAAGCTGCTGCTCTGCTCCTGATGCTGCTGGCATCCCTCTCCCCCGCGCAGGAGAAGCGATATGCCGTCATCGATCAGGACGCAGCCGGCCCGGGTGGCACCGACATGATGTCGATCCTGGTGCTCCTGCAGTCGCCGATAGTCGAGCCGCTCGGCATCACGGTGGTCGTGGGGGACGGGTGGAGGGATGAAGAAGTCGCCCACACGTTGCGGCTTCTCGAACTCGTGGGACGCACCGATGTGCCGGTGGTGCCCGGCGCGGCATTCCCACTGGTGCGGACGCAGGCGGACACCAAACTGTGGGAGCAACGCTTCGGCAAGGTCAGCTACCAGGGGGCCTGGAGCCGCGCCGACAGCCGGCACGCTCCGTTTGAAGTGCCGCCCCTGAAGGAAGGCAATCCCACTACGAAGCCGCTCGACGAAGACGCGGCGCACTTCCTCGTCCGCATGGTGCGCAAGTATCCTCACCAGGTGACGATCTACGCCGGCGGGCCGATGACCAACCTCGCGCTGGCGCTGAGCATCGACCCGCAGTTCGCGGAATTGAGCAAAGGGCTGGTCTTCATGGGCGGCAGCCTGAGCCCGCGGACCAATGACCCCGAGTATGCCAACGACCCGCGCCACGAATTCAACCTGTGGTTCGACCCGGAGGCGGCGCACATCGTGCTGCGGGCGCGCTGGCCGTCGATCGTGTGCACCACCGTGGATGTTTCGGTGAAAACACAGCTCAGCCGCGCCATGTTCGATGAGATCGCGAAGTCGTCCGCCCCCGCGGCGCAGTACATCGCGAAATACTCCACGCCCGCGCGGAGCTATCTGTGGGACGAGTTGGCCGCGGCGGCGTGGCTCGACCCCAGCCTGATTACCGAGGAGCGCGTCCTCTACATGGACATGAACCTCGATCGCGGGGCCGGCTATGGCGATACGCTCACGTGGTCCGAGCGCGACAAGCCGGCCCTCGATGTGCAGCTCGTACACGCGCAGATGAACGTGGACATGGCGAAGTTCGCCGCCATGTTCGTGCGGCTGATGACCAGTGCGACGCCGCGTGGGGCTCGTTAGCTCTCGAAGAAGAGCCGCATCGCATTCCCGCCCGCGATCTTCGCCCGGTCGGCAGCCGGGGCAAACCCGAGCAACTGCTCGAGACGCGCGGATTGTTTGCGGTAATCCTCGATGGTGTTGCCGAGCATGCCCCAGATCATGCGGTCCGGCCCGAACGCGTCGTAGATACGCCGGGTGAGCCGCGGGAGGTCGCCCTTATACATGTCCCAGCCCGAATACTTGAGGATGACGCGCGGCAGTTCCGCCAGGCGCAGGACTTCCGCGTAATCCTGCTCGGTGCCGTCGCCCGGGCGGCCCATATGATCGAGCAGCACGGTCGCCTCCGGAACGCGTTCCGCGACGTGGCGGATATTGGCCGCCTGCCTGGGGATGAAATGCATCTGAATCCCCACGCCCATCGCGGTCAGGGCCTTCCAGCAGGCCAGCATGCGGGGATCGTTCATATCGCGGTTGCGGATTGGTCCATTGGACTCGGGCTGCATCCTGGTTTCGTGGATGCGCATGGCCACGATGCGCTTCGGCCAGCGCTCCATGAGCGACCGTACGCGGCCGGACGTATCTTCGCGGAACGGATCGAAGAGGCAGACGCCTTTGAAGTATCCGGGGCGCGGCTCATGCGCGAAGCAATACTCCAGGTAGCGGTGGTCGTCCTGGTACGGCTCGGGGTGGACGATCACGGAATGGGCCAGCCCGGCGGCCTGCGCCATTTTCACATGGGCTTCCAGAGGATAGGCCGCCGGCCGGTAGGGTGCGTCGGGCGCGTACGGCACACGTTCCGGATCGAAGAGGTGCACGTGAGTCTCGACGATCGATGGAGCTGTCGCCGCCAGCAGTCCCCCCGCCGCGCCCAGCGCTCCGGCGAGAGCGGCACGCCGTGAGATATCAGGCATGGCTTGTAGTCTATAACGACGGGGCGCCCGGCGCGCGCGATGTGGCGCCGGCAGTTCTGCCTGCCCCGTCCCCACTCAGGGGACGCTTTGTCGGACTCTCAGCATGCCTGCCGAAAGTCACACTCCATCGGTGGCCCGGACTGTTTTCATGGTCTGTTGTGCGCCTCACAAGAGCGGCCTACCCATCTCGGCGCCTTCTTTGTGCGCGAGCAAAAATCGTCGCCAGGAGCGCCGGCGCCGCATCCTCTTGACATGCGACAATTGTCACGATTAAGATGTGACAGGTGTCGCGTAAAAAGATTTCCGCCCCGCTCACCCGCCGCGAACGGGAGATCATGAACGCGGTCTTCGCCCTGGGCAATCGCGCCTCGGCCGAGGAGATCCGCGGACGCCTCGCAGACCCTCCCGGCGATTCCTCGGTGCGGGTCATGCTCGCGCGGCTCGAGAAGAAGGGATTGGTAAAACACCGCGAGGAAGGTCTCCGGTATCTGTACTCCGCCACCATTTCGCCCGCATCCGCCAAACGCTCCGCGCTCCAGCAGATCCTGGAGACTTTCTTCAGCGGGTCGCTGCGCAAAATGACCACCGCCCTGGTAGCCGATGGATCGTGGACGGACGCCGATCTCGACGCCCTTCAGGCGGAGATTGACCGTATTCGCAAGGAGAGGAGGAAGCTGTCATGATTCCCGCCAATGAAACAACGCTCGCACTCGGCAATTCCCTGGCCGCATCGATCGTTCTCAAGGCGACGTTCACCACGGCGCTGGCCCTGTTCGGCGCCTGGCTGGCGCGCAGGAGGCGAGCCGCGGTGCGCCATGCGCTGCTTCGGGCGGCGTTTGGCATCCTGCTGGTCTTGCCGATCGCGTGCATCGTCGCTCCGCCGGCCGGTATCGCGCTGTTCGCTCCACGGCCGCGGCACCTCGCGGCGCCAGCGCAGCCCGCAACAGCCGCGCGCCTGGATCTTGCCGAACGAGCGGCCGGAACTCCGCCCGCGAGCGCGCCTTTGCCCGGGCTTTCCGCGTGGCTGCTCACCGGATGGATTGCCGGCGTCTTGCTTTTTCTCGTGCCCCAAGCTGCGGGTCTCTGGCGCCTTTGTTCGTTGCGCAGATCTGCCTTGCCCTGGCCGCCGGGCGAGGCTGCCGCGAAATGCCTGGCGTCCGCCGCCGGTATTCATCGGCGGGTCGAAATACTTCTCCACGAGGCGCCGCCCGGGCCGATGACCTGCGGCGTGGTGAACCCTGCCATCGTGCTGCCGCCGGACGCGCAGACCTGGGCGCCTGAAGACCTGAGTCGCGCGCTGGTACACGAACTGGAACACGTGCGGCGCTTTGACCACCCCGGCCAATGCGTGGCCCGAGTGTTATGCGCCTTCTATTGGTTTCACCCGCTGGTATGGATTGCATGGCGGAGGCTGGTGCTCGAAGCCGAAAGGTCGTGCGATGACGCGGTGCTGGGGCGCTCGGACGCGGCGGCTTATGCGGACCAATTAGTGGGGCTCGCGCGGCGCCTGTCGCTCGCGGCGCGGTCTCCGATTCTTGGGATGGCGAACCGCAGGGACCTGCCATCGCGTGTCCGCGCGATCCTCGACGGAGATCGACCGCGCGGCAGGGCCGGAGCATCATTCGTGGCTCTGACGTGTGCCGTGGCCGCCGTGCTCGCTCTGGGGTTGGCGCCGCTACGAATGGTGGCGGCGCGTCAGGAAACCCGGGCGGAGGCCAGTCCCGTTTCGGTTCCGAAGTTCACTGCCACCTCCAGGCTGGTGATTTCCAAAGTCTTTGTGACGGATCGCAACGGCAAGAATGTGGAAGGGCTCACCGCCAACGATTTCGTCGTCACAGAAGAGGGTGCGCCGCAAACCGTCGCGGTCTTCGAACCCGTGCCCGCCGCCGGTTTCTACTTCGTAGGCTATTACGCCGACTATCGGATCGCCGACGGCGCCTTCCGAAAGATCCAGATCACCGGGAAGCACGACAGAATGGCCAAACTGGATTACCGCACCGGATATTACACACCTCGAATGTCCAGCATCGCGGCTACGGGTAATGGAGGGCACGATCCCGCCACTGCGCCTCCCGCCGTGACCATGAAGAGGAGACCCGAATACGCGGAGGCGGCCTACAGGGCGAAGTACCAAGGCACCGTGGTGCTTTCGGTGGAAGTGGACGAGAACGGAATCCCTGGACATATCCAGGTCAAGCGCGCCCTGGGCTTGGGGCTGGATGAAAGGGCGACCGAGGCGGTTACGCGATGGAGGTTCAGACCTGCCACGCGCGAAGGGAAGCCGGTCGCCATGCAGGTGGAGGTGGAAGTGCATTTCCAGCTCCTGTGACGAGGCGCGGGCGTCGAATTCACTGTTGTCGTAGCGGGGGCATGGGGACGCGGATGTTGTAGTTCCGGGCGCCCGCGCCGACACCGCCTTCGCAAGTAGCGGGTGCCTGCGCCTCCACTCCCCAGAACATGTATCCGAGGAAGCCCGGACTTGCTCCCGCGCCGGCGGGCGGCGTACCCGCGACGAAGCTTCCGGTGCTGTTCTGGAGCGATGCGCTGAAATTGTTGCACTCCGGCTGCGCCGTGCTTCCCAGGACCACACGTACCGCAACTGTCACTTTGGCGGGCGCCACCGGCGGGATCGGCGGGTTGATGTTGGTGCGTCCAGCGACGTGCTCGATCCAGTTGGCCTGCGCGTCGGCCGCGGCCGGCTGGCCGTTGGGCACGGTTGCATTGGCATAGTCCAGCACGGGATCGGCCGCGGTCAGCCACGAGGTTGCGGCCATGCGGTTGATGGCGTCCAGAGAACGGTCGCCTGCGGCGAGGTCGATCGTCAGCCGCGCCGCCGGATTGGAGCCCGTCGCATCGTAGGGCAGAACGGAGCGGTAGGCCGTAATGAAGTTCTGCAGGCCCGTCAGATTCGGGTTGGTGTCGTTTTCGTAATCGATCTCGATGCCCACGCCCATGGCCTTCGCGAGGTTGGCCGCGTTGATGCCCAATTGCGTCGCGTTGGTGGACAGCGCCTGGTCCCAGAAGGTGGTGTAGGTGGATCCGCCGATCGAGAGCATGACCCGGACGTTGTGGCTCGTGAAGTAACTCACGATGGCCGGCGTCATCCCCACCGGCACACCATTGGCCGTCTCGGAGTCGTTGGTCAGGTTGAGCAGCTTCATCGGCTGGACGAAGCACAGCACCACCACGTTCACCGACGGTACACCGGAACCATCGCCGCGATCGATCATCCAGTGGTTGGCCTTGTCGAAGCTGGTCAAGTCGCGCACCGTCCTCCAGGTGCAGGCATCGTTGCTGCAACTCCAGGCGCCGTAAATCTCAAACGATGCGCCTTCGCCCGGCGGCAGGGAAGAGAAGCTTGGCGATGCCTCGGCGTTGAGCGAGAGGCTCACGATGGGCTCGGGGGAAGTGATCGTCACCGATCCCTGAAAACCCGCCACACCGAACAGCGGGCCGAGGTTCTGCGATCCGTGCGCGCCCGGCGCCAGGGTCACGCTTGCCGTCGCTACCATTTTGCCGCTGCTGTCCTCCGCGGTGAAGGTGATTTTGGCGGGGCTCGAGGAGGGATTGGCATAAGCCACGCCTGTGGTCTGGTCGGCATACGTAATGAAGCGGGAAGCGGGGGCGTTCATCGCGATCACCGATGCCTCACCCGAAGGCGTGCTTCCGTTAAAGCTGCGGAATAAGGAACTGGCCTTCACAGGGCCGGTGCAGGCGGCCATTGCCCAGCCGGTGACCAGCGGTTGGGTTGGCTGAGAATCGGTTTGCCGCCGTGCCGTCCCTCCAGCCGGAATCAGGTCGGTGGTCGAAGTTACGGCAATCCCGCCGAAGCTCAGCGACAGCGGGTTGCCGGAATCCGAGAAGAAAGAGGTGGTGCAGGTAACTGCCGCGGCGCCGGCATTCACGAAAGTGAAGGTGGTCCGCCAGACATCGTTGGCGGCTATCTGCGCGAAGTCGTAAGTCACCGGGCCGCCCGAGGTGAAGTCGGGCTGTCCGGGAGGGAGCGAGGAGAAGATCGGCGACGCTTCGGCGTTCAAGGACAAGCTCACGATGGGTGCCGAGGAACTGATGGTGAGGGATCCTTGAAAAGTAGTGAGGCCCAAAAGCGGCCCGACATTCTGCGAGGTGTGCGCTGATGCTGCCAGCATGACGCTCTTAGTGGCGATGACGGCCCCGGTCAGGTCCCTGGCGGTTAATGTGACGGTGGCCGTCGTGGACGAAGGATTGGCAAATGCCACACCGGTGAACTGGTCCGTATAGGTAACAAACGTCGTGGAAGGCGCCGTCATGGCAATCACCGACGCTTCAGCCAGGGGGATGCTCCCGTTGAAGCGCCGAAACAGGGAACTGGCCTTGACCGGACCGGAACACGTGGCTTGCGCCCAACCGGTTACCACCGGCAAACCCGGCTGGGCGTCGGTCTGGCGCCGCGCGACCCCGCCGGCGGGGATGGTGTCGTTCGTCGAAGACATCGCGCTGCCGCCAAACGAGAGAGCCAAAGGGGTCCCCGAGTCGGAGAAAAAGGATGTATGGCAGGTGACGGTCTGGGTAGACCCATTTACATAAGTGAAAGATGTGCGCCAGACATCCGCGGCGGCGATATGCGCAAAGTAGTAAGTGAAGTTAGTCTGGGCTGGAGCAACCCAAGCCGCTGCTAAGAACACCCCGGCAGCCTTCAAAGTCATGAGGACCAATCGGGCAAGGTATGAGGAGCGTTCCACCGGATCCCTCCGCCTGCAGGGATGGACGCGGTTTCCCTTCGGAAGGGGTACCCGCCTGAACCGCTTGGGGATTACTTCTTCGACGGAGCAGTACCACCGCGCGGAGCGCGAGGCGGAGCCACGTAGCTCACCAGTTCATCGACCGGCTTCTTCCCGGCCCACGCAATGCCGCGAAGCAGGGTGCGCTGGATCTGGGTATTGGCGAAATTGGAATAGGTGTGGCCCTGCATCCAGACGAACGCGCGCGCCGTCTGACCGCCCGGAACAGTGTGCTCGTAGGTCCAGATCTGCGGCACCACCTCGCCTTTATGGTCCCCGGCGCTGCGGGTCGGCGGGATCTCCACGTTCGCCAGGACGTGCACGGACCTGTCCTTGTCCTTGGCCCAGGTGATGGTGAAGAAGGCCTCGTCGGAGATGGTGAAATCCGACATGTCCTTCATGATGGGGTTGGACGGGTCGGCGATGGAGTAGTGAATCGGGGCGTCCAGGGTGTAGTTGACCTCGCCGTGCTTCTTGGCGCCGCCCACGAACCCGGCGAAATAGGCCGGATCGGGGCCGCAAAGCGAATCGTGAAAGCTGACCAGCCCCCCGCCGCGCTGGACGAATGCCTCCAGGTTGGCCTTGTCGGCATCGCTGAGGTAGGCCGCGTCGCCTTTGTAGATCACCACCACGTCGGTATGCTCGAGGTCGGCGGCGCTCGGAGAGTGTAAGGCTCCGTCCACCACGGCACCATGCTCCGTCAGCACCTTGCTCCAATCGGCCAGGAACTGGGGGTAATCGTGCTGGCCTTCGCCGTGGGATTTCAGCCCGGTCCAAAGGTACACATGCATGCCATTGCGGTTTTGCCCCTGCGGCTGAGGGGCGCCCTGGCTGCCGCGTCCGGGCTGCGCCGAGGCCGATGGCCCGATCGATCCGGCGACGAGCAAGAGAACACCGAGCCCCAGGCGGGAACCCTTGCCGATGGTCGTGGTTAACATCATCGTGGGGATGGTATATCGAAGCCGGGAGATTGTCAATGCCCCGGTTGCAGATGAAGAGCATACTGGCGCAGGCCGCATTTACATTCCAACGACAGAAAAACAGCGATTCCTGACCTCATCGGGCCTAAAATCAATATGGATGCAATCCGCCGTTCAAGTGATCGTGTATCTTACCGGCTTCGTGCTGGAATTGCTGGCGATCGCCGGAATGCTGCGCGGGCCGTACCGCCGATATCCATTCATTTTTGTCTACATCATCGCGGATTTCCTGACCACCGTGATTGAAATGAAGTTCGACATATCCGCTTACCTGGGCAATAAGGCGGCGGAGCCGTACCTGGTTACTTATTATTGGATCGACGAAGTAATTCTGCAGGTTCTGGTGTACTCGGCGGTCATCAGCCTGTTATATTTCGCTACCTCGACGCTCCGGTCGCGGCGTATCCTGCGCCTCTGCGTGATCTGTTTCGCGCTGCTGTTCGCCGGGATCTCGTTCGTGATTTATTACCGGCCGCGCACCATCGCAGTGGGCGAATGGATGACCCCGTGGAGCTCCAACCTGAATTTCTGTTCGGCCATCCTGGATTTGGCGTTGTGGGCGCTGCTGATCGCCTCGCGCGAGAAGGACCAACGGCTGCTGATGCTGAGCGGCGCGTTAGGAATACAGTTCACCGGCGAGGCGATTGGCCACGCATTGCGGAACCTGTCGCGGCGGAACCATTCCACATTGATGGTTTCGTTGGGAAATGCGGTGGCCGTGTTGACCTACCTGGCGTTCCTGTACATCCTCTGGCAGACGTTCCGGCCTTCCAGGGCAAAGAATCTTTCGGGGATGCGGGATGTCAAAAAAACGTGAGCCGCCTCCTCGCGAAGGCGGCTCATTCGGGGAGTGGAGGAAATTAGCGTTTCGCAGGATCCTGGGTACGGTTGGCGTTGGCGCCATTGTCGGTGTTTAGCGTGGCGGTCACCTGGTCGGCGCTGAAGACTTTCACCTCAACCCGCCGGTTCTTGGCGCGGGCCGCCTGGCTCTTGCCCTCTTCCACCGGCCTTTCCTGGCCCAAACCAACCATGTGAATGCGGTAGACCGGAATATCGTGCTTGGCCACCAGGTACTGTACGACCGCGTCGGCGCGTCGGCGGCTCAATGCTTCGTTATACTGGCGGGAACCGACGTTGTCGGTATAACCTTCGACGGCGATGAAGAATCGCTTGCTGGAGCGCACGTCGTCAGCGATCTTGTCCAAGTCCTGCTTGGCCTCGGGGGTGAGGGTGAACTTATCGAACTTGAACTGCACGCTGACGGTGGATTGCATCTTATAGTCATCCAGGTTGGAGACCACCTGCCGCAGACTGTTCAGTCCCTGGGTATTCTGCTCGCCGACCTGGGCTGCCTGGGTAGCCTTGGCCATCGCCTCGGCGGCATGCTGATCGGCTGCCGCTGCGTGCTGATCGGCCGCGGCAGCCCGTTCCTGGGCCGCGCTGATTCCGCTCTGAGCACGCTCGTCAACCTGCCTTACCTGGTTGCGGGTGTCATTAATCTGGGCCGTATTCTGATTCGTCTGCTCTCCCACCTGGTCCACCTTGGCTTGAATGGGGGCGGTGGTATTGCGGACGTACTTCTTAGTAGCGCAGCCACCGGCGAGCAGGGTGCCCGTCAGGATGCAGGTGGTCGCGATAAGAGCTCTCATGATTCAAAAACCTCGGCGCAGGATATGCAATCTATGCACCGTTGTAGAGTAGCATGCTTTTTCAACGGGGGATACGTACCAGCCTTCCCAGTCGGTAGTGTAAGGATTACGCGAACTGTACCTTTTCTTCCCTCCGAAAAGGTATTATTCGGATCGCTGCGGAAGGGCGACCGTTTTCCCGGCCTGGGGTCAGGAACGCTTTCGCGAGCTGGGCACGGGCTTGGTTCGCTGTCTGGGACGGCGAGGGTCTCGCCCCTCCCGCCGGAAGCCGGGCAGATCCCAGGCCAGACTGTCGTAGATCTCGCCTTCGGGGTCGTAATCGAGCGGCCAGTAGTTGGACTTCTTCATAAGATCACCTGAAATCCGTTTGGTGGGACACTTTTATTATAGCACCTCCAGCGGTTGATTTAGTTGCATCTAAACTCTTGAAGTATAAGGAGTTATTTTCAAAATTCGAGCTCTTCGGTCCTCCGTGCCGCACACTCGCGCCAACCGCTCCCGCCACGGTCTTGGCGCGGATCGAACAAATCGACGCATCGCAGGCGTGGCAGTTGAATTCAGGACGTTCGCGTCTTGAATCGGAGACTATTCGGAAAGAGTCTTTCGCACCTTTCGCGTCAGTTCCTCAGGACCGAATGGCTTGGGCAGATACGCGATGTCGCTCGTCAGGACACCATCGTAGCCGATGGCGTTCTCCGCGTAGCCGGAGGCGAACAGCACTTTCATTTCGGGCCTGCTCCGCTTCAGTCTCTCCGCCAATTCCCGCCCGCTCATCAGCGGCAGGACTATGTCCGTCAGAAGCAGATGGATGGTGCCTGGGAACCGTTCGGCCAGAGCCAACGCGTCGGGTCCATTGGCCGCCTGCAGCACATGGTAACCGCAGTCCTGGAGAACCAGATCGATATACCCCCGGACCGAATCCTGATCTTCCACCACCAGGACAGTTTCCGACCCCTTGCTCTGTGTCTCGACATCCTGGGCGACTATTTCCGCCAATCCGGTACCCTGGATTCGCGGGAAATAAATAAGGAAGGTCGCGCCTTCTTCCAGCTTGCTGGTAACCTCTATCCTTCCTCCGGCCTGGCTGATAATTCCGTAAACCGTAGCCAAGCCCAGGCCCGTGCCTTGCCCGGGATCCTTGGTAGTGAAAAACGGCTCGAACAGGTGGCGCTGCACCTCCTCGCTCATCCCCGTGCCGGTATCGCTGACCCGCAGGCACACGTAGGATCCAGGCTGGAAATCGGGGTGGCGCCGCAGGAAATCTTCGTCCGCCTCGACGTTCTTGGTTTCGATCGCGATTTTGCCTCCGCGCGGCATCGCGTCCCGAGCGTTCACCAGCAGGTTCACGAGAACCTGGTGCAACTGCGACGAATCGGCCATCACCCGGCCCAGCGCCGGACTGAGCCAGGTAATCAATTCGATATCTTCGCCGATCAGCCGCCCGAACAGCTTCTGGGTCTCGACGATCAGGCGGTTCAGGTCTACGGGCTTGGGCTGCGCCAGTTGCTTCCGGCTGAAGGCGAGGAGGTTCCTGGTCAATTCCGCGGCGCGCTCTCCCGCGGCGTGAATCTGCAGCAGGCCGGCGTGGTCCTCGCTCGGGCCCCGGTGGCGGGTCAGGAGCAGTTCGCTGTAGCCGTTGATCAACGTCAGCAGGTTATTGAAATCGTGCGCGATGCCGCCCGCCAACCGCCCCACGCTTTCCATTTTCTGAGCCTGCAGATACTGCGCCTCGATGCGTTTGCGCTCGGTGAGATCGCGCAGGGCCGACTGGGTGCCGATGATCCGGCCATCCTCTTCGACGTTGGTCACCAGCGCTTCAATCCAGATGCGGGTGCCGTCCGGGCGAACGCCCTCGAATTCGTACTGGCCCGGCGGGTTTTTTCCCTGCGTTCGCCGCACCCGCTGGTCACGGACCGCATCGCGAAATTCCGGAGCGGCGAGATCTTCGAGCGTGACCAGGCGAATGTCCTTGCCTTCGAGTCCGAACCATTCGCGAAAACGGCGGTTAGCAAACACCAGCCTCCCCTGGGCATCGTCTACGATGATCGCATCGTTGATGTTCTCCACAAGCCGGCGATAGCGCTGCTCGCTCTCGCGTAACACCTCCCGTGCCTGCTCCTCGGCCAACGCGAGTTGCCGCTCCGTCCGTTCCGCTCTGCGCCGCTCCGTCACGAAGTTGACCAGGGTGACGGCTGGAACCTGGCACAGGAGGACGGCGGTCGCCGGCAAAGGGGAGAACAGGAGCCCGCCGGCGGAGAGCAGAAGGACGCAACCCACCCAAAGCAGCGGGACCGCGCCGAGCACGATCAGCACGTTCCACCACGAGCGGCCCCAGCCGAAAGCGAGCGCCGCCAATCCTCCAAAAGAAGCGGCGAGGAGCAACTCCCAGAGCGGCAGATTGGCGGGGCGGTGGAAGGAATCTCCCTGCAGGAGATTGTCGATGGCGTTGGCCTGGACTTCGACATCGGGGAAGACCGGGTCAACGGGAGTGGGCAGCGGGTTCGGCAAGCCGAGCGCCGATCCGCCTACTATCACAATCTTCCCCTGAAGGAGGTCGTTGGGCGCGCGCCCGTTGAGTACGCTCGATACCGGGATGTACGGAAAGGTCCTGCGCGGGCCGCGGAAGCGCAGCCGCAGGCAGCTCGGGCCTTCGAGCAGGACGGTCTGAGCGCCCAGCCGTAAACTGGAGGCCTCGCGGGGATTCAACGTCAGCTCCATCGGCGAGACGTGCCGGTGAAGGGTGACCGCCGCGAGTGCCAGGCTGGCGTAGTGACGCTCGCCCGATTCCATCACCAGCGGAACCCGGCGCAATCTGCCGTCGCTATCGGGGGCCGCATTCAGAAATCCACTGCCGGCGGCCGCCCGGGAGAGTTCGGGCGGGCTGCAAAGCGCGCCAAATGGATGGAAAAACCCGCTGCCCCACGATGTGCCTGGCCCAATCACCGCCAGCGGCAGGGGCTCGACGGCGCAGGAGAAGGGGGCGGAGCCGGGACTGTCGAATCGGAAGGCGAAACCCAGCACAACCGGCCTTCCGGATAGAACCGCCGCCAGGGCACCGTCGTTCGCGGCGGGCTCATGAAGCATCATGTCGAGCACGATGGTTTGGGCGCCGCGATCGGCGATCTGGCGCACCACCTTCGCCAGCAGGTCTCGCGGCCAGGGCCACCGGCCGAATTGGGCGAGGCTGTCTTCGTCGATCTCGACGATCGCCACCTGTCCGGAAGGCTTGCCGGAGCTTACCGCGCCGGTCAGAATGTCGAAGACCCGGTCGTCCGCCCGAACCAGGAAATCGGGCCGAAGCAGAAGGATCGCGCAGACCGCCGCCGCCACTGCCCCCGCCGTAACGATGATGCGCATTCGGGCGGCCTCAGCGGACGATCACTTCCACTCGGCGATTCTTCGGCTCGGCGGTGTTGCGGCCAGTCGGCACCGCGAGGTCGGCATCCCCGTGTGAGGTGACATCCAGACTCGACGGATCGACGCCTTGAGCGCGCAGCAGTTGTTCCACGCCTTGCGCCCGACGCAGACCGAGCCGGTAGTTGAACTGGGGATCGGCGGTCGTGTCGGTGTGGCCGGTGACGGTGATGGCCGTGGAATGACGCTGGCGGATCGCATCCAGGATCGCGGGGATCTGAGCTCGAGATTCGGCCAGCAGCGTTTCGCTTTCAGGCGCGTAGTAGAGAGTGAAGACGATTTGCGGCTGCGGGAGAGCGTCCAGTGTTGCTCCGAACACGCGGTGAACCTCGGCTTGGTCCATGGTGGATGGAGCGGACGGCGCAGCGCTGGAACTCGCGACGCGGACCGCCTGATAGGGCTGGCTGAGTGTCTGGTTGCCGGCCGGGTTGGTCACCGTTATACTGCTGGGCTTGCCGTCGGGGTCGGGTAGCAAAACGATGACATTGGGGCTGGGAGGCGGCGGTGCCGGCGGTGCCGGAGGAGCGGGTGGAGCCGGCGCGGCGACCGGCGCGGGCTTGGGCCCGCACCCGGTAGCAAGCAGCAAAGAACACGCCAACCCGACTCGGAGCCAATGGCTTGCTTTCAAAAATGACCTCCTAGGTGCCCGCGATGGAGATGGCGAAATGCGTGCCTCGGAGCCCCAGAACGCCCACGGGGGTTTCGATCGCCACCGACTCCGGCGAAAACTGCGCGATCTTGCCGGAGATGTAAGCGAGTACGCCCCGGCCGAGACGCAGCAGCATGCCGAACTTTCCATCCGCCGGCTGGTACACGAACCGGTCGAGCTTCAATTCACTGTTGGGCCCGAGAGAGATGCGCGTACCGTCCTGAAGGATGACTCCCAAGAGACCATCGGCGGACGTTTGCAGGGTGTCGTTCAACAAAAGGTGCATGCCTTCGGTGACGGGTAAGCTGTCGGCCGCCCGACGGACAACCACGCTGCCCGTGGCGCTTTTTACGCTACCGATAAATGTCTCCGCGGTCGCGGCAGACGGGGTCAGTATGCCGATCAGCACCAACCAACTCGCCAACAATTGCACCTCGGATTTCACTTAGTAGATCTAGTCAACCAAACCTAGCACAGCCAATTCAGGAACACAATTGGGATTCTACACCACAGTGATTCCCTGGGCCCGAGTGAGATGGAGCTCCAGGCCGGTCAATGAGTTTCGGCGCCGCTGATGGCGTTCGTCAGAGCTCCGGGACTGTCGATGTTGCCGCTCAGAATGCCAAGGATCAGCTCGCGCGTGAGGATGGTGTTAAAGCGGCGGGCGTATTGCATGCCCGAGACCTGTCCCGGCAGTTTCAGAAGGAACGGCACACCAGAGGTGTCCTGGTGCGACGCGGATTCCTCGGCATTCGTCCATTCCGCATCTCCCCGCCAGATGGAGGTGCGCCAGCCGTGGTCGGCGCTCACCAGAAGGGCGGTGCGATCCCATAGACCGGATTGCTCGAGGTTTTGACGCAGGCTGCCCAGCGTCCGGTCCGCCAGAGCCACGCTGTCGAGATATCCGATGCGGCCGTTGGCAGTCAGCACACCCGCGCTGCGGCTGTAGATCGCGGGTGGGTGCGGCACGGGCAGGTGAATCAGGACCAAACCGATCGTCGGGTCCGAAACCATCTCCGCCGCACGGTCACACAGCCAGGAGAAGCGCTCGATCTTCTGTTGACGATGATAGACTCCCGGGAAATTTCCGGGGAGATGGCCGGCCAGGGGCAAAGCGGCGAACTGGAGCCGCAGGCGGTCCGCCATCGCCGCCAATAGCGGCGGCGGATGAGATGGTTCCTCAGCGCCGGCCAGCAGATATCCGGCGGTCCAATAGCATTTGGTGAGACTCCGGTTCAGGATACGGCCATATGGAAGAGCCCATCCAACCACCGCCGTGTTGTAGCCGAGCTGGCGGGACGCATCGAAGACGTTGGGGAGGGACTGCCAATCGACGGTGCTCTCGGCGGCACTCGCTTCTGTGCGCACCCGAAGCTCGCCTGGCCCGCGGGGAATCGCTTCGAGAACCCGCTTTCCGACGATCAGGCTGGGCATCGAAATGGTGGTCGCGTTGGCGGGCGATTCGGCCGCGGAAGCATAGAAGCTGACGCGTTTCAGACGGTCGAAGTTGGGCAGTTCCAGACCAGGGGGGCGGCCCTCGAAAGTGATTGTCTGGCTCAATTCATCGAAGATGATCCACACCACTCGGACGCGCGCGGCCGGCCCCTCCAGTGGGGCCGCAAGCGGGCCGTCGGCGTAGGAGAGGGAAGGGAACAACAGCGACCCTCGAACCGCTTGAACCAGCACCAAGGCAAGGACCGGCCATGAGCACAGCAAGATGCCCCCCGCGAGCCGCGAGCCAGTACGGGGCCGGCGGCAAATGAAGGCCAGCGGGACCACGGCTAGAGCCAGCGTCACTGGCCAAAAGAGGGGATGGCGGATCCAGGCTGTCGAAGCGAACGGCAGAACCCGCAGCAGTGCCACCGAGAAAATGCCGGCGGGGGCCAGGCAGGCTGCGAGAAACACGAAGTGAAGAATCGGAGCATCCAGACGCTTCGCCCTTGCGAGCTCCCATAGGCCCCACATCCCAAGAGCGATGACCACCTCAATCCAAAGGATGGGAATCACCACGGTCCGGACCGGATCGAACCGCGCGAAGTAGTCAACACTGCCCTCGGCGTATTCGACCCAGGTATCGAGGAAGCACCAGGTGGCGAACGCCAAGCAGATCAGGACGCGGCGCAGCAACTGTCCGGACTCCTTCTTTCGAGTGCGTACATCCGCCGGGTCGGGCTGACGTCATCGGTTGCGGCGATCTGGAACCATTGGGAAGCGGCATCTTCGAAACTTTCCCTGGTCACGCCGCGATGGAGTTCGCCGCGTCCGCGAGCGACCTGCTGGAAGAGGAGGTCCGCGGGGTCGATGTATTCCACGATCGCAAACCGGGTGGTGAGTTCCGCGGCAAGGTCCAGGATCGAGGCCAGAGACACTCCCTCGTTGGCCAGCAGATGGTGCATGAGCGCCAGCATCATGACACAATCGAACGCTCCATGGGCACGATCGAGGAATGCGGCGCATTCGCGGTTGTGCCAGCCGCAAGCCCCGGGCGGCCGGCCAATATCGACGACCAGGGGGAGGATCCGGCTACGCGATGCGGACGCCGTCCGCCACACGGCGCCAACCACATCCTGGTCCCGGTCAAGCGCCAGAACTTCAGCTCCGCTCTCGGCGGCCAGCCGGCTGAAATGTCCGGTGTTGCAGCCCAGATCCAGGACCGTTGCCGGCGACCAGCGCTGCAGCGCAGCTTTCAGGAACTGCTCTTTCTTCGCGAACGCCGCCCGGTCCAGTTGCTGCGTGGATTCGGTATAGCGCAGCGACCGGGTGCGGCGCCGGCGAACGCTGATCCGGCTCAGCAACCGGCTGGCCCGGGCGAACAGGCGGTCTAATATGAATGACGCCTCTTCGGAGTCCCGGGCGCTCGGTATCGAATATCGTTGTGCCGCGGACGACCCGGTGCGCCATCCGGCGAGAACCGGGATCGTGACGGAGAAAAGGAACGGCGGCCAAAGGAGGCGGTACAGAGGACAAAGCTCCCAAATCCGTTCCGGCTCGATGCCGTCCCGGTGGGCCAGCAGGATCTCATCGAGACGAAGACCGAAGTGCCGATGGGCCAGAAGCGGTAGAACAAAGGTCCGGATGAACTGGCCATACGGCTGCCAGACCGGCTCCAGAGGCTGGCGGGGGCGAAAGGAAAGCACGTCCAGAAAGACGGGCTTCGGGCCGTGGAACATCACATTGTAGGGAGTGGCATCCTTGAGGGTGAAGCCTTCCGCATTGGCGGCCATGGCCAACTCCAGGGTCAGGTATGCGGCGGCGTGGAGCATCTCCGGCGACCACTCGTATGGAAAGTTGCGAAAGGGAATCGGGTCGTGCTCCACGACCAACGCCCCGCGAGGCAGCCGGCCCTGACACTGACGCGGCAACTCCCCCGCCGAAGGGTCTTCCAGGATCCTGGAGCCTACGAGTTTCCCGTCCGCCAGCCACGCGCGAGCCGGCCCCGAACCCAGGAATGCTCGCAGATCGGCGGCAGCGTGGGGGTAAACGAGACGGAGAATTCGGCGCCCCGATTCAAAAACGAAACCATCCGGATCCCGAAAAGATGCCGGCGCTTCTAAACGCTGCTGCAATCACGGGCTCCGCGTCGCTTCGTGCGGAAAACTGACTTCAGAAGCCGGCGGAAACGGTATGCAGCCGTGAGAACTCCGGCAATGATGATCTGCGTGAAGAAGAGCCCAGAACCCGGGTCGGCGTACACGAATATCTCCTTCAAATTCGATGCGGGCGCCCTGATCGCCCTCCAGGGGTTACATCGGTAAGATCGGGGGACGCACCGCTATTGTAGCTAAGAAAGGCTCAAGTTTGTTAAACGCACGAGGCACCGCAAAGTTTCGTTCATTTTCAAGGCCGAGTGCGAGTGACAACAAATCAGTTTTTCGGTACTCAGATTCACCGATCTTGAGGAACCACAGACTCGGTCCCCTTGACATCGACTTGTCACTGTGGGACCAACACTGGTTTACTTCAGTCGGTCAGGCCGTCGCTTTTGGCAGCCTCGTCTATTGCAGCAACCGCTTCAGCGCGCCGGTGATTTTCGGAAACGCGGGCGGGTTCGGGTCGCACAATTCGTGGTGTCCAATCTGCGATATGCGGATGACCTCCACCGCGTCGCCCGCCTTCCTGGCGCTCGCCTCGTACGCCTCGAACAGCCTCTCCGGGACGATGTTGTCCTCCTCGCCCCACACCAGTACCTGGGGTAATCCCAAGGGCAGCAGTTCCACCGGTGAGGCCGCGGCATAGTGCGCGGGCTCTTGAGCGGCGGTCCCGCCCATGACGAGCAATCCGCCCGCGGCGCACCCTTGAGGCCCGCGCTCCGCATAGACCCGCATGTCGGCGATTCCCGCGAGCGAGACCACGCCGCGCAAGGGCAGGGGATTCGCTTCGTAGATCGGGCTGTCGCTGGGGACGCGGCGGCGGCCTCCCGCCCACAGTGCCAATTGGCCCCCGGCGGAGTGTCCCAGAACCGCTACGCGATTCAGATCGAGATGATATGGGGCCGCCGACGCGCGCAAGGCATCCACGCCTCGCCCGACATCCTGAAACGTTCCGGGCCAGGCGCCGCCCGCCTCGTGGGCGCGGCGATACTCCAGGTTCCACGTCGCCCATCCTTCCCGGGTCAGCGCCGATGCCAGCGGGGCCGTGTACGAGGTGTCGGCGAATTGCACCCAGCAGCCGCCGTGTATCACCACCACGACCGGGAAGGGTCCCTTGCCCTCCGGGACACGCAATTCCGCGAATTGCTGGGGAGCCGGGCCATACGAAATTCTCGCAGTGGGAGCCATAGAGGTCATCTTCGGGATATCGTCCGCGCTCAGGCGGCGGGTCTGGCAGGAGAGCTTGGCCCCAAACAGGAGAGCCGCCGCGCTACAGGCAAGCCCCAGAATCAGCCGCGGCTTCGTTCCAGCCATAGCTAAAACTCGAACACCGGAGCCGCCTGATCGGCGCCCACCCGTCCGGCCGAGATGGTCGCCTTGAAGTAGTTTTCACCCTTCATCCTGCAGCCCGCCATGCGGCGGAGCATGGCGATCTGCCCGATGTGGGTCAGGGCATCGGCAACCGGGCCCTGGAACAGCTTCTCCGCGGGATGGCCAAGCGGTTCGCCGGACGCCAGTCGCCGGTCGAAAGCCTCCAAAGTTGTGAAGAAGCGCGAGACCTCTTCGTCCCACGGCTGCGGCGCCGCATTGTGCCACTCGTGTTTGCCATCGGCCAGCTTGAGCGCCCAATCGAACAGGTCGCCGATGTGGGCCAGGATTTCGGCAGGTGTGCGGCCGCCCGGCCCCGCCTGGAAGTCCGCAAACTCGGGCGGCGCGCCCCGCAGAGCTTTGCCCCCGCGATACGCCACGGTCGCGACGGTGTGTCGAAGCAGATCGTCCATCAGTTCCTCCCAAAATCGATGAAGCCCCGCTGCGGATCGGCGCCCAGCAGCCTGACCTGCAGGCGGTCGCCCACGTCCAGCCCTTCTTCGCCGTGGATGAGCCGGCCTTCCACCGGCGGGTCGAGCACCCGCACGAACACGCCCTTGTGCGTTACCCCCGTCACCACGGCTGGGAAGGTTTGCCCCACACGCGGCAGCAGTCCCACCGCGCAGATCCGTTTGTTCATGTCGCGCTGGACTTTTCGCGCGGCATCTTCCTTGAGGGTGCAGTTGCGCGCAATGGCCGCGAGTTCGTCATCCGTGTAAGGCGCCGGCCCTCCGAGCGCCTTCAGCAGGCGCTGCGTCACCAGGTCGGCGAACCGGCGATTGGGTGCGGTGGAGTGCGTGTAGTCCTGCGCCGCCAGGCCGAAGTGGCCCTGCTCGCTGTCGCCCTGCCGGCTCAAGACATACTCGCCGGGGCCCATCAGCTTGAGGATCGAGAGCGATACATCGGGATAGTGCACCGGATCGGCCTGTTTGCGGCGGACCAGGAAGGCGTTGAGCGCTCCCGAATCGGGTTCCGATGGCAATTTCTCTCCGTAGTGTTCGGCCAGTTCCATGATGCGAGGCCAGCGCTCGGGAGCCTTCACCACCCGCCGGATGGAAGAAACCCGCGCTTCCCGCAGGGTCCGCGCCATCACCTCGTTGGCGCCGATCATGAAGTCTTCGATCAATCGCGAGGCGCGGTTCTGGCGGCGCGCCGTCACATCGCGCACATGTCCGTTGGACACCACCGCCTGGGTCTCGACCCGATCGAAGCTCAGGGCGCCCAAACGCCCCCGTGCCGCGCGCAGGGCGTGAGCGGCCTCGTTCTGAAGTTCCAGTTGGGCCTTGAGGTCGGCCGATGCCGCCACTTTGGAAGGTGGCGGTGCGCTTCCTTCCAGCCATGGCCCAACGGTGCTGTAGGTGAGCTGCGCGTGGTTCCTGGTGACGGCGCGATAAATCTGGCCGTCGGTAAGGGAGCCATCCGGGGAGACCAGCATCTCGATCACTACCGCCGCGCGGTCCCCGGTTTCGGAGAGAGAGGTAAGGTCGGTCGAAAGCCGCTCCGGCAGCATGGGGAAGTTGCGCACGCCGGCATACACGGTGGTGGTCTCGTGGGCGGCGTGGGCGTCGATCGGAGTACCCTTGGCAACCGCCGAATCTACGTCCGCGATACCCACCAGTACGCGGATTCCATTGGCCGTTCGCTCTGCCCATTCGATCTGGTCGAGGTCGCGGGAATCGTCATTGTCGATGGAGGACCACAGCAGCGAGGTCATGTCCCGCAAACTCCGTTCCGGCTCCACGCGGATCGTCTCGAGCTGCTGTTCGACTTCCAGCGGAAAGTCGGGCAGAAAGCCCCTCTCGAGCATTTCCCGTCGTGCCGCATCCACGAGGTTGAAGCCGTTGTGATCCATGCATTCCCGAGGGTACCACGGCCGCCGCGATGGACCGCCTCACGGCAAGCCGTAATACTTCCGCATGCCGTACTCCAACAATCCGTTGGGCAGCAGACGTTTCAGCCACACCGCCGCGCGCTGGACCGGCGGCCCGGACGTGTATCGCAGGCGGGGATTCCGCAGGTTCACAACCTTCCATAACAGCCGGGCCACGCTTTCCGGGCCGGGCCCACTTTGCTCATCGGACACCATGCGCTGGAGGGCCGCAGGAAAAGCCCGATACTCCTGGTTCGCCACCCGGTCGGCTGCCACGGTGCGATTCGTGGTGATTTCCGTCTTCGTATCACCCGGCTCGATGATGACCACGCGGATTCCGAACGGGCGCACCTCCATACGGAGCGACTCGGCCATCCCTTCGAGCGCGAATTTGGATGCGCTGTACACGGGCTGGAACGGGATAGCGATCAAACCGCCAATGGAGCCGATATGGACGATGTAACCCCCGCGCTCGCGCATCACCGGAAGCACCGCCCTCGTCACTCGGAATACGCCGAAGAGGTTGACCTCGAGTTGCCGGCGCGCTTCGTCGACGGATGTCGCTTCGAGAGGGCCGGCGATGGCGATTCCGGCGTTATTGACGACTATGTCGATGCGGCCCTCGCGTTCCGTGAGGGCATGGATACCGCGGACAACCGCGGCGTCATCGGTCACGTCCATCTGGAGCATCGTAACCCGGCTGTCGTCGGGACGAACGCGTCGCGAGGTGCCATAGACGCGGCACCCGCGTTCCGCAAGATACCAAGCGCACGCCCTCCCGATGCCGGAAGAGGCTCCCGTTACCAGTGCTACACGGTTGGTCATGCAGCTACGATAGCGCAGGGATCACGCCGCCGACGGAGCGCGGGCACTCGTGCCTGTACCCATGGGCCCCCGCCGGCCCACAGAACTCCATGAAAACCCTTGCGCCATCGACGTGGCGCAGGCCCTCCGGCCTGCCGCGTCCCGACTCTTGGGGCCGCTTTTGGCCGCCTCCCGTGCCGGTGCCCGCGAAGGGGTGTTCGAGGCTGCCGCGCCCGACTCATCGCGTCGCTTGTCGGGCGGGTACAGTGCCAGTGGCGGCGACGGGGTTTTCAAGGCGACCAAAGAAGCGTCGGCATGAGTGCCGACGCGGCAGACAGGAGTTGCGCCACGTAGCGGCTCACGTGTGTTCTACGGGCTGCGGTACAAGTGTCCTTGCCACGCCTCGGCATCCTTTACATCTCCACCGTCACCGGCACATTCGCGGTGACCACGATCGTTTTCGTCTTTTCCCCGTAGCGCACGGTGGCGCGCCGGGCCGCCGGCGAGCGCACCGTGGCGCGCGTCAGACGTCCCGCCTTCCACGCGAGATCCACTGTGAAGTCGCCGCGCGCGCGCAAGCCCGTCACGGACCCTTCCGGCCACGCGGAAGGCAATGCCGGCAGCAGATGAATCTCTCCGTTCTGCGATTGAAGCAGCATCTCCGCCATCCCCGCAGTCGCGCCGAAGTTGCCGTCGATCTGGAACGGCGGATGGGCGTCGAAAAGATTGCTGTAGACTCCGCCGCCCTTTCCGTAATCGATGTTGGCCCCTTTTCCGGTAATGTGCAGCAGGTTCCGCAACAGGGTGTACGCGTGGTCGCCGTCCAGCAGCCGCGCCCAGAAATTGATGCGCCACGCCATCGCCCAGCCGGTGGACTTGTCGCCCCGGGAGGTGAGCGAGACCTTGGCGGCACGAGCCAGCTCGGGCGTGGCCACCGGCGAAATCTGACGGCCGGGATGCAGGGCAAACAGGTGAGAAGTATGACGATGGTCGTCCTTGGGGTCGTCGCGGTCTTCCATCCATTCCTGCAGTTGGCCCCAACTCCCGACCTTCGGCTTGACCAGCCGGTCGCGCATCGCAGCCACTCGCGCGCGATAGGCAGGATCGATGTCGAGAGCGGCGGAGGCTTCGATGTAATTCGTAAACAGATCCCATACCAGTTCCTGGTCGTACGTCACGCCCTTCTCCTCGGGACCGTGTTCGGGCGACCAGCCGTCGGGTGTGGCGAGACGTCCGTCGGGGAGCGCCACCAGGTGGTCCTCCCAAAACTCGGTGATCTCCTTCAATACCGGATAGGCCACGGCTCGCAGCCAGGTCTTGTCCTGCGTGAACGCGTAGTGCTCCCGGAAATGCTGGGCATACCAGGCCGAACCCGGCGGGTTCCATTTAAAACTGCCGGCGCCAAAGATGTTGTTTTCGGTTTGCACTGTCCACCCGCGGACCGCCTTACGTTGCATCTTCTTCTCATCAACCTGGTTCAGGTAATAATCGCGGGTCGCTTCGGTTCGAACGCCCCGCAGGCTGTTGACGTAGTCGAAAAACGGCAGGTGGCACTCGGAGAGGTTGGTCACTTCCGCGGGCCAGTAGTTCATCTCGACGTTGATGTTGGAGTGGTAGTCGCTGCGCCACGGCGGGTTGTTGGAGTTGTTCCACAGGCCCTGCAGGTTGGCCGGCAGGCCGCCGGGACGCGATGAGGAGATCAGAAGGTACCGGCCGAATTGAAAGAACAGCGCTTCGAGTTCGGGATCGGATCCGCCCGCCCCGTACTTCACCAGGCGCTCATCGGACGGACGCGAGCGGATGGTGTCCGGCGACACGCCCAGGTTCAAGGACACCCGATTGAAGAGAGCCTGGTAGTCCTTCACGTGGGCCGCGCGCAGGTTCTCGAACGGCGTGGCTGCCGCGTGGCGCAGTTGCCGGCCGATCCGCTCGTGAGGGAGGACCGTACGCCAGGATTTGGACCGGTCGGCGGCATAATTCGTGCCCGCGCCCACGATCAGCGTCAATTCGTCCGCCTTCCCAAAACGGACCTCCCCGTCCGCGGCGCGAGCCTCACCGCCCCGGTTCAGCACCAGGATCTGCGTCTCGTAGGCCAGCCCGTTCTCGAGTTTCCCGCTTGCCGCGACCAGGAGCCGGTTCGCGCCCTGCGCCTCAGCGCGGCTGGAAGCGTCGTGCGCGTCGATGAATCGGACAGTGCCGGAGTACGCGCCCGGCCGGGATGCCGTAAACCGGAGGATCAGCACCTGGGCGGGAAAGCTGGCGAAATACTCGCGGTGGTAGGTGGTCCCTCCGGCAGTGTATGCGATGGCGTGCGTGGCGGTCGGGAGGTCGAGCGCGCGGCGATAGGTCCCTGGCTCGGCATCGCCGTGATCGAGATCCACAAAGAGGTCGCCCAGATTCTGGTAGCGGCCGGTTTCCTTCTCGTCTCCTGTCCAGAGCGAGTTCTCGTTAAGTTGGACGTGCTCGTGGCGCGCATCGCCGAAGATCATGGCTCCCAGCCGGCCGTTGCCGACCGGCAGGGCCTGGGTCTGCCAATCTTCCGCGGGCTGCGCGTAAGACAGCACGAGCTTCGAATCGGGCTGTCCGGCGGCGAGGCCGCAACACACCAGGCAAAGGAAAACCGTCCGCATAGATCGATTGTGACGCTTCCCGGCCGGTTTGTCGCTCCGGCTGACTCATAGACATTGGGCCTCCGTCAACCCGCAACGCGCGCGAACACACCGAAGGGTGCGGCGTATGCGTGAGAAACATCAGGTAGGCACCAAAGCTGCAATTCGGGAAATGCATAAGGAGCGTTACCAATGCAGGAAGGCAAAATCAAGAAGACCGATCCGGACAAAAAATTTCGACGCGTGCTCTCCGCGAGCACCCTCGAGGGTGACAAGGTGGAGAACCAGGCTGGTGAAGATGTTGGCAAGATCGATGAAATCATGATCGACATCCCCTCAGGGAAAGTTGCGTATGCGGTTCTCTCCTTCGGAGGGGTTCTGGGGATGGGTGGCAAGCTGTTCGCGGTTCCCTGGAGCGCCCTGACCGTGGACCAGGACAACAAATGCTTCATCCTCGACGTGGATAAGCAGACGCTCGAAACCGCGCCGGGGTTCGACAAGAATCACTGGCCGGATATGGCCGACCGTACCTGGGGATCCCAGATCTATCGCCATTACGGCGCCGAGCCCTACTGGGAGGAGGAACGCATGGAAGGGCGAAAGACTCTGCACGGCGGCGGCGGACTATAAACATGCCCGAGAAAAGGACCACTGGCCGCGCCCGCCGCGCGAAATCTCCGTCCACCCAGGCGGGCGCTTCCGTCCATGAGGAGATCGAGCACGTGCGGCAAGGCAAGCACGGCGCCCGATCCGCGAAGCAGGCAATCGCAATCGGATTGTCCAAAGCACGGAAGGCCGGCGTCAAGGTGCCGCCTCCACCAGGCAGGAAGGCGCCTAAGACGTCGGCCTCCCGAAAGCCGGATCCCAAGCGGTCGAGAGCAATCCGGGGCGTGCTGAAGCAGGAAGGCCCGGCGGCGGCGTCCCACAAGGCGCTTTCCAAACAGGCACGAAGGAGCGCGCCGCTTGATGTTCATGGGCGTGGCGCAGGCCCTCGTGGTCTGCGCCAATCACCAGACCGTCTGAAAGATCGGCTTCCGGCACGACCGGCAGAAGTCGGCAGTTTTTACGTCGAGGCGCTCCACGGCGTGGCTCGACGCCATCACGCAGCGCCAGTCCGCGCAGTGCCTGAGGCCGAATGTATGGCCCAGTTCGTGGGCCGCTTCCTTGATCAGCCGCTCTCGCAGCAGCGTTTCGCTGGCCGGCAGGCCGTAATACTCGTCGCACAGCCGCGCGCCCGACACCACCGCGCAGTTGCCGTCCAGTTGGGCCTCACCGAACACGAAGGTCAGGACGGGAACATACAGGTCGCAGGCGGTGACTCCGAGAACCCGCGCGTCCGGGTCGCTCGATCGCTCCAGCCGCTGGAGGATCGCCGTCGAATAATACTGCTGGCGGCGAACATCCAGGGCAAACGTAATGTCGAAGGTATCCGGACGGATCCGGCATGGTGTGCGGAAAGTCCGCGCCAGGCTTGCGGCCAGATGCTCCAGCCGGTCGAGTCCCAGGTCACCATTGACGCTGGTGAGCGGGATCAGATGGATGGGCTTCACCGCAGACCATAACGGCGCAGTTTGTTGTAAAGGGTCGTGCGGTCGATATCGAGAATGCGTGCCGCCCGCGAGAGATTGTGCTGCGTCTCGCGCAGGATCCGCTCGATATGCGCGCGCTCCACATCGTCCAGGGTCTTGCCGCCTTTCGGCTCATCCACCTGGAACTGGAATGAGAAATCCTGGGGGCGGATTTCCGGACCACGCCCGACTACCAGCGCCCGCTCTACGGCGTTCTCCAGTTCGCGGACATTGCCCGGCCAGTCGTGGGCCATCAGGACTTCCAGGGCTTCCTGGGACAGGGCCGGCATGGCCCGGCTCGTAGCCATGCAGAACTTGTTCAGGAAATGGTTCACCAGCAGAGGAATATCCTCCTTCCGGTCGCGCAGAGGCGGCAGGTCGATGCAGAACACGTGCAGGCGGTAATAAAGGTCCGGCCGGAAGGACCCGGCTTTGACCAGCGCTTCCAGATTCTTGTTGGTGGCGGCGACGCAGCGGAAATCCACTTTGATCTGCTGGTTCCCCCCCACTCGCACAATCTCCTTTTCCTGCAGCACGCGCAGCAGGTCCGTCTGCGTCCTCAGGCTGATGTCGCTGATCTCATCCAGGAAGACCGTGCCGCCATCGGCCACCTCGAACTTGCCCTTCTTGCGGTACTGGGCGCCGGTGAAGGCGCCTTTCTCGTGACCAAAAAGCTCGCTTTCGAGCAGCGTCTCGGTAAGCGCTCCGCAATGGATGGTCACCATCGGCATGAACCGCCGTGGTCCGGCCGAGTGAATGGCCCGCGCCACCACCTCCTTGCCCGTGCCGCTCTCCCCGGTGATCAGCACCGTGGCTTCGGTCGCGGCCACCATTTCGATCGCCTCCATCACCTTGTGCATCGCCGGGCTCTTGCCGATCAGCTCCAGGCTGGGAGCGATCTCCTGGAGGTTCTCGCGCAGCCGGACCACCTCGCGGCGGGCGCGCTTATGCTCCAGGGCGTTGGCTACCAGGTGCGACAGTTCGTCGGGGTCAACCGGCTTGGTGATGTAGTCGTAGGCGCCGTGCTTCAGCGCCTGGACCGCCGTGTCCACGGACGCGTAGCCTGTCATGAAAACGACGGTGAGTTCGGGGTCCGCCTCATGCAGGCGCAACTGAAGCTCCATGCCGTCCATCCCCGGCATTTTGATATCGAGCAGCGCGATGTCGAACTCCGCTTGTTGGATGATCTCCAGCGCTTCTCGGGCGCTGCCTGCCGGGCGCGCCGTATAACCTTCGCTGGTGAACCACTTGCCGAGCGAATCGCGGACTACCAGCTCGTCATCGACGATCAGAATCCTGCCCTTGGTTTTTGCTAGCGTCACTGGGGGCTCTGTCGCAGTTGCCATTACATCCTCCTGGAGACTACTTGAGGTTCTGGTTTTCGGGGATTCGGGCTTCCAGGGCGTGTGTCTGGGAGTCCCGAGCCGGAGCTTGGAACGCCGGCAGCAGCCTTGCCGGCCGGCACCCCAACTGCAGCGCCTGGGTTGCCCGTAGGTAAGATCACCTGAAACTCCGTTCCTTCACCGGGGGTGGAGCGGACCGAGATCTCGCCCGCGTGCTGCTCCACGATGCTGTGCGCCACGGCGAGGCCCAAACCGGTACGGTTCTGGTCCTCCTTGGTGGTGAAGAACGGATCGAAAATCCGGGGAAGGACATCCGGTGGAATGCCGCTTCCCGTGTCTTTCACGAACACCGACGCCTGCTCCGAGGCAGCGTCATACCGGGTCGAGACCGCCAGGGTACCGCCCTTGGACATGGCTTCCGCCGCATTCACCATCAGCACCAGGATGACCTGCTGGATCTGATTGGCATCGCATTCCACCGACGGTAGTTCTTCCGCCAAGGCTTCCTGCAGTTCGATGCTCTGCAGATCGAGCTTGTGTTTCACCAGCAGAATGGCCCGGCGGACGATGGTATTCAGGTCGTTGGACTCGCGGTGGCTGGGAGCCTGCCGCGAGAAGGTCAACAGGTTCTTGACCAGGTCCCCGCAGCGGCGGCTCTCGCGCTCGATGGTCTCCAGTTCTTCGACCATTTCTCCGCGCCCCGGGATATCGTGCTTTTGCAGTTCGCGCAGCACCAGCCGGGCGTACGTCAGGATGCCGAAAAGCGGATTGTTGATCTCATGGGCAACGGTGGCGGCCAGCTTGCCGATGGAGGCCATCTTCTCGGAGCTGAGCAGGGTCTTGTGGACGCGTTCGAGTTCGGCGGTTTTGCGCCGCACCTGCTCTTCGATGTGGGCCTGCACGCCCGCCACTTCTTCCGTCATCTTGTTGAAGGACGCGGCCAGGTCGCCCAGTTCGTCGTCGCTGCCGGCCGGCAGGCGGTAGTCGAGGTCGCCTCCGGCCACGCGGTGGGTGCCGTCGATCAGTTTCTTCACCGGCCGGTAGACCACCACCCACATGAACAGAATGGCCGCTCCACAGCCGAACACGATCGCGCCCACGAGGAACCAGGTCAGGTTCGCCTGGTGCTGTGCCAGTTGGGCATCCACGGTGGCCAGCGACAGGTCTGAGTCAATTACCCCCAGGATTCTCTGGCTGGCTTGGTGGACGTGGCAGGCGGCGTTGGAGCACTCGGGGGAATTATCGATCGGCCGCATGACCCCGAGTACACGATGGCCGTGCCGGTCCGTGAAGTAACGGGCCAGGGCCGCACGCCCGGGTTTGGCCGCCGGTTGCGCCTGGGCGTGGCAAGCGATGCAGCCTTCGGCCGTCTTGTTCACCACGGTCCGCACCTCCTGCCCGTCGGTGGAGTAGGTGATCAGGCCGTCCTTGTTGAAGATGCGGATCCGTTGGATGCCGGGTTGGGTGCCCAGCTCCTGAATGATGTTGTACAGCGCCTCCCGGTCGTCGTGCAGCATCTCGTAATGGGTGCTGCGCACAATCACGTCGGTGATCCGGTAGGCCGACTGCTCCACCAGGTTCTGCGAATTGCGCCGCTCCATCCCCAGGTTGAGGTATCCGAACAGGGCAAAAAACGCCGCGGTGCTCGCGATCACGCAGATCGCCAGCTTCACGGCCAGGCCCATCCGGATTGACTTCAAAAACTTCATCCTACGGTGACCGGTTCCTCCCGTTGTTCCGTCGTCTCCGCCCCCTCCGCCTTGTCCTGGGCGTGTTCGAAGATCGGGAAGTATTGCGCGATCACCCGGAAGATCGCGAAGCCCGCGGCGACGATGGAGAGCGTAATGGCAACCTCGCTCCATCGCGGAATGTAATGCGTCCCGGAGCCCGCTTCCAGGCCGGTAGTGCCGACATTCAGCCGATTGGTGATAAACCCGAAGACCACCATCACCGCGCAGGCATACAGCGCCCCGGGCCGCAGGCGGACCGCGGTCTGGTACAGCAGCACGGTGGGCACCAGCATCAGCAGCATCTCGAGCCCGAAGAGCCATGTCTCGATGCGGTTTTGTGATAGGAGTCCGAAGACGTGCCGGTGGCTGAGATCGAGAAAGCGGATCCACAGATACACGCTCATCACGACTGCCAGGACGCGCGCGAGGCTGGCCAGCAGCGGCAGTTCCAATGCCCGGCCGAAGGCGCGGCTGCTATGCCAGGATTCGAAGATTGTCATCGCCAGCCCAACCGCGATCGACGAGACGTAGAAAAGGACGGGAAGGATCGGGCTATACCAGAGCGGATAGAGCTTCTCTGGCATGATCAAAAACAGGCTTCCGAGGGAACTCTGGTGGAGCGTGGAGAGCAAAACTCCCAGGATCATCAGCGGCACGGAGATCCGGTGGATCCAGTCCAGCGGCTTGTGAAGGCCGAACTTCTCAAATACCACCGGCAGAAACTCGAGGAACAGCACCGTGGTGTACAAGGTCACGCACCACGCCACCTCGAACATCACCGAGTGGGGGTTCCACATCACCAGGGGATGCCACAGCCGGTCGGGACGCCCGAGATCGTAGAGCAAGCCCACCACGACCAGGGTGTAGCCCAGGAAGGCGGTCAGGATCGCCGGCCTCAGGACCGGGTGGTAGCGCTCGATGCGGAAGATGTGGACAATCGCCACCAGAGTGAAGCCGCCCGCAGCCAGGCCGACCCCACACATCACGTCAAAGGCAATCCAGATCCCCCAGGGGAATCTGTCGCTCAGGTTGGTCGCACCGCCCAAGCCGTAAAAGACCCGAAGGTAGGTGGCGTACAGGCCGCTCAGCAGAATGGCCGCAAAAATTGCCCGCCAGACCGTGATCTTAGGGAGTTTGATGCCACGCGTTCCCAGCTTGGGGAGCATCAGTGTCTCCCCTCCTTTCTGGCGACTTCCGCCCGGCGGTTGGTGATCCACCAGATTCCACCCAGAAGCACCGAGCCCGTCGAAACCACGTCGGGAACCAGTTCCAGGACCCGCCAGGTGGTTTCGGGCAGCGCCTCCAACGGCACGTTGGTGCGCAGTCCGATCTGCTCGAACGGCACCGCCGAGAGGTAAAACACCGAAGTCCCGCCGGCCTCCTGCAAGCCGTAGATCTTTCCGTAATACTGGCCGGGCTTCTCCGCGATGCGCTGGCGCGCCTCGGCGATCAGTTCGTCGCGATCGCCGTTCTTGGTGGCGCCTACCGGACACGCCTCGGCGCAGGCGGTGGGCTTGCCCTCGCTCTGCCGCTCGAAGCACATGTTGCACTTGCGCATCCTGGGCAAACGGCTCGACCATTCGTACGACGGCACCTGGAACGGACAGGCCTGCATACAGTAACGGCAGCCCATGCACTTTTCGGCGTCGTAGACCACCGGACCGAGGGCGGTCTTCTGCAGCGCGCCTACCGGGCAAACCGACGCGCATGCCGGTTGGACACAGTTCATGCACAGCCGCCGGCTGAACTTGTCACCATGCGTCTCGATGGCGGTGAGCTTGTGGGCGGAGATCTTTTCTTCAGCCGCTATTTTGTCGTCGTATGGGAGGCCCCAACGCTCGGCACAAGCTCCTTCACAGGCCTTACAACCAATGCAGAGGGTGCTGTCATACAGGATCGCTCTCGACATACAATAAGACCCTCAACTCTCTTTTTAACAAAATTTGAAGCCAAAGTGTAGCAAAACTTTACATTAACTACGCAGTCAGGAAAAATTCCCCGGTGGTCCGCTTCCAGTCCGCATCCGGCAGAGCCGCCAGGAGGTCGTCCGTGGGGCGTCCGCCGTCAGCCGCAACTGCCCCGGCCAGAGCAGGTTGCATGGAGTAGAGGTGTTCTACGGCTTGCCGCATCCAATCGCGGACAAGACTCCTGGGAATCAGATTCCGCGTGGTGCTCTCTTCATCCGGGACATGCACCGCTACCAGCCACCCTTTGCCGTAGGGATTCTGCCGCAGCGCCGCCGGATTGCCAAGCACTTCGGTGTTGATTTCCGTGACTTCGCCTTCGGTAGGCGACACCATCTCGGTCTTCACACCATCGCGATAGAACGAAATCACCTTCTGTCCCTGCCGGATCCATTGGCCGGGCTTGGGGAGCTCGATTCTCTCGATCTTGCCCAACAGGGCTGCCGCGAATTCATCGGCGCCCACACGCACTAAATTCTTGCGCTCTCTCACCAGCCAGCTATGTCCGGGGTGATACGAAACGTCTTCAGGTACTTCAAACCCTTCTACAAAGTCTCCGCCGAACGCGGCCGGGACTGACTTGGAAGCCTCCACCGGCACGGTCGCCATCGACTTGCGCCGGTTCAGGAAGTAATCCAATACGATGAAAACCAGGAAAAACGCTAAAACCAGAAGAACTGTCATAACCGATCCATCCTTTCCTCGCTCCCGGTAAGGGCACGGGGAATGCCAAAAACCGGTGTTTTTTGCCTCTTTATCTGTTGTGATTCCAGGCGGTTAGAGGCTGTGTGATTTTACAGCGCCCAATCGACGTTGAGAAATCCAGCGGCGCTTTGTCGAAAATCGCGATGAGGTGACCTGAAATCAATGGGATGGCCTTGTATGTCGCGAAATCCGACCATGGCGTCGGAAAATGTAACAGTTCGCGGAGCGTAGAACCCGTGTTACGGCTCCTCCGAAAGGCTCCGCTTGCGCCAGAGGCCTGTACCGCTGTCCTGGACCCACATCTCTTCGCGGAACGGGATCGGTTCCGTGCAACCGACAAGGTTGTTTCCAGAGAAGCGGCGGGCGGCCAGGAGGTCGTCGCCCAGCCGCCTGAGAGCGTCGGGGCCGGGCTCGGGGCCGAGATCCGTGAAGGCCAGGAACCGTGCGTTGAGCATCTCGACCACTTTCATGCGCTCCTCCTCGGGCGGAGTCAGTCCGGCCTGGAACCGGTCGAAGCGGCGTTCTGGCGGGATCTTCTGATTGCGGTTGGGATCGTCGCTGCGGTTCTTGCCATTGGGACCCCCGACAACATTCCAAGCGGGCCATACGGCCGCGGTAGCCAGGGCACTGGCGTCCGCTGTGCCCAGCAGTTGCACCGGGTGGTGGCCGGCGCGGCGGACGTTCGCCATCAGGAGGTACTCCCGATTGCACAGACGCATGCTCTCCAGCCGGTCGTCGAGATCCTGCAGATTGCGGTCGCAGAGGCTGAGAAACTGCCGGATGGTCACACGCGCTGCCGGCCATTCCGTGCCGATGTGGCGATCCACCAGACGGTTCCAGACGTTTCTGAGGAGCGGGTCCGGAATCATATGATGCCAGGAGCAGTTTGGGCCACCCTTAGGCGTAGCCGCTCCCCAACCCTCCGGATTCGGAAGATTCCGCTCGGTGATCCGCGGATTCACACTGAAGATCGGATCCACGTTGGAATGGTATCCGAATCGAATGATACGAACAAGAAAACCTGGTACCTGTCTCGCGGCGGTGTTACTACGACTCCAGGTACCGATCCCGAAGGATCGCCAGGTGATGGATCGTGTGTCCCGCCGTGAGGTAAGCCAAAGCCCGGACCGTGAACGGATGGTCGCTGGCAATTCCCCGCCTGATCCACGCCTCCGCCGGCAGTTGGCGGAAGAACGATACCGTCGTCAGCCGGATGGCACGAAACTCCTCGACGTGCCGCGCCCAGGGGACTTCATCTGCTTTAGCCGCGGCCACCGCCACGTTCTGGTCGAAACTCGGAAGCGCGGTGTCGAAGCCGCGCGCGAACCATAATGCCCGGAAGACCATCACCCGCTCGGTATCGTTGATGTGACTCCACATCTGGCGGATGCTCCACTTGTCCGGCGCGTACCGGTGCAGAGATTTCTCCTCCGAAATGCTGGAAATCTCCGCACCGATCTCCTGCAACTGGCTTTCGAGGATCGAGACCACATCATCGCCCGAGGTCTGATCGATATAGGTAAAGTAGTAGGGCGAGGCCTCGTCCCGTTCCGGTCTTCCGATCATGATTCACTATATCGTGAGTCCCGGACCGGGATGCCAGCAGAGGCAGCATCAGAATGCATGCCAGCACCCGTGTGCTCACCAGGAAGCGGAAGGGATCCACGGCCGACGCTTCCATGGCGTCGATCTGCTCGGTCACCTTCATGGATCCGAGTTCCGCGCCGATGCCCGCGCCTACCCGCCCGCTGACCATCATTCCCGTGATTACCGGGCCGCTCTCCTTGAGGATCGAGAACACGATCACCGCGGGCAGTTCGCGACTGCCCGCCAAACCTGGGATCGATCTCGAGCTGCCATTGCCTGGTCCTTCGAACTTTCAGCCTGACATCGGTCCGCTTTGTCGGTCAGAGAACGGAGGGTGCTTAACCGGTTCGGAGAGATCTCGTCTTAGCGGTATCGGCGGTAGTGGCACCGAAATCTCCAAAGCGGTTAAGCACGCGGGAACGGAAGACCGCAACTACCGCGCTCCTTCGTGGTTTGATCGAAGTAGGCCCATGAAATGGATCTCGTTCGCATCGTGGATGCTCACGCTGGCATCCATCTCGAGCGCACAATCTCCGTCCGTGAATGCGGGCGGAATCGTGAACGCCGCCAGTTACGCCACCGGCGGCGTGGCGCCCTTCGCTTAAGAGCAGGTATTGGAGTGGCACTCAAAGGAGAGCGAGATGCGAGTGATCGGTGTGTTGCTGCTGGCAGGACTGGCGATGGCGCAGGCGCCTGTTTATGAACCGGTTGCCAGTACCCAGCAATTGATGCAAGGGATGATCAACCCGGCTTTGCAGGCCATTACCGAAGCCGCCAAGGATCCCGGCCCGGCTGATAATCGTGCGTGGCGGACGGCCATGCTGAACGGGATCATGCTGGAGGAGAGCGCCCAGTTAATTAAGGTCGGGAACCGCGCCAAAGACCAGGATGGCTGGATGAAGGCCACCCAGGCCCTCAGCGACGCCGGCGCCGCCGTACAGAAAGCCGCTGCCGCTAAAGACCTGGCTGCTTTCCAGGCCGCCGCCGAGGAATTCAGGCGACCTGCCAGGGCTGCCACTCCGTGTATCGCCAGCGCGGCGGACAGAAGAAGCAGTAGCGTAACCGCGCGAGACTAATTCTTCTTCGCGGGTGATTTCGCCCGCGTTTTGAGGACGATCGGCGTGCCGCGAAATCCGAATCGTTTGCGGATCTGGTTCACCAGGTGCCGCTCGTGGGAGAAATGCAGCGGCCCGCCTTTGTCGGTGAACACCACGAATTCCGGGGGCCGGATCGAAGCCTGGGTAATGTAGAAGATCCGGCGCTCTTCAAAGCGAAGCTGCTCCACAAAGCGATTCAACTCCCCGGTGGAAATGCGTTGGGAAGCGGACTGGTAAACCTCGCGAATCAACGCGAACAGCGGCGCGACCCCGGCTCCGGTCTTGGCCGACAGAAACACCACCGGCGCGTACTCCAGGAACTTGAACTCGTCTCTCAAGTTGCGCTCGAACTCGTTTTTCTTCTGCCCTTTCTGCCCGGCCACCCCGTCCCATTTGTTGACGCACACGATCAGGCCCCGGCCGCCTTCGTGAGCATAGCCCGCGATGGTGGTGTCGAGCGCCACGACGCCTTCGGTCGCATCCAGCACCAGCAGAACCACGCCCGCCATGCGGATGTGCCGCCGCGCCATCACCACGCTCAGCTTCTCGGCCATCTCCTTCGTCTTGCCCTTGCGGCGGATGCCGGCGGTGTCGATGAAGACGTACTCGGTGCCGTCGCGTATGACTCTCTCGTCCACCGCGTCGCGCGTCGTCCCGGCTACCGGCGATACGATGGCCCGTTCCTGGCCGGTCAGTTGATTGAGCAGGGTTGACTTGCCCACATTCGGCCGGCCGATGATGGCGACCCGGATGGCTTCGTCCCTGGCGGTGGCTTCCACGGCATCCGCGGCGGGAAAGCCGGCGGTGATGTGGTCGAGCATCGCATCTACGCCAATCCCGTGCTCCGCGGAAATCGCAAACACATCGCCGATGCCGAGGTTGTAGAACTCGTGAGCCAGGTCCTGTTTCGACGCCGAATCGGCCTTGTTGACTGCCAGCGTCAGCGGCTTTCCGAGCCGCCGCAGCATCTGCGCGAGATCGCGGTCGGAGCCGGTGATCTCCGCGCGCCCGTCCACCAGCAGAATGATGTGCGCGGCGTCTTTCAGCGCCACCTCCGCCTGGAAGAGAATCTGGCTGGGAATGTACTCCTGGTCATTGACCACGATACCGCCGGTATCGATGACCTCGAAGCGGCGTCCGTGGTGTTCGGCAAACCCGTGGATGCGGTCGCGCGTAATGCCGGGCTCGTCTCCGACGATGGCGCGCCTCTGTCCTGTAATCCGGTTGAAGAGGGTGGACTTTCCTACGTTGGGCCTGCCCACAATGACCACTGTGGGTGTGGCTTGCGACATGAATCTTCCATGATAGCAGCCTGCCCGCCCCGAATCGTGACACAATAGCCGTTTCACAAGTGGGAGTTGCGTATGTTTGTCGTGAACAGTCTGCCGGTTGCGATTGTCTTCTGCGTCATCACCATGCTCGGCTGGGGTTCGTGGGCCAACACGCAAAAGCTCGCGGGCAAGGAGAGATGGCCATTCGAGCTCTTCTATTGGGACTACGCCATCGGCGTTTTTCTCTGCGGCATGATCTTCGCGCACACCTTCGGCAGCTTCGGATCGGCCGGGATGTCCGCCAAGGAGAACCTGCACGCCGGGGGATGGGGCTTTGTCTTCCCGTCGCTCATCAGCGGCGCCATCTTCAACCTCTCGAACATCCTGCTGGTGGTAGGCATCGACGCTGCCGGGATGTCGGTGGCGTTTCCGGTGGGGGTGGGGCTCGCCCTGGTGATCGGCACGGTGGAAAGCTACATCGAGACGCCCAAAGGGAATCCCGTTTTGCTGTTCAGCGGAGTGGCGCTCATCGTGTTCGCCATGATCATGTCGGCGATCGCCCATGGCCGCCTGCCGCACGGGGGAGCCAAGAGCCCCCTGCGCGGCCTGATTTTCTCGGCAATCGCGGGCTGCATCATGGGGCTCTTCTACCCGCAACTGATGCGCTCCATTTCCCCGAATTTCAATACCGAGCCGATACGTGATGGAATGTTGACACCCTACGTAGCGCTGATGGCTTTCGGCGTGGGTGTCCTGTTCAGCAATGCCGTGTGGAACACCATTTTCATGCGCGCCGGCAAGGTGACGTACGGCGATTACTTCCGGGGAAGCGCCAGGCTGCACGCCATCGGAATCCTGGGCGGGATCATCTGGATGGTGGCCTTGAGCTTCAACGTGATTGCTTCGAGCGTGGCGGGCCCGGCGGTTTCCTACGCGCTTGGGCAGGGCGCCACGCTGGTGGCAGCACTCTGGGGACTGCTCATCTGGCGGGAGTTCCGGGCAGCGCCCGCGGGCACCTCGAAGTTCCTGGTGCTGATGCTGGCGGGGTACACCAGCGGGCTGGTTTTGATCGGCGCGGCGAGCACGTAGGCGTCCGCTACCTGACTAGGGCCTCGTGCGCTTTCACGTAGCGCTCCGTCCTGGAATTGGCGGCATTCCAGGAAGGAGGGACGGGATTGTCGGCGATCCGCAGAATCGCCAGCGCGACGGTACGATCCACCTTCGCCATGTTCTCGTAATCGAGCTTGGGCCACTCGTCGCCTGCCTGATGATAATCCGGGAAAACGTATCCTACCGAGAGGGTGTGCGCCGGGACCCCGGCATCCGCGAAGGCCTGGTTGTCGCTGCGGGCGAAGAACGGATCGCTGTTCTTCTCGTCCTTCTGCACCTGGATGTCGAACGACTCTCCGGCCCTCTTGAATTCGGCGGTGAGCGTTGTGTAATCGTAGCCCGTGACGTTGACGATTCCGGCGCGCGAGCCGCCGTCCACATCCGTGCGGCCTAACTGCTCCAGGTTGATGTCCGCGACCGTCTTCGCCAGCGGAAAGACAGGATGTTGCGCGTAATACCGCGAGCCCACCAGCCCCAGTTCTTCCCCGAACAGCGCCATGAAAATGATGCTGCGCTTGGGACGGCCCGGAAGCGATGCGAGCGTATTGGCAATCTCGATTACCGAGGCGGTTCCGCTGGCGTCGTCATTCGCTCCGTTGAAGATGTGGTCGCCCGCTCCGGTTCCGCGGATGCCCAGGTGATCGTAGTGCCCGGTAATCAGAATGTAGGTGTCCTTGAGCGCCGGGTCCGAGCCCCGCAGCACGCCCACCACGTTGCGAAGCTTGACCTGAGTAATCGCCGGCGGCGCGATGTGGACCGAGAACCTGGCGTCCAGCGGTCCCGGCCCGCCATCGGCTAAGGCCGCCTTCACAGCGGGATCCCAAATCGCCACGATGGGCACCGCAGGCGCTGCGGAGGACAGGTCGCGCAGCCGGGAATTGGCATTGACTCCCTGGCCGTTCGGGCGCAGCAATAAGATCAGCGCCGGTTGCAGCTTGACGGAAAGCGGCGCCAGCAGCCGTATCGCCGCGAAAGCGGCGTTGCCTCTGCCCGGCGGCCCGCCCGTGGAAAGATCGACGATCAGCACCTTGCCGCGCACCCGTGCGGGCTGGAGAGCCTCCATTGCTGCCGCGTCGCCCAGGACCACTTTCCACGATTCTGCGCCATTCACGTCCACGGCCCCGGCTTCCTGAAGCCCCATCGAGGCCTTCTCGGCCTTGATCGTCTTACCCCCGATCTCGACGGACAACTCCATTCCTTCCAGGTTGGGAGTCACACTAGCATAGGGAGCGGTCTGAAAGTAGCTATCGTCACCAGCGGGCTCCAGTCCCGCCCGGCGGAATTGCGCGGCGATGAATTCGGCCGCGACGTCGAGCCCCCGCGAGGGCGTTCCGCGGCCCTCCAGTGCGTCCGACGCCAGAAATGAGACGTCGGCTTTCAAATTGTTGGCTGTCAGATGGGCGGCGATCTGTTGCGCTGTGGTCGCGGTTTGCGCCGCCGCGATGGCCGCCATCGCCATAGCGGTCCATGCCGCAAAAAAAGTTCTTTTCATGGGCAGTTCTTACTTCAGATTAATGGTTCCGCGGCAGTTTTTGGCGCCGCAGCGGCAGACCACGCGCTCCACCCCCCGGTCGAACCGGTAATCGACGGTCAGTTCCTCTCCCCGCCGGATCGCGCGCTTGCTCATGTAGAGGATGTGCTTCTTGAACACCCAGGTGTACAGATTCGGCTCGCAACTGTGGTTGATAATCTCGGCGCCCGAGCCGCCCACGGCTCCGTCCAGGGTCCAGTAGTCGTCGAGCGTGAACAAGTAGGTCACCGGACCTTCGCCGCGCCGCTTGGTCTCGCGCCGGCTGATCTTCTCCCCGGTGTATTCGATGACCTTTTGGCGCGCGGGGATGTCCTCGCCCGCATAAACGCCGCGGCGGTGAATTCGGGACTCGCGGATGACCAGTTTGTATCGGGTGTGACGGGCATCAATTGCAGGGGATTTGACAAGCGCTGTGGCCATACATCCGTTCGTATTTCTCGCATTGTAGCCGAGCTTCGCCTGGATCGCACCGGGATTTTCGCGCCTACCCCAGGAAATGTGCTGCGACGGCTGGGATGTGAGCCGCCAGGTCTGAGGCGGAGCCCGCCAGCTTGTAGTTGACGCGGCCCACGGTGGCGCGGGCGATCAGGTTAAGGACCTCCGGCGTGTGATCCGCCCGCGCACGGATCGAGAGCCTGGCCTGAAAGGAGAAAGCGGCCCCGGCCAGGGATTTGAGTTGCCGCGCAAGGTCTGGTCCGTCCGCCAGTTGGGGCGCCGCCAGTTGCGCCGCGCGGCCGCGCTGTTTCAGCCAGTGCAGGCAGAAGATCAACTCCTGGGGAGTCGCGGGCGCGCCCGCCCGTTCCAGCAGCAGTTCGAAATCGAACGACCGGCCGGCTTTCCTTTGTGACCGGGTCTGCCGGATCGACTCTTGTAACTGCTCCACCGCCCGCAACGCTGGGCCGAATTTCACGGCGAGCCGGACCACCTCGCCCGAGGCGATATCGTAGACCGCGTCCCCGGTATCGAAGGAACGGACGAACTCGTCGAATACCCAGCCGCGCTCGTCGGCACGAAACAAGCGCTCGAACTTCTCCTCAACCGTGCCGTCACCCCACGCGGCGGGGTGCCGCGGGTCAGCCTGCAGATGCAGCAGCCCGCCGGCTTCGGCGCCGAAGGTCGAGAACGAAGGAGCCTGGCGGACGGTCTCTTTTACCGCATCCAGTGACTCGCTCGAAAGGTCGAGCTCGAGCGAGGAATTGTAGCCCTCGCGCCAACCGGCCCGAATCGTGGCCCACACCGCAGCGGCGTAGAACTCGCGAGCCGCCCCACCCGCCGCCATTCCCAGCGACGCCAGGTTCTTGCCGGTACGTTTGGAAATTGCCCGGTAGGCGTCCAGGGCGGCCGGCAGCGCGGTGGCGGGGTCGTCCCCCCCAGCCGTGATGGCCGCCCGCAATCCCTGCGGCCGCGGCTGAAAAGCCGTATTGATGTGTGCGCAGAACTTTTCTACCTGATCGGAATCGGAAGGACCGAACGGGATCGCGTTGATCACCATCTCGGGCCCGTTGGCCCGGCGCAGGCGCCCGATCAACAGGGGTTTGTAAAAAATGCTGCTGGTCGGCGCGGTGGATGGCGCCAGGTGCAGCAGCAGCGGCTCCCCCTGGCCGCCATCTACGGCCAGGTAGTACGCCGACGGATGTACCGGGTCGCGCTCCAACGAGCCGAAATACGGCCGGATGGTCTCGAAGCGCAATCCCAATCCGCGCGAGGCGATCCGGTTGCGGACGTTGTCGGTGAGGGGCTTACGTTCGGCCTGATCGAAGACCAGGTTGGCCAGTTCCGCCGCCTCCGAGGGCCGTAGCGGAAGATCCAGCGGGACAGGCGTCACGGATGCAATTGTAACGCGAACCACAGAAGGCCAAATCCCTTGCACCCGAACGCCTATTGCGGTAATCTCTATAGGTAAATAGGGATTAATCTCTATCAGGTAATAGGTGATTGTATGTCGGCCGCCACGCAGGAAGACCTCCACCAACGCGAGCAACTGGAATTGGAACACGCCCGGACCGTCCGGGAGGAGATCGAGACCTTTCGCCGCACGTCCCAGGCATTCCTGGCAGGGGAGATCACGGAAGACGATTTCCGCCCCTTCCGCCTCAAGCACGGCATTTACGGGCAGCGTCAGCCGGGCGTCCAGATGGTCCGCTGCAAGATCCCCGGAGGCCTCCTGACCGCAGCGCAGGTGGAGCAGTTGGCGCGCATCGCCGAGGAATTCGGTGGCGGCCGGGGCCACCTCACCACCCGCCAGAATATCCAGTATCATTTCGTGCCGCTGAGCCGTGTGCCAGACCTGATGCACCTGCTCGCGGACGTCGGCCTGACGAACCGCGAAGCCTGCTACAACACCGTTCGCAACGTCACGACCTGCGCATGGGCAGGCCTGACCCAGGACGAAGTTTTCGATGTGCGCCCCTACGCCCAGCGCGTGGCGTACGCGTTTCTGCGCAAGGACCTCACCAGCAACCTGCCGCGCAAGTTCAAGATCGCCTTCGACGGGTGCGCCCACGACGACCATATCAAAGGCGCCATCAACGATATTGGCCTGCGGGCGATGATCCGCGACGGCCGCCGGGGTTTCCGGGTCGTGATCGGAGGGGGGCTGGGTCCGCTGCCCACTGAGGCCCAGTTGCTGGACGAGTTTCTGCCGGAAGAGCGGCTGCTGCAGCGCTGCGAAGCCGTGGTGCGGGTGTTCAACCGCTACGGCAACCGCAAGAACAAGAACATGGCCCGCCTGAAGTTCGTGGCGCGCGAACGCGGCATGGCCTGGTTGAAAGACCAGATCGAGAAGGAATACGCCAACATCCTGGCAAACGGGGGCATTGCGTGGCCGCAGATCGTGCCGGAAGGTTTCGGAGGATTCCAGTCGAAGCCGCACCCGTTAGGCAACGGCGCTCTCCTGCCGGTGGTCAATCCTCACGCGACCGGCGACGCCGCGTACGATGACTGGCTCGAAACCAATGTCGTGGAACAGAGGCAACTGGGATACGCGGCTGTGATTGTTCGTGCGGACCAGGGGAATCTGACCGCCGGCCAGTTGCGAGGGATTGCGCGGCTCGCTGCCAGCGCCGGCGATGGCCTGGCGCGCATCTCGATCGACCAGAATCTGATGCTCGCCTTCATTCCGCTGGCACGCTTGCGTTCGCTCTATCGGGTTTTGAACGAACTGGGCCTTGCGGAGTCGGGCGCCGGACGAATCGACGATGTCACCACCTGCCCGGGCGCTTACACCTGCAATCTCGGTCTTACCAAATCCATGAATCTCGGCGCGGCGTTGCGCGATGAAGTGCGGCGCTTCGACGATCCCCAGGTGCAACAGCTATCCATCAAAGTCAGCGGCTGCCCGAATTCCTGCGGCCAGCACTGGATTGCGGACTTCGGGTTCTATGGCAACGCGCGGAAGATCGACGGCAAGGAGATTCCGTACTACCAGATGCTGCTGGGCGGCGGATACGACGAGGATGGGATGATGCGGTTCGGGCTGGCCGTTCAGTCGATCCCAGCGCGCCTGGCGCCTGCCGCGGTTTCCCGTGTGATCGAGCATTTCATCGCCCACCGCCTGGAAGGCGAGACGTTCCGGCAATACGTGCTGCGCCAGCGGGTGGAGACCTTCCGCGAGATGACCAACGAATTCGCCAAGCCCGCGGAACTCTTCCCCGAGATCTACCAGGACTGGGGCGACGAAGAGGCCTATTCGCTGCAACTCGGGCGCGGCGAGTGCGCGGCGTAGTCCAGTCGTGGCGCCGGCACTCCTGCCTGCCGCGTCCCGACTCTTCGGGACGCTTTTGGCCGCCTCCCGCGCCGGTGCCCGCTAAGGGTTTTCGAGGCTGCCGTGCCCCGCGCACGTAGCATGCTATCGTGCGGGTAGATGAGCAGAATCCGCTGCGTTCTCATTAGTGTCACCGACAAGACCGGGATCGTGGAGTTGGCACGCGACCTGCGCGACCTGGGCGCCGAACTCATCTCGACAGGCGGGACGGCGCGCCTGATTCGCGACGCAGGCGTGGCCGTGCGCGACGTCTCCGAGGTCACGGGCTTCCCCGAGATGCTCGACGGCCGCGTCAAGACACTCCATCCCAAAGTCGCCGGGGGAATCCTGGCGATGCGCTCTCATCCCGATCACATGCAGGCGCTGGCGCAGCACCAGATCGAGCCGATCGACATGGTCGTGGTCAACCTCTATCGCTTCGAGGAAGCCGCGGCCCGCAGCGATACGCCCCTCGAAGAGCTCATCGAGAACATCGACATCGGC
>DATJWB010000327.1:0-12547 GCA_035501495.1 Bryobacteraceae bacterium | reverse complement strand
CCATGGAGACAGCTGTCGAGTTGCTTTCGACGGCGCGGCGCCTGCCCGTCGGCAAAAAGCGTCGGCGGAAGTGTCGACGCGGCAGGCTGGAGTGCCTGCGCCACATAAGAAGCTCATACCGCCAGCCACTCCTTCAAGTTCTCGAAGACGGCGGGCAGCTTGAAGGGGCCCTCGGCGGTCAACAGGGGGAAGTCTTGCGGAGCGACCACCAGCATCTGTTCCATGCCGTCGCCGGCGAACAGGTACGCGGTGTTATTGCGATATTCGGGGTATTTCTCGAATTCCTGCCAGATGTATTGCCAGAAGACCTCCAGATCGACGTACGAGCCGAGAGTATCCATCTGCGATGGAATGGGGTTGGAGGCGTTCTGGTCGGCAAAAATCAGAAGGCTGCTGAAGGGCTTGATCTTGTTGCGAATCCCGAAGCCCACCACGGTCACCGAGGGGCGCGCGCGGCGCACGGCCTGCACCGTCGCCCACTCCACGAACGTATTGTTGATCAACAGCGTGCCATTGCCGCTCAGCAGGATGGCACGCGCGAATTCGGCGAGGATGGGATCGCGCGCGAGGTCGCCTTCCGACGCCAGGATCTTCATCTGCTTCAGCCGCGCGCTGAGCTGCCGCGGGCCGGGCACTTCCTGCGAGTCCACCACGCTTTGCACTTCCTTCATCAGACGCTGCCGGTAACCATCGAGCGCCTGGTAACTGTATTTCACCACCGGGGCTGCGCCGGTTCCGATTTTCGACAGTCCCGCGCCGGCCTCGACGATCCACGACGCATACGGTCCGCCCTTTTTGCCGGCCGCGAACAGCTCGGCGATGCTCGGGGCGCCGTGCTCCTGGCCGGTGAGCAGCAGGGGCAGAAAGGACTCCGCGCGATCCGGCAAGTCGAGCGCCACCCGCTTGCCGCGATCCGGAAAACGCGTCCACATGCGGTCTGGATCGGCGGGCAATTGTGACGGAGCGAGGGCAATCACCAAACGCGCGTGGTTGTGCCGGGCGACTTCGGCGTCGAGCAGCGGATCGAGTTGTGAGAAGACCTTGGTGATGCCGCCGCGCCACTCGGTGTATTGCGGGCTGCGATTCAGGAAGTCAACCTGTTCGAGCGTGAACTGTCCTCTGGGAAACGTCTTCTCGTTGACCCCCATCTGCCGCTCGATCTCGCGGAGAGGCGCAAATAGCCGGTCCACGGCCTCTCCCGGGGAGCGGCCCAAAAGACCGAAAAGGCGCTCGAAGTAATTCTGTTCGGCGGGAAAGAGCAGATCCCAATCCTTCATCTGGTCGAGGCAATACGAGGAGAACGAGACCGGAAGCCGATCGAGGAGGGCCTTGTCGATGGTTTTCGCGGCCATTACAGCAACAGCTCTCGCATGGGGACGCCCGTGATATCGCCCGGCTTGACGCCCAGCAGGCCGGCGGCGGTAGCGGCGACATCCACGTGGTATACGGCGCGGTCGGTCTCACCCTTGGGCACGCCCGCGCCCATCGCCAGCAGCCAGGTGTTGCGGCACGAAGGGTCGCCGCTGCGGTGGTTCAGGAAGCCGTTGGCGGTGTTCTGGTCGCCATCGCGGCCGAGCTCCGGGAGCACCAGCATGGTGGTCTTGCCGGCGTAGGCGGAGTTCGCCCGGATCTCGTCCCACAGCATGCCCACCAGCCGGTCGGTCTTGGTGATGGCGTTGAGGTAGAGCGAGTAAGAGCCCCAGTGCGCTACATCCATGTCCCAGAAGTTGACGAGCATCAGCCGCGGGGCGAATTCGCGCATGATCTCGCGTGTGATGAAGAAGGTCAGCTCGTCGCCGGAGGTCGGAGCTTCGGGACCGTTGATGTATTCCACCAGGCCGCGCACCAGGGTGTCGCGCACCTGCTGGTCGAGTTTGCGGCCCGCTTTGAAGATGGTCCAGCCGACGCCTTCGTAACCCTCGGCGAGCACTCCTTCCAGGCGCGCGAGCACGTCGTCGCGATTGGCCACGCCGCCGGCGGTCCCTTTCTTCACGACGTCCTGCACCGCTTCGAGCAGCAGTTGCTTGGGCAGAACGACGTTGGCGCCGAAATTCGGACCGAGGGCGCGGTCCGAGCTCGATCCCATCGATGAGAAGCTCTTGTTGGTGGCCACTGCCCAGGCGTCCAGCGGACCGGCGCCGGCCTGCTTGCGGTAGCATTCGAAGATCGTGGAACTGGCCGGAGGCTGGAAACCGAAATCGTCCACCCGCTGCCAGTTGCCGGTGACGATGCTGGCCGTGGAGTTGAAGTGCGACAGCACGCCGGAGTTGGTACAGCTTTTGAAGAAGTGGCCTTCGGGCCGCAGCGCCACCAGGCGCGGGATGTTGCGGAGCCCATCGGGCGCGAAGGTTTCGGAGTAACGCACGCCGCCTCCGAAGGTCACCACAATCACCTTGTTGCCGGAACGGCCGGCGGAGTGTTCCTGGGCTCGTGGCTCCTGCGCGCGAAGCCAGCGCGGCACGATGCGGTTGGCAATCGACAGCCCGGCGAGTTGCACGAAGCGCCGCTTCGACAGGCTGATCATCGGTTAGTACTCCGTGATTTCTCCGCCCGAGATTTTGCGGCGTACGTCCGAGCCGATGTCCAATGGGTGATCGTAGCCGGACTTGATCTCGCCAGTGGGCGAGTAGTACGGCCCGATGTCGCACGCCATGCTGCCCTTGCCTTCGGCCACGAATTCGATGGAGGTGATGAGCTTGGCCGATTTATAGCCGTAGCGGCCGGGGTCGATCAGGCGCAGCGGCGCCCCGTGGCGGTCGGCCAGGGGCTTGCCCGCCATATCCAGCACCATCAACACCCGCGGTTTGAGCAGGTCTTCGATGGAGAAGTACTCGTACCACTTGTCGGCGCAGTTCAAACGCACGGCCTTCGCGGTGGCGAGAGGCTTGGCAGCCTCCAGCAGGTGGCCGAATCGGAAACCGCCCCAGGTGGTCCGTGACGACCAGCACTGTACGCACTTCATCCGCGTGTTTTGCGATTCCTGCGGGAGTTTACGAAGCTGTGCGAGCGATAGTGACTGGGGTTTTTCGACGAGGCCGGTGATTTTCAATTGGTAGGTCGCGGGGTCGAGCGGCGGTACGGGGTTGTACCACATCAGCCGGAAGTGGAACTCGTCGGGCTCGTCGCTGGGCAGCAGCAGCTTGGGCTTGGTTTCGTCGGCGCGGGAAACCCCTACGGCGGAAACGGCTGCGGCAGCGAGGAACCGGCGGCGATTCATGAGTGCTGCTCTATTTTATACCCTCCGGCCAAAGGGCGGCGGATTACACGGTTGAAACGGGCCCAGGCTGTGACCCGGAGGTGCTTTCGGCGGTAGAATCGAGTCATGTCCCGCTGGCTCCCGGCACTGGTAGCTGGGGTAGCGCCGCTCCTCGCGGCAGGTCCTCAGAATCCATCAACCCAGCCGCCTCCCAAATCGCAGCCCGGGATGCAAAAGCGTCCGCAGAACCCGCCCGCGGCTGCGGGAAAGGAAGAGATTCCGCCCGAGGAGGACAAGTCGCTCACCACCGAGGAATTCTCGTTCAATCCGCTGGAAGCGCAGAAATGGGTGGAAATCGGCGATCAATATTTCAAGAAAGGCGCGTTCCGTGCCGCCGAAGGCCGATACAAGGGCGCCACGAAATGGAATGAGGGCTACGCGCAGGCTTGGCTTCGTTTGGGAGAAGTGGAAGAGAAACTCAAGGACCCGAAGGCCGCGAAGGAAGCCTACACCAAGTACCTGGAACTGGCTTCCGATTCCAAGAACGCCGCCCAGATCCGCAAGCGAGTCGAAAAGCTCAAATAGCCTTCAGCGGATAAATCGCAGCAGGCCCCAACAGAACAGGCAAATCCAGAAGTCCACCGCCAGTCCCCAATCGATGACGAATGGCTGGTGCTGCGCTTTCGGCGGCAGCCAGCGCATGATGCTGAAGTAAATCGCGTTTCCCGCCAGAACCGCAATCAGCGACCGCCAGAAATTCTGCTTCATGCGGAGCTGAAACCCGCGCGTTGCAACCCGATCCAGGGAACGTCCAGAGCCTGTTGAATCTTCTCTTGCAAGAGTGCGGCCGTGAACGGCTTTGCCAGAAAGAGAGAGCCTGTCTTTCCGAGGGGGCGCAGAACCGAATCCTCGACGTACCCGGACATGAACAGGATGCGGAGTGAAGGCCGCGTCCGAGCCAGGTGGCGGGCCAACTCCGCGCCGTCCATGTTCGGCATGATCACATCGGTGAGGACCAGAACCACTTCGTTGCCTTCGTCCAGCACTCGCAGCGCTTCGACACCGTCGCCTGCTTCCAGACAATTGTACCCGTTTTGTTCGAGCATCGCGCAGATCATTCGCCGGACGGAGGAGGAGTCTTCGACGACCAGAATCGTATGGCGCCCATCCGGTTCTTCGTGTTGTCGCATTTTCTCTCCCTCCTCCCAGGCATCCTGCAAATGCTTCGCCAAGACTTAGTGGCATTTCGCTCAGAAGCGTTTCAGAAAGCACTCAGGGAGTCCCCGAGGAGTGCTTCGGACCGGTACCACCAGGATGGAAACCCAACCTCTGGACGCCAGTTGCGGGAGAGGGAATAGCATTGCTATAATCGGCTTTTCGACTCATCGAGGAGATTTCTGTCTTATGGCACGAGTTTGCGACATATGCGGCCGCGGACCCCAGTTCGGCAACCGCATCAGCCACGCCCACAACGTAACCAAGCGGCGCTGGAATGTGAATTTGCAAGCCGTTCGCGCGCTGGTGAACGGGGCGAGCCGTCGTATCCGGGTCTGCACATCCTGCATCCGCGACGGGAAAGTCCAAAAGGTCGCGTGACCCTCTCTTAGTTCCTTTTTCCTTACCTAACACTGCGAAAATTTGTCCTCGGTTAACTTTGCGAGGCGTTCCCTGCTTTAGTCAGTGCAAGGAACGACACGTAATGGCCAGCACGAGTGCAAGAACTGCACGGTTGCCCGCGCAACGTCCGACTCGGCACACTCCTGCTTGGCCCGGCACTTGCTGACCCGTCTCTGGGTCCCACTATGCTCGAGGTCAACGAAAACGTGCACGAACACCCGGCTGGCGCAGCAAAACCAGCACCACCGGGCGCATCCGCGCCACGCCAATCCGCAGCGGCATTCTTCGATCGGTGGAAGGTCCGGCTCACCGGCGCCTGGGCGGTTGGGGCTTTCGCCGCCGGATTCCTTATCTTTACCGTCTTTTATGTGAAGCTGGCGCACAGCATCGACCAGCGGCTCGCCGCCGGCGCGTTCTCGGGCACGCTCGGCATTTATACGCTGCCCCAGACGGTTGCGGCAGGCGACACGCTTACCAGGGACGAAGTGACGGCCCGTTTGCGGCAGAGCGGGTACACCGCCACGCGTGGAAATCCGGGTGGCTGGTATGTGGCGGGTGCCCAGACCGTGGAAATATTCCCGGGACGCGACTCCCGAACCGGCATGCCTCCCGCGGCTCTGGAATTCGACCAGGGAAGGCTCGTGCGCATCGTCTCGCTCGACAGTCACTCCGAGCGTCCCACATTCGATTTGGGCCCGCAACTCCTCACCAGCATCTCGCTCAACCGGGAGAAGCGCCAACTGGTGCGATTCGATGAGATCCCGCCAGTGCTGGTGCATGCGGTGATCTCCGCCGAAGATCAACATTTCTTTCACCATGCCGGCTTTGATTTTTCGCGCATTGTCAAGGCCGCGTATCTCGACCTGAGATCGGGCCGGAAGGAGCAGGGCGCCTCCACATTGACCATGCAACTGGCGCGCGAATTCTGGCTGGATCCCGATAAGAGCTGGCGGCGAAAGGCCCAGGAACTGCTGATTACCATGCACCTCGAAAACAAGCTGACGAAGCAGCAGATCTTCGAGGACTACGCCAACGAGGTCTACCTTGGCCGGCATGGGACGTACAGCATCAGCGGATTCGCAGAAGCGGCCCACGCGTACTTTGGCAAGGATCTCTCGCAGATCACCACCGCCGAGGCAGCACTGCTGGCGGGCTTGGTGCAGCGCCCCAGTTATTACAATCCTGCCCGGTACCCCGATCGCGCGCGGCAGCGGCGCAACCGGGTGCTCACCATGATGCGGCGGAACGGCTATCTGACCGCGCCACAGTTCGAACAGGCGTTGGCCGCTCCGGTGGCGGTCACCCGGGAACCTTCCGACAGCGTCGGCTCGCAGTATTTCACGGACCTGATGATGGACGAATTGCAAACTCGCGTCGATGTGCGCGAAGAGCATGCCCGCTTCATCCAGACTACGATTGACCCGGCGTTGCAGCAGATCGCGCAGGATGCCGTGGATGCCGGCATGAAGACCGTGGACCAGCAATTGCACAACCGGACACACCCGATACCGGCGGGAGAGCCGCAGGTGGCGCTGGTGGCACTCGACCCACGCACCGGCGAGGTGCGGGCGCTGGTGGGGGGCCGCAACTATCGCACCAGCCAGTTCAACCATGTGCTGGCCATGCGCCAGCCGGGCTCGGCCTTCAAGCCGTTCGTGTACGCCGCCGCGCTCGATACTCCGCTCCATCGAGCGACGCGGGTTTTTACCCCGGCGAGCATCCTGAACGACGTCCCCACCGTCTTCACCTTCAACCACACGTCCTATCAGCCGAACAATTTCGGCCACGAGTTCATGGGAGATGTTACCCTGCGAACCGCGCTCGCGCTTTCCCTCAACGTCGCGTCGGTGCAACTCGCGCAGCAGGTCGGTTACGCCCGGGTAGTGGCGCTGGCCCGCAGGGCCGGTCTGAACCCGGGAATCCAGGCCACGCCTTCGATGGCACTGGGATCCTATGAGACCACGCCGATGGAAATTGCGGGCGCCTACACAATATTCGCCAACCATGGGATGTACTCGGCACCGACCACGATCGCGATAGCCCGCGCCGCGGACGGCTCGGTCCTTTACCAACATCATCCCGAACCCCGCCCGGTGCTCGACCCGAGAGTCGCGTACTTGATGGTGAGCATGATGCAGGACGTGCTTCGCAGCGGCACGGGTGCGTCGGCGCGCGCCCAGGGCTTCACTCTTCCCGCCGCCGGCAAGACCGGAACAACCCCGCGCGACGGCTGGTTTGCCGGGTTTACCAGCGAACTGCTGTGCGTAGTCTGGGTGGGCTTCGACGATAACCGCGAGTTGAATCTCGAAGGCGCACGCTCGGCCCTGCCCGTATGGACGGAGTTCATGAAACGAGCCTCCCGCCTGTCCGCATATCGAAACGCGCAGCCGTTCCAGGCGCCCCCGGGAATCGTATCGGTGGAGATTTGCGAGGACTCGGGCCTTCGGGCGACGGACTATTGCCCGGACACGCGGTATGAGGTCTTTCTCAATGGGACACAGCCAGCCAGGGAATGCAGCCTGCACGGCAGCAACCGGATCAGTGTCGGGTATTCAAGGTGACCGCATACCCGCGTGGCGCGGGCGGTTTCGCCTGCGTGCCTTCGATTTTTTCACACCTTTTGAGTCTGAGACTGAGGGACTGCTTGTCGCTCTATGAGAGCGAATAGCGCTTCATCTTGTTGATCAGGCCCTGGCGGCTCAGCCCCAGACGCTTGGCAGCCTGCTGCTGATTGTTGTGCGTGCCCTGCAACGCTTCGGCGATCATCCGCTGTTCCAGTTCGGCCACCGCTTTCTTGAGGGAAAGGGCCTTTACGGGCTTGGGCGCCGGCTGGTCGAGGCCGGGCGTGGGAATTCCCTCCCACAGGTCGTCTTCCGTAATGGCCTGCTGCCGGGCACAAGCCGCCAGGCGCATCACCTCATTCCGAAGCTGGCGGATATTGCCGGGCCAGGGGGCGCTCGACAGCTTACGGATCACGCCTGGAGAAAACTCCAGGGGTGTACGGCCTGTCTCGCGGCAATGTTCCTTGAGAAAGTGGTTGGCCAGGAGCGGAATCTCCTCGCGAATATCGCGCAGCGGCGGCATGTGGATGTGGATGACCTTGATGCGGTAATACAGGTCCTCCCGAAAATTGCCTTTGGCGATCTCCGACTCGAGGTCCTTGTTGGTGGCCGCCAGCAGCCTCACGTCCACCGGCATCGGTGCCCGTCCCCCCACGCGCTCCACCACGCGCTCCTGCAGCACCCGCAGGATCTTGGCCTGAGCGGTGAGGCTGAGGTCGCCGATCTCATCCAGGAAGAGTGTGCCGCCATCAGCCTTCTGAAACTGGCCGAGCCGCGGCTGCACGCCGGTGGCGACGCCCTTCTCGATTCCGAACAGCTCGCTTTCGAGCAGGGTCTCCGGAAGGGCGGCGCAATTCAGCGCCACGAAGGGACGCCGTGTCCGCGGGCTGGTGTAGTGGATGGCTTTCGCCACCAGTTCCTTGCCCGTGCCGCTCTCGCCCGTGATCAAGACACTCACCACACTGTCGCGGATGCGATCCACCAGCCGCACTACCTGCTGGATCTTGTGTCCGGTCCCGATGATGCCATGGGTGGAATACTTGATCTCCACTTCTCGCCAGAGGTTGGCATTCTGCTGCACGAGTTCGTCCTGGCTGCGGCGCAATTCTCCCACAAGCTGAGCGGTTTCGATGGCGATAGCAGCGTGCGAGGCCAGCGCCGCGAGGGATTCTTCGTCCCGCGGGCTGAACGCTCCAATCCGTTTGTTCAAAGCTTCGAAAGTCCCAATGATGTCCCCCATCTGGTTCCTCACCGCCACGGCCAGAACATTACGGGTGCGGTAACCGGTCTGACCATCGATGGCGTTATAGAACCGGCTGTCCTGATATGCGTCCCGTACATTGATGGTGTCGCCGGTGAGCGCAACGTTTCCAGCGATTCCCACGCCGGCATCGAATCTGAGAATTTCCTCACTGCCGAGCGCGACCTTGGACCACAGCTCGGTCCGGTCTTCGTTCAAAAGGAAGATGCTGGCCCGGTCGCAATCCAGCAGACTGGTGGCCTCGCGCGCGATCAGATCCAACAACGCCCCCAAGTCCCGCTCCGAATTCATCTTCTGACAGATTGTCAGGATGGCGGTGAGCTTTTCGTGCAAATCTGGCGTGGTCAGGGGACCCATGGCGTCACCAGTCTACCCCATTGCCGCGTACGTGTCCATGAAGTAGACAACCTGAATAACGGGTTTACGACCGTCAAGATTGTGGACAGGAGGGCACCGGTTTTGAGCTTTGAAAATGCTACATCTCGGCGCCGGAACAGTTTGGTACAGCAAGTGCTGTATAAGAGAGCGTGAGGTGAAAAGAGGTTCCCCCTTCCGCAGGAGGCTGGAAGGAGCGGGTGCCCGGAGGACATCCGGTCTGACCTGTTTTGAAGGGGGCGCCGCCTCACGGGTTCGCACGCCACAAACAGCCTGCATCCGGAGGATCGCATGGGCCAACCGCATCCTTCGAACCCCACGGCCCGCCTGGGATGTCCTTTCGACTGCGCTTCCGCGTGACGCGGAAGCGCAGGCCACGTCTCAATCCTGAAGAGTCATCCGCATGGATTGGAAATACGCGTTTCGCTCGCTACGCAAAAACGTGGGCTTTACGTTACTGGCGGTTCTGGTGATGGGGCTGGGCATCGGAGCCAACACCGCGGTCTTCAGCGTGGTCAACTCGGTGCTGCTCAGACCCCTGGATTATCACGACCCCGACCGCATCGTCACCCTCTCCTCACTGTCGAAGACTAGCGGCGCGCATGGGCAGGTATCCGCGCCCGACTTCCACGACTGGCACGATCAGAGCACCGCCTTCGACGCCATGGCCGATTACGGCAGCGATCCCGAAATCGCCGTGGCCACCCGATCGGGCGCCGAATATGCCAGTGCCGCCGAGGTGGCCCCCGAGTTCTTCCGCGTCTTCGACGTGGAACCGGCGGTCGGCCGCTTCTTCAGCCCGGAGGAAACAAAGCCCGGCAGTGCCGCCGCCGTGATGATCAGCTACTCGTATTGGCAGAGCCATTTCGGGGCCGATCCGAACGTCCTCGGCCAGACCCTGCACATGGCCGACAAGACGTTCCCGATCGTGGGCGTGCTGCCCCCGCGCTTCCACTTTCCCGACAGGACCGATATCTGGCTCCCGGCCAACACGGTCTTCCCGGAGACGACCTCCCGCTCGGCCCACAATTACCTGGTGGTTGCACGGCTCAAACCGGATTTCCCGCTGGAGCAGGCACAGTCTCAAATGACCGCGATCGGGGCGCGTCTGGAGCAGCAGTATCCCGCCAGCAACCGCAACAAGAGCGTGGCCGTGACGCGCATGCGCGACGAGATGGTGGGCGACGTGCGCACCACCCTCTATCTGCTGCTGGGGGCGGTAAGTTTAGTGCTGCTGATCGCCTGCGCCAACATGGCCAACCTGCTGCTCGCCAAGGGAACTTCGCGCGGCCGCGAGATCGCCATCCGCGCCGCGATTGGCGCAAGCCGCGGGCACATCGTCAAGCTGCTGATCGCCGAGAGCGTGGCGCTCGCCATTTTGGCGGGGGTCGCCGGGTTGGCCCTGGCGGTCTGGGGCTCGAACGCGCTCGTCGCGATCGCCCCGCGGAACGTTCCCCGGCTTGCCGAAACACGCATCGATGGCTGGGTGCTGGCCTTCACCCTGGGTGTTTCGGCGATCGCCAGCCTGCTGTTTGGCCTGGCGCCGGCGATTCAGGCTTCCCGGGTGGATTTGAACGATGCTCTCAAACTCGGGGCGGCGCGGGCGGTAGTGGGAGGAGCCGCGGGACGGATGCGCGCCGCATTGGTGGTTGCCGAAATTGCACTCTCGGTCGTCCTGCTCACAGGCGCCTGCCTGCTGATGAGAAGCTTCGTCGCGATGCTCAATGTGACTTTGGGCTTTCAGACCGGGAACGTGCTGGTGATGGGCGCCAGCGTCCCCGCTACGGGCCTCCCCAGCCGCCTCCGCGCCACTCGATTCTACAAAGACCTGCTGGCAGCCGTGTCCACCATGCCGGGCGTCTCCGCGGCCGGAGCCACGCGCACTCCTCCCGGGCATGTGGCCTCCTGGGGCGGCTACTGGATTGATCACCTGCCGTCCCGCGAGGCGATGGGGGTGAGCGCGCCGCAAGCCGTGTTCTCCGTGGTTGCCCCCGGCACTTTCGCCACGCTCGGCATTCCGCTGCGCCGCGGGCGCGATTTCAACGATGGCGATGGATACGACGCGCCGTTTACCGCGGTGATTAACGAGTCCCTCGCGCGGGCGTCGTTCCCCGGACAAGACCCCATCGGGCACGTGATTTTCTGTGGACTGGATTCCCCAAACGCCATGAAGATCGTGGGCGTGGTGGGCGACATCCGCCAGTATGGCCCGGCCCGCGCGCCGCAGCCTGAGATCTTCATGCCCTATCAGCAGCATCCCGGGCCAGGCGCATCCATGGCCGTGGTGGTGCGGACCGCCTCCAACCCCACCGCGCTGTTCGAAACGATGCGCCGCCAGGCGCGCGCCACATCGCCTGACGTGCCCGTCAAGTTCACCACGCTCGAAACGCTGCTCTCCGAAAATGTCGCCGCGCCGCGCTTCCGCACTCTCCTGCTGGGAATCTTCGCCGCGCTCGCGGTTTGCCTTGCGATGGCCGGCGTCTACGGCGTGATGGCATACGTGGTCGGCCAGCGGGCCAACGAGATCGGACTGCGCATGGCATTGGGAGCGAGTCCCGGCAGCGTGATGGGTCTGGTGCTGCGGCAGGGCCTGGCTCTTGCTGCGATCGGCCTGGCGATCGGGTTGGCCGGGTCCGTGGCCGCGACGCGTCTGCTTACTAAGATGCTGTTTGAGGTGAAGGCCGGAGATCCGATCACGTATGCCGGCGTGATCGTACTGCTGGGTGTAGTCGCCCTCACTGCGACCTACATTCCCGCACGCCGCGCCACGAAGGTGGATCCGCTGATCGCGTTGCGGCAGGAATAGGGCACGCTCACTTCGGTACGCTCTTAGAAGGTATCACCCTTCGGAGCTTTGGGTAGTCGCCATTGTCACGCTGAGGGCGCGGTTGCGGGTCCGTTCTTGTCTGGCCGCCCGATTTGGGGGCGGGGGCACTTTTCGGCGGCGGGGGCGCGGACTTTTTGCCGCCGCCAGCCGGCTTCGGTTGCAGTCCGGCCGCAGCGCTGAGTGGCACCATCCCGAGGCACGTCGCGAGGCAAATCGTCAGAAGGTATCTCATCGTGTGCTCAGGTTTAGCATAGGGACATTCCCGCGCTTAAGATTCACTTCAGTTAACGGCGGGAGAAGACGTACCAGCAGCACTAGGGGACTTGAGACATAAGGGCATTCTCGTATGGAGCCGGCCGGTGAGACACGCTACTATCCACCGCGCGCTCCTCGCCCCAAACCGTCACAGGCGCGGTCACGAATGCGATCACACACGAGCCGATCCCCGGGGTGACGATCCGTGTCTTCAGCGCGAACCATGCGCGGGACGCCTCGACGGATGCCAACGGCGCCTTCCGGGCCGAAGCCCTCCAGGGTTGCTGTGTGATCCTTCTCGACAAAGAAGGCTTTGCGGATGGAACCGTGCGGCTGCCACTCCAGGCAGGAACGGATGCCGCGCCTTTGAATCTGACCATGCTGCCGTGGCCGGCGTTGAGCGGGCGGGTGATCAACCCCGAGCGTCACGCGGTGGGCGGCAGCACCGTCGATGC
>DATJWB010000326.1:0-5172 GCA_035501495.1 Bryobacteraceae bacterium | reverse complement strand
TCCCCGGTTGAGCTGACCAGGCATTTTCTGGCTCGGATCGAGCGGCTGGACGGCAAGCTGAACGCGTTTCGAACCGTCACGGCGGAACGCGCACTTGCCGACGCGCATGCGGCGGAGCGGGAAATCAGCAAAGGGCGCGCGCGGGGACCGCTGCACGGGATTCCGATCGCGCTGAAGGACAACATCGATACCGCGGGCATTCGCACTACCGCCGCGAGCGCGGTTTTCGACGACCGCATTCCGGGCGAGGATGCCGAGGTGGCGCGCCGCCTGAAGGCTGCCGGCGCGGTGCTGGTGGGGAAGACCAACCTGCACGAGTTCGCCATGGGCGGGACCTCGGCTACCAGCTATTACGGGCCGGTGCGCAATCCTTGGGCGCTGGATCGCAATCCCGGTGGATCCTCCGGTGGATCGGCTGCCGCCGTTTCGGCGGATCTGTGCTTCGGGGCGTTGGGGACGGACACCGGAGGGTCCATCCGGACGCCGTCGTCATTTTGCAGCGTGGTCGGGCTGAAGCCCACCTACGGCCTGGTTTCGATCCGCGGCATCATTCCGCTGAGCCTGTCACTGGACCACTGCGGGCCGATCACGCGGACGGTGGAAGACGCGGCCCTGATGCTCAATCAGCTGGCAGGGTACGACCGGCTCGACATTGCGAGCGTGGAGCATCCCCGGGAGGACTACGCGGCGCTGCTCGAGCAGCCGGTATCGGGGCTCCGCGTGGGGATTCCGCGCGCGCCGTTTTTCGATCTGCTGGACCCGGACGTGAGCAAGGCGGTGGAGGAGGCTATCGCGGTGCTGTCCAAACTCACCCGCGGCACCAAGGAAGTGACGCTGCCCGCGATACCGAATATGAGTTTGAACGGCGAGAGCTATGCCTATCACGAGGAATATTACGCGCACGCATCCGGCCGCTATATGCTCCCCACGCGCCGGGCACTGCAAAACGGCGGCAACGTCAAGGCTGCGGATTACATCCGCTCGTTGTGGAAGCTGGAGCTGTTGCGCCGCACGATAGACGACGCCTTCACGGATTTCGACCTGGTGGCGTTGCCGACGCGCCGCCGGACGCCGCGCACCATCGATGCCTCGATCAAGCGCGAAGAGACCGACAAGCCGCGCAATCCGGAGTTGGAAAACACGGGGCAGTTCAATATCTACGGCATCCCGGCGATCTCGGTGCCGTGCGGTTTTACGGCGAGCGGTTTGCCGGTGGGACTGATGATCGCGGGCCCGAGATTTTCGGAAGGGAAAGTCCTGGCGCTGGCGCGCGCGTACGAGAAGGCGACGGAGTGGCACACGCGACGGCCGCCGCTGACACCGGATATGAAGGTGCCGCCATTGGCAGCGACGGACGACAACTAGCGTTGTTCTCAGAGCGCGAAAAGGACCTCAAAACATCTCGGGCAGCTGCCTGCGGCGACCCAAAAAAGGCGTCCCCATGAGTGGGGACTCGGCGGGCACGACTGCCAAAGGCACGACTGCCCGCGCCACGGCGGCGGGCGGCTAACATGGGAGTCATGCGACGTCTCCAGGCTGTCATCTTCGATTGGGCGGGAACTACTGTTGACCACGGGTCGCTTGCGCCTGTGCGGGCCGTTACCACCCTGTTCGCGCGGCATGGAATCCGGTTGAGCGATTCCGATGCGCGGCGCGACATGGGGCTGTACAAGAAGGATCACATTCGCCGGATTCTCTCGCTGCCCGAGGTGCGCGGCGCGTGGGAGAGAGCGACAAATTCGGCTCCGGGGGAGCCCGACGTGGAGGCCTTGTTCGCCGAGTTTGCGCCTTTGCAGATGGAGATCCTGGAGGACTACGCGCAGGTGATCGAGGGGACGGCCGGCGTGGCGGAACGGCTGCGGGCCCGCGGTCTCAGGATCGGAAGCACTACCGGCTACAGCCGGCCGATGCTGGACGTTGTCCTGAAATGCGCCTCGGCGCAGGGCTATCGACCGGATATGGCGCTGTGCCCGGACGACACTGCAGGCGGCCGTCCGCATCCGTGGATGTGTTTGCGGATCGCGCTCGAGTTTCGCGTGGAGGCGGCGTCGGCGGTAGTGAAGGTCGGTGACACCCCGACCGATATGGCGGAAGGATTGAATGCCGGGATGTGGGCCGTGGGGGTGACAGCGACGGGCAATGAGGCCGGCCGCAGCGCCGCAGACTGGAACGCGCTTGGGTCCGAGGAACGGCAGCGGATTTCCGGCCTGGCCGCCCGGGTCTTGAAGGCAGCGGGCGCCCATTACGTGATCGAAAGCGTGAACCAACTGGAGCCGGTCCTGGACGAGATCGAAGGACGGATCTCGGCCGGCGAACGGCCGTGATGTCGGCGGGCGTTACTTCCCGGTGATGTGGCCTTTGCGAATCAGGCCCGAGGCCTCGTCTGCCGTCATCTCCACGTGGCCATCTTCAAACCGCAGTCGCAGGGTGTAGTGGTTGATGTTGGCGATGAGATTCAGGTCGAGCAGGAATTCGTTCTCTGCCGTCCATTTGCCCATCGCCCCCGCCAGAAGGTGAAACGGGCCGTTCGGGCCGAGGCGATACACGCCATCGAGGGCGACGGGAAAAGTCAGGTCCTGGCCCAGATACTTCACGTAGAGCTGGGCGTCGCTTTTATCGCGGAAGGTGAGCGACAGGCTGTCGAGACGCGAGGGGTTGATGGGGAAGTCGAACCGCTTTCCGGAAATCGATGCAGCGATCGCAGGCAAGGCCGGCGTGGCTTCCGGCATTGGCGGCTTAGCGGCCTCCGCGACCTTGGCCTGGAGTTGGCGAAGCGCGTCGGGGGCGGCGGGCAGCGCCTGGTCCGACTTCAACGCCGGCCGGATGAGCGATGCCAGTTGACCGGCATTGCCGCCGGCGGTGACCACCACGATGGTGTCGAGGTCGGGCCAGACCACTACACTCTGGCCGCCGCGCCCCGTGCCGCCGAACTGGCGCCCATTGGACCCATTGGTCCCGTACCAGGCGTATCCGAAGGCGCCGGCGCCGCCGCGTTGACCGGTCGGCGGAGTGGTGGACATCTCCACCCATTCCCGCGGGACGATCTGTTTCCCGTTCCACTGCCCGCCGTGCAGGTAGAGGTAGCCAAGCTTGGCCATGTCTTCGGGATACAGATGGCTATCGCCCCACCCGTGAGTGCGGCCCTGTGGGTCTGAAGCCCACACCACGTCGCGGATGCCCAGCGGCTCGAACAGGTTGTGGCGGGCGAAATCGGCTTCGCTCTCGCGGGCTGCGGCGGCGATTGCGGATCCCAGCAGATGATATCCGGGGCTGCAGTATGAGGAGTGCGTGCCGGGGTCGTACTTCATGGGAAGCGCCAAAGCGAAGCGGACCCAGTCGGGGGAACGCTTCATCTGTTCGAGTTCCTGCTCCCCGGGAGCGTAACCGCAATCCAGGCCGGACTCCATGCGGACCAGGTTGGCCACGGTGATCCGCTGTTTCTGTGGATCGGGGTCGGAAGGCTGCTCTTGCGGGAAGAGCGGCAAGACCGGCTGATCGAGGCGGATCAATCCACGGGCCACGGCGATCCCCGTGAGGATTGAGGTAATGCTTTTGGTCACAGAGGCCAAGTCATGGGGAACACTGGAGTTGTAAGGATAGAAGAAGGCGTCGAGGACGGCATACCCATGGCGGATCACCAGCAAGCTGTGCACTCCCAGGTGCTTCTGGAAGACTTGATCGACCGCCGTCGCGAGCACCTGCGAGTCGACTCCCTGCGACTCGGGAGGGGCGGTTCGCCAATGGCGGTCGGGCCAGTAGGCCGCAGGCGCGGGCGGCTGGGCGTTTACTGCGAGGGCCAGCAACACGAGAGCAACAAGACAGCAACAGATTCGCATGTTGCGTCCCAGGGTATCAAAAGGCAGGAGTGCTGCGTCACGTCGCGGGCGGAGCCTGGATTTCCGGAACGGATCCTTTTCGGTCCTGAATCAGATCGCGCGTCATATCCTATGGGTATGCATATTTCGGAAATCGATACGCCTGCCCTGGTGGTGGATCTCGACGTGTTGGACGCGAACCTCCACCGTGTGGCCGAGTATACCCGCGAGCACGGGCTGCGGCTCCGCCCGCATACCAAGACGCACAAGTCCACGCGCATCGGCAGGCGCCAACTGGAGGAAGGGGCAGCCGGGCTGACCGTCGCCAAAGTGTCGGAGGCCGAGGTGATGCTGGGAGCCGAGCCCGCCGATCTTCTAGTGGCCTTTCCAATCATCGGCCACACAAAGCTGGAGAGGCTGATGGAAGTGGCGAAGCGGACGCGGGTGACGGTGGCGCTGGACAGCATGCAGGCGGCCAGGCAACTTTCCGACGCGGCACGCGCCGCGCAACTCGAGATCGGGGTGCTGGCGGAGGTGGACGTCGGCCTTGGTCGCGTGGGCGTGTCGCCGGGCGAGCCGCTGCTGAGCCTGGCGCAGGGGATCTCGAAGCTCCCGCACCTGTCATTCGAAGGCATCACCTTTTATCCCGGGCAGGTGAAGGATCTGGACGAGGCGGGTCTGCGTGCCTTCGCGCAAGTCGGCGAACTGCTGCACGCCATCCTGTGCGACTTCAAGACGGCGGGGATCCGGTTGAAGGTCGTGAGCGGGGGCTCGACCCCCACGCTGTATCATTCGCACGAGTTGGGGGGGCTGACGGAGATCCGGCCGGGCACTTATGTTTACAACGATGTGAACACGGTACGCAGCGGCGCCTGCGCGCCGGAGGATTGCGCGGCAACGGTGTTGGCAACCGTGGTTTCGACGGCGAGGCCGGGACAGATGATCGTGGACGGCGGGTCGAAGACGTTTTCGTCCGTCCGGCTGGCGAGTTCGTCGGAGGTGACTTTCGGGCACGTGGTGGAGGCTCCGGGCGCTCGCTTTCACAAGATGAACGAGGAGCACGGGTATATCGATATCACGCACGCGGAGCGGGAGTTCGCGATTGGGGACCGCGTGCACATTGTTCCCAATCACATCTGCGTGGCGGTGAATCTGCACGAGCAGATGTATGGGTTGCGGGGGGATCAGGTGGAAGCGGTCTGGAAGGTGGAAGGTAGAGGGAAGCTGCAATAGGGGTGGCGCGAAGAAGAGCGCCCGAAATCTGTCAAGGCCGCGGGCCTTGAGTACCTGGACGCGCACGGCTCCAGGGCTCGCGGCCCCGTCGCTGCCGCGTGATGATCGTGTTCAGATGTGACGC
>DATJWB010000325.1:0-11481 GCA_035501495.1 Bryobacteraceae bacterium | reverse complement strand
TTCGGGCCGGTGCTGAAGATCAGCGAGGATGGTTCGGTCTCGTTCTACCGGTCGGCCACCAAGCTCTGGGAGATTTGAGCTTCGCCCGAAGCGCGGGTTGAGCGGAGCGACTGGAGTTTCTTGAATCTCGCTTGCCGCAAGCCTCGACGGTTGCAACCGGCTATTCCCGCTATCCCCGCGGCATTCGACACGTACGACCTCGTCGGGATGCCCTCGGCCCGTCGATCATGAACATGCCGTGGTCGACGGTCCATCCTGACCGTCCGCACTGCATCTCGCGAGTGAGCCAATGTCCGAAAGGGCCGCTCCAGGCTGCCGGGATCGCCGGAGCCGTCGGGAGCGACGTAGAACTCCCGCGCCATGCTCGCGGCCTGCCGCGCAGATCCGCTTCCATAGCCGGCAGAAGGGCGGCCGCGAAACATGCGGCGAGGTATCGGGTCATGGTGGCGCTCCCTCCATCATCGCTCCCCTGCAGGGCAGTTTTCGCGTCTGCACCGCAGTGGCGCGCCCCGACTCATCGGGACTCTTGTCGGGCCCTCTCCGGCGTTCGCTTCCCACGCGGCCCCTCGTCAGCAAAAGTGCCGACATGAGTTTCCGCGCCGCTTGGCCACACCTATTCTTTCAGGCGATCGCGGACTTTCGTAAGCCGCCGGATGGCGTAATCGGCGATCCCGATCAGCGCGGCCTTTTGATGGCCCTCCAGGTAGATGTCGCTTTGGCGCGTAATCTCGCCGACAGCCTGATTCATCAACCGGTCCGCCCCGGAAATGTCGCAGAGCGAGCGCATTTGAGGTTTCCGGGCGTTCTGCAGCTCGCTTCGCAGCCGCAGTATGGCGGTGCGGATTCGCGGCAGGTTCTCGGGAGCGATCACCACCTTTTCACCCTCGATCTCGATCACTTCGCCGTCCATCTTGGGCGCGATCTGCCGGTAGGTCTCCGGCGAAACCCGGACGATCTCGGAGAGGCGGAAGTACGCCGCGCCGAACTCCTCGAGATAGGCGATGAGCCGGTCCGCATTCCTTTTGGACATGCCGGCATACTTCTCGCAGAACTCCTCCCACGTCAGGCCGAGAGACTTGTACTCTTCCGAATCGTGGATCTGGCGCAGGCATTCCACCGATGCGGTCAGAGACTGTTGGGCCAGCATACCGAAGGCCTGTCCCCTTCCAATTCGTGTTCCAATCTCTACATATTGTTCTACTTCGGGATTCAAGGTCATGTTCTCTCGCGGGCCAGACGGGACAAGTTGTCCCATGGCTTTCTGAAAACAGGAAAGTTACCTCCTGCCTCCTGGGACAACTTGTCCCAAACTCCAAGTTGACATGCCCGCCGCGGCGATTCGGCGCCCGGTTCCATTAAAGACCTGAAAATCCTCGATATATAATTTCCCCGAGTCCGTCACCGGGTTGGCGTGGGCCGTAGTACACTCGGTCAGACGCTGTCCAAATCGTAATGGGGAGGCGGGTGAATTGGACGGGCAGGTCGCTGGGCACTACCGGGTCCTCGAGAAGTTGGGCGAGGGTGGGATGGGGGTCGTTTATAAGGCCCGTGATACCCGACTGGGCAGGATCGTCGCGATCAAACTGCTGGCGCCGGACCGCGTTTCGGATCCGATCCGCAAACAGCGATTTTTCCAGGAGGCGCGCACCGCCTCCGCGCTCAATCACCCGAATATTGTCACGGTATACGACATCGCCAGTGAAGGCCAATCGGACTTCCTGGTGATGGAATTCGTACCGGGCAAGACGCTCGAGGAGATCGTCCGCCGCAAACCGCTGGGCTACCGCGAGGCGATCGACTACGGTTTGCAGATCGCCGACGCGCTCTCGGCTGCCCACGCATCCGGCATCGTTCATCGCGACATCAAGCCTTCCAACGTAATGGTGACCGAGGAAGGCCGGGTCAAGGTGCTGGATTTCGGGCTGGCGAAACTGGCGGAACAGGGTCCGGTGGGACAGGAGGAGCCGACTCGCACGCTGCAGCAGCGGACGGAAGAGGGCCTGGTGGTGGGCAGCGTCCCCTACATGTCGCCGGAGCAGGCCGAAGGGCGGGCCGTCGATGGGCGCACGGATGTCTTTTCGCTCGGCGCTCTCCTCTACGAAATGTGCACGGGGCGGCGCGCATTTTCCGCGGAAACACCAGCCGCCACGCTGGCCGCCGTCATTACCAAAGATCCGCCGCCGATCGAACAGTTCGCGCCCGATACCCCGGTGGAACTCCAGCGGGCCATTCTGCGTTGTCTTCGGAAAGATCCGAATCGCCGTTTCCAGAGCATGCTCGATTTGAAACTCACCCTGGAGGAACTAAAAAGCGAAGGGGATTCTCTCACGGTCTCGCGCCTCCACGCCGCCTCGCCCCCCAAAGCGGCGTCGCGGTTGACGATTGCGGCGGCGGCCGCGTTGTTCGTTCTGCTGGCAGGCGGCGGCTGGCTGTGGTGGCGTTCCGGTCATGGGCTGACACGACCTCCGTTGTCCCTCGAGCAACTCACGTTCGACGGCGGTCTCACCACGGATCCGGCGATCGCGCCTGATGGAAAGCTGATTGCCTACGCGTCCGATCGTGCCGGCGAAGGCAATCTCGACATCTGGGTGCAGTACCGCGGCGGCGAGCCAATCCGCATTACTCACGATCCCGAGGACGAGGATCAGCCCGCGTTTTCACCCGATGGAACACAGATCGCGTTTCGGTCCACGCGCGATGGCGGGGGCATCTACATGGTCTCCTCGCTGGGCGGCGGCGAGCCTCGGCGGATAGCGTCCGGCGGCGGACGGCCCCGATTCTCTCCCGATGGCACCGAGATTCTGTTTGACAATCCGAGCCCCACCGTCCGCCGGGCATACACCGTCAACATCGTTACCCCAGGCGCGCAACGGAACCAACTGGCGCCGGAATTCTCTTACGTGCAGATGCCGGTCTGGTCTCCGGACGGCCGGAATATCCTGTTTGCCGGCCTTCGCGAAGCCGGGACCCAGCCGGGCCTATGGGTGATCCCCAGAAATGGCGGAGCCGCCGAAAGGGTGTTACTCGACCTTGCATCGCTGCCGTCCGAAATCCGGCAAGTCAGCCTGGATGCCTGGCTTTCGGGCGATCGCGTCCTCGGCGAATTCGCGCTACGCGGCCGCACTAACCTATGGCAGGCCCGCCTTCGGCGGGGACCGTGGCGGCTGGACCGCATCGAGCAGGTCACCTCCGGAACCGGGCTGGCGACGAAGCCCTCCGTCGCCGCGGATGGAACGATGGTGGTTTCCAACGAAGAGACGGATCTGGACCTCTGGAGTCTGCCGTTCGATGCCGTTCAGGGCAAGGTCACGGGAGATCCGCAACGTCTGACTCACGACGCCGCCCGTGAAGCGTACCCTTCGATCTCGGCCGACGGTACCAAGCTCACTTACTCCGCCGACCAGGGGAGTGGCTCCCACATCTGGATCATGGACCTGCCTGCGCGCTCCAAACGGGCGCTCACGGCATCCCGCGAATTCGACATTCGTCCGGTGATTAGCGCGGATGGAACCCAGGTCGCCTACGCCTCCGGCAATCCGATGGGCAGTTCCAGTTTTTACAGGATCCCGGCGGCCGGAGGAAGCGCCCAAAAGGTCGGCGAAAAAGGAGTCATTATCTGGGACTGGATGCCGGATGGAAAAGGGTTGCTGGTGATGGGCACGGCACGCCCCATTGGGGTGGATCGGATTGATCTGGCTGCAAACCGAACTTCTTCATTCCTCAAGCGCACCCACAACGTGTTCCAGGCGCACATTTCGCATGACGGACACTGGGCGATTGCGCAGGAAGCGGACGTGGGTGTCGTGATCACGCCCTTCGACCCGTCTAGGCCGCTCGGTGCGAACTGGCAGCCCCTGGGGCTGAAAGGCGTGGACCTGGTGCGCTGGTCGCCTGACGACAACGCGATTTATTTCATCTCCAGCCGGGACTCGTTCCGCTGCATCTGGGGACAACATCTGGACCCGCTCAGCAAGCAACTGCGCGGTGAGCCGTTTCCCATGGCACATTTTCACCAGGCGGGCCGCTCGCTGGCGGTGCTGGACTCGGGCGAGATCGGGCTGGCGGTGGCACGCGATAAGATCGTGATTGCGGAAGCGGAAAAGACCGCCAATCTTTGGACTACGAAGCTGGAACCATGAGAACCCAAGCCACACCTTCCGCCACGGCGTTGCAACCGCCTGCGAAAAGGTCGAAGATTTTAACAGAAACCGGAGAGAAACAATCATGCACCATACTGGAATTCTAATCCTGCTTCCTTTGCTGTCATTGGCCTTGGCGGCGCAGGAGAAGTCCCCGTCGAACGGGCTTCCGCCGTTAATCGATCGCGAACTGCTGTTCGGCAACCCGGAGATTGCCGGCGCTCAGCTTTCGCCGGATGGCAAGTACCTGGCTTTCCTCAAGCCATGGAAAGACACGCGCAACATCTGGGTGAAGAAGGTGAACGAGCCCTTCAGCGCCGCACGCCTGCTCACCACCGAAGCCAAGCGCCCGATCCCGGCCTATCTTTGGACCCGCGACGGCAAATTCGTCGCCTACGTGAAAGACAACGATGGCGACGAGAACTTCAATGTCTATGCGGTCGATCCGGCAGCCGCGCCCGCGGCTGGAGCGGAGGCGCCGCCTTCGCGCGACCTGACCGGGCTCAAAGGCGTCGTGGTGCAACTGTATTCGGTGCCCAAAAACGACCCCGACATCGCCTACATCGGCATCAACGACCGCGACAAAGCCTGGCACGATCTGTACAAGCTCAAGATCTCGACCGGCGAGAAGACGCTGTTGCGCAAGAATACGGAACGGGTGGCCGCCTGGATTTTCGATGAAAAGGGCCAGTTGCGGATGGCCTTCCGCACCGCCGATAACGGCGACCAGGAAATTCTGCGAGTGGACTCCGACGCTCTTCACAAGGTGTATTCCTGCAACGTTTTCGAAACCTGCGATCCGCTCCGCTTCCACAAGGACGCCAAACGGGTCTACCTCGTCACCAACAAGGGAGACGTGGACCTCACTGGGCTGGCGCTCCTCGATCCGGAAACGGGCAAGCTCGAAGCTGTGGAATCGGACCCGCTCAAGCGCGTGGACTTTGGCGGCGCGGTGTTTTCCGACGTGAGCGAAGAACTGGCGCAGACCAACTACACCGAAGACCACATCCGCCGTTACTTCCGCGACAAAGGCTTCGAGGCGGAGTTCAAGTGGCTCGCCGGCAAACTGCCCGGTAAAGAACTGGGCGTCAATTCCCGGACCCGCGACGAACAGCTTTGGCTGGTGACCGCCTCGAGCGATACCGAACCCGGGGAAACCTACCTGTTCGATCGTAAAGCTCACACCCTCACGCTGCAGTACAAGATCCGGGAGAAGCTGCCGCGCGCCTCGCTCGCTTCCATGAAGATTATCCGCTACAAGTCATCCGATGGGCTGGAGATTCCGGCGTATCTCACGCTGCCCAGGGGCGTGCCGGAAAAAGGTTTGCCGACCCTGGTGATCCCACACGGCGGACCGTGGGCCCGCGACGGGTGGGGTTTCAACCCGCTGGCGCAGTTCTTCGCCAACCGCGGGTATGCGGTGCTGATGCCCAACTTCCGGGGGTCCACCGGCTACGGCAAGAAGTTCCTCAACGCCGGCAATGGCGAGTGGGGCCGGAAGATGCAGGACGATGTCACTTGGGGCGTCAAATACCTGATCGGCGAGGGCACGGCGGACGCCAAGCGCATCGGGATACTGGGCGGATCGTATGGCGGGTATACCACGCTCGCGGGAGTTGCGTTCACGCCGGATGTGTATCGCGCCGCGGTGGACATTGTCGGCCCATCCAACCTGCTTACCTTGCTGGACGCCATTCCTCCGTACTGGGAGTCGGCGCGCAAACTGATGTACGCGCGCATGGCCGACCCGGGCACGCCGGCAGGCAAAGCCTGGATGGAGGAGCGGTCGCCGCTGCATTCCGCGGACAAGATCAAGACGCCGCTGCTGGTGGTGCAGGGGGCTAACGATCCGCGCGTCAACCGGCGGGAAGCCGAGCAGATCGTGGTGGCCCTCCGCGACCGCGGGTTTCCCGTGGAGTATATGCTGGCGCCCGATGAAGGCCATGGCTTCGCCCGCCCGGTGAACAATATGGCGATGTTCATGGCGGCGGAAAAGTTCCTGGCCAAGTACCTGGACGGCCGTTACCAGGAAGGCGGCACGCCGGAAGTGACGGCCCGCCTCGGCGAACTGATGGTCGATCCCAAGACGGTCACGTTGACCAAGAAGGTGGATGCCGCCGCGGTGGGATCGCCCAAGCCTTCGACCGACCTCAAACCGGGCACCTACCGTTACCAGGCGAAGATCGCGATGGGGCCTCAGGAGATGGCGCTCAAGCTCTCCACCACGATCCAGGAAGAAAACGGCGCCTGGACCGCCACAGACACCATGGAGACGCCGATGGGCCCGGCAGTCGATTCGACGACGCTCGAAAAGGGCAGCCTGGTGGTGCGCAAGCGGAGCATCAAGCAGGGCCCGATGAGCGTGACGGTAGATTTCGCGGGCGGAAAAGCTACCGGCAATATGAACATGAACGGACAAGACCGGCCGGTCTCGGCAGAGGTGGGAGGCGAACTCTTCGCCGACGCGGCGGGCGCGCAGCAGGTGATCGGATGCCTGCCGCTGGCCGATGGCTACTCGGCGACCTTCCGCAATTTCGATTTGCAGAAGCAGAAGGCCAAGCTGATGCAACTCAAGGTCACGGGTGTGGAGACGGTGATCGTCCCCGCCGGCAAGTTCGAAGCCTTCAAGGTCGAGATCAGCTCGGCCGATGGGGGCAACGACCAGTCGACCCTTTGGATCGCGAAAGACACCCGCCAGGCGGTGAAGTCCTCCATCGTAATGGCGGCCATGGGCGGCGCCACGCTGACCGCGGAGTTGATGCCATAACGACTTCTGCAGCTCCGAAGTGGCCTAGAGACTGCACTGGTCTCTGCGGATGCTCTTCGCCGCCGCGCTGGCGCTTTCGGCCACCACGGGTGCCGGACAAGTGAAAACCCTCACCGGCGAATTCGAAGGCCTGCGGCGGCTGCGGGTAGGCAACTATCGTGTCCTATTCGATGAAACCGGCGAGGTCATCACAGGTCACCACATTCGTTACCGTCGGAGGCCTATCGTTAACCAGCCCAAAGTCCGCTGCAGAAGAGGGCCCGAATGGTACCGACAGACCCCCGCCTTGACCTTAACCCTCCAGTTGCCATACACTTGCCAGTGAGAGTCGATGAGCAAGAAGTGGTATAACCTCTTCGTTTCCGTGGACCCGCGCCCCCAGGAGTCCGCGGAGGCCGGCGATCCTTCCGCGGAATCGCCCCCACCCGTTAACGCTGCTCAGGCCATCGCCGATATCGCCGCCAGCACCGCCGTGGTCCCGGCCTCCCAGTTCGCTTCGACACCGGCCAACCCCACCTCGTTCAACGAGATCTACGATGCAGCCGAGATTCACCCACCCGCGCACGGATTCACCATCCTGAAAGTCGGTGAGATGCTGCGCAGTGAGCACATACGAAACCTTCCCAAGGAAGTGAAGCGCAGTTCGGTTCTGGTAGCCTTGGAAGCTGCGGGCGCTCCGCTCGAAGATGTGATCCAGGACGCTGTCCGGCGCGACCGCGCGCTGGATACATTCGAACGCGTCCAGGAAAAGGCCGTGGGCGGCCTCGAGGCCCGCAAGACACAGGAAAACCAGCAGATTCAGGCCGAAATGGACCGCGTCACGGCCGAGTACCGCGCGCGCATCGAGGCGAACAACGACGCTATCTCGAAGGAAAAGGAGCGGTTCTTCGCCTGGCGGATCAAGAAGCAGGAAGAGGAACAAAAAATCTCGGACGCCGTATCCTATTTCGTTACCGTGAATCCGATCACGACCGCCGGTTCCGCGGCTGCGCCGGCTCCCTCGAACACTTCGGTGAAGTAGCCGCGGAAAGGAAGCTGTCTGTATGTGGAGACGATTGTCCCGCATGTTCCGTTCGTTCTTCGGTTTTTTTATTTCGATAGGCGAGAATCCGGAGTTGATTCTGGAGCAGAATATCCGGGATATGAACGACCAGGTGCCTCGCATGAACGAGAGCATCGCGATGGTCAAAGCCAACGTGACGCTTCTCGAGAAGGAAGAAGCCCGCTACAAGGTGATGGTCAACGACCTGACCGCGAAGGTGAAGGCCTCGATCCAGGGCGGCCGCGACGACCTCGCGGGCAGCTTCGCCATGCAACTGGAACAGGCCCGCGGCGCTCTTGCCCGCAACCAGGGCCAGCTCACCACCGCCCGCGCCGCCTTCGACAAGGCCCTTGCCGTGAAGAAGGCCTTCATGATCGAGAAGGAGCGCAAGACCCAGGAGGCCATGAACGCCATCCGCGACTACCGGCGGGCGCAATGGCAGAAAAGGGTGGCGGATTCCATGGAATCGTTCCAGGTGGCCGGCATCAACGCCACCCATGACGAGATGGTCCACAAGATCGAAGAGGAAACGGCGGTCAACGAGGCGCGCATGGAGATGGCCCTCGGCAACGTGGACCAGCAGAAGATCAAGATCGAGGAAGAAGCCCAGCAGATGCAGGCCAACGAACTGGTAAAACAGTTCAAGGCTGAAATGGGGCTGCTCTCCCCCCAGGCGGCGCCTGGACCCCCTCAGAAAACCATAGGCGGAACAGAAGCCCAGAAAACTACGTAGCTTTGTTAAGAGGGATGCGGCCATGGCTGTAAGAATCGAAAAGGGCGGTAAAATCCTCATTTTCCTGTTGGGTGTCGGCCTGATAGCCGTGGGCCTGAACAAGTACGGCTATCTCGATCTCGGCAGTTTGAGCTCCAAGCTGCCCAAATCCGGACCGTCCGATGCCAAGATAGACCCCACCCAACCCCTTGCCTCCTCGAAGGGATCGAACGATGTGCGCGTCCGCGTGAACATCTGGGTGGGATGCGTTGCAGGACTGGTGGCCAACGGCGGGTTGGACACCCAGGCGGGGTCCATTTACGCCGATAAAGGACTCAAAGTCAGCTTCAAGATCATCGACGACTGGACGGAAGGCGCCGCTGCGTTGGCCAGTAACAACGTGGACATCATGCTGACCACGGCCGACGTGTGGGCCAAAGACTTCGGCCAGTTTCAGGACAAGGGTGTGAACGCCCACGCGGTTTACATGGTGGATTGGTCGCGCGGCGCCGATGGCGTGATCGGGCGCCAGGGGATCAACAGCATCGAGGACCTGGCCGGAAAGACCATGGCCTTCGCTCCGTACACGCCTTCGCATTTCCTGATCTGGAACGGCCTCAAGGAGTCGGGCCTCTCCACCGAACAGCGCAACGAGATCTTCAACAAGGCCGTTCACACCAAGGACGGCATCGAGCCGGCGACGCTGTTCGCGCAGCAGAAGGTGGACGCGGCGGTCGCCTGGGACCCCGATATGAGCGACGCGGTGACCAAGCGTGCGGGCGCCAAGAAGATCTACGACACGCGCGTGGCCAATAAGCTGATCGCCGACATCCTGGTGGCCAGCGACCGCTTCGCCGCGGATAATCCCCAGACCCTGGTGAAGTTCATTCAGGGCTGGCTGGAAGGCGTGCAGTTCATTCAGGACAAGCCGGCCCGAGCCTATACCTTGATCGGAACGATCAAGGACTTCAATATTCCCGAGGACCTGGCGAAGACCATGCTGCAGGGCGTGAAGCTGGCCGACTATGCCGACAACCAGTCGTTCTTCGGCAAGCCCGGGGCGGATTCCGACTACGCCAACATTTTCAAGATGGCGCAGGAGATGTACCGCGAATTGCGGCTCATCAAGCGGGTTTCCGACGCCGAATCGAGCGTGGACCGCCGCTACATCGAAGCGTTGAACGGCAAATTCTCCGCGGCCTCCACCGAAGCTCCTATCACCTATAAGGAGCCGGCGAAGACAGCCGTTCCCATCGCGACCCAGCGCCGCGCCATCTATTTCGACGCCAATTCGTCGAAGATGGGGCTGGATTCGCGTGCGGTGGTGGACGAAATCGGCGAGTTCATGCGGGCTTACGAGAATACCGTGGTGGACATCAATGGCAACACCGACTCCACCGGCTCGCGCGAGCTGAACATGACTCTATCCAAGGAACGCGCCGACGCCGTGAAGAATTACCTGGTCGAGAAGTATCATTTTCCGCCGGAGCGCATGCGCACCGCGGGGAACGGGCCCGATCAGCCGGTGGCCGGCAACGATACGCCGGAAGGCCGCGAGAAGAACCGGCGCACCGATATCAAGGTTTACCCGAACCCGGCGAAATCGTGAGCATCCAACCGCTCCTCGAAATCCGCAAGGAGGTCTCTCCGCGCACGCGCGTGGTCCTGGCGATCGCGAGCTGGGCGCTGGTGATCCTCATCTGGTACCTGCTGACGCTGCCCCAGTTGAAGATTCTCCCGCCGTTCTCGGTGCCGCAGCCGGTGGGTGTGGTGGGGGCCTTCTTTCGCCTGTGGACCGAGTACGATCTCGCCGCCAACGTCTTTCAGAGCTGGTGGCGGATTGCCCAGGCGTTTTTCTGGTCGGCGCTGGTGGCGATTCCGCTGGGCCTGCTGATGGGCGGCTTCAAGTGGCTGCACGACCTGGTGAACCCGGTGGCGGCGCCGATGCGCTCGATGCCCATCACCGCGTTCATGCCGGCGTTCATCGGGCTGTTGGGCATCGAAGAGAAAAGCAAGATCGCGTTCCTCTGGTTCGGGATGTTCTTCTACCTGCTGGCGGTAGTGGTGGAAGAGGCCAACCGCGTGGATAACGCTCTGATCGAGACCGCGTTCACGTTGGGCGCCAATCGGCGCCAGGTGCTCTGGCTGATGTTTCGGGCGTCATTCCCGGCGATCTTCGGATCGTTTCGGATCCTCTACGATCTGGGCTGGACGTACGTGATTCTGGCCGAGATCGTGAATGCGCGCAAGGGAGTGGGATACATGGTAGAGGCCGCGCGCAAGGTCTTGGACTTCGACCGCGTCTATGCCGGGATCGTGGCGATCGGCCTGGCGGCATTCTTTTTCCGCTACCTGCTGACCTTGACGGAGCACTGGCTGTTTCCGTGGCGGAGAGCAGTGGTGCAGACCAATCAACCCGCGGTGGCCGCCGCCACGGTAAAGGCACACGCGCATGCCAAGTAGCAGGGGTTGGGGGTTGGGGGTTAGGGGTTGGGGATCCAGGCTCGCTTCGCTCGCGGGGTTAGGTAGTTCGCTTCGCTCGCGGGGCCGGGGAATAGTGGGGCGCGACGGGGCGCGGGCACTCGTGCCTGTACCTATGGGCCCCGCCGGCCCACCGAACTTCATGAAAACCCGACGGTTCTTCGGGCCGCGATGGGGCGCGGGCACTCCGGCCTGCCGCGCCGAGACTCGTCTCGGCGCCTGTTGGTCTGCCATCCAGTTCAATGCTGGCGAAGGGGCTTTCGAGGCTGCCGAGTCCCTACTCATGGGGACGCTTCTCGGGCGTGCACAGTGTTCCGCACCAATCGCAGGACGGCGGCTT
>DATJWB010000324.1:0-3604 GCA_035501495.1 Bryobacteraceae bacterium | reverse complement strand
GCCAGGGTACAAGCCGTGGTAGGCGCGCGCGTCGAGGCCTGCGAAAGTGACGGCTACCAGCACGTAGAGCGGCGGAACGGCAGCGGCGTGCAGGAGAGCGTGCAGATCCCTGGCGCTGTCCTGGCTGGTGCGGGCATAGGGAGCCGGATCGCTCCAGCCATAGCCCGCGCGATCATACCAGCACGCTTGCGTGACCTTCGCGATCTCGCGTTGAATCGACACCCAGTTGTAGCCGGCTGAGCCGCTTTGCAGAATTACGGACGGCCGACCCTCTCCCGAACAAAAGATGTTGAGCGCGCGGCCTCCGATATCCACCGAGCGCCCGATTTGCGGAAATCGCTCGCGGTCTCGCGCGCGTTCGATCTGCTCATACGTGATGCCGGCGATTCCTCCGAGGATCAGCAAAGCTAGAACCGCGAGGGCTATTTTGTCCCACGAGCTTTGCCGGGCGGACATCTTCTGGCTATCGGGTTCCGTTATATCGGAATCCGAGCTACCGGTCAAGAGGATAAAGTTGCGGCGACGAATTCACGCGGATAAAGACGGTTGCGGCGGCAACTATTCCACGGCGTAGATCTGGCGGACGAGGGGTACGATCGCGTCGGGAACCAGATCTTCCCAAGGGATGCCGTCATGGATACGGCGGCGCACTTCGGAGGCGGAGATGGGGGCGGCATCGACGGGAATTTCGAGAGGGTGCGCGCGGTGGCGGATTTCGGGCGGCGGCTCGTAATGGCCGTCGCGGGCCGCTACCAGCAGCTCGAACTGCTCGATCATGCGCAGGAACGCGCCGGGCTCGCCGTAGTCCCAGCCGGTGATGCGCTCGGCGGTGTCGCGGCCGCAAATGAAGAGGAGGGCGGTCGCGAGCCCGTAGACATCGCGGCATTCGGCGGCGATGTCGATGAACAGGCCGCGCTGGCTCGAGGCGACGGAGTAGCGCGGTTCGCGGGCGGTGGCGGCCAGGAGCATGGCCAGGCGCTGGTCGAAGGTAGCGTGGTGGTACGGCTTGTGCGGGAATTCCCGGGGCAAGACGAACAGCACCTCATCGACGGCGGCGAGCGCGGACCGGGCCAGGGCCAGATGGGCCCGTGTGGGCGGGTTGAAGGCGGCGGGAAGGATACCGAGGCGGTGCGGCGCGCCTGCCGCCCGGCGGAAAAACTCTAGCGCCACGGGTTTTTGGCCGGAGCGCCCGGTACGGCGGAACCGCCGGTACTAAGCGGTCGAGGCACCCTATCCCATTTCGGCCGTCCTGCCGATTGGATCCTTGTGAACCCGCACATCCCGGAAGGCAGACGGCGGCACTCCGCGGGAAACGCGATGATCGAGAGCGCGCTGACGCTGGTGCCCTTGTTTGCGCTGATCTGCGGATTCGTGGACATCTCGATGATGCTGTTTCGCTGGAGCACGCTGCAAAACGCCGTGCGGGAAGGATGCCGTTACGCCATCACATTCCAGACTTCCGGCTCGCTGGGACAGGACGCTTCCATCGAACAGGTCGTCGAGCAGTATGCCATGGGGATCGTGACCACCAGCGACAGCCCCCAACACATTATTGTGAACTATTATTCGCCCGCGAACCCCAACACACCCATCACCCACGGCGGCAACGTCCCGGGAAACATCGTCGAGGTTTCGGTGCAGAACGTGAGCTGGCCGTGGCTCGCGCCCTTGAGCGGAACGATTCCGAATCCTTTTTACACGAGCGCGCCGTTCACCTTGAATGTGTACTCGTCCGACATTCTGGGCGGATATCCGGCGGGGGTGAACTCGGTGCCGCGCTAGCGACGGCGGCTCGCGGGAGGAGATCCGCATGGCGACCGAGCGACGCAAGAAACGGCAGGGCGGGCAGGAACTCATCGAGTTCAGCCTGATCGCGCTTCTTTTTGTATTTCTCCTGATGGGCGCCTTCATCATGGGCATGAACCTGATCCGCAGCATCCAGGCCAACCAGACGTGCCGCGACCTGACGGACATGTACATCCACGGGACGGACTTCTCGACCTACGCCATGCAGCAACTGGCGCAGCGGCTGGCGAGCGGGCTGAATTTGCAGATCGGCGCTTCGTTTGCGGGGAACAGCGCGTCCAACACCAGCAACGGCGGCAACACGCTGATCACGGCCACGCAGGTGATGTACGTCGGGCCGACCACCAGCCCCAACTGCGTGGCGGTGGGAGCCAGCAACTGCACCAATCACGACAGCTTTGTGTTTCTGCAACAGATCCAGTTCGGCAACGGGGCATTGAACACGCAGAGTCCGAGCTCGCTGGGCAACCCTTCCACCACGGCCATCTCCAGCGCCGGGATCGTGCAGCGCCCTGTAACCGACGGGGGAGCCAAGCTGCCCTCCGCAGCGCAGAGCAACATGCAGGCGCTGTGGCAGGTGACGGGAAACGGACGGGCACCTCTCGAAGACGGGCAGGTCTGTTACGTGGTGGAGCTCTACGCGCAGTCGCCGGATCTGACGCTGGGAAGCTTCTCGGGCGGCGGGGTGTATGCCCGCTATTTCTTTTAGGAGGAGACTTTAATGCCGAGCCGGCAAAATATACGCAGCCAGAGAGGAGTCTCCCTGTTGGTGGGGACGGCTTCGCTCGTCTTTATCATTCCGCTGGTGGGGCTGCTGGTCGATGTGGGTGTCTTATACTCGGCCAAGGCGCGGCTCCAGGCCTCGGTGGACGGCGCGTCGCTGGCGGCGGCGCGCGCTTTGAACCTCGGCCAGACCACCGACGCGCAAGCTTCCAGCGCGAAGCAGAACGCCGTCAACTGGTTCTATGCCAATTTTCCGAACGGCAACTGGGGCACCACGAATACGCAGATGAGCCAGTCGACCGTGAATGTCTTTGATGATCCCAACAATCCGCGCGTGCGCAATGTGACGGTCACGGCAAGCACCAACGTGCCGACATATTTTATGGGCTGGTTCGGGCTGGCGTCGACGGCCATCTCCGCCACGGGCAACGCTTCGCGCCGCGACGTGGTGGTGATGATGGTGCTTGACCGGTCGGGATCCATGTCGAATGCGGGCGCCTGCGGCACGCTGATCCAAGCCGCCAAGATCTTCACCGGCCAGTTCGCCAACGGCCGCGACCGCATCGGGCTGGTGTCGTTCAGTGACAACGTATACGACATTGCACCGACGACCGATTTCCAGACCAAGCTCGGATACACCAATGACCTGGGAAGCGGGACCGGGGAAATCGACAACATCACCTGCAAGGGCGGAACGAGCACGGCCCAGGCCATTTCTGTGGCGTACAACGAGCTTTACAAAACCAATTTGCCCGGCGCGCTCAACGTGATCATGTTCGAGACGGACGGCCTGCCGAACACGCTCACCATGAACTTCTGGGATTCGGCCAACAACGTGGCGGGAATCGCGAACGGGAGCGGGTGCCTGGACGCCAACAACAAAACCAAGGGCGCCGGAGGCTTCGCGACCGCGGCCGCCTCCACGGGCCGGCACTGGACCACGGGCCAGTCGCTGGGCACGGGGAGCTACTATTCCGACATCCCGGCGGGCCTCGTGGGAGCGGTGGCCTCGACGGACCCGGGCCAGAGCCCTTCGAAGTATTACCTGATGCTGAATTACTGGGCGACCACCGAG
>DATJWB010000323.1:0-25225 GCA_035501495.1 Bryobacteraceae bacterium | reverse complement strand
GCGAAGGTGGGAGACCGGGAGATCCTGAAAGGGATCACGCTCACCGTGGATGCGGGCGAAGTTCACGCCATCATGGGGCCGAACGGGTCGGGGAAGAGCACGCTGGCGCAGGTGCTGGCGGGCCGCGAACTGTACGCCGTTACGGGCGGCGAAGTGATCTACGACGGACAGGATCTGCTCGCCATGTCGCCGGAAGACCGTGCCCGCGCGGGCATCTTCCTGGCCTTCCAATATCCGGTGGAGATTCCGGGCGTCAGCAACATGTACTTCCTCAAGGCGGCGCTCAACACCATCCGCAAGAGCCGCGGCCTCGAAGAACTGGATGCCTTCGACTTCCTGAACCTGGTCAAAGAAAAGATGCGGCTGATGGAAATGGACCAGGCGCTGCTGAACCGGCCGGTGAACACCGGGTTCTCCGGCGGCGAAAAGAAGCGCAACGAGATTTTCCAGATGGCCGTTCTCGAGCCGCGTCTGGCGATTCTCGACGAGACGGATTCGGGCCTCGATATCGACGCCCTCCGCACGGTGGCGGGTGGCGTGAACGCCCTGCGCGCCCCGGAGCGCTCGATGATCGTGGTGACCCACTACCAGCGCCTCTTGAACTACATCGTTCCCGATTTCGTACACGTGCTCTCCGAAGGCCGGATTGTGAAGTCGGGCGGCAAAGAGCTGGCGTTGGCGCTCGAAGAGAGCGGCTACGCGGGGCTGGGGATCGAGGACGAAGAGGAGGCGGTCGGCAAGGTATGACGGCCGTTACCGAACAGGTCGGGAACTGGGTAACCGAGTTCAGCGGGCAGGCGCCTGCCGAGCCGTTCATTCAAAGCTTGCGTGAGCAGTCGTTCCAGCGCTTCGCAGAGCTGGGTTTCCCGACCACGCACGACGAGGAATGGCGCTTTACCAACGTGGCGCCGATCGCTCGCGCCGGTTTCCGCGCGGCATCTGCCGATCCGATTCTTCGGATTCCTGCAGGGGTCGAGGTTTTGAAGCCGGGCGACGCGGAATCGCAATTGGCGCGCTATGCCACCGACTCACGAAACGCCTTCGTGGCCCTGAATACGGCGTTCCTGAACAAGATCACGGTGATTCGGGTTCCCAAGGGTGCGATTATCGGGGAGCCGATCGAGATCACCCACGAGGCCTCGCTGGACCAGGGCGCTTTCCATCCCCGAACGCTGATCCTGATCGGCACCCATGCACAGTGCAGCATCATCGAGACGTACAAGGGGACGGGGCGGTATTTCACCAACTCCGTAACCGAAATCGCCGCGGGCGAAAACGCGGTCGTGGACCACTACAAAGTGCAGCAGGAATCGTGTGACGCCTATCACGTGGCCACCCTGGCCGTCGCGCTTGGGCGCAATGCGAACTTCTCGTCGCACTCCATTTCGCTAGGCGGCGCGCTGGCCCGAAACGACGCCGCGGTGGTGCTGTCCGAAGGTACGGAAGCCACGCTGAACGGCCTGTACATCGTGAACGGCACGCAGCACATCGACAATCACACGGTGATCGATCACGCCAAGCCGCACGGCACCAGCCACGAGTTGTACAAGGGCATCCTCGACGGCAAGTCGAGCGCCGTCTTCAACGGGCGGATCATCGTCCGCAAGGATGCGCAGAAGACCGATTCCAAACAGACCAACAAAAACCTGGTGCTCTCCGATGAATCGGTGATCAACACCAAGCCGGAATTGCAGATTCTGGCGGACGACGTGCGCTGCACTCACGGCGCCACGATCGGGCAGTTGGATGCGGAGTCTTTGTTTTACTTGCGGTCGCGCGGTATCGGAAAGGCCGATGCCCGCGATCTTCTGACCTACGCATTTGCTCAGGATATTGTGGACCGGGTGAAAATCCAGTCCCTCAAGGATTCGCTCGAGCAGATGCTGTTCGAGAAATTCCATGAGCACGCTCACTAGTGTCGTGTCGGCCGGTTTCGATGTAGAAAAGCTCCGCGAGGACTTTCCCGTTCTCAAGCAGAAGGTCCACGGTATGCCGCTGGTGTACCTGGATAGCGCGGCAACGGCGCAGAAGCCGACCGTGGTGGTTGAGGCGATCCGCCATTTTCACGAGGTGGATTGCGCCAACATCCATCGCGGCGTGCACGAGTTGAGCCAGCGCTCCACCGCCGCCTACGAAGAGACGCGGTCGAAGGCCAGGCGCTTCCTCAACTCCCGCACCACCAACGAGCTGATCTTCGTTCGCGGCACCACCGAGGGTATCAATCTGGTGGCCAGCACGTGGGGGCGCAAGAACGTGAAGGCCGGCGACGAAGTGATCATCTCGGCGATGGAGCACCACTCCAATATCGTCCCCTGGCAGATGCTGTGCGAGGAGGCGGACGCCAGGCTGCGAGTCATTCCCATGAATGACCGCGGGGAGTTGATCCTGGAAGAATACGAGAAGCTGCTCAATCCGCGCACCCGTATCGTCGCGGTGGCGCATGTTTCCAACGCGCTCGGCACCATCAACCCCGTGCGGCAGATGATCGAGATGGCGCATAACGCCGGCGCGGTAGTATTGATCGACGGGGCGCAATCGGCGCCGCACATGAGTGTGGACGTACAGGCGCTCGATGCGGACTTTTACACGCTGTCGGGCCACAAGGTATTCGGCCCGACGGGCATCGGCATCCTCTATGGGAAGACGGCCCTCCTGAACGCCATGCCGCCCTATCAAGGCGGGGGCGACATGATCCGCACCGTCACCTTTGAAAAAACCACCTATAACGATCTGCCGTACAAGTTCGAAGCCGGCACTCCCAACATTGCCGGCGGCATCGGGCTGGGCGCGTCGCTTGATTACGTGACGGCCATCGGCATCGACAGGATCAGCGCCTACGAGCACGACCTGCTGGTTTACGGCACCGAAGCGCTGTCGCAGATCCCCGGGCTGCGGTTGATCGGCACGGCGCGCGAAAAGGCGGCGGTGCTTTCCTTCGTGATCGAGGGGATTCATCCGCACGATATCGGCACCGTGCTCGATCGCCAGGGCATTGCGGTTCGCACCGGTCACCACTGCGCGCAGCCCGTGATGGATTGGTTCCACGTCCCGGCCACTACCCGCGCATCGCTGGCATTCTATAACACCACGGCAGAGATCGACGCGCTGGCGGCCGGTCTCCGAAAAGTAAAGGAGATCTTCTCCTAATGGTTGACGACCTTTACCAGGAAACCATCCTGGATCATAGCAAGCGGCCCCGGAACTGCCATCCGATGGAGGACGCGAACCGCAAGGCGGAGGGCTACAATCCTCTCTGCGGCGACAAGCTGAAGCTGTACCTCAAGGTGGAAAACGACATCGTGCAGGATGTCAGCTTCGTGGGATCGGGCTGCGCCATCTCCACCGCATCGGCGTCACTTATGACCGAAAGCCTGAAAGGCAAGACCCGCGAGCAGGCGCTCAAGCTGCTCGACCGCTTCCACGACCTGCTTACCACCGACACGCCGGTATCCAAGGATCTCGGGAAGTTAGTGGTGTTTTGCGGAGTGCGCGACTACCCGGCGCGCGTGAAGTGCGCGACGCTGGCATGGCATACGTTGAAGTCGGCTCTCAATGGCGCGACGAATGAGGAGCCCATAACCACCGAATGACCGGAGCACGCCCATTGACTCTCAAGGACCAGGTGATCGCCGCGATGCGCAAGGTCTACGACCCGGAGATGCCCGTCAATATCTACGAACTCGGCCTGATTTACGGGGTCGAGGTGAGTGATGCGGGCGAGGTGGCGATCCGGATGACCTTAACCGCACCGAACTGTCCGGTGGCGGGAACGCTGCCGGCGGATGTGGAACGTGCGGTGCGGGCGGTGCCGGGAGTCTCGGGGGTGAAACTGGAGTTGACGTTCGATCCGCCCTGGTCGAAGGACCGGATGTCGGAAGCCGCCAAGCTGGCGCTGGGGATCGAAGACATCATCCCTATCGCAAGGATCCGCCGATGAAGCTGAGCGCGAACGAGGAATACGGCCTCCGCTGCCTGGTGCGGCTGGCGTATGCGCCAGAAGGCCAGGGCCTGACCATTCCTGAAATCAGCCAGGCGGAAGGGGTCTCGCCGGCGTACGGCGCGAAGATCCTGCGCGTCTTGCGCAAAGGCGGATTCGTCAAGGCGGCGCGTGGCAAAGAGGGCGGCTACACCCTGTCGCGGCCTCCGGAAAAGATCGTGATCGGTGACGTCATGGATGTCCTCGGCGGACGGCTCTTCGAGAGCGATTTCTGCGACAGCCACTCCGGGCAGGCCGCCATCTGCACGCGATCGGTGGACTGCTCGGTGCGTTCGTTATGGCGCGCTGTGCAGGTGGCCGTCGACCAGGTTCTCAGTAAAGCGACTCTGCGCGATCTGCTGCAGAACGAAGCAGAGATGAACTCCTGGGTGCGGACCCTCCCGGGTCCGAACGGTCTGAGACTGCTGCAGTAGATCAGTTTGCGGGTTTGGCTGCAGGTTCCACGGAGGGATACTGCAGGCTGATCGGCGAGCGAGAGTTGCTCGTCAGCGAGGGAATGGTTCCCATGGCGACTCCGATCTGCCCTCCACCCGTTACAATCACACCGGTCGCCAGGACTAAGGGAGGCACTATCGCACCCAAGGCTCCCCCGGTCATCTGCGGGTACTTCGACAAAATGCTGGAAAGAACAGAAGAAAGAACTGCCTCCGGCGGGTCGTTGGGGTTTGGGTACGCTGTGTAGAACTTCAGAAAATCGGCGGCCAGTTGGAGTCCGGAGATGTACGATGTGGCGGACAAGTTGGCCGGATAGCCCACCGTCAGACCAACTGTGGCGGTATTACCGCCGAGCACTACGGATGGCATGGGATAGGCAGATGCGACGGCGGAGATGTTGGTTTGCGCCGAGGCAGAAATGGCACAGAAGGCAAGCACCAGGATCGACTGGGTTCGAACAAGCATCGAGTGAGTTCCTCCGCAGGAGCATATCGCGAACCGGTAGAGAATATTACACCTACAAACGTTAGTTGCCGCGTCAGGAGCCGCAGCCGTCCAAGCATGGTAGAGCGGCAGAACCAGAGGCTGACGCGAACGGTCGGTCCGTACCAACTGGCAGCGGGAGCATCCCGCGAGTGGTGTTCCCGTTGTGCTGGAGGCTACTGTGTTGCATGAGCTGATCCACTGGGCCCGCTTCAAGCAGAAACTCTCCGAAGGCAACGTGGCAGCCAGGTCCGTGACTCGTTTCGGGTGATCAGTACAGGCCGCCTGGACGAGAACCGGCGGCTTTTTTCGTTTCCGGGCCGCCGCTCGCCGGAGCATCCACGGCGCCCGACGCCGCGGGCGGCGGCGTGTATCGCCGGACGTACCGCCGCATCAGCACTTCGAGGTGGCTGAAGCCCTGCTCGTTGGCTTCGGCAAGCGCCTGCGCGTTCGTCCAGTGATCGTGAGCGATGCGGTAGCATGCAATCACCAGCCCGCTCCGGTCCGCGCCCCTGCGGCAATGCACGAACACCGGAGCGCGCGCCGGATCTTCGAGCAGCGCGAGAATCCTGGCCATCTGCTGTTGCGTGGGCGCAAAGACCCCGGACAACCCGATGCTCACATACTGCATGCCCACGGCCTCCACCAGCGCCCGCTCCCTGGGCGCGTGAATGGATCCGCCGCGCAGGTCGAGCACGGTTCGAATCCCCATCTTCCGGAGTGCCGCAAACTCGTCATTGGCCGGCTGCCGTCCACGGTAGACGTGATCGTCCACGCGATAGATCGCGGGATCTTTGGTTTGTGCCGAGGCACAAGCCACCACCACCAGCAGAAGGGCGCGCGCGGTTTGCTTCATCGCATTGGGTTCTGCAGCAAGCCGGTTGCCACCGCTAGAGCAAGCTGTTTAACCTTGCGCTCTGATGTCGTGTCGTGGTGGTGAGGTGTCGGCCGGGCGTCAGGTCGTCAGTGATTGGTGACGAGAAACTTGCCCCCGCTCTTCTTTACCGGCACCAGGCTGCTTCCCAACAGGTGCGTGAGCCGCGGCATCTGGGGACCCTCGGCCGCCAGGTAATAGCGTTCCGGGCTCGCCCACAATGCCGGCAGGTCCGCATCGCGAATGAAAACATCGCGCGGGGCATCCGGCGCGTAGGACCCGTACTCCAGGTTGTTGACCCGGCCGTTCAGCAGCAGAGCGCGCCGGTTCGTATAGAAGAAGATCGAGGAGAAGGTGTAATACTGGTCGTCCACAATCAGCTTGCCGGGAGGGGCATCCAGCAAGGCCTGCGCCAGAGGCCGCGAGGCCATGTACGGGTCGAAGACTACCAGCGCCAGCCGGGCGGCGTGAAAGAACAGGACCATCATCGCCGCCAGTGCCGCAACCGGTACGCCACGGCGGCTTCGCCACGCCCCCACCGCGCCCGCGGCAAACGCCGCTCCCGCCACCACCAGCGGCAGCCGCAGATAGGCGAAGGCCGCCAGTGTCAGGTCCCCCATGTGCCCCAGCGAAAGCGTATAGACCTCGGGGTTGGGGTTCTGGTTCAGCGCTTGCGCGATGTCGCCCGGGGCGGGGATGGCTCGCACCATCCACAGAATCGCCGCGATCGCCGCGGCGGCCAGGGTCGCAACCACCGCCAGCGCCTTCGTTCCATAGCGCAGCGCGCCGCCCTCGCCCGCGATCGCCGAGCCAAGCAGCAGCGCGAAGGCGGGATAGCACGGCATCGAGTAATACTCCTGCGTGGTGGAGAAAGTGAAGAACACGAGGATGAAGCCGCACCAGCAAAGCGCCAGCAGCCGGACGTTCGATGCGCGACCGGGCTTGCGGTAATCCAGGCGGAACAGCGCCGGCAGATACACACTCCACGGGAACAGCCAGAGCAGGTGGAACAGCCAGAAGTAAAGCCGCGGCACGGTGTTGTAGTCGCGCGGATAGCGCAGGTTCAGGAAGCGCAGCAGGTGCTCGTTGATGAAGTAGAACCAGAAGAAGCCGTGATACGAGCCGCTCTCGCTGTGCATCGTGAAATCAAGCAGCGGCGGATTGCGGATGGTAGCCAACACGTGCCAGGGCGCGGCGATCGCGAGCAGCAGCGGAATGCCGGCGATCGGCCGGAGCCGCGCCCACGTCCTTCCCACGAGCAATTGCCGCGTGACGCCGAGGTAGATCAGCCCTGCCGCCGCCGGGAAGGCCGCGGCGATCAGGCCTTTCAGCAGCAGGCCCGTGCCCATCGCGGCCCACATGACCATGGCCCAACGCGCGGGATGGGGCTCGCTCTCCTCGAGCGCGCGAAGCAGCGCCCACAAGGTCAGCGTGATCGTCAGGGTGAGGATCACGTCCGGGATCAGAATCCGCGTGAACAGAAATAACCCGATGCAGGTCGCCAGCACCACTCCCGCCAGCATGCCCGCCCGCCGGCCGAACGCCCACGCCCCAAACCTCGCAGTGAGCCAGCACAGCAGCACCGTGCTCGTCGCAATCGGAATCCGGGCCGCCCAGTCGTGCACCCCGAAAACCAGGAAGCACACCGCGATCATCCAGTATTTCAGCGGAGACTTTTCGAGGTAGGCGACGCCATCAAGCCGCGCTGTGACCCAGTCGCCCGATTGCAGCATGTTCCGCGCAATCTGCGCCTGTACGGCGTCCACGTCGTCCATGAGGGATGGCGGGCTGACCATGCAGCCCAGGAAAACCAGGGCCGCCACGACAATGACGATCAGCTGGTAGCGAATGCCTGCACCGGCGCCCGCTGAGCCGCTTCCTGGGGTAGAAGGATCTCGACCTTCCATCTCTTCATCCAAAGGAAAAGCGTCAACAGGCCCCATAGGTGATATCCCACATTGATGCGCCGCTCCATATGATCGCGCACCATCGAATGGATCGCACCGGAGTCGAAGATCCCGGTCGCGTCGATCGCATCGGCGGTCAGAGTGTCCGTCAGCAGCGGGCGCAGGATTCCGCGGAACCAGTCATGCGTGGGAATGTCGAAGCCGGTCTTTTTGCGTTTCAGCACCGCCTCCGGCAGCTTTCCGCGCATCAGTTCCCGCAGCAGGAACTTCTGCTGGAAGCCCCGGATTTTCATCCGCGGCGGAAGGGAAGCGGCGAAGTCCACGATCCGCGGATCCAGGAAGGGCGGCCGCACCTCCAGCGAATGGGCCATGCTCATCCGGTCCGTCTTATACAGAATGTCGTCGGGCAGATAGTAGTTCTGATCGATTTCCAGGTAGCGTTCCAGCACGTTGGCCGATTGAATTCCCAGGCCGTCCACCAGCGCCCGCAGTCCGTTGCCGTTCGCGCCGCGGCGGATACGCTTCCGCTGGTCCGTGGAAAACGCTCCATTCCAGAAAAAGTGAGCTTCGTCGGGATGGAGCCAACTTCCCTCGATCCAGCGCTTGAGCTTGTATTCCAGGCTGATCTTGTCGTCGGAAACAGGCAGGTAGCGATCCAATGCGCCGCGCATCATCCGGCGGAAGCGCTCGGGGACGCGGCGGAAGGGGCGCACCATGCGGTCGGCCACATAGGTGAGATAGCCGCCGAACAACTCGTCGGCGCCTTCTCCGGACAGCGCGACGGTGACGTGCCGGCGGGTCATGCGCGACAGGAACCACACCGGCAGCGCGCCCGCGTCGGCGCTGGGCTCATCCGAGTAATACGCAAAATCTTCGATGGCGCTCTGCAGTTCGACGTCGGGATTCAGGTCGAATTCATGATGATCGGTGGCGTAGAGGCGTGCGATCTCGCGGAAGTACCGGCTCTCATCGAAGCTCCGGCCGTGGAAAGAAATCGAAAAGGTCTTGAGCGGCGCGCTGCTCTCTCTCGCGGCGTAATGCAGCACGGTGGACGAGTCGAGCCCTCCGGACGCCCAAACACCCAGCGGAACATCCGAGACCATGTGCTCGCGGATGGAATCCCGCAGCAGGCCGTCCAATTCCTCTTTGGCCGCGGCCATCGATCGTGGCGCGGCTTTACGCCCCGTGGCCTGGTACCAGGGCTGGATCCAGGTGCGCCCGTGACGCCACTCCAGGCAGTGGCCGGGCGCGAGTTTGCGGATGCCGTCGATTAACGTCCGGGTCCCCGGAACATAGTTCACCGAAAGGTACGAATCGAGCGCCTCGAGGTCCAGTTGGCGGGGGACGTGGGGGTGTTCAAGAATCGCCTTGAGCTCCGACCCGAAGTAGACGTCGTCGCCGCTGCGATAGTAGTAAAGCGGCTTGATGCCCATCCGGTCGCGCGCCAGCACCAGGCGCTTCCGCGTCTCGCTCCACAACGCCACGCCGAACATGCCCCTCATCCTGGAGAAACAATCGGTGTCCCACTCCAGAAACGCGTGTAACACGGTTTCGGTGTCGCAGTGCGAGCGGAAGCGGTGTCCGGCCGATTCCAGTTCCCGGCGGATCGCCAGGTGGTTGTAGATCTCACCGTTGAATACGATGACTGTGTTCCCGTCGTCGCTGACGATAGGCTGATCACCGCCTTCCAGGTCGATGATTTTCAGCCTGACGGCGCACAGTGTGGCCTCGCTGCCCTCAAAGATCCCGTTCTGGTCGGGCCCGCGATGGTACAAGGTTTCGGCGATCCGGTGGGCGACGCCCCGCCCAACCGACCCATTCAGCCGTGTAAATCCCGCAATGCCGCACATTTACGGTCGAATCCCCATACCCCGAGTAGTGCTTGTAAACTCTTCCATTCTTGGATGGATTGCGTATAATATATCACATTCGCACGCCCGATATCCGGCAGCCATCGAAAAACGGCGGTCCCGCGTATTCTGGTTCACAAGGGTCAATTCTGACAACCCAGCGGTTAAAACGGCGAGGTTATGGGACTCGCGTTTACCGTAAATCAAAACACCAAGCCGGCAGCACCTCGTCCCTTCCCACATGAAGTGGGTGCGAGTTTTTGGATGGGGAATATTCGCGCTGAGCGCCGCGTGGGGACAGCCGGAACAGGCGTTCCATCTCAACGATCTCGGGTTGGCCGCCGCCGGGCGCGCCGACTACGCCGAAGCCGAACGGCTTTATGGGGAAGCGATGTCCATCTGGAAATCGCTAGGGCCGCCATACCAGGCGCACCTGGCCACGACCCAGGGGAACCTCGCCGAAACGCTTTGCCTGCAAGGCAAGCGCCAGGAGGGCGTCAAGGCTTACGAGGAGGCGCTGGCGGTACACCGCCGAATCCTGGGGGCCACGAACCTGCGCACGCTGTCCCTCATGAATCTGCTGGGAGGCGCCTATCTGATGCTGGGCGAAGATGAGCGCGCCGCACTCCTTTTCGACGAGGCTCTCCGTACAGAGCGCGAACTTTATCCCCAAGACTTGCAGGTCGCGCGCTCGCTGGCGGGACTGGGTCTGTTGCGCCTCCACGCCAAGAAACCCGACGAAGCCCTGGCGTTGTCGGAAGAAGCGCTCAGACTGGTACTGCGGTGCGCCGATGAGAAGAGCCTGGATGTTGCCTTGGCATACGCCAACGTCGGAGAAGCGCACCGCTGGCTGGGCCACACGGACCGCGCCCTGCCGCTCTTTCGAAAAGCCGTCTCCATTTACCGGAGCATTCTGGGGCCGGACAATCCGCGCGTCGCGTCCGCCCTCAGCCAGGAAGGTCTGATTTACATGGCGGACGGAAAGTACTCGATGGCCGAGAAAGACATCGTCCAAGCTCTAGCGACGCTGGACAAGTCGTGTCCGCGGTGCACCTTCGAAAAGCTGGTAGTCGAGACCAACCTGGGGATGCTGCGGCTGCGCCAGGGCAAGTACGCCGAAGCCGATCGCATCCTGACGCGGGTGGTCTCCACCTCGGAACAGTACATGGCCCGCCCTGGTTCGGACATGGCGACGGTCCTCGAGACGCTGGCGGAGGTCCGCCAAAGAGAGCATCGCTACGATGAGGCCGCCCGTCTGCACCGCCGCGCCGACTTGATTCTGGGCTACAGATGAGAAGTTGACACGCGGCTCAGAATGAGATTCTCAGCACGCCCTGCAGCGTTCCATTGGTGCCATACCAATTGCTGAACGAATAGCCCGTGGTGGCGGGGAACTTGCCGAAGTTCTGCGGGCTGGTCAGATTCACGGTCGAATTGGCGGTGTACAGCCAGCGGTACTCGGGAAACAGATTGTCGGCATCCATCCGCACCGTGATCTTGTATTTCTCTTTGTACGCCCACGTCTTGGTAATCGAGTACTGCGGCCACCACACCCAACCCGTCCGCGCGATGCCGTTGCCTGCATCTCCCTCGGTAAAGGCCGGGGCGTAAGCGAACGCATTGATGTTGTAGAACGGATTCTGCGCCGACTGCGGGAACATATTGGGCCCGATCGAGTAATTCGAGACATTGATCGTCTGCCCTGGAACGATGTTCACGCCGCCTTCGCCCGGAAGGTACTTGTAGGGGCTGCCCGAGTTGCTGAAGGTTACGGGCAAGCCGCTGCGGATGCTTTGAATGGTGAGGAACGTCCAGCCGCCGATAACATAATTGACCACGCCGCCCCGATTGACGAACCGCCGGCCCTTTCCGAACGGCAAATCGTAATTCACCTGGTTCACAAATTGGAGCTTCTGGTCGGAGGTTGCCAGAGCCTTGGTCAGCCGCCAGTCATAATACTGAAACCCGCTGCCGGCGCCTCCCACCAGGTTCTTGCTGTAGGTGAACAGGAAATTCGCGGAGAACCCGGAGCCGAACGTGTGCTGCATCCGCGCGATCATCGCGTGGTACGTGCTGTGTCCGGGATTAGTGGTGTAGTTGATGGTTCCAAACTGGGTGTACGGCAGATAGGACTGCGAATTGGCGTACACTGCATTCAGCAGCGTTGTGTCCGTGGAACTGTAGATGGACCACGGCAGCGTATTGATGTTCGCAGTCCCGGCGAGATGCACCGCCGCAGAACCCTGGTACGTGATCTCGGCCAGGTAGCCTGGGTGGAATTCATACTGCACGCCTCCCGACCAGGTCATCGAATACGGGTTCTTCAGGTGGGAGTCGATAAAGGAGGTATTGCGCGAACTGTAATTGGTCCCCACAAAGAGCGCGGTGCCGTTCGGTTGGATGTTGTAATTGACCGATCCTGGCCCCTGAGACAAATAGAAGGCGGGATACGGATTTCCGGACTGCTGCTGCACCACGGTCTGGGCGATGTATTCATCCTGCGCGAGGGTGGCGATCAGGTCCTGCGTGAACATGCCGAAGGATCCGCGGAATACGAACTTCGGACGGAAGTTCCATGCCAGGCCGAGCCGCGGCGTGAAGTTATGAGTATTGGTATTGTACTGGCTGCCCGTCGGATGCGTGATGCCGCCCTTCAATCCGGTCACCGGATCGGTGGCGTTCGGATCGAACGCGGACTTCAGCCCATACTTCGTGTTGGCAGGCGTCTCCAAGCTGTACCGGAGGCCGATCGAGAGCGTCAGGTTGCGCCGGATTCTCCAGTCGTCCTGCGCATAGAACTGGTTCATGAACCAATGAGGCAGGTAGTTCGAGAGCAACTCCGTGAAGGTGGCGGAAGACACCGCGCCCAGTTCGAGCGTCGCGAAGGAATTGCCGGTGTTGGGCACCAGCGGAGCGCCCGACAGACTCGACGGGAACGTGTAGACGCCCGAGGGCTGCGAAGCCGTGATATCGTTTTCGCGCTGCTTGATCCCCTGGTAGCCGAACTTGAAGGTATGCAACCCCGACACTTTGGTCACGTTGTCCGCGAAGATCACGTCTTCGTTGATGGTGCGGGAGCCGCCGCCCGGGTTGGCGGTCCAGGTGAATGAACTGCTGCCGGAGCTCACGAGTCCGGGAAACGTCTGCGGCCCTACGCCGGGGATCCCCAGCGTGGCGGCCCATCCCTGGTTCGCGGTAGCGGGATAGATGCTGTCGTTCCGGCGTTGGTAGCCGAGCTGGACTTCGTTGATCAGCGTCGGGCTGATGGTGAAGATGTAGCCCGCCGCGACGTTGCGCTCATCAATCGGCTCGGGCAGGCCGAAGCTGAGCGCCGTGTTGTCGATGTCCCTCCAGGCGAAGAGAATATTGTTGCGGCTGCCGATCACCCGGTACTTGTTCCAGATGTAGCGGACAAATATCTTCTGACGGTCGCTGATCGTCTGGTCTACTTTTCCCAGGTAAGCCTGGCGGTCGGAGAGATAAATGTTGCCCGAAATATAGTCGGTGGTCGGGCCTGTGGTGGTGAACGTGGGTGCGAGGTTGGGCGTGTTGTAGGGATTCAGCGAAAAGAATTTCAGCGTCACCGGATCGAATCGCGACTTCGGAATGATGTTCCCGGGGAAGGCCGTCGCCACGTACCCGGTGCCGTTGGCGCAGCTTGCGGCGTTGCAGGTGATCGTCTTGGGGTCGTAGATCGCCTGCCCCAGGCCGTTGAACGAGAAGTTCCCGTTCAGCTCGTCCAGGGTCGGCACGGAGACGGTCGCGTAATTGGTCTCGTGGTCGTAGTCGAGGCGGTAGCCCAGCAGAAAGAACGTCCGATTCTTGCCGTGGTACAGGCCGGGAATCACCACCGGCCCGCTGAGCGTGCTGTTGAAATTGTGATATTCGAACGGCGTATTGGTGGCGCCCTGGTTGAACGGCTGCCGGTGGAGCCAGTCTTTATTGATGTAGCGCTCTTCGGCCGAGAAGTGCAACTCGTTCGTCCCGCTCTTGGTGGTGAGGCTGTACGCGCCCCCGGCGGCGTGGCCGAATTCCGCGGGGATGCCGGTGGTGAGCACCTGGGCTTCCTGCAGCGTGTCCACGGGAGGAGTGATGAGCGTATTGGTGTCGCCGAGATTCTTCCCGATGGCCTGCTTGGAAGTGATGCCGTCGAGCGTATAACTCATCTGCGACTCGGGCTGGCCGAGAATGTGATAGGTGCCGTCGTTATTGGCCTGCGCGCCTTCCTGGTAGTACATGAAATGCTGCGGCTTGGATTGCGGGATGGGAGTATCGTGAATCTCCCTGGCGTTGGTGATGCTCCCCACCACGGCGGAGTCCGTCGCGAGCAACGGCGCGGCCGCGGTTACCTTGATCGTGTCACTGACGGCTCCGACTTCCAGTTTCACGTCGATGCGCGGCTCCTCCCCGGCATTCAGGATCAGTCCGGATTGTTCGTACCGCTTGAAGCCGGGCGCTTCCATCACCAGCCGGTAGGTGCCCACATTGAGGAAGGGCAGGTAGTACGCGCCGTCGGAATTCGTCAGCCCGCGGGTGACGACCAGAGTATCGACGTTGGTGACCGTTACGGCGACGTTGGAGATGACGCCCCCGCTGCTGTCCGTCACGGTACCAACGAGGGTTGCGGTTCGGATGTCCTGGCTGAAAAGGAATGTCGGCACCGCACACAGAGCGGTGAGGTAAATCGCATTGCGCATTTTGTTTGCCCCTCCATGGACGTCCGGAGCCGGACGTCGAGACTGTCTGGAGCTTATATCACGCAAGGCGGACAGACGCAAGCCTATCGAACGATGGGGTGGTTTCAGGCTTTTTTGTCGCCTCCACAATCCGCCGCGCGATGGGCGGTCGGCCCTGTCGTTCCGGTTGGCACCTCCCGGAAAAAGGAACTGTAGTTGCGCATTTCGGCGCGGCGTCGTATCGACCAAAAAGCGTCGGCATGAATTCCGACGCGGCAGGCAGGAGTGCCCGCACCTCATTACAAAGGTTTTCGCTTCAGATGGTACCGGTAACCGCGCCACTCGATTGTGTTGCCGAAGGCCGACGACACCAGGGCGATGAGCCATACCCACGTCGCCAGGGGCACCCAGATGGCGTGGACCCAGGAGTGGCGTTTAAACCAGGCCTCGCACTGCGGCAGGGCGGCCTTGGCCAGCGTGGCGCGATTCAAACCCTTCAACATGCCCGGCGAGAGCTGCGCAATCAGCGCCCACTCCGCGAGGCGGTTGCCGCGGACGGAGGCGGCAATCGAGGCCGCCATGCCGCCGCAATAGAATACGTGGGCGATCAGGGCGGGCCACCACAATCGCGGATTGTAGACTCGGGTGATCACCATCTGCCGCCGCATCCAGGAGAAGAAGGGCCGCGCCGCGACCGACTCGAGGGAAGGGGTCAGGGCGCCGGGAGCGAACGCGATGGTCAGGCCCGCTGCCCGCACCGACGCACTCAGCGCGTAGTCGTCGCTGACCGTGTCCTTCCAGCTTTCGGGGACGCGAGATTCGAAGAAGGTCTCCTTGCGGATCGCCATGGCGCCGCCCCACGCAAAGGGGTTTGGCCCCGGCCCGAGCCTGCCGAAGATCACCGCGTCCCAGACGCTGCGCAGGAGTGTCCAGAAGGTCGGGGGTTGGGGAGTGAACCAGCGATAGCCCGTGGAGGCGCCGACGTTCGGATCGGATAGAGGCGCGGCCAGCGCGCGGAGCCAGCCTTTCGAGACCCGCCCGTCGGAATCGGCAAACGCCAGAATCTGACTCTGCCTGCGGGTGGCCCGCACGGCCGCCTGGAGGTTCTGTACTTTCTCGCCCGTCTCCGGATCGCCGCCCTGCGCCAGTACAATTTTGGCGCGTGAAGGCAATACGCCTGCCGGAATGTCCAAGGCCGTTCTCGCCACCACGATCAGTTCGTAATCGGGGTAGTCGAGCGATGCCAAAGCCGCGAGGTTTTCGCGCAGACCGTCGTCGTGACCCTTCACCGGTACAATCACGCTGGCCGGTGGAAGGTAGTCGGTAGTCTCCGAAAGACGCGCGGCCACGTAATCGGCGCGTTTCCGCTCCCCGCGCAGCGAGAAGAATGCCAGCAGGAGCGCGGGAGCGACAAAGAGCCAGTACCAGAACACTTGACCTGAGCGCCAGCCAATCCGTTCCCGGCTACTTGCGGGTCTTGCCTTTGGCGGCGGCTTTCGCCGCTTTGGGCTTCTTCACCGGAGGAGGCGGCGGAGGCGCTTCTTCCAGGTCCTCGGCCGCATCGCCCTCGGCCGCTTCCGCTTCCGCGTCGGCCGCATCGCTCCCGTCGTCCAACTCGGCGAGATCGGGCACGTCTGCGATCTCGGTGGCTTTGCCGGCGCCGTCCGGGCTGACTTTCTTGAGCACTTCGTTGAACAGGGCCTGCTTGCGAAGATCCACTTTGGGAGGCGGGGCCTGCTCATGGCGGTAATCGTGATCGCTATGACAGGTCCGGCAGCGGACCTTCGCTGGTTCGGCGTTCACAACCGAAACAATGGCGTGGTTGGTGATGCGCTTGCATCGGACGCAAAAATCATCGATATCGTCGCCCAATCGGGGTTCGCGCATATGGATCTCCTAATTGCCGGCGGACTGGCCCGCGGGCTCGGGCTCGCCGTGCGGCGGCTCGCTTGTGTGTTTGGGTTCGGGGAGCACCCACTGGGCCGGCTCGAAACCCACGTACTTGCAGATTCGCAATCTGCCATCGGCGGCCTCCAACAGGTCGCCAACCACCAACGGATCCCCCGATTCGCGCAGCATCTGCCACGCATCGTACTCGTGGAGCGCTTCGATCTCCCCGCGCTGCTCGTAGTCCTTCGGCCTGAGGGATGCGCAGCCCGATACATGGGGAGCCCAGCGGAACTGCTGCCGGGGCGAATCCTTCATTCGGTAGATCCGAAAGTGCGGCATAGTCCCTACATTGTAATCGAAGTGGCCGCGCGATTCCCGTCGCGCTCTCCCTGCTCGATCCAACGCGCCATGTGGGCAGGCGACCAGACGACCGCATCCCTCAGGGAGCCGAGAGCCCGGGAAGGTTCGATGGCGAAAACCTTCAAACCGGCGCTCGCGCGCCGGGGGCGGATAATTGCCCGTAAGAGGGTGAACGGCATGATGTTGAGGACGTTGACCGCGATCGCGTGGGTGGCCCCCATCTCCTCGGCCGCCCAGAGCGGCAGGGCTCCTAAAAGGCCCCCGTCGAGGAAGTGTTGACCCGCGATTTCGACCGGGGGAAAGCACAGTGGAATCGAGCACGCCGCGGCCAGGTGGCGCCACGTGATTTCGGGGCCGCGGACCAGCCGGGGCCGGAGCCGCGGCACTTCGGAGAGGGTCAGTCCAAATGCGGTGCGCGGTTGGAAACGCGCAAACAGGTCGCGCGCTTTTTCGTGCAGGACTTTGGGCCGCAGGATGCCCGCACGGTGGAGTCCGGGCTGCATGATGGTTCCGGCGGACGGGTCCATCCATTCGGCGATGAGCTCATCGGGGGTGCAGCCGCCCGCGATCGCCCAACCGTTCCAGGCGCCTGCGGACGTTCCAACGACCATGTCCCACTGGAGCCGTTCGCGAAGCGCCTTCCACACCCCCACCTCCCAAGCCGCGTACATGCCGCCGGCCGAGAGCACTAATGCCAGGCTCACCGAATGACATGGTAACGTAGCGCGCACCGGTTCATTCCGGGCGCTTTTGGCTGCCGGCAAATCCCGAGCCGGCGAACCGGTCATCGACGCGTCCGGGCGCTATCGAAAGGTAACAGGATCCGGAATTCCCTGCATGGGTATCCTTGTAGCGTCGATATGGCGACTTCGATGAACGAGCCGCATCTGGTGTATGACCGGGTCGGCCAGAATCGCCGCAGGACCTGGATCCTGATCACCTTTTCATTTGTGGTGCTGGTTCTGTCGGTACCGGCCGTGGGCTATCTCGTCTCCCGCCTGGTGACCGCTGCCGCGGCAGCCTTGGCCGACATCCTGGAACGCGGATATGGCGCACGAATCATGCTGGCATACCAACTGCACATCCTGCGCTTCGTGGCCGTGACTACCACCGGAGTGGCTGCCCTTCTGGCGATTCTCTTCTGGGCCATCGCCTCGTCCCCCGGTGCTCGGCTGCTCGTCCTGGCAGGCGCGCGGCCAGCCATGGCTGGTGAAAGTCACGTTCAACACATTCTGGACAGTCTGGCGATTGGCGCCGGGCTGCCTAGTCCCAAGCTGTACTTCAGCGAGTCGAGCGCGCCCAACGCCTTTGCCGTCGGAACCGGCCCGGACCACGCTGCCGTAGTGGTTACCACCGGGGCGCTGCGCTTGCTCGACCGCCGCGAATTGGAGGGGGTACTGGCCCACGAACTGTCTCACATCGGGAATCATGACATCTTGTTGAACACCGTGGTCGCGAGCATCGGGCTCTTTCTCCGCTTCCTTGGGCCGGCCACGTTCTTTATCGGGCCGGTGCTCTCGGCGATGATTCGCGCGTCGGTTTCCCGCGAGCGCGAGTTCCTGGCCGATGCCGATGCCGCTCTGCTGACGCGTTTTCCCCAGGGTCTGTTGCGTGCCTTGGCGAAAATCGGAAGCGCCGGCTCTCCCATCCCGGGCTCGAACCCGGCCTTTTCCCACTTCTACTTTGCCGAGGCCACGACGAGCGCCGGCCCGTGGTTCCAGACCATGTTGCTCGCCACCCATCCCCCAATCGGGGAACGCATCCGCCGGTTGATGGAATTCCAGGGAGTGGACTCGCTGGTTCCGCTGCGCGAGGCCATCCGGTGCGGGCGGGAATACAAGGAGACGCACCCCCACAGTACGGCGGACCCGACGCCCGCTGACATTGCCCAGACCGAGTTCGCGTCCTTGTGCATGGGAAATCCGCTGGGTCGCGTCTACGAGGTAACGGCTGAAGAGCCGGTTGCGGTCTACTATTCCCCCGACTTGCGTTCGGAGGTCCTGGGACACCTGCAGCCCGGAAAGCTCGTCGTGGCGTTCGACGATCCCGGGCCTTTCCGCCAGGTCACAATGCCCGACTGGACTTTCGGCTACATACCCGGGTCAGTGGGTCTCCTGCTGATGCCGGAAATGATTCCCGCGGAGGTTTATGACGAGAGGTCGCGCGCCGCCGCCGAGGCGGCCCTCCCTCCGGTGGACGTGCGGCCACGGCATCCATCCTCGTCTCAACGTCAGCGCCTCGTGTGACTTGCTGCGCCCGCTGGCAGCGGCTCCTTGCAATTCATACTAGTCTTAATTAGATTAGCAAAGAGAATGAAACGTTCCTCAAGCAAGAAAATCGCGGAGTCGAAGCCGACTACGCCGGACCTGGTGCTTCTCAGCCTTCTGGCCGAACGGCCGATGCACGGGTACCAGGCCTACAGCTTGCTGGTCTTCCGCGAATGGGGCATTTCACGCCCGCAGGTCTACTATTCCCTGGAGAAACTCGATCGCCTCGGCCTGATTCGTTCGGCCCGCGACGCTGCAGAGTCCGGCGGACCTGAACGCCGCGTCTTCGCCACGACCGACAGCGGCCGTGCCGCGCTGGCCGATGCGCTCGAACAGGAAGACTGGACCACTCATTTCGATCAGCCGCTCTTTCTCACCTGGCTGGCGCTCTCGTGGCAAGCGCGCCCCGGCGTCTTCCTGAAACAGCTCGAACGCCGCAAGGATTTTCTGGAAGCGGAGTTGGCCCGCAAACAGGAAATTCTGCGGGCGGTCCAAAAAGAGGTCGGCCATCGGTATCACGAAGCGGTATGGATCCTCAGCCTGCTGATTGGCCGGTTGCGGACCGAGCTTCGCTGGCTACGGAATGTGATCCGCGAGTCTCCCCTGCGTGCGCCGGCACGCGAACCCGAGTACCTTGGGAATCCAGGGCGAACGTAATTCCGGGATGGAGCCGAACACGATTAAAGGCTGATCTTGTGCAACGGTTGACTGGGCGGAAGCACAGCGGCTTGGTCTCCAAGCTTGCCTATCGCTTCGCTAATGCGTTTTCGGCAGCGCTCGACCGCATCGGAAACCAGAGCTTTTTTGAGGTCGTTCCGTCAATACCTTCCGTGGACCGGGCGATGGCTTGGCAGTTCTAGATAATGTCGAGCAGACGTCGCTGGTCTCGCAGGCGGCAGGCGCGAGTCTCTGCGCTCCAGCGGCTCTCAGAAGACGAATCGCGCCGAAAGCTCGGCCTGCTGGTAGCTGTTGTTCAACACCCCCAGGATCCTTCCGAAGTTCGGAGATGTGGCGTTGGTGGTATTGCCGCCAGCCGTCATCTGGCCGCTGGGGACGCCCAGATTTTCCGTGCCGAATACGTCGAAAACCTGCAATCCCAACTCGACCCTCCGCGCCTCGCTTTTGAGGGCGAAGGACCGCGAGAGTTTCACGTCCACGCCGTTGTATTTGCTGCTGTCGATATTCGAGGAAGTGAGGGGCGCCAGGCCCTGCGTCGCGCGGTAGGCATTCACCGCCGTGAGGCTGAGGCCGCGATTTCCCTGGTCGCGAGAGGTTCCCGGCACGTATGCCCGGATGCCGTCGGCGTCCGTAGCCGTGATGAACGCGCTGAAGGGCAGGGAAGAGCGGACCGTCCAGATGGCCCCCAGCACGAATCGCGCCGGGAGCATCACAGAGCCGCTGGCCACCAGGCCGTGACGGCGGTCGGCGCTCGCAAAACCCCAGTCCAGGTTGTAATTCGATGGAACCGTCACCTGCGCCTCGGGGTTGTTATCCTTATTGCTGGCCAGCGAGTAGGACACCATCACCTGGTAACGCTGGGAAAAGCGCTTTTCCGCCCGCACGTATAGCGCCTTGTACTTCGCCTGCCCGATGGAGCTGTGGTCCAGGATCCTGGCGAACTGCGGATACGGCCGCACGCCGTTCACCGGATAGTTCAAGTCTACGGTGCGGTAGTCGTGCAACGTGTGGCTGTACGCTCCGTCGAGGTGCAGCGAGAAGTCGCGCGTGATCTGCCGCGAATAGCCCAGGTTGAACTGCTGGGTGTAGGCATTGCGGTAGTTCGGGTCGAGAATGGTCGGCGATGGAGCTGCCTTCGAACAGAACGTGTTCGGATCCTGGCCGCCGAACGGATCCGGATAAGACGGGTTGCTGATCAGCACCGAACATTGCGCGTAATTGCGCAGCTCGGCAAAATTCTGGAGCGTTTGGAGGTTCTGATAATAGATCCCGTACCCGCCGCGGACCACGTCCTTCGCGTTTCCTCTCAAGTCCCAAGCAAAACCGACTCGCGGCCCGAAGTTCTTGTTGGAGTGCCGCTGTCCCGGATCGCCCATTCCGGGTATCGGAACGATCGCGTTGTAAGGCCTGCCCGCCAGCGAATTGGGATTCAGGAACTCGTTCAGCGCATTGAACTCGCGGTCATAGCGGACGCCCAGGCTGAGCGAGAAGTTGCGGTGCACCTTCCAGTCATCCTGGATGTAGAATCCCAGCTCGGTGGTCGGGTCCTTGGTGTCAATCGGCGGCCGCGTGGCGGTAAAGACCGTGGCGTCGTGGGAAGCCGCCAGAGCGGCCAGCGAAGCCGGGTCGCTGGGATTGAAGTAATGATCGTGGGCAAATGTGAACTGGCCTGCGTATCCGTTGGGAGCATCGTCTTCGAACGGAACGCGGCTCACGTCCACGCCGAACTTCAGGGTGTGCTTGCCCTTCACGATGCTCACGTCGTCCTTCCCTTCGAAGCGCCGCTCCACACCGTTATCCGCGTAGTCGTTGCCATACGAAAAGCTGGGAAACACCAGGGTGGTCTGCAACGCATTCAGCCGCGCGGCGGGATAGACGCCGAGTTCCGTGAAGATCGGGACGCCCGAAGGTCCCAGCAGGTAAGAGGAGAACGCATACTGGAAACGCGCCTCATTCACGATGTTGCTGCTGGGCGTCCAGGTGTGCCCGGCCACGATCGAGTGGCGCGGAATCTGGCCGTCGTAGCAGTTGCTCATCGAAGTGCCGCCGCACCCATTCCAAGTGATGAGGTTCCATTCCTGCGAATACCGGGCGAAAAAGTGTTGGTTGTTGGTGGGCTGGTAATCGCCGCGCACATTGAAGAGCTGGTCGCGGATCGGCCGGTCGTGGACTCCTTGAAACGTCGAATAGTCCTGGCTTGCCGCTCCCGGAATGTAGATGGTGTAGGCCGTGTTCGTCTGGGTGCGCTCGTAGGCCGCGTAGAAATGCACCTTGTTCTTGATGATGGGCCCGCCGGCGTCGCCTCCGAACTGATTGCGCATGAAGGGCGCCTTCGTCAGCCCCACGGTCTGGTCCGCCGCCTGCGTGAAGCGGTCGTCGCGGTTGAAAATCTCGTCGCGGGCGTATTCGAACGCCTCCCCGTGAAACTGGTTGGTGCCGCTCTTGGTGACAATGTTAACGACGCCGCCGGCCGACAGTCCCTGGTCGGCCTTGTATTGAACGGTATTGACCTTGAACTCCTGGATGGCGCCCATCGGGAAGTTCTGGCGAGGCTCACCCATCTCGGCCCATGTATTGATTACGCCGTCCACCGAAAAGCCATTGGACCAGTAGTGGCCCGCGCCTCCCATCTGCACGCTGTTGTAAAAGGTGCGCGAGGAATCCTGGGAGGTCCCGGGCTCCAATAGTGCGAGATTGATGAACTGCCGGGTGTTGATCGGAAGCGTATCGATCTGCTGGCCGGTAACGACCCCTGATACGTCGTTCTTGGTGACGTCAATCGGCGGCACTTCACCGGTGATAGTGATCTGTCCGGTGACCGTGCCGACCTCGACCGACACGTCCTGTTCTACGTGGGCTCCGATGTTCAGTGCGATACCCGTAATGGTGGCGGTGGTGAACCCGGTGGCTTCCACCTTCAGCGAATATCGCCCGGGTAGCAGGGCGGCAAACCGATACTGCCCATCCGTGTCCGATTTCGACGATCGGGAGACGCCGGTGTCCTGATTGACGAGCGTGACCGCCGCGCCCGGAACGACCGAACCGGTCGGATCCTTGATGACCCCCGTCAATTCCGCATCGCCGGTCGTTTGTGCGAAGGCGCAGCTTGCCGCGAGAATGGCAAACAGTTGGAACATTCTGCTCGATGTTGAATGGCGCATATTTCCCCCAAAAGGACTCGCGCTTGCTGATCAGGAAGGCGCAGACACCTGCGACTACGAGACAGCAACTCCGCAGGGTCCGATTGCCAGAAGTATATACCGGACCGTCACATTTGGTCAATCCGGAGTGACACGCACGCAGTGCCCCGCGCCCGCGAGGACCCGCGCTGCCGCAGCGGCATTCCGCGCTTTCACCATCACGTAGTCGGTGTCATAAGTGGAAAGCGCGAAAATGCTGACGCCGGCATCCGCCAACGGGCCCGCAATCGATGCCAGGATTCCGGCGAGGCTGAATTCCAGCGGGCCCGCCACCTGAAAGATGCGCCAACCGGGCTCACATTGGACTCCGCCGGGAACGGCATCTTCCCGGCAGACTACTGACCACTCGTCAGCCGTGCGAGTCAGCGAGCAGAAACCGGAGGCGGCGAGAGCCCAAAGCGGAGGATCCTCGGTTGTTGCGAGACGGCAGACCGAGAGGCGATCTTCCAGCAGGGTCAAGTCGAGATGTGGGGTGCTGCTCATATGCGTTCCGGGGTCACTTTCATCGCGGTGTTTTGAGCATTTCGCGCGCGCAGTTGTATCCCGGGGCGCCCATGACGCCGCCGCCCGGGTGCGCGCCGGACCCGCAGAGGTACAACCCCGTGACGGGAGTGCGGTAGCGTGCCCACCCCGCTACCGGCCGCATCACGAACATCTGGTCGAGACTCATCTCTCCGTGAAAAATGTTGCCGCCGGTGATGCCGAACCTGCGTTCCAGGTCGAGCGGTGTGAGGACCTGGCGGTGCTCCACAATCGCGCGGAAATTGGGGGCATATTCCTCGATCAGCGACATCACACGATCGGCGAATGGCTCACGCTGCTCGTCCCAGGTCCCATCGCGAAGCGTGTACGGCGCATACTGCAGGAAGATGCCCATGATGTGCTTCCCGTGCGGAGCGAGCGAGGGATCGTACATCGTCGGGATGGTCAGTTCGAGCAACGGGCGGCTCGAGGGGCGGCCGTACTTGGCGTCGTCCCAGGCGCGCTCCACGTATTCGATATGGGGGCAAATGTGCATGGTGGCCCGGTGGTGTGGACCGGGGGCGCCCGGATACGCGGTGAACTCCGGCAGGCCGCTCAACGCCAGGTTGATCTTGCAGCTGGTTCCCTCAATGCGGAAGTTTCGGATCGCCGCGACGAATTCGGGGTCGAGGTCGCGCTCATCCAACAGGCGTAAGAATGTGATCTTGGGATCGAGGTTGGAGGCGACGGCGCCGCCTTCGATCTCCTCGCCGCTTTCCAGCACGACCGCGTAGGCCCGGCCGCTGCGCACCAGCACCTTGGCCACGGGCGCCTCTGTACGGATGGTCGCGCCATGCGCGCGGGCCGCGCCGGCGATCGATTCGGAGACTGTTCCCATGCCGCCCCGAACGAATCCCCAGAGTCCGCGGTGCCCCGCCACACCACCCATGCAGTGGTGCAGCAGAATGTAGGCGGTGCCGGGCGATCGAGGGCCGCCATTGGCGCCGATCACTCCATCCGTCGCGAGCGTGACTTTCACCTGCTCGGATTCGAACCACTCGTCGAGGAATTCGGCGGCGCTCTGGGTAAAGACTTTGACCAGCGCCACCGTGTCCTGGGGGCTGAGTCCGCGAAGCCGTGCCGCGAACTGGAGATACTCGATCGCATCGCCGAGCCCCCGAGGAGGGAATCGCGGCGGGGTAGTCAGCAGCAATCCTTCCACAACCTGGGAAATCCGCTCCAGCTGGTCCTCGTAACGCGGGTAGACCTCGGCGTCATGGCGGGAGAACCGGGCGATCTCCGCCAGTGTTTTGGCGCGGTCCTGCCACATGAAGAAATGCCGCCCATCCGGAAAGGCCGAGAAAAAAGCCGGGTCTTTGGCGTCCACCCGGTATCCGTACCGCTCCAATTCCAACTCGCGTACGATGCGTTCCTGCATGAGGCTGGTCAGATAGGCCGCGGTAGAGACGCGATAGCCCGGCCAGACCTCCTCGGTGACGGCGCAGCCACCCACCAATTCCCTGCGCTCGAGCACGAGCACCGCCCGGCCGGCGCGGGCGAGATAGGCGGCGGTGACGAGTCCGTTATGACCGCCCCCAATGATGATGGCATCGTATTTCGGCATTGCTCTTCAGTTCAGTGTGGCATGAGTATGTGGCGCAGGCACTCCTGCCAGCCGCGCCGAGACCCGTCCAGCGCTTTTCGGACTCGCCGCATCGAGCGGCTCCGAACGAGGCTGCACAGCGAAGCCGCGAGTGTGAGTGTGAGAAGGCGTGAAAAAAATCGAAAGCACGCAGTTGAAACCGCCTGCGCCACCAAACAAGCCCTGCGTTTGCACTGATGGGGCAGGCGGTTTCGCCTGTCGGTCTGGATCGGATACGATTTCTTCACGCCGTCCGAGGGAGCGGTTTCTCGCGGCTTTGCGGAGTTCGCGGCCGTGATTATGAAATGTAGCGTACACGCCAGACCAGCGTCCCGAGAGTCGGGGCGCGGCAGCCCCGAAAACCCTTCGCCGCCAGCGACACAGTACACGCGCGACAAGCGTCCCCATGAGTGGGGACGCGGCAGCCTCGAAAACCCCTTCGCCGGCATTGAACTGGATGGCTGACCAACAGGCGCCGAGATGAGTCTCGGCGCGGCAGGCAGG
>DATJWB010000322.1:0-12761 GCA_035501495.1 Bryobacteraceae bacterium | reverse complement strand
TGTCCACCCGATGCCCCATTGATGGCGGCAGCGAGCTTGTCGTGGTCGAAGGCCGGCTTCTTGGCAGCGGTAGTGGCATCGACGAGCAGGAATTCGGTGCCGCCCTGAACCGAGCGGTAGTACCAGAAGTGATCGGAATCGCCGATCCAGTTTGCCGCGCCGGGCGCGTTGACGACCAGGCCTCGCGACTTGCGTTGCAGCTCCTGGCCGCGTTGATAGTCAGCCAGGGTACCCTGCGCGAGAATGGTGCTGGCAAACAGGCCGGCCGCGGTGACGGTACCGGCGATGCGTATCGGGAATCTCATCTTGAACCTCCGATGGTGGTGGCGGTGACTGTTATCTTAATCGCCCGGGTAAGCGCTTGCAACGGACCCCGGCAAAACGTGATGATCCATCCATTTGACCAAATCGGAGGGGTACCAGGGACTGTCCTCTTTTTGTGATGCCACACGCCCAACAGTTACGAGGTAGAAAAAATTGCCACAGACACATACCGCCGTAACGGGTAGCAAGCGAAATCCGTTGCCCCAATCCCGCGTCCTCGGACGCACGAACCAACACGCCACCATCGAGGTGATCCTGAAGCTCCGCCGGAAGAAGGAACTCCCCGACCTAGCCAAGCGCCCGGCCGGCTATATGACCCGGGAGGCCCTGGCGGCCGAGTATGGAGCTTCCGAGGCCGATATCAAACAAGTGGTCGACGTCTTCGGCCGCTACGGTCTCAAGCCTGTCGATGTGAATGCGGCCACCAGAACCGTTCGGCTCTCGGGTACCGTTGCCGAGATGGAGTCCGCCTTTCTGGTCACCCTCTTCAACTACGCTCATCCCAGCGGTCCGTATCGCGGACGCGTCGGCGAAGTGCATGTTCCGAACGAGCTGAAGGATATCGTGAAGGGAGTCTTCGGCCTCGATAATCGCCGCGTGGCTTACCGGAGGGGCCGCGCGCCGGCCACAGTCCACGCCCGGTCCCTGACTTCCATCCCGAGTTCCTGGTATACACCCGCCGAACTCGCGTCGCACTACAACTTCCCGCCCGGCGATGGCACCGGACAGACGGTGGGGATCCTCGAGTTCGGCGGCGGATACTTTGAGCAGGACCTCCAGAAGTTCTGCAAGTTGGCGAAGGTCTCGGTCCCGCAAGTGACCGCCATCAGCACCGATGGCACGCCAACCACCAACAAAGACGGAGCCGAGGGTGAGGTGATGCTCGATATCGAGGTCGTGGCGGGAGTCTGCCCGAACGCGGCGATCCTGGTCTATTTCGCAAGTTGGGGCGACCAGGGGTGGGTTACCGCGCTCGACGCCGTGATGAGCGGTAAGGACGGAGATCCGGCGGTTGTCTCGATCAGCTGGGGATTCGCCGAAGGCAACGACATTTGGACCACGCAGGCCATGGACCAGGTGAACGAGAGCCTCAAGGAAGCGGCGCTCCTCGGTATCACGATCTGCGTGGCGGCGGGAGACGACGGGTCGAGCGACGCCATCACCGATGGCCACGCGTACGTAGACTTCCCGTCTTCCAGCATCTACGCGCTCGCGGTCGGCGGTACGACCATCCCATCCAAGGGCAGCCAGCAGCCTGACATTTGCTGGAAGGAAGGCGACGGCTTGCGCAGTGACAACGGAGGCAGCACCGGTGGCGGGGTGAGCGCGGTTTTTGACCGGCCGGACTGGCAGTCGCAGATCAACGTCGATTCCGTCAATCCGGGCGCGATTGTGGGCAGATGCGTGCCCGACGTGGCGGCGAATGCCGACTGGGATGCGTCGCCGTATCTGCTGGTGGTGGACGGGAAGGCGCAGGCCAACGGAGGCACCAGTGCGGCCGCTCCGCTGTGGGCCAGCCTGATTACGCGGCTGAATCAGAACCGGGGCGCCGGAAAGCGCGTCGGGTACCTGACGCCCGCCTTGTACCGGGCGCCGGACGGCACCAACAATGGCCCGACCGTGGGCGCGCAGGGTTGCACGGACGTACAGTCCGGCAACAATATCACTGCCGTGGTGGGCGGGTACACTGCCGGTGCAGGCTACGACCTGGTATCGGGCTGGGGCACCCCGAACGGGGTGAAACTCCTGGCCGTACTGCCGTAGCCCCATCAATCGAAGCCCAGCGCGAACGGCGCTTCGGACGTGAGCCCCTTTTCTCGCAGATGACGCAGGGTAATTACGCGAGTGCGGTTCTCGATTGGAGGGGTGGCCGATGCGTTTCCCAGTTCGTGCGGCACAAGTCAAGCGGTTTCTGTTTTCGGTCGCCGTGGCCGGCATGCTGCACGCCGGCTACGGCCAGACTTCTACTCCGGCGGTGTACTCCTGGAGCCCGACCGGCCCACTCGCCGTTGCCCGCCACAGCGCATGCGTTGCCGCGTTGGATGACGGCCGGGGCATGGTGGCGGGCGGCGCAGGCGCCGCTGGTCTGTTGAACAGCGTGGAGATGTACCAGTCCGACGGGAGCTTCCTGCCCGGCCAACCGCTTCTGCACGCACGCAGCAACCACACCTGCACGGTCCTGAACGACGGGCGCGTTCTGGTAGCCGGCGGGAAGGCGGATAGCGGCGCCGCCCCAGCCGAGATTTACGACCCGGATGCCGATGCCTGGAGCGATCTGGACACTCCCGGCCTGCCGCGATGGAATCAGACTGCGACCCTCCTGCCGGACGGCTCGGTGCTGCTCGCCGGCGGCGATACGGACTCCGGACCGAGTAGCGGGCTGGAACTCTTCAACCCGGCGACCAACCGTGTCGAGCTGCTCACGGCGAGCCTCTCCACCCCGCGGACCGGCCACGCCACCGCGCTCCTCCCGGACGGGCGCGTGCTCATCACCGGCGGGACGGATGGGAGCCAGTTGCTCTCGTCGGTGGACGTCTACCATCCGGACGGCACGGTAACCCAGGAACTGCACCTCCCCGAAGCGCGAGCGGCACATTCGGCCACGACGCTCGACGACGGCAGGGTCCTGATTGCCGGTGGCCAGGGCCCGAATGGCGACTTGAACACTGCCCTGCTCTTCTCGCCGGATGACAATGTATTCCATCCGGCCGGCCCGCTGGCCATAGCCCGTTCCAGCCACCTTGCATTCGTGTTGCCGGGCAACGGGTCGGTGCTGATCGCGGGCGGGCTTGCAGCAGGCACGCCCATCGCCTCCACGGAGCTTTTCGATCCCCAGACCGGCGCCTTCTCCGTCGCCGGTCCGCTGACGGCCGCGAGGCGGAACATCGCCGCGGCGCCGTTGAATCAGGCGGGGGTCCTGCTGGCGGTGGGCGGCCTCAACGACAACGGACCCATCCCCAACTGCGGGCAGTTCATCTCGCCCACACTCACGCTCGATAAGTCCACCTATGTGCAGGGCGACAACATTACGGTCTCGGGCGCGAACTGGCCGAACAACACCACTCTGACGATCAATTCAGTGGTGCGGACGGCTTCCGGGACCCCCACGATCGGGTTCTTCAATGTGACGGTGACGTCTTCGGGATCGTTTAGCTCCCCCAATGTTCTGCCGGCGCCGCTGGGGGTGGCCACGTCGGGTGGACTGATCACGTTTACGACACACATCACCGCGACCGTAAACGGCGCCGTGCAGAACCTCAATGTCGGCGCGTCAGCGACCCAATTGGACGTCACAACTATGACCCTCACGTCCAGCGCTCCCAAGATTCTCACGCTGGCGCCGGTGACTTTGTCGGCGAACGTCAAACTGGCACTTGCGGTGGTGCCGATGCAGGGCTTCGTCTCGTTCTTCGACGGGAAGGTTCTTCTTGGAACAGCTTCGACCTCCGGCGGGCCCGGTCCCGGGGCTCCGTCTCCGGGCGCGACATTCACGTTCGATGTGAACGGCAATAACAACTTCACGCTTCCGGGAGTGACCCTGAGCGCGGGCGCTCGCAATCTGCGCGCGGTATTCACACCCACCTCGACGCTGCTTGCCGGGAGTTCGGACGCATCGTCGATTCAGGTGGACAAGCGTCCAACCACTCTGACGTTCAGCACAAGCGCGACGGCCACCACGAAAGTGGGCGATAGTTTGACCCTGTCCCCGGCCGTAAGGCCGGCAGCGCCGCCGGCTCCTTCGGTCCTGCCGACGGGGACAGTGGAAATCTTTCGAGATCCGGTACCCTCATTCCTGACGGTGAATGTGGCACCCAACAGCAGTTCTGGAGGATCCACCGGCAGCCAGACGATCGTCGCAGGACCCGCCGGGACGCTGTCGCTCGAGGCCGCCTACGAGGGCGATGACAATTACCTGCCATCGTCCGTTGTGAATGCTTCAATCAGCATCGCGAAAGGCCAGGTGAGCTTCACGGCCACGCCGAACCCGGTCACCGCGACCGCGGGCGATCTGATCAACCTCACCGCCAAGATCTCGCATCCGCCCGCGCCGGGGGCGCCGGCGACGGGGACGATTACAGTGGTGAATGGCCCGGCGAATTTCTCCAGCGACAGCGTGACGGTCAGCCCCGACCTCAACAACGCCTCGCCGGTAAACACCCCGGTGCAGACCTTCGTGCAGGATGCCGGGAGCAAGATGATCCAGCTCCATTACTCCGGGAACGACAATTATCTAGCTGCCGACCTGCAGATTCCGGCGACGGTGAACAAGATCGTTCCCACCCTCAGCATCACGAGTTTCAATCCCGTCTGTTGTGATCTGCCCTTCACGTTTCGCGTTGACGTAATTCCGCCGGGAAGCCTGTTCTCGCCGAAGAATCCTACCGGCCTGTTCGACACGATGGTTCTCGCCACCTCTTTGGCGATAATCGTCAACATCGGCCCCGACCTGGGCGATTGTGTGCTGTCGGCGAGCACCATCGGGCACTCCGCGGGATGCAACCCGAAGACAGAAATGGAATCCTCTCAACTGATCGGCTGCACCGTAAATACGGTTTTCACGTTCACCTATCACGGCGACAGCAATTACCAAAGCCAGCAGATCAGCGTTACCAAGGGAGTGCCGATCACAGACGCGACCGATTGCAAGCAATGAGCGGCCGCGGGCGGCTACTTGTGCTTCTCCTCGAGCATCGCCTTCAGATTGGCGATCTCGCGCTTCAGATTGCGCTCGCGTGCCACCATCATCAGGACATAGCCCACGAGAATGACCCACGCCGCGGTGAGGCCGTAGCTCAGGAACTCGTAATTACGCTGCAGGCGCGCCACCTCGCGCGAAACATCGTCGGCGGAGATTTGCGCCAGCAGCAGGGAATGGGAGAGGAAGTTCATAAGATCTCCATTACATCGCGTGGGCCATGCGGCGGAGCGAATCGAGCTCGCGGCGGGAATCCTCCTGGCCGAGGCGGACGAATGTCATTACCGTCGCGAGCATCAGCAGCGCCATCAGAACGCCAAACGGTCCGAAGATCGCCGCCGTCCAGTCGGGCGGGAAGCTGCCCTCGCTGCTGAAGAACACCGGCCCGGGATGCTGCGTGCGGAAGAGGCGGATCGACAGATAGACGATCGGCCAGTCGATGAACGCGAAAATCGAAAAGGCCGCGGCAAAGGTGGCGCGCTGTGTGGGCTCCTCGATGGCACGGCGCAACATCAGGTAGCCGGCGTACAACAGCCAGCACACCAGGGCCGAGGTGAGCCGCACGTCCCACGCCCACCAGACACCCCAGATGATCCGCGCCCAGATGGAGCCCGTCACCAGGTTGCCCAGGAGAAACGCCAGCCCTACCTCGGTCACCGCTACCGCCAGCGCATCATACTTGAAATTCTTGGTCTTCAGGAACATGATGCTGGCCACCAGCGCCACCACCGAGCACGTCATGGCGGTGATGGCCAGAGGCACGTGGAAGAAGATGATTTTGAAAATCGCGCCTTGCGACCGCTCCTGCGGGAAGCCGGCGATCAGGTTGATGTCGCGCACCAGCAACAGGATTACCACGGCGCCTAAGGCATAAAGAATCTTGTTACGCATCATTCCCTCCCGTTGGCTATCAGCCAACCAGTATAGTTTCTACCAACACCAGCGTCGCAGCCGTGAAGACCACGTCGAAGCCCGTCAGGATCTTCAACCACGGTATGGTCTCGTCCCCGAACGGCTGCCCCGCCACCAGGGCGATGGTCAATCGCATCGATCCCATCAGCACCGGCACCAGCGCGGGGTACGTCAACATCGGCAGCATCACTTCGCGCAGCCGGATGTTCACCGTGAGCGCGCTGCAGAACGTGCCGATGAGGGTCAGCCCCCAGGTGCCCATCACCAGCACCAGCATCAACGACCAGAACTGGGTCGTCCAGTGCACGTTGTAGAAGATGCCGAACACCGGCAAGGCTACCAGTTCCACGGTCAGCAACAGGCAAAAGTTCGCGAACGACTTGCCGAGGAACAGCGAGGCGCCCGAAATGGGAGCGGCGACCAGCGCGTCGAGGCAATCGTTGGGCAGCTCGCGCGCGAAGCTGCGATTCAAAATCAGAGTGCCGGCAAAAGCGAAGACGATCCACAACAGGCCTCCCGACATGTCGCGCGTGGTATCTTCGGTCGGGTCGAAGGCGAAGCTGAAGAGCACCAGGATGACCAGCGCGAAAGCGAACGAGGCGTTGATGGCTTCCTTGGTGCGGATCTCGGCCCGCAGATCCTTGACCGTGATGGTGAGCGCCTGCCCAAGGAAACCCTTCATCGCCTCAATTGGCCTCGCCATATCGCGCGTAGATGTACCCGGGATCGGAAACCATTTCCGGCGTGCGCGGGCCGTGAAATGAGACTTGACCGCGGTTCAACAACGCGACATGCGTGGCCAGATCGAGGGCTTCCCGCAATTGGTGGGTAGACATGACGATGGTCTTCCCGGCAACGAGCGCTTCGCGCAAGAGCCTTTGCAGCACGGCAATGGCCTTGTCGTCGAGCGCGGTGAAGGGCTCGTCCAGCAGCAGAACACTGGGCTCATGGAGGAAGGCGCGCGCGACTGCCAGCCGCTGGCGCATGCCGCGGGAAAACTCGCGGACCAGGCCGTTGCGCACGCGTTCGAGACCGGTGCGCTCCAGCCACTCCATGGCGGACTTTTTCGGATCAGGGAGATTGTAGAGCCTGGCGTACAGCGTCAGGTTCTCGAGCGCCGACAGCTCGTCGTAGACCGAGATTCCGTGGCCAATGAAGCCCATCTGCCGGCGGGTGTCGGTTTCCCGCGGTTCGGTGCCGAAGATGCGCACCTGGCCGCGTCCGGGCCGGGAGAAGCCGGCCAGCACGCGGAGGAGGGTAGTCTTCCCGGCGCCATTACGGCCGATCAGAGCGAGGCACGATCCGCGCTCGGCATCCAGCCGGATGTCGCGGAGCGCGGGATAATCTCCGTAGAATTTCCAAACCCCGTCAACGGCGACCGCGCTCATTCGACTCCTTCAGGGTGCCCGCAGGGTTGGCGCGGTAGAGCAGGGTGAAACCCAGGGCCAGGATCCCCAGAGCCAGCGACAGGATGCCGACGGTCATGCGGTTCACGCGCGGCAGGATCTGTTCGATCTGCGGGCCGCCGCTTTCGGCCTGGTCGCCGCCGCCTGAGGCATCGGCGGGCGCGGCCGCTTCGGTGCCGGTCAACTGAATCTGGTACGAAGTTCCGTTGAGTCCGAAAATGTGGGCCTGGGTCCGCGGCTCGGTGCCCATGTCCTTCAGTCCGTCGCCCTGGAGCGTGATTCCGTTGGGGGCGATCAGGTAGGTGTCGCCGTCCTGCGTGAGGATCTTGCCCTTGTAAGGAGCGCCTTCGGTGTAAGGCACGGTATAGGTCAGGTCGAAGCGGGTCTCGCCGGGCTTCACGGAAAAGTCCACGGCGTAGATGTCGGACTTGGAGGTCTTGTTGACGGGAGCGGGGATCGGCATGCCACCGGGCGCGGTAGCGTTCGCGGTCACTCTGCCCGTGACATTCGGCGCGAAGAAATGCAGCGTGCCGCCATCGGAGTCGTTCCAGGCGACCTTGCCGTCGTTGGTGTAAAGATAGGTCTCGTTGACGGTCATCTGGCCGCCGGACGGCTCGAAGAGCAGCATGTGTTTGGTGACCTTGGCGCGGCCGGGGTCTTTGGACGAGTTGTAGACGTCGATGGTGAGGTCCGTGGTCGGCGACCCCGGGGGCAGCATGTGGTTGTAGGTCACGCCGTCGTAGGCGGTGCGCAGGAGGTGGGGAGGGCCGGAGACTTCCTGGTTGATGACGAACTTGCCGTTGGCGTCGGACTTGGCCTGGTCAATCAGTTCGATGCCGTTCTGCCCGAGCTTGTTGAATCCGACGGTAGCGCCTGCCTGAGGCTTGCCGGTGGTGCGATTGATGACGGTGCCGGTGACTGCGGCGTGAAGGGGAAGGGAAAGAAGAAGGAATGCGGATGCTATGTGGCGCAGGCACTCATGCCTGCCGCGCCGAGACTCATCGCGGCGCTTTTCGGGCGGTGCGTCCGAGGAGTTGACACGAAAACCGGTGGGCCGCTCGAAAAGCGTCGAGAGGAGTCTCGTGCTCGCACTCCGAGACGCGGCATTGGTGGCGACCAAAAAGCGTCGGCATGAGTGCCGACGCGGCAGGCAGGAGTGCCCGCGCCACGTCTCTGGCGGTGCCTGCGCCACAGTGGGCAGAGCAAGATGCCTGGTCATTTGGCCACCGCCTTCATGGGCTTGCCGCACTCGCCGCAGAATTTCAGAGGCTTGTCGAAGTTCGCTCCGCAGGAGTCGCAGGTAAAGCCGCTGGTCTTCGCCGGCTTCGGCGCGGGCGCTGTCGCCGCCGCGGCAGCCGGCTTTGAGCCATTGAGCTGCAGCTTGATCTTGTCTACTTCCGCGAGCACCCCGGCCAGTTCCCGTTGCAGGTCCTGCTTGGTGGCCTGGTAGTCGCTGTCGGAGAGCTTGCCCACCCGATATTCAAACTGCAGGTCGCGCAGATTCTCGTAAATCGCCGCTTTGCGCTCGTCCAGGTGATGGAACGGCGACACGGGCTCGGGAGCCGGCAAGTCCTTCGGCCTTACCCCGAGGATGAACGCGATAACGGCGATCGCGAGTATACATGTCAGAACGATGATCACTGCTGCCCCACGCTATTCCATGTTGGCCAGATCTTTTTCGATCTGGTCCCGATACTTCTCGAGCGCCGGGTCGTCCAGTTCCATGGGCCCGATCTCGGCGATCGGTTTGGGCTTCCGGTACTTCTTGAGGAACAGCCAGATCACCACCAGGCCCAGTCCCACCGACGCATACGGCACAATCCAGCCCCACGCGTTCGGCTCGGCCAGATAGATGCTCGGCCCATACTCGCGGACAAAGGCATCCACGATCTGCTTGTCCGAATAACCCAGCGCCTGCATTTTGGCGATGCGCTCTTTGGCGGGCTTGGAGCGCTCGCATTCGAGCATCGCGCAGGTGGCAACCGAGTCCTTGCAGCCGCAGGTGCAGGCCAGCCGCGCCCCCACCCGGCGTACATCGATGTTCGGTTTTTCCGACGCCGTCTGGGCGATGGCGGCCACGGCGAGTCCTGCCATCACCAGCCAGCTAATGACTTTTTTCGACGGTCGCATGTTTCTTGGTAATCCCCACAACTTCGGTGCGGGCGTACTGCATCTTTACTTTGCTTGGGACCAGGCAGACGAAGGTGCCGCCAATCAGCACCAGGCCGCCGATCCAGATCCACGACACCAGCGGGAAGACGTACGCCTGAATCACCGCCCGCTTGTTGTCGTCCGACATCCCGCCGAAGTTCAGATAGAGGTCTTCGTTGGGCCGCTGGCGGATACCGACTTCGGAGGTGCTCTGCCGGCTGGCCTTGTAGAGGCGCTTCTCGGGTTTCAGAATGCCCAGCTCGTCGCCGTTCTTGAGCACCTGCATGGTGGCGGTGTGCGAGGCGTAATTGGGATTGTCGCCCTCCTCGAGATTCACCATCTTCAGATCGTAGGCGCCCACCCGCATGGTGTCGCCGATGTTCAGCTCCTTCACCTCACTCTGATTGAAGGCGTGGCCCGTGAACCCGATGAACATGAGCACGATCCCGATGTGCACCAGGTACCCGCCGTAGCGACGGGTGTTGCGATGGGTCAGCTCCACCATGGCGTGCAACAGGTTCATGTTGTTCTTCGCGCCAACGGATCGCCCGCCCTTGTAAAACTCCATCAGCACCGTAAGCGCGACGAACAGGCAGAAGCCGAAGGATATCAGCGCGTAGAAGTTCCGCATGCCGGCGGCGATCAGCGCGACTACCAGGAGCAGCGATGCGATGCCGGGAATCTGGAAATTCCGCCGCAGGCTCTCCATGGAAGTCTTGCGCCAGGCGAACAGCGGTCCGACTCCGGTGAGCAGCAGCAGAAACAGCCCGATGGGCACCATCAGGCGGTTGTACCAGTCGGCATCCAGCGAAATCTTGTCGCCGGTGGCGGCTTCGGAGATCACCGGGAAGAGCGTGCCCCAGAGCACCGCGAAGCAGCTCGCCAGGAGAATGAGGTTATTGAACAGGAAGCTCGATTCGCGGGAGACCACGCTTTCCAGTTGCGACTCGCTCTTGAGGTAATCCAGCCGGTCGAGGATGAGATAAATGGTGGCGGCGATGCCCAGCGCCAGGAAGGTGACGAAGAACTTTCCGATTTCGGAGCGTGCGAACGCGTGCACCGATTGCACGACACCCGAGCGCGTCAGGAACGTGCCGAGGATGCACAGGAAGAAGGTGGAAGACACCAGCACGATATTCCAGACCTTCATCATGCCCTTCTTCTCCTGCATCATCACGGAGTGGAGGAAGGCGGTGCCGCTGAGCCAGGGAAGGAGGGAGGCATTCTCCACCGGGTCCCAGCCCCAATATCCGCCCCATCCGAGCACGTGATACGCCCAGGCGGCGCCCAGCATGATGCCGCAACTCTGGAAGAGCCAGGTGACCAATGTCCAGCGGCGGGTGGTGTGGATCCAGGCATCGCCCGGCTGCCGGGTGATGAGCGAGCCGATCGCGAAGGCGAAGGGGACGGCGAACCCCACATACCCGAGATAGAGCATCGGGGGATGGATCGCCATGGCGGGGTACTGCAGCAGCGGGCTGAGGCCGTTGCCATCCGGCACCGCGACGATCAGCTTGTCGGTGGCGAGCATCTGGAACGGGTTCGCGACGAAGTTATTGAGGACGAGGAAGAAGGTCTGGACAGTGGCGAGCACACCCACCACCCAGGGCATCATGCCGCGGTGGCGCCGGCGATTGGTAAAGACCACGACCATCGAATACGTGGAGAGGAGGAAACTCCAGAAGAGCAGAGACCCTTCCTGTCCGCCCCACCAGGCAGCGAACTTGTAGAGGGTGGGCATGGCCTTGTTACTGTGCTCGGCGACGTAGGCGAAGCGGAAGTCGCCGGTCATCAGCGCGTAGACCAGGATGCCGGATGCCAAAGCCATCAGCACCCACACCGAATAGACCGCCCGTTCTCCGCTAACTATCAGAAAAGGCTTAGTTTTTAGCCGGCCAACGACGGAGGCAACGACGGCATACAAAGCCACCGCAAAGGCCAGCAGAATGGCCAGAGAACCCAGATTTTCCATATCTTCCCCTCTAAGATGGTCCGAACGTCAGATGGTGCCCTTACCGGTGTTGATATTGGGAGCGGTGCCGGGCGCCAGTTGTCCCGGCTTGGCTTCGTACTTCGAAGCGCACTTGGCCTGAATTTTGGCGGCGCGGAAAACGCCGTCCTTGCCGAGCTTCCCGTCGGCCAGCGCCTGGGCGCCGTCCTTGAAGGTGTCCGGCAAAGGTTCGGTGCCCGTGTAGGCGACCTTGAGCTGGGTTTTGTCCTGGACGAGGACGAACTGCACCTCGTTGCCAACCCTCTGGATGGAGCCGCCGGCAACGTCGCCGCCCACGCGGATGCGCTGTCCGTAGGCGCGGTCGCCCATCTGACCCAGTTCGGTGATGGTCTTGTAGTAAGTCTGATTGCTCGACATCCCGCTGGCGGCCAACCAGGCGAGCGTACCCACCACAACGACCACTAAGGCTGCGAACTTGCCGTATTTTTTCATCGCCATCCCTCTGAAACCTCAGTATACCGCCAAAGAATTTGGGGATAAACGGACATTTAAGACCTATTTTGTGGGAATCCTCTACATACCCCCGTTTGGGGGGCCAAACACCGAAACGCGGACCTGTCCGTGAATCCCACAACAATTGGACGCAGGCCGGCGGAATTTTCTTCCCATGAATCGCAAGGCGCTGCCAAGCAATTGATAACCGGTCCCTTACGGTCGTGGCTCGGAGTCAAGCACGGCCTGGATATAACGCCTGATCTGATCCAGGTGCGACAGGTCGTGGCCGGCCAGCATAGGCAGCATCACGCTCAAGGGCTCCGGGCCCCGCTCGTTGTGCCGGCCGCAGCGCTTCAAGTCCCCTGGTGACAGGCGGCGCCACTCCGCCAGATTGAGCAGGCGCAAGGCGCGGAAGATCTCGACCAGATCGGACGGCTCGCGTTCGTTGTACCGGAGAGCGGCCACCCAGGAATCCTGCATGGTGCCCTGAATCGGGGGATCCGGCTCGCTGAGGATCAGCCTGAGACGATAGCCATATACCCATTCGCTGTCGGTGAGGTGGCCGATGATCTCGTTGGGCGTCCATTTGCCTTCAAATGGGCGCGCCCGCAGCACTTCGACAGGATGAGCGGCCACGATCCCGGCCAGGGTAGAAGCCGTCTGGCTCATTACCTCCAATGGATCCCGGCCCGCCAGGAGATTGATGAGCCTCTGGCGATAGGCTTCTGCCGACGCCCACGGTCCGGGCTGTGGCGAACTCATAGGGACTCCCTCCTTTACGTCCAGTATCCCATGGCGGCTCGCCACAGTCGCGACGCGGCGTTCC
>DATJWB010000321.1:0-7856 GCA_035501495.1 Bryobacteraceae bacterium | reverse complement strand
GCGGATGATCGGAGGCTCGCCCGGTCCCTGGCTGTGATTCCACTCCCGATTCACCTGGGCCATGGGATGAATGCTGTGGGTGGCCGGGTCGGAATTCGAGATGCGCAGGGGCTGGTTGGTCTGGAGTCCGACCACCCTCGGGATGAACCCGCAGCCGTGCTGGTCAAGCGCCGCGGGCGTGGACGGCGTCTCGAACGACTTGCCTTCCAGCCCGCTCTTGATATATACGAACGCGTTCGCCAGTACTCCCTTCGGACTGACCATCAGGGACCCGTCGTACACCTTGCCGCCGTTGTCCGCACTGCAAGCCGGATCTCCGCTCACGTCAATGGCCCGCCGCGAAGGCCGGCGTCCCGAGTACTGAATCGACCCGCTGATCGTCCCCGCCGTGGCCGGGTCCACTTTGAAATAAGCAATAGCGGGTTGCGCCTTTTCCGCGGTTTGCCCGGAACCGCCCGGAGCCTTGGAACAACCGGTGGCCAAGATCGCCATTCCAGCGAGACAAACCCAATGCCGAACGAGCATCACCGTGTGTGCTCCGGGAGCGGCAGATCGGCGTGAAAGCGCCGCTTGTACGCCTCGATCCAATTGCCGGCGATTTCGCGCTGGGCAACCGCCAGATCGAGGTCGCCCTTGCAGACCATGTCCCGCAGGCGGTCTTCCAGAGCGTCCTTTACATGGGCATTCCAGATGCTGAAGTAGGAATGCGGCCAAAGGTTCCGGATGTCGTCCGACCCGCCCAACGCCGGGGTAACCAAATAATCGACCTCGTAGGCGCGGGCCGGCGCTTTCGCAATGCCGTATTCCGCAAACACGATCTTCTGCACCGACGCGGGCACATCTTTGTTCTTGACGTTGGCCAGGGAACAGACCGCGCTCCGGCTGAGGAGGACGGTGGCTCCAGGTGTCAAGACGCGGTCGGGTGTCGATAGCGCCAGGTCGCCAATCGTCCTCCGGCTCCCGTCCCAACGGGCCGGCACAGCCGCGAACCAGGCGGCGACTGCCAGCCCCAGGACCGAAATCCCACCGGCCCAGGCATACTTGTTCCGGAGCCCGAACCAGCGTCCTGCCTGGCGCCTCGCGGATGCCTCCTGTGCGAGCCTTGCCTTCAGCAGCGCGCGCGGTCCCGCGGCGGACGGAATTTCCTGCTGATACGCCTGGATGAAATCGGAGATCGAACGCTCCAGCTCCTGTCTCCTGGCGCGGCACTGCCAGCAAGCCTGGAGATGCGCCCGGACCTCTTTCGCCGAACGCTCCGGGAGCTCTCCTTCCAGTTCCATCAGCAGGAACTCATCGGACGCATGAGAATTATCGTTCCACACGGGCCGTCTACGGCGCCTCCTTCGCGATAGTCAGAATCTGCGTGGTGCAGGTCCGGGCCTCCAGGTGGAAGGGACGTGGACCACTCAGCACCTGCTTGATCTCCGGAAACCCGTCGGGATACGCACGCAAGGTGTAGCTCCCGGCATCGAGTCCGTCGAAGACGAACTGCCCGAACGGGTTGGTGGACGTATAGCGAACTCCGCTGCCGGACGCCAGTTCGACCACCACGCCTGCGGCGGGAAGCTGGATTCGTTCCGGCTCCCGCGGATGCGCCTGGTAGGCAAGATCGAACGTCGCGAAGCCTTGAACCCGGCCGGAGGGGTTCTTGCGGTCTTTGTAGAACGAGAGGTAGGCCAGATCGGGTCCGGCGTCGGTGGCTCGTCTGGTTCTGGTACAGGCGTCGGTCGAGAGCCCCTCGGTCTCTTCGTCGCTGTTCGCGTACACCAGGTACGTTTCGCCGACCTGGAAATCGTTACCGCAGTCCCCGAACGGCGTCATGACGTCCAAGGATTCGGGCGCATCATCGTCGTCGTCATCCCCTTTGGCGTCGTCATCGTCGTCCGCCTTGCGGAAAAGCGTACGGACGCGAAAGTGGACCTGCCGTGTCCCATCCAGAACCGAACCGAACAGGTTCGACAACTCCCGCAGGTTGGTGGCCCCGTCGAGTCGCTTTCGCGTCTCTGCGCCAACACCGGGAAACGCCGTCCGCACGGCGTCCTTCAAGGACGAGAATCGCGCCGGAGACCGATCGGCCAGATATGCGTCGAGGGCGTGGTTGACGATGCTCACTGGGGCACGGGATAGCGGCTTCCAGCGCGTCATGAACTCCGGCGTAATCGACTCGACGGTGCCGACGAATACCACATTGCTGTACTGGGTCTCCGCGCAGACGTCCAGCGAGAGTTGGCACTTGCAAGCCACCGCGGAGACCGGAAGAATAGACAGAAACCACACCGCCGCAGCCGCCGGGCGCATCCCGATTCGCCTGCCACGAAATATTCCCGGCATCCGCACTACGCCTCTACAGGAATGTTCCCGTCGACCCGCTTTTGTTCAGGAAAAATTTCGCACGCGTTCGGCGGAGCGCGCGACCCGTGCGAGCGACCTCGATAACGAGAGGGCGACCGCACCCAGGGAGATTCCAAGAATCGCCGCGATCTGCCGGTAGCGCAGACCTTCCGCCCGCAGCAGCAGGCAGCGGCGGTCGAGTTCGGGAAGCGAATCGACGACAGCCCGCAGCCGCCCGCGCAGTTCCTCACCCGCGTAAAGATCTTCGGGATTCGGCGCGCGGTCGGGGACCTCGCGCGTGTCCGCCGGCTGTTCTACCTCGCGCGCTTTCCGCGTTCGGATCGATTGCCGCAGCCCCAGGTTGTGGGCCGCGCCGAACAGCCACCCGGCCGCATTCCCCACCGAGTCACCGCTATTCAGCCGACGGAACAAAGCCAGGAATACCTCCTGGATGATCTCTTCCGCATCTGCCGGATCGAGCCGGAAGACCGAAAGGTAGCGTATGAGCGGCCCGTAGAACCGGTCGAACAGCGCTGTCACTTCACTCTCGACAGCCCGTGGAGCCCCATCCTCCCGCCCGGAAACCCGATGGGCGAACCCTCTCAAAAAGGTGGGAGCCACCGGCCGGATTGACATTGTTCTTCTATACTACACGACCCATCAGACGCCGCCTCGCCGCTGTCCGAGCGGAATCGAAAGAAAAAGTCTGAACATTTTCGCGATCTTTGGAACATTCGGATATGGAGTCTTTCTTTCGTTTTGCCGGCAAGCTGCTGCTCGTCGCGTCTGCTTCGGTTGGTTTTGGGGCGCTCCCCGCGCGCGCGCAGTCCGATGGACAGATCCGATTGCAGGTGAAGGACGCATCGGGCGCGCCCACCAAGGCGAGCGGGACGATCCGCAGTGTGAACGGGGCGGCCGGCCAGCCGTTCGAAACCGATCCGCAAGGCTCCTACACCTTTTCGGGGTTGGTGCATGGAGGCTACGATGTCCAGGTGGTCAAACCGGGCTTTGCCGCCAAGACCATCCGCATTGACGTCCGCTCCGCCACGCCGGCGGAACGGACGGTGGTTCTCGCGCTGAGCACTATCACCTCGTCGGTGAACGTGGTTTCGGTGGCGCCGCTGCCGGGGACGTCGGTCTCCCGCGAGGACATGCCGATGAACATCCAGACGGCGGGCACCGGGGATCTCAACGCCATCGGCGCGCTCGATTTGGCCGATTTCATGGACCGCAAGCTGGGCGGCGTCTACGTAAATAACAACCAGGAGAATCCGTTCCAGCCCGATCTCAACTATCGCGGCTACACCGCCTCGCCGCTGCTGGGGACGCCCGAAGGCCTCTCCGTGTACCTCGATGGCGTCCGCCAGAACCAGCCGTTCGGCGATGTGGTGGCGTGGGATCTGATCCCCAAAATCGCGATTGCCGATATGGCGCTCATCCCCGGCTCGGACCCCATTTTCGGCTTGAATACCCTGGGCGCGGCGGTGTCGGTCCGGACCAAAGACGGGCTCAGCGCGCCGGGAACGTCGCTCACCATCGACGGCGGCTCGTTCGGACGGCGCGACGGCTCGTTCGAGTATGGAGCCTCCAACAGCAAGGGTCTGAACTGGTACGCTGCCGGGAACTGGTTCCGGGAGGATGGCTGGCGGCTCTATTCGCCCTCGCAGGTGCGGCAGGTTTTCGGCAAACTGGGCTACTCGAAGTCGAACACCACTGTCTCGCTTGGCTTCTCCTACGCCGATAACAATCTCACGGGCAACGGCTCCACCGACACCCGCTTCCTCTCCAGGAATTACCGGGCCGTCAATACCATCCCAGACATCACGTGGGACCGCTCGCCGGCCTTGACGCTCAACGTAACCCATGCGGTGAGCGACCGCCTGAACTTTTCGGGCGCGGCGTACTTCCGTTACGTCCGGGCCGACACGACCAATGGAGATCTGAACGACGATTCCTTTACCGAGTCGCTCTACAACCTGAGTGCCGCGGACATCGCCGCCCTGACCGCCGCGGGATACAGCGGCTTTCCCACCACCGGAAACTCCACCACCGAGCCTTACCCCTACTGGCGGTGCATCGCGCAGGCACTAGAGAAGAGCGAGCCTTCGGAAAAGTGCACCGGAGTTTTTACCCGCACCTACGACATGCAACACGCCTGGGGCGGGTCGGCGCAGGCCAACTGGCTGGGCGCTCATAACAACCTGAGTGCCGGAATCACGTGGGACCGCAGCAGCCTCGACTTCCAGCAGGCCGGACAATTCGGCTACCTGAACCCCGACGGGGTCTCGATCACGCCCATCAACAGCTTCGAGGACGGCAGCACGAACAGCGATGGCGTGCCAGTGGACACGCGGGTCAATCTGCATGGCATTACCAACGACGTCGGGCTGTACGCCACCGACACGATCCGTCCGTGGAACTCGCTGGCGATTACGCTCTCGGGCCGGTACAACCACGCGGGCATCCAGAACATCGACCGCATCCCCGGCACCAACGCGGCGCGCGGCTCTCTCAACGGGAACTACGCGTTCGACCGCTTCAATCCCGCCGCAGGCGTGGTCTACAAGCCTGTCTCCCTGGCGAGCGTCTACTTCAGCTACAGCGAGGCGAATCGCGCGCCCACCGCAATCGAGCTGGGGTGTGCCGACCCCAACCAACCCTGCAACCTTCCCAATGCGCTGGTGGCCGATCCGCCTCTGAAACAGGTGGTGGCCCGGACCTTCGAAGCCGGCGTCCGCAGCGCCGGCGAATCCGCCGTGAACTGGAGCGCGGGCTGGTTCCGCGCCGAGAATACCAACGACATCCTATTCGTCGCCTCTCAGCAGACGGGCTTCGGGTATTTCGTGAATTACGGCAAGACGCGGCGCCAGGGCCTGGAACTCAGCCTGAGCAAGTCGTACCGTTGGTTCACGCTCGGCGGCAACTACACCTTCCTGGACGCCACCTTCCAAAGCAGCCAGACCTTACAGGCGGGCAGCAACAGCACCAATGACGCCGGCCTGGGATTGGATGGCAACATCGCCGTCGTGCCCGGAGACCGAATCCCGCAGACGCCGCGCAACCTCTTCAAGGCCTATGCCGAGTTCCGCCCGACGCCGAAGCTGTCAATCGACCTGGACTTCGACGCCGCCGGCCGGTCCTTCGCGCGCGGCAACGAGAACAACCTGGACAAGCCGGACGGCGTCTACTATCTCGGGCCGGGATTTTCGCCGGGGTACGGCGTGACGAATGCCGGAGCCCGCTACCAGGTGCAGCGGCACCTGCAGTTCTTCGTGCAGATCGACAACGTTTTCAATCACCACTACTACACAGCCGCCCAGCTCAACACCACGCCGTTCGACAACAACGGCAACTTTATCCCGCGGCCGTTTTCGCCTAATAACGATGCAGTACGAAACTCCACCTTCTACTCGCCGGGAGCGCCGTTCGGCGCGTTCGGCGGTATGAAAGTCAGCTTCTGAGTCTAGCGCTGGCCGCCGGAATCGGTGCCTTCTGGTACACGATTGCGGCGGCCCTTTTCCTGCCGCGGATGCTGCTGTTGACCGGCCGGCAGGACCGGCTTCGGCAGATTAGCGGAGGAATACTGCGCCAGGCTCTGCCCGCCCACGGTGTCCGGCAGAACCGGAGCTTCCCGGGCCGGATCGTCGAAGCGAAAGGCGGAAGTCAGGTCGCCGAACGTGCTGCGGCGCCAGTCCGTGATGTTCGACTCCCGCACGCCGGTGAATCTTTCGAGGAACTGCAGCACGGAGGTATGGTCGAACGGCTGGCTGCAAACCCAGCCTCCGACGGTCCACGGAGAAACGATGATGCACGGCACGCGGAAGCCGCCGCCCACCGGCAGGCCGTCCACAAACTCGTGCGGCGTCCCGGCGGCCGGCACGGGCGGTGGCACATGATCGAAGAGGCCGTCGTTTTCATCGTAGTTGAGGATGAAGGCGGTCTTCGCCCAGAGGTCGGGATTGGCGGCAATGGCGTCGATCTTTCCCGCTACGAAGGCCGCGCCGTCGGCAGGCATGTGGTCGGGATGCTCGGATTGGAAGCTGTGCGGGCACAGCCAGGAGACTGCGGGCAGCTTGTCGTGCAGCGCGTCATACTCGAACTGGCCTTCGGATACGGGCGTCATCCCCTTGGAGTAAAGCGCCGAGCCCGGATTCGCCTCCTGGAAGACCTTGAAGTTGCGCAGCATGTTGAAGCCGTGGCCGTCCTGCGGCTGATAGACCTTCCAACTCACGCCCGCCTGCTCCAGGCGCTCCGCGTACGTCGTCCAGGTGTAGCCGCCCACCGGCGCCTTATTGCTGAGAATCGGTCCGCCATGGACGCCGTCGGGATCGCCCGTTCCGGTCATCCAATACATGCGATTGGGCCAGGTCGGTCCGAAGACGGAACAGTGGTAGGCATCGCAAAGGGTAAACGATTCCGCCAGCGCAAATTGAAAGGGGATGTCGGACCGCTTGTAATGCCCCATCACATACGGGCCGTTCGGGCCATCCGCCCGGCGATGCGCTTCCAGCCACTTGTCCATCTTTCCGCCGTTCCAGGACGCATGCTGCACCGCCCAGGCGTGGCTGGTCGATGGAATCTTCTGCGCGCTGCTCGACCGGGTGTCCAGATGGAACGGCAACAGGTATCCGTTCGGATTCTGATCGTCCGGCTGGTAAAAGACCGAGCGCCCGGTGGACAGCTTGAGCGCGTTCGGATCGTCGAAGCCCCGCACTCCGGCGAGCGTGCCGAAGTAGTGGTCGAACGACCGGTTTTCCTGCATCAACAGGACGATGTGCTTGATGTTGCGAAGCGAGCCGCGACGGGTTGGCGTTTGCGCCAGCATACGCCGGACGTTGGGAGGCATCAGTGTCGATGCCGCAGCAGCGACAGCAGCGCGAAGGCCGCCATTGAGAAGCTGGCGGCGAGTGGGATTCCAGACAGCCATGATTTTAGACATTATCCCAAAATCGTGACTACCGGATGAATGCGCGCGATGTGAGTCCCAAAAAGCAGCTCCCGTGCGCAAGGAGCGAGATCGCCATTTCCGATCTCCGGTTGGAGATTGCTTACAAACCAAATCCCATGCGGCGGGTCAATGCATGTCATCTGCATGTCATCTGGACAATTGCCCGCCAAATCCTCTGCCGCGCCAAAGACAACCTCGGGCTGAACTGACCGCCGGTAGCAAGGGTGTCCGACTCTGGCAGGCGGAGTGGGGGGTTCCGCTCGCCGCCTTCCGAGCGCAACACCCGCGTTAACTAGCGGACCCTATTAAACAGAGAAACGGAGAGTTCGAAGCCGGAACACCTGGCCTTCGTGCGCAACCATCATGGTTTCGCTCGCGGCCCAGGCGGCGTGGCGCGAAATGGAGAAATGATGCCGAGGCGCGGAAGCTCCCCTGTTGTTGCGAAAACTGGGCATAAACACGACTGGGGAGGGCACTCGGAGAGGGCCTCCGTGCAAACTTCCGGGGCATGGATTTTCGGGTGGAAAATGGTTTGGCTCCTCAGGTAGGACTCGAACCTACAACCCTTCGGTTAACA
>DATJWB010000320.1:0-105867 GCA_035501495.1 Bryobacteraceae bacterium | reverse complement strand
ATGGCATCGAGAATATTGCCATCGGGAATCGCACCGACATCTTCGTGTGCCGACGCCCTCGCCAGCCGTGGCATCTGCTGTGGAAGCGGTTCCATTGGTTCGGTTAATCAGCCGGGGGATCGCACCTCTGAGCGGATCGTCGGCATTCTGGACATTGGTCAGACGGCGACCCCAATTCGGAGCGCCGTACGAGTCGCGCGTGATCCGCTCCTGGCTTCCCGGAAGCCGACTTCGTGCCAGCATACGCGAACTGATAGAGCGGTCTCGCAGTTGGCCGACGAACAAGCTGCGTGGCGCCGCGCCGCTGGGGCGAGCGATCTATTTGGAGGGCGTACGCACTTATGGAGATACGTTATGGAGATACGTTCTCATAGCGAGGCTCAACCTGATAGACTGTGCGCATCATGAAGTCCAAACTCGCCGCCTGCATCCTGGTCGCGAGCGCCGTCTGCGCCTCCCGCACGCTCACCTTCTCCACTTCCCAGGTCACTGGTGCGGCCGTCACCCTGTCGCCTGATGGTCGCACGCTTGTCTTCACTATGCTTGGCCACCTCTTCAGCGTGCCCGTCACCGGCGGCAGGGCCGAACAACTCACCTTCGGCCTCTCCTACGACGACGCCCCCGCCTTCTCGCCCGACTCCTCCCAGATCGCCTTCGTCTCCGATCGCGACTCGAGCGAAGGCAACATCTTCCTCCTGAGCCTGAAGAGCCGCCAGATCACCCAGCTCACTCACGAGCCCTACGCCGCTCAGCCGGTCTGGAGCCCCGACGGCAAGTCTCTCGTTTACCTGCGCTATTCTCGCCGACGCGAAGCGGCCGCGGTGGTCGCGCGCATTCCCGCCGTTGGCGGTCCGCCCGAGACCTTGACCGCTCCGCCCCGCCGCCTGGGCCAGCCGTTCTATCGTCCCACGGCGCAGCTCGCCTGGACCGTCATCGAGCCTGACCCCCAGTCCGGCGGCGAGATCACGCGCATCGAGACTCTGAGCAGCACTGGCACCGCGTCCACCCTCAAAACCATCCCCGGCGCCGTCGATCGCGTTGTCGCCACTCCGACCGCATTCTACGGCCACCGCGTCACTGGCGCCGCTCGCTTCAACCCCGGCTTCGAGGAGTTGGTTCTCATCCCCACCGCCGCCCGACCTGCAGCGCACCTCACACCTGTCACCAGGATGGGCTGCTTTGCCTTGTCTCCCGATACCAAAAGCCTCTACATCGGGGATCAGGGTCATCTCTGGAAAGTGCTTCTCCCGGGCGGCGTCAAACAGGCCCTCTCCTTTCACGCCGACGTAAAACTCGAGTTGCAGGAGATTTCCCAGCCCGTCTCCGCCCCATCCCCCGAAGCCAATTCCGCGCGCGTCATCCTGACGCCGCGCCTCTCGCCCGATGGCCGCACGCTCGTCTTCGCAGCCGCCGGCTTTCTTTGGAAGCAGCCCCTCGCCGGAGGCAAGGCCGAACGCATCACCACCCAAGGCTCCGCCTCCGAATGGGAACCTGCGTTCTCTCCGGACGGCCGTCTCGCCTACGTGCACACCGAGCGCGGCGAGGACTCCCTCCGCCTGCTCGACCTGGCTACCGGCCGCGAAACCACCCTCGCATCCGCAGCAGGCATCTCATCGCTCGCCTGGAGCCGTGACGGTCAGCGCCTCGTAGCCGTGACCACTGCGGGTTTCGATCAGATCATCGAATCCTTCAACATCGCCGATGGCAAGCGCGAACAGCTCGGTGAGGCCGGCTTCTGGTCCCCCCGCCCGCAGCTTTCCGCCGACGGCCGCGCCCTCTTTTTCTCCGCCGACACCACCGGCGTCGGCAACCTTTACCGCCGCGTGCTCGCCAAAGACGCCAGTCCCGAGGCAGTCACGAGCTTCACCCGACATCTTAGCGATGCGCGTCTTTCGGCGGATGAAAAGTGGATCGTCTTCCGCCGCAATCACTCCATTCAAATCGCTCCCCTTGCCCAACCCCCGGCCTCCGACAGCGACGTGCGCGAGATCTCCCCTGAAGGCGGCGACTCCTTCGCGCTAACCCCCGACGGCACCTTCGTGATTTACTCAGTTGGCGCTCACGTCTTTCGCCAGCCGCTCGCCGGCGGCCGCCGCGAAGAAATACGCGTCGCGTTGGCTCTCCCCCGCTCCATCGCGCCCCCGCTCCTGCTCCGTGCCACTCGCCTTTTGGATTTCGATACCGGTACCTTCTCGCCGCCCACCTCCCTGCTGATCCAAAACGGCCGCATCCAATCCGTTGGCGACGCCGCCGACCGCAACCTGCCGAATGATGCCGTCGTCATCGACGCCGCCGGCCGTTTCGCGATCCCCGGCCTCTTCGACCTCCACGTCCATGCCGTCGGCGCCAACGAGGAAGCGTTCCTCGCCTACGGGGTCACCTCCCTCCGCGACACCGGCGGGCCAATCGGCGCCCTCAACGCGCTTCAGGACCGCGCCGAGTTCACCTCCCTACCCGTTCCCCGCTACTTCTTCTCCGGCGAAATCTTCGAAGGCGATCACCCCATTTGGGGCGATGGCTTCCTCCAGTTCGACAATCAGGATGACGCCCGCGCCTACGTCCGCCGCTTCCACGAACGCGGCGCCACGTTCATCAAGGTCTACCCCTCGCTCTCCTGGCCCTTGAAGCGCGCTGTGGCTGACGAGGCCCACAAACTCGGCCTTCCTGTTGTCGGACACGGCAGCAGCCCCGAAGAAATTATCCGCAGTGTCGCCCTGGGATTCTTTTCCCTCGAGCACAACAGCACGCTGAATCGCGACTTCGACGACATCATCCAGATGCTCGCCGCCTCTGGCACCCGGTGGGACCCCACCGTCGCCGTCACCGGTGGCGATTCGCTCCTCCTTCGCGAAGAACCCGAGCGCCTCGCCGATCCCAAATTCAAGACCTTCACGCCGTCGTCATCTATCGAGTTCGCCGAATCGGCCGACTATTACAAATCGCTCCCCACTGGCGAACTCCGTGGCACGGTCGCAAGTGAGATCGCCGCTATCGCAGCCGCTCACGCCGCCGGCGCCCGCTTCTTGATCGGAACGGACGCTCCCAACCCGTCGGTGTTCTTCGGCTCCTCCCTCCACTGGGAGCTCGCGCGTTTCGTCGAAGCCGGATTCTCCCCGCTCGAGGTCATCCGCCTCGCCACCACCGGCGCGGCCGAAGCGGTCGGCGCGCACGATGTCGGCTCCCTTCAAAAGGACCGGCGCGCCGATCTTGTCCTCCTAGACGCCAACCCTCTCCTCAATATCCGCAACACCGAAAAAATCTGGCGCGTCGTGAAGGCTGGCTGGCTCTTCGACCCCAACAAGCTCAAGTAACATCGTTAAATGAGCGTAGTACATTTCACGGTATTCCTCCGAAATGGAAAATGCTTTTCTCACCTCAAAGGGTAATGCGGACTCAATGCCCATTACCATCTGTATAGAAGTCCAATATCCCGAAGCGGCATCTCGGCGATGCCCTTGGCCGTCCGCTACTCGGAGAAAGGCACACGGGCCCGAAGTCCTCTTCTGCTCCATGACCGATTCCGCCGCGCGGCCAACGGCTCGTTCCTCGAACGCCGCAGGTGGGCCAATTGTGGAGGGCGAGCGATCAAGGCAGGCTGAAATTCACGGTGACCTGCATGCCTACCCGGACTGCTCTGCCGTCCTTCATGCCAGGCTTGTAGCGCCATTGCATGACCGCGGCGATCGCTTGCTCGTCGAGTCCCATTCCGAGAGACCGTAAGACTTGCACGCCCGACGCTCGACCCTCGGTTCCCACGACGAGACTGAGGGAGATCTGGCCCTGCAGTCTTGCTTTGCGAGCCTCTTCACTATACTCGGGATCGAACCGGAACAGGAGCGCCGGCGGGTCTACCACCGCGGCAGAATAAATTGGGCCTGGAAGTGCGGGAGCCTCAGCCGCGTGGCACTCGAGAAGGACTCGGCCACTGCCGGGGCTGTCCGATCCGTTTCGGGTCGCCGCCCGAAATCGCCAGGATTGTACCGCCTTGAGAAGACCATCGCGAAGGCTTCCTGCGGCATCGGCAGCGATCCGGATGTCCGCAGGTACGCCATTGGAACCGATCTGGAAGTTGACCTCGACGGATTGCTGGGCGGAACACAGTCCGGGATCAGGCGCGGCGTATTGGCGGAGTTCCGGTTTGGTGGCCGCAACCACCCCGCCACCCGGTTGCGCGTTGAAGACGGAGGCGGCCAACACCCACGGACCAGCGGGTTTCAAGCGGAAGGGGATCTCGACCACGCGACGGCGCAGTACCCCGCGGACGTCTCGGGTGGAAATGTACCGCGATTGGTTGACAGCCGCGATGGCCTTCTCATCGAGTCCCATGCCAAGGGGATAAATAATGCGTGGATTTTGGACGCTGCCGTCCGAGTCCACTTCGATGCTGAGGAATACCGAGCCTTGGAGTCCTGCGGCGCGGGCTTCGTCGGAGTACTCGGGGTCCACCTTCTTCTGCTGCACCGGGGAAGGTACGCTGCCGATGATGCCACCCAAAACTTGCGGCGCGCCCATTTTGCTGCCCGGGGGTGGCTGGAAGACGAAAAGATCGTCCGGCAGGGGGACGTCGGTTTCGATGTCCGTGTAGTTGGTTGTCACGGTGCGGTTGGCTGTCCCCATTCCCCCACCCTCCCAATAGTCGCGGAGGATCAGCTCCGAGTCCTTCGCAACCCAGACGCGGCGCATGGCCTCGCCGGCCATCAGACTGTCGGGCCCCCGCCTGTACTTCGCAAGCACCACGTAACAGTTGACCGGTCTGCCGTGAAACTCGATTGGTTCCTCTCCCTGATACGAAGCCGCCAGGATATTGGCGGGCTGGCGTCCGAACTCGATGGTTGCGATTTCACCCTGAAATGTCCAGGCGGAGGCGGGAGTCCTGGTATACTGATTGCCCAACTGGTGATAGGTCCACAGATCGGTTCCATCGAATACCATCAACGTAATCGTAGTGTTGCCGGCGAGAAACTCGGCGCGTCCCTTGCCGCCGCGGACAAACTCGATATTGAATGGATTGGCGGGAAGTGGGGCGCCGGCGACGAAACCGTGTGCCTGTGTGGCGGCCAGCCTGACTGTCTTGGCCGCAAAAAGAGCCGCGTCGGCGCGGGAAAGCAGGTCGCGCGCGTCGGGACGATCTTGGGCGCACAATGCGGCCGCCAGTGAGAGAAAAACGATTGTCCGCAAGGAAAGGCCTCCCCAGTGTCGAACATCCTATACCAGTCCGCTGCGGCGGGCAACTTTGCCGCCACGCGCCAGCCAGGGTGCCGGGCGGAACCCATGATCTGTCCTTACTTGACGGGTGTGAGTGTGACGGTTCCCTCGTTGACCGCCCACACCGTAAGCGTCTGCCTCCACCGATAGACGACTACGGTTTGTGTGTACCAGTGGGTGATCAAGTCTACGACGATGTGGTACGGCCCGCTGGGAACTTCGCCCGCCCCGCTGCCGTTTGTCCAGGAGTTGCTGGTGCAGTCGAGCTTCCATTCGACGTAATTGGTTCCCAGGTCCGGTCTTTGAATCTGAGTGTAAACCCCATTGCCATCGCAGTACGTGGCACCCGCCGCCGCATTCTGTCCCTGGTAAATCTGGAAATCGAACTGTGTATAGTAAGTCCCGCCCACAAACCAGCCCCAGGTGTGATGGTGGGAGCCGTGGTTGTCAGATTATGCAGCGCGCAGCCGTTCACCGAGGTAGTGCAAGATGTTCCAGGCGGTACGGTGTAGGTGATGGGGGTTTGGCCGGCTGCACCCAGGCAAGCCAACAGAAATACGGCAATCGTCGTAATCTTTCGCGTCATAGATCTCCTCCGGATTGAGGTTCAGTCCCTGATCGGACTGGCTGGGTTGAGGGGAATCCGGGTTGCTCTGCCAAGCGGTGTGGCAGACAGCCAGGACAACAGAGAAAACGGCGATGGAAAGGATCTTGAACAGCAGCCTCGAAAACCCTTGGCCGCCGGCGGCACTGTAGACACCCGACAAGTGCCCCGATGAGTCGGGGCGCGGAAGGCACGAGTGCCCGCGCCACATTGCGCCTGTAGACCGGCGGGTTTCATGTATTTCGGTGGGCCGAGCCGGGCCCATGGGTACAGGCACGGTGTTCCCCGAGAATGCGGTCTATCCTTTCCGTTACGCCCTAGCGAATCATGAACCAGGCACGATGTGGTTCCGTGCCACGATACCCGTTGCGACTATTGCCTTAGTATAGCGGCCGGACCCAACCTCAGGCCGGGCCTCCCTCAAGCGGTGGACGAGGCGAGAAAGCAGACATTATTGTCCGGACGCCACCGGCCGCGGCAGGTGGAGCGACATCAGCACCAGCGTGCCGTCGATGGCGCCGAACCAGTGGGGCGTCTTTTCGGGGACGACGAAGAAGTCTCCCTTGGCGACTTTTCGGGAAGAGCCGCCCTCGATGGCCGTACCGGTGAGGTTGGCAGCGTTCGACCGCTTTTCGTTGACGAGTTTCCCGCCGAGCGTCAGCGTCCCAGAGCCTTCAATCACATAAAACATCTCCGCCTCGTTCTCGTGGACCGCGGCGGGCCCGACGGCAGCGCGATATTCGAGGCTGGCGGTGTAGGGCGCAAACTTCAGAAGGGGCTGGGTGAAGGTCGGCTGGTCTGCTTTGCGCTCGCGCCTGGCCGTAGCGATCAGGTTGGTAACGTCCGCCGCCGAGCACATGGTCTTCATGTCGGCGGCGCTTTGGGCGTAAGCCTGGACGGCGAGGAGCATCGCGGAAATGGCTGGGGCGGCAAGGGTGAACGATCTCATCGAATCCTCCGGAAACGCCATACACTCTATCACACGCGCTTTGGTAGCGCTTGCACTCGGCCGCCCGGTCATGTATGATCATCACACTCCTGGAGGGGTTGGACGGCGATGCGCGAGCGCCTTTCCCGGCGGAGCTTTATGGCCGGCGCCGGCCTGCTGGCGGGTTCTCGTCTGCTGGCGGTTGACCCGAAGGCCAATCTGCCGGCCATCCAGAAGCGCGTCGAAAAGGTCTTCAAAGCCCCGTGTAAACAGCCCAATGATTTGGCCTTTGTTGCCGAAGGGCTGTGGATTCTCGACCAGGTAGATCCCAACAAGGCGTTTCTGGTGCATCCCGAAGATGGCTCCGTCATCCGCCAAATCCAGACCGAGTCGATTCACGGCAGCGGCATCGCGTTTGCTCGCGGCGCCTTGTGGATCGCCTCCACCAAGACTGCCGACGGCAGCCCGCCGAAGACCATGAAGGTGGATCCGGTCACGGGCAAGACTTTGAAGCAGTGGGTCACGCCAGGGTCGGGCATTTGGACCACCGGCCCGAATGCCACGGTTTCCGGCGCACACGGAATCAAGTTCGTGAATGGGCAATATTGGATGGCCGTGCCCGCTTCCGGAAAGCTGTTTCTGATGGAGCCGGAGACGGGCGAGATCGTGAGGAGCATTCCGGCTCCCGGCGTTCGCACCCACGGACTCGCCTGGGATAACGGATTCCTCTGGTGCGTCGAGTCGAACGACCAGGCAATCTACAAGTTGGATCCGAGCGACGGCCGGATGTTGGCCAAAATTCAATTGACCAAACAGGACCCCGAGTTGCACGGCATGGACATTCACCAAGGCGTGCTTTGGTACTGTGACGCGAGCAGCGGCTGGGTCTGCCGCTTGGTTTAGAGGGCGGACCAGATGACAGCCCATCGAAAAGTCGTACTGACCGGATTCGTTGCACTGGGCGTCGTGGCGGCAGGCGGGTACCTGCGTGCGCAGCTTCAGACGCCCCCGCCCGACCCGCGCGCCGTCCTCGATCAATACTGCGTCACGTGTCACAACGCCCGGAGGAAGACCGCCGGCCTGGCGCTCGATACCCTGGATGTTTCGCATCCTGGCGATCACGCGGAGCAGTGGGAAAAGGTGGCGCGGAAGCTGCGAACCGCCGAAATGCCGCCGCCGGGGTTACCGCGTCCCGATGCGGGCACGTACCGTGCCGTAGTCCAGCAGTTGGAAGGCGCGCTGGACGCGGCTGCGGCGGCCAGGCCGAACGCCGGCCGCGTGGCGGTGCACCGGTTGAACCGGTCCGAGTACACGGCGGCCATCCGCGATCTGCTGGGGCTCGAAATCGATGGCCATGCGCTCCTCACCGCGGACGATGCGGACCAGGAAGGTTTCGATAACGTGGCAAGCGTACTTTCGGTCTCGCCCGCTCTGCTGGAGAACTACCTGGGCGCCGCGCGAACCGTCAGCCGCCTGGTGATCCACGATCCGAGCATCGTGCCGGTGGTCGAAACGTTCAAACTCTCGAAGGCCCTGGTGCAGGATGAGCAGATGAGCGAGGACCTGCCATTCGGTTCGCAGGGCGGGGCGGCCATTCATTACCTCTTTCCCGCGGACGGCCGCTACAACATTAAGGTGCTGCTGCGGCGTCAGGAATACGATTACCTGGTGGGCATGGGAGAGCCGCACCAACTCGACATCCGGCTGGATGGCGTCCGCCTCAAGCGGTTCAGCGTTGGCGGCGAAGGCAAGGGCATGACCGCACCGGAGAACTTCGCCGGGAATACGCAGGGCGGGCCGGAATGGGAAGTCTACATGCATACGGCCGACGCCGGGCTCGAGGCAAATGATGTTCCGATCACCGCGGGCGAACACGAAGTGGGGATCTCGTTCGTGCGGCGCGTGTGGGAACCGGAGGGCATTCTACAGCCGCCCCAGACCGGCTTTGGACGTACCACCAACGAGTATTATCATGGCAACCCGGCGGTGGAGATCGTTTCCATCGCCGGACCGTACCACGCCACCGCCGCGGCCGATTCGCCCTCGCGCCGCAGGGTGTTCATCTGCACTCCCAAAGACCGCGCAGGCGAAGAGCCGTGTGCGAAGACGATCCTGAGTACGCTCGCCCGGCGGGCCTACCGGCGCCCGCTGACGGATGAGGATCTTCAGACTTTGCTCCGCTTCTACCGCGAAGGCCGGGCAGGCGGGAGTTTCGACGGCGGAATCCAGCGCGGCGTGGAGCGAATCCTGGCCTCTCCGAGCTTCCTCTTCCGCATCGAACGCGAACCGCCGGGTCTGGCCGCCGGTTCGGCCTACCGGTTGGACGATGTGGACCTTGCCTCGCGGCTGTCGTTCTTTCTGTGGGGCAGCGTTCCCGACGATGAACTCCTGAAGGCTGCTGAGCGGGAGCAACTCAAGGACCCGGCAGTCCTGGAGCAGCAAGTCCGGCGCATGCTGCGCGACCCGCGGTCGCAGCGCCTGGTGGACAGTTTCGCCGCCCGCTGGCTGGAACTGAACAAGATTTCGGGGCTGGTGCCGGACACGGAGCTGTACTCGGAGTTTGACGAGAACCTGCGCGATGCGATGTCGCAGGAGACGCGAACATTCGTCGGGAGCCAGCTCCGTGAAGACCGCAGCGTGATGGAATTGCTGACGGCCGATTATTCTTTCCTGAATGAAAGGCTGGCCAGGCACTACGGTGTTCCGGACATCTACGGTAACGATCTGCGGCGCGTGACCTTTACGGATGGCATCCGTGGCGGGTTGCTGGGGCAGGCCAGCATTCTGGCTGTAACGTCCTATCCCAACCGGACTTCGGTGACGATGCGCGGCCGATGGCTGCTTGCGAACCTGCTCGGGTCGCCGCCCCCACCACCGCCGCCGGATGTGCCTGCGCTCGAGGAAGCGGGAAAGAACGGCGCGCCGAAAGCGCTCCGCGAGCGGATGGAGGCGCACCGGAAGAACGCCGCGTGTGCGTCGTGCCATCGACGGATGGATCCGCTGGGGTTCTCGCTCGAGAATTTCGATGCGCTCGGCAAGTGGCGCACGGTGAGCGATGGTGCGCCGATCGATGCTTCTGCGTCCTTACCCGATGGCACGAAATTCGATGGTGTGGCGGGGCTGCGCGCGCTGCTGGTGAGCCACCGGGAGGATTTTCTCCGGACGTTTACGGGGAAGCTGCTGGGGTATGCCATCGGCAGAGGGACGGAGTATTACGACCAGCCGGCCATCCGCGGAATCGTGCACGTTGCGGCCGCGGAGGACTACCGGTGGTCAGCCATCATTCTAGGGATTGTGAAGAGTCCGCCGTTCCGCATGGGCGTGACGAAGAACGGAGCCAGTTTGAGCGCCACCGCGAACCAGCAGGAGGAGAAGTGATCATTTCCAGGAGGGCGATCTCGCGCCGGATGATGCTGCGCGGCCTGGGCGCCGGTTTGGCCCTGCCGCTGTTGGATAGCATGGCTCCCGCCATGACTCCGTTGGACAGGACCGGGGCAAAACCGGTGAATCGTTTTGGCGTGGTGTATGTTCCGAACGGCATGATCATGCCGAGTTATCTGCCGGCGGCCGACGGCGCCGCATATGAGATCACGCCGACTTTGAGCGCGCTGGAGCCCTACCGGCAGAATTTTCTGATTCTGAGCGGGCTCGACTGCGTCCCCACGCCTGGCAGGCCGGGCGGAGCACACGCCAAGGCGACTACGCGCTTTCTCACGGACGTCTCGCCGCCGCAAAGCGAAACCTGGCTGGACGCGGGCATCTCGATGGATCAGATCCTGGCGCAGGAGACCGGGAAACATACGCAACTCGCGTCCCTCGAACTGGCGATCGAAAACGGCGAGACGGCCGGCGCCTGCGATACCGGCTTCGCGTGTCCATACACCAACACCATCTCCTGGAAGACCGCCAACACTCCGCTGCCCACGCAGAACAGCCCGCGGGTGGTATTCGAGCGATTGTTCGGCGACAGCGGAAGCACTGACGCGAAGTCGCGCCTGGCGCGGCTGCACCAGCAGAAGAGCATTCTCGACTCGGTAGCCGACGAGGTCGGGCGTTTGCAGGGCCGGTTGCCGCAGAGCGATCGCACGAAGCTCACCGAGTATCTGGACGCGGTGCGCGGCGTGGAGCAGCGCATCCAGATCGCCGAGGAGCAGAGCGGCCGCGAGGTTCCGGTGGTGACCCATCCGGTCGGGATTCCGGCGAATTGGGAAGACCACGTGAAGCTGATGTTCGATCTGGAGGTGCTGGCTTACCAGTGCGACCTGACCCGCGTGATCACCATGATGCTGGGGCACGAACACAGCGGCATGACCTTCCCGCAAATCGGCGTACCCGATGCCCATCACCCCATTTCGCACCACCAGCAGGAGCCGGAAAAGATTGCGAAAGTAGCGAAAATCAACGCGTATCACGTGAAGATGTTCGCCTACTTCCTGGATAAGCTGCGTTCCACGCCGGATGGCGATGGAACGCTGCTCGATCACATGACCATGATGTACGGCGCCGGCATTGCGGACAGCAACAGCCACTCGCCATACAACATTCCGGTCATCCTGGCCGGCGGCGGGGCGGGGAATTTGAAAGGCGGCCGGCACATCCGGTTCAAGAACGTGCCCCTGGCGAATTTGCACCTGACGCTGCTCGATCAGTTGGGCGTCCGTTGCGACCGCATCGGCGACAGCACGGGCAGAATCGATCCCGGCGTTTTTCTGGGATGAAGGCGGTCCGGAGGCGCTATGCACGTCAACCTCAAGCTTCTGGCCGGTTGTGGCTGCCTCGCCGTAGCTTGGGCAACCGGTGCGCCTGATCTGCGCGTCCTTCAGGCGGCGAAGAGCAACGACCTGGAGGCTGTTCGGGGGCTGGTGAGCCAGAGGGCGGACGTGAATGCCAGCCAGGGCGACGGCGCGACAGCCTTGCATTGGGCGGCGCGTGCGGACAATCTGGCGATGGCGGACCTGCTGCTGCGGGGCGGTGCGCGGGTGAATGCGGCTAACGACGATGGCGCGACGCCGCTCTACCTGGCGTGTACCAATCGGAGCGCGGCAATGGTGGAGCGGTTGCTTGCGGCGGGAGCGGACCCCAATTCGAAGCTGCTGAACGGGGAGACCGCGCTCATGACCTGCGCGCGCACCGGCGAGGCGAAGGCGGTGAAGTCGCTGCTGGTGCACGGCGCGGCGGTGAATGCCAGGGAATCGTCGCACCACCAGACCGCGCTGATGTGGGCGGCCGCGCAACGGCACCCCGAGGCCGTAGCCGTGCTGCTGGAGTTCGGGGCGGATTTCCGCGCGCGGTCGCTGGCGTATCCACAGACCGTGGTCGGCGAGCAGACCCAGCGGTCCGGACGAGAGGAGTTGAATTACACCGTGCAGCGCGGGGGCAGCACCCCGCTGCTCTTTGCGGCGCGGGCAGGCGATCTGGAATCGGCGAAACTGCTGATCAGCGCGGGGTCCGACGTAAACGATCGACAGGCCGACGGGACGAGCGCGCTGATTCTGGCGGCATACAGCGGACAGGGGCGGGTGGCCGAGCTGCTGCTCGATCAGGGCGCCGACGCGAACAACGCGGATATCGGGTACACGGCTCTCCATGCCGCTGTGCTACGCAGCGACGCGAGCCTGGTTAAGGCTTTGCTGGCGCACGGAGCAAATCCCAATGCCCGCATGACGAAGGGCACGCCGCTGCGGCGGGATACCACGGACTACAATCTGCCCGCCACGCTGAGGGGGGCTACCCCGCTGCTGCTGGCCGCCAAGTTCCTGGAAGTGGAAAGCCTGCGCCTGCTGGCGGCAGGCGGAGCCGATCTGAAGCTCACCATGCCGAATGGAGCCACGGCGCTGATGCTGGCAGCGGGAATGGGATCGAGCTTGGGTCAGAGCCGCCGGGGCATCGCACGAGTCGATTTCGGCAAGGTCGAGCCCGAAAGCCGTGTTCTCGAAGGCGTGGCGGCGGTGCTCGATTTCCAGGTGGACGTGAATGCGGGGAACCAGGCAGGAGATACGGCGCTGCATACCGCCGCCTCGCTCGGCTACGATACCGTGGTGAAGTTACTGGTGGAGCGGGGAGCGAACGTGAACGCCAGGAACCGGCGCGGCATCACGCCGTTGATGGTGGCTCTGGACCCGGCCGGACGCGGCGCCGGGGCGCGGCCTGTGGATACCGGCGCGGACGACACCGGCGTGCGCCGTCCCCGGATTACCCATCAAAGTACAGCGGCGTTGTTGCGCCGGCTCGGCGCGACCGAATAGTGCCCTTTTGCGGAATGGCTGACTCGTTCCTGAAGGGCGTCATGATCGGCGCGGGGTTCTTTGCCGGATTTCAGGCGGAGGCATGGAAGCGGATAGCGGGTGTCGAGCTGGTGGCAGTCGCGGATCCGCTCCGCGGCCGTGCCGAGGCATTCGCCGCGGAGTTCGGCATTCCGCGCAGCTACACCGATGCCGGCACGATGTTACAGTCGGAGCGCGCCGACTTTGCCGATATTGTGACCCGGCCCGATTCTCATCGCGAACTGTGCGCTCTGGCGGCGCGCCACTGCCGTGCGGTGCTCTGCCAAAAGCCGATGGCGCCCACCTGGGCGGACTGCCAGGCCATGGTGGAAGACTGCGCGTACAACGGGGCGCGGCTGCTGATTCACGAGAACTGGCGCTGGCAGCCGTGGTATCGCGAGGCGAAACGGCTGATCGCCGAAGGCCGGTTGGGCCGGGTCTTTCACCTCGGCTTCCGCATGCGCACCGGCGATGGACGTGGAGACACGCCGTACCTGGTGCAGCCCTACTTCCGGGAGATGCCGCGCCTGCTCCTCTACGAAACCGTAGTGCACTTTCTGGATACCTTCCGTTTTCTGGGCGGCGATCTGGAATCGGTCTTTTGCCAAACGAATCGCATCAACTCCGCAATTCAAGGCGAGGACTACGCCCTGGTGCAAGTCTCGTTTGCGAGCGGGGCAAACGGGGTGATCGACGCCAACCGCATCAGCGGAACTTCGCCGCCCGAAGTTGCGTTCGGGGAGTTCCGAATCGAGGGCGAGCAGGCGATGCTCCGCATCGCGCCGGACGGGAGCCTGTACCTGGCGGATTACGGAAAATCCGAGATCCTTTGTCCGCTGCAGATCCCGTGCGAGGGATACAAGGGCGATAGCGTGCGCGCCTTGCAGCAGCACTTCGCCGCATGTTTGCGGTCCGGGGAAGCCGCCGAGTCGGAAGGCGCCGATTACTTGAAGAGCGTGAGGGCTGTGGAGGCCTGCTACCGCTCCGCAGAAACCGGAATGCCGGTGAGGCTCGGATGACGACGCGACGGATCGCCGTGCTGGCGGGCGATGGAATCGGACCGGAAGTGATTGCCGAAGGCCTTCGCGTGTTGCGGGCCGCGGAGCAAATCGTGCCCGGCGACCGGTTCGTTCTGGAGGAGTTTTCCGTGGGGGCGGGTGAGTTTCTGCGCTCGGGCGATCCGCTGCCCGCGGGAACACTGGCGCGGATTGGCGGGTGCGACGCCGTGCTGTTGGGTGCGATGGGGTTGCCGGACGTGCGCCGGCCTGACGGTGTGGAGATGGCGCCTCAGTTGGATCTGCGTGAGCATTTCGAACTGTACGCCGGCATTCGCCCGATATTCCTGTTTCACCCCGACGACTCCCCGCTCAAAACGGAGAAGGCGGGCGCCATCGACCTGGTGATCGTCCGCGAGAGCACGGAGGGCTTGTTCTCCGCTCGCAAGGGCACAAGTTCGCCGGCAAACTCGGAGGCGTGTGACGTGATGCGCATCACGCGCCGCACGTCCGAGCGTCTGTTCCGGGCGGCGTTCCGCCTGGCGGCGACCCGCCGCAAGCACGTGACCCTGGTAGACAAGGCGAATGTTCTGCCGTCCATGGCCTATTTCCGGGCTATCTTCGACGAAGTGGCGCGCGAGTTCCCGGAGATCGCTACGGACCGTGTGTATGTGGACGCAGCCGCCCTGTATCTGGTCGAGCGGCCTCAGAGTTTCGATGTTCTGGTGACGGAGAACATGTTCGGCGACATTCTCTCCGACCTGGCTGCCGGCCTGGTTGGCGGCATGGGAATGGCGCCCTCGGCGGATATCGGGGACGCGTTCGCCGTGTTTCAGCCGTCGCACGGTTCCGCCCCTTCGATTGCCGGCCGGGGCATCGCCAATCCCGTGGCCACGATTCTTTCCGTGGCGATGATGTTCGATTGGTTTCAGGCGCCGGAGCGTGCCGGGTTGATCCGGCAGGCCGTACGATGGGTGTTCACCCATCAGGAAATGCGCACGGTGGAGATGGGCGGCGGTTTGGGAACACGGGCCATGGCCGACGCGATTCTCGAGGCGATGGCAAAGAACGGGAGCGGCCTATGAAATGGTGTTGCATGTGGCTGATCGGCGTGCTCGGGGTGGCGGCTTGCCAGGGTGTGACCATCGGGCAGTACCACACTCATGACTTCGCCTTTTCCGCCGGCGTCAATGGGAATCCGTTCGACGTCGAGTTGAAGGGCGAGTTCACGGGGCCGGGAGGTGTTCGTCTGACGATTCCCGGCTTTTACGATGGCAAGGGCACCTGGAAGATCCGGTTCTCGCCAACGGCCACCGGGCACTGGAGCCTGCGGACGATTTCCGATACGCCAGCCCTCAACGGGCGTGCCGAGTCCGAGATTCAATGCGAGCCGAACCGGTCGAACGAGATCCATGGCGGTCTGCTGGTGGACCCGCTGCACCCGCACCACTTTATCTACCAGGATGGGACCCGCTATTTGCTGATGGGATACGAGTGCGACTGGCTCTGGGGGTTGGGCATGGAGGATCCCCAACGCAAGGAGATGCGGCGGCTCATCCGCCAGATGGCCGACAACGGCTTCAACCACGTTCTGGTGAATGTCTACGCCTACGACACCACGTGGAGCCCGGGGCGCAAACACCAGTGGGACCTTGGCCCGGCGCCGCTCTATCCGTGGGAGGGCACCAACGAGAAGCCCGATCATTCGCGTCTCAATCCCGAGTACTTCCAGCGCTACGACGAAATGGTGGAGGCGTTGCGCGAGCAGGGAATCGTGGCCCACCTGATGTTGAAGGTATACAACAAGCTGGTGAACTGGCCCCAGCCCGGCAGCCGGGACGAGGAGCGGTATTTCCGCTACGTGACGGCGCGCTACCAGGCGGATTGCAATGTGGTTTGGGACTTCTCGAAGGAGTCCTATTACGAGAAGGACAAGGTGCTCCAGAGCCGCCTGATCGATCTGATTCGCGCCAATGACGCCTACCACCGCCTCACCACGGCCCACGACAACGACGTCTACGATTGGGACGCGGCGCGCAATGCGAACCTGGATTTCCGCACCGACCAGCAGCATATCGACTGGTCGGAAATGATTGCCTTCGACCGGAATTTGAGAGCGTGGCCGGTATTGAACGCCGAGTTCGGGTACGAAAAGGCGCCCGACGGTCTGCCCAGCTATCGCGTACAGCAGGACTGGCCGGAGGTGCTGCGCCGCGCCTACCGGATCTACCTGGCCGGCGGTTACGGCGCGTACTACTACCACAACACTGCCTGGGACGTGATCAAGATCGATCCCGAGCCGCCCGGTTACCGGCGCTTTCGCCAGTTGAAGGAAACACTCAGCGAGCTGCCGTACTGGGAGATGGTTCCATCGAACGATCTGGCGGTGGGCGGGCCGTGCCTGTCGCTGCCGGGACGGGTCTACGCGTTCTATTCCGAGGGGCCGCGCCTGGTGGTGAATCTGCGCGGCGCGGAGGGCGCGGCGGCGGGCGAATGGATCGATACGTGGACGGGCACACGCGAGAAAGTATCGGTGGGAGCGCCCGGTGTCTATACGCTGGACAAGCCGAAAGGCTTCGGGTCTGCGCCGGGACTGCTGGTATTGCGCGCCGCCCGGTAGACCATGCGTGACGGGTTCGCGATCTTCGATGCTCACTGTCATCTGGGGGAGGCGCTCCATAGCGGGCGCGTACAGCGCGCCGATACGATGCTGGCGCACATGGATCGCTACGGCGTAGACCGGGCGCTCGCGATTCCATTTCCGCTGGTCCGGTCGTACCGGGAGTCGCACGATGAGATCGGCCGCGCGGTGCGGGCCCACGGCGACCGGTTTTGCGGAGCGGCCTGCCTCGATCCCTGGGTCGGGGAAGCCGAGTTCCGCCGGGAAGTGCGCCGGTGCAGGGAGGAGTACGGTTTCCGCGCGCTGAAGTTTCAGCCGCAATTCCAGCCGATGGATCCTTCCCTGTCCACGAGTGAGTTTCTGTTTGAGACTGCGGTCGAAAACGGGATGGCACTGGTGTGCCACACCGGCAGCGGCGTCCCTTACGCGCTGCCGTCCGCGTTCATGCCCGCGGCCCGCCAATATCCGGAACTCCGCATCGTGCTGGCTCATTCGGGTGGTGGAGGTGTGCTGCTGACGGACGCGATCGTGGCCGCCCTGTTTTGCCCGAATCTTTATCTGGAACTTTCGACATTGATGCCCAACCACGTTCTGCGGGTACTCGCGCAGGTGCCGTCCACACGGTTGATGATCGGATCGGACCTGCCGGAGAATCTGGGTGTCGAAGCCGGCAAGATCCTGGATCTGGAGGTTTCGGAGGAAGTGCGGCGCGAAATACTCTGGGGGACGGCCAGCCGGGTGTTTGGCGAAAGGTAGGCCGCCCTGCGATTTGCCGTGCCGGTAATCAGCATCGGCGCTGGGTGGTGGCAGGCGAGGCGCGGCAGCCGAAGAGCGTTCGCCGCCACTGGCACTGTAGACCGCGCCACATCGCGACTACATTCATTTCGTGGAGCGTGGGAAAAGACACTACGGCTGGGAGGGAGGAGTCGAAGGGTGGACGTTGCCGGCGGCCGGCCGTTGGGAAGATATCTCCGCATTTGAAGATATGCGTTCCCGGTACCGGCCGCCCAGATGTTTGTCGGACCGTTTTGGCGGTCCTGTCTGACTACCCGATCTCTTGCGAGCAAAGGTAATCCGATGGGTTCGAACCCAAGGTCTCCCGCCGGCCTTTGAGGGGCCTACCGGGAGATCAGATGCCACCTGAAGAGCAACGCATCCTGGCCAGGATTGAAGTGGTTGCGGCTGGCGCGGTGGGGCGCAAGCCCTTTACAAGTTCCACAGTAACAGGCGGGGTCAAGCGGAAGAAGGTGGTGAAGGGGCTTGGGGGAGGGAGGCGGTTGTTTGGATTGAGGGATTTACGGGGAAAGAAAAAAAGTTAAAAGTCTGTGACTGACGTGTGACTGACGCTGGCGCGACTACGCGTGGAGACCTGATACGATATCCGCGTCCGCATCAATGAGGAGGTGAGCGATGCACTGCAGATTGGTACTGATGCCGGCGCTGGGCCTGTTCATCGGCGGGGCTATGCTCTGGGGGCAGCCTAAACTCTTTCCGGAGCAGTGGCGCGGAGCGGGTCCTGCCCCATGCGTTGGATCCGATGGCGGAGTGCAGCCTTGCCCACCGTCTCCGCGGGTGATCGCCGTGCAGGCGGGGCGGTTGTTCGACAGCAAGACGGGCCAGATGCTCAAGGACCAGCTGGTCATTGTTGCCGGTGAGCGAGTCAGCGACATCGGCCCGAAGGCGAACGTCCGAATTCCCGCGGGAGCCGCCGTGATTGATCTCAGCCGGGCAACCGTATTGCCCGGTCTCATCGACGCGCACACGCACATGTTCAATACGCGAAAACCGAATGGCACGACGGAAGATTACATGCTGATCGCCGTGCAGAATGCGCAGTTCGACCTGCAGGCAGGATTCACGGCAGCGCGCGACATGACGAGCCACGGCAACGGCTACGGCGACGTCGCGATTCGGAATGCGATCAACGAGGGACGCTTCGACGGGCCACGGTACCAGGTATCGACGCGGGGCATCGTTTGGAGCGCCAAACCGAAGGACCCCTCGGCTGTCGAGAGTCCATTGGCCGCCGCTGTGGTCCGCTCTTCGGAAGACGCGCGCGCCGCCGTCCGGGACCAGATTGCTCATGGCGCCGACTGGATCAAGCTCTATCCCGCAGGCGCCTATTCGTTCAGCCCGACGGGCAAGGACCTTTATGAAGTGACCTACCCGCTGCCAGTCTTGCAGGCAGCGATTGACGAGGCCCATCGTTTGGGCAAGAAGACCGGCTGCCACAACTACGGTGGTGAGGGCCTGCAGAACGCCATCGTCGCCGGCTGCGACACCATTGAACACGGGTTTGGACTGAGTCAGGAACAGATAAACCGGATGGTGGCTAAGGGACTGTACTTCGATCCGACGCTGATGCGCTATACCGAGCCCTACATGGACGATAACGACGCCAGGAGCACCGGCGGCAAGTACCGCATGATCCCGATCTTCGAGCATGCGGTCCGGATGGCGTCCGCGACGAAGGGAATCAAGATCCTGGTGGGCAGCGGGGCAGACGGCTCGACTTTCCCTCATGGGACACAAGCGCTCGAGTTCGTGGCTCTGGTTCAGCACGCGGGGATGGCACCGGCGGCGGTGATCCAAGCCGGTACGATGACCAACGCGACGGCGATGGGATGGCAGGATCAGATCGGCTCGCTGGAGAAGGGCAAATTTGCAGACATGATTGCGGTCTCAGGCGATCCGCTGGCGGATATCACCGAACTGCAGAGAGTCAAGTTCGTCATGAAAGGCGGGAAGGTAGTCAGGAACGATTGGGAACTCAGTGGTCACAGGTAAGTTGGAGCACGGCGTGGCGGCCCGTATGAGCCGCGCTGTTTACGATCCCACGCCTTGACCTTCGACCTATCGCCGGCGTATCCTGAATCCTGAACGGTAGAAGCTTGAGGTATGCCCTCTCCGCGTTTTCCCATCCCGCAAGGCACGCTCGACATGCTGATCCTCCAGATCCTCTCGCTCGAGCCCGCCCACGGCTACGGCATCGCGCAGCGCCTGGAGCAGATCTCACGCTCGGTGGTCCAGGTCAACCAGGGCTCGCTCTATCCCGCCCTCCACCGCCTGCAGCAGAAAGGCCGGCTGCGCGCCGAATGGAAGCAGTCGGAGACCGGCCGCGAGGCCAAGTTCTACTCCCTTACTGCCGCCGGCCGCAAACAGCTCGCGGCAGAAAAGGATAGCTGGTCGCGGCTCTCCGGTGCCGTCAACCTGATCTTCGAGGAGGGCAGCCGATGATCCAGTTCTTCAACTGGCTCCGCCGCGGGTGGCTGGAGCGCGGCCTCGATCGCGAGCTTCAATACCACCTCGATCGCCGCACCGCCGACCTCATTGCCGCCGGCGTCTCCGAGCAGGAAGCCCACCGCCGCGCCGCCGGCGAACTCGGCGGCCCGTCCCAGGTGCGCGAGGAGGTCCGGGATGTCTGGCTCGGCGGCTGGCTGCGCGACTTCGTCTACGACCTCCGCTTCTCCGCGCGCTCGCTCCTCCGCACCCCGTCCTTCACCGCCGCCACCCTGCTTTCCCTCGCCCTCGGCATCGGCGCCACCACCGCCATCTACTCCCTGGTCGACCAGGTGATCCTGCACGCACTGCCCGTCCGCGAGCCCGAGCGCCTGGTTCTGGTGGATTGGAATGGCGACGACCTCATCACATACGCCACCGGCTCCATTAATCTGATGCCTTACCCCATCTGCCGCGACCTCCAGCAGCAAACCCGCTTTCTCGACGGCGTTCTCTGCCGCGCCGAAATCGAGGTCAACCTCACAGCCGGCGGCGATCCCAGACCTGTCGCCGCCGAGATCGTCTCCGGCAGCTACTTCCCCGTGCTCGGCATCGGCCCCGCGCTCGGCCGCGTCATCGAACCCCAAGACGATGCCGCGCCGGGCGCCGGCCCGGTGGTGGTGCTTTCGTATGACTTCTGGCAGGCGCAGTTCGGCGGCGCTGCCGATATAGTCGGCCGCAAAGTGCTGATTGGCAATCATCCCATGACCGTGGTCGGCGTGGCCGCCGCCGGCTTCCGCGGCGTCGACGTCGGCACGGTGCCGGCTTTATGGATGCCCACGTCCATGTCCGCCGATGCGAACCTCGACGAAGAGGATCTTCTCAACAGCCCCACCCGCTGGCTGCAGATCCTCGCCCGCCTCCGTTCGGATGTTACACTCGCGCAGGCGCGGACCGGTTTGCAGCCGTGGTTCAAGGCATGGCTCCAGGACAGCACGCTTCGCCCCGGCTTCCCGAGGATTTCGGCCGACCACCGCCGCGAATACCTGGCAACCACTCTGGAACTCACCTCCGCGCCCCAGGGCCATTCGGTGCTGCGCCACAACCTCTCCCAGCCGCTGTGGCTCCTGTTCGCCGCCACCGGCGTTCTGCTCGGCCTCGCGTGCCTGAACGTCGCCGGCCTCTTTCTCGCCCGCGGCTCTGCACGGGGCCGCGAGATTGGCACTCGCCTCGCTCTCGGCGCTTCCCGAGGCCGTATCGGCCGTCAACTGCTCGCCGATAGCCTGCTCCTTGCGGTGGGGGGCGGTGTGCTTGGCGCGGCGGTGGCTCCGCTTGCGATCCGCGGGCTCATCGCGTTCCTGCCGCACGACCTCGACGCCAACGCCCTGAGCGGCGCCTTCAGCTTTCGCCTGCTCACCTTCGCCTTCTTCGCCAGCGTAGCCGCCGGCCTCTTGAGTGGCCTTGCTCCCGCTCTCCACGCCGGCGGCGACAGCATCGTCAACTCGCTCCGCGAGCGTGCGGGAACAGGCTTCGACGGTGTCCGCCTGCGCAAATGCATAGTCACGGTACAGGTGGCCTTCTCCCTCATCCTCCTTATCGGGGCCGCCCTCTTCCTGCGCACGCTCACCGGTCTGCTGGCAAAAGGCCCCGGCTTCGATACGTCCGGCCTCCTCTCCTTCGCCATCGCTCCGCTGGAGAATGGCTATTCCCGCGCCGACGCCTCGCGCCTGGTCCGCCGCCTCGACGAACAGGTCCGCGCCTTGCCCGCGGCCAGGTCCTCCGCCGCTGCCCGATTCGCCTTCCTCACCGGCGGTGCCTGGAGCAACAAAGTGACTATGCAGACCGATCGCCGCACCGTGAGCGATGGCATCATCAACTTCAACGCCGTCAGCCCCGGTTTCTTCTCGACCCTCGGCATTCGCATCCTCGCCGGCCGCGATTTCAACCAGAGCGACTCCCGTCCCGCCGGCGAGATCGATCCCCGTTCCGCGATTGTCAATGAGGCCTTTGTCAAGCGCTATCTGCCCGGGCGTGATCCCCTCGGCGTCCTCATCGCCCGGGGCGGTAGCTCGGACGTCAAGCCCAATAGCCGCATCGTCGGCGTCGTCGCCGACATGAGCTATCGCGGTATCCGGGATAACTCCGAGCAGGTCTTCTTCCCGCTCTTCGTACACGACGACACCGGCGCCAGTTTCTATATCAAGGTTCGCGGCGCTGCCGCGCAGGCCATTCGCTCGATCCGCCGTCTGGTCCGCCAGGACGACCCGCGGCTGCCGATCCTCTGGTTCCGCACCCTCGACGAGCAGGTCGCCCGCTCCCTCAACACCGAGCGCATGGTCGCCGCGCTGTCGGGAGCGTTCGGCGCCCTCGCGCTCGTGCTTTCGTTGATCGGTCTCTACGGCGTGATGTCCTTCGTGGTCACGCGCCGCACCCGCGAGATCGGCGTCCGGTTCGCCCTCGGCGCCACCCGCGCCTCCGCCATCCGCCTCGTCCTGCGCGACGCCGCCGTCATGATTGCCTCCGGCATCGCCCTCGCGCTGCCCTGCGTCGCCGCGCTCGGCAAGCTGGTTCAGTCGCAGTTGTTCGGCGTCACCGCGACGGACCCCGCTACCGTCGCCACCGCCGCGCTGGTCCTTGCCACCGGCGCGCTCGCGGCGGCAGTGATCCCGGCCCGGCGGGCCTCAAACGTGAGCCCCACGGACGCCCTCCGGCTGGAATAGCGCACGTGCAGGCCATGGCCTGCTGATCGTAGAAGGGCACGCGTTACACCCGCGGGGAGAATTCCGTCTCTCCCGGAGTTATGGGAATGGGTTGGCGAGGGGCTTCAACTCGGGCGGCACGCCGTTGGCTAGCGGGTAACGGTCCACATCCAGGGCTTTGCACACGAGGTCGTACCAGCCGCTCAGGCCGATCATGTCCACGATGCCGCGTTCGCCGAACTGAGCCTTGGCGGCCTGAAAGGTGGCGTCGCTGACGCGGCGGGTCTTGTAGAGTTCCGTGATGAAGGTGTACGCCGCCTCCAGTTTCGGATCCAGCCCGGTGGGACGCTTCCCGGTTGCGATCGCGTCGATGACCGCCGGGCTGACGCCCTCCTGGAGTGCCAGGCGCTTGTGTGCGGTCCATTCATATTGCGCCATCCACCAACGCCCGGCCAGGAGGACGACAGTCTCGCGCACGTTCGGCGGCAGCGAGTTATGGAAGCGCATCCGGGCGCCCAGTTGCTGACCGAGATCGCCCATCTCCGGGCTGCGCAGCAGGACGTTGAACGGACCGGCCAGGTTGCCGCGCTCTCCGGCGAGCATATGGTCGACCATGGCCTTCTGCTCGGGCGTCATTGCGGCGTACGTCAGCGGTTGGAAGCGATCGCCAACTAATCCCAAGTTATTGGTCGTCACCTTCGTCTGGGAGCCGGCGAGGGCGGCCAAGAGGATAGAAGCGCAGAGAATCTTAACGCGCATGAGCTAAGTCCCCCCGGGTAGCGAACCTGTGCACACCCGAAATGCGCCCCGGAGAGCCGGGGCGCGGCAGGCCGGAGGGCCTGCGCCACATCGTGCCCGAACGTTGATGGCCGGTGGGCAGGAATGCCTGGCCACGTCTCTAGAACCAGCGGCTCATGATCACCTTCTGCTCGGTGTAGAAGGCGACCGCGTCTTTGCCGTGCGCGTGCAGGTCGCCGAAGAAGGAGTTCTTCCAGCCGGCGAACGGAAAGAAGGCCATCGGCGCCGCTACACCGACGTTCACCCCCACCATCCCCACCTCGCAGCGCGACGAGTATTCGCGCGCCGCCTTGCCGCTGCTGGTGAAAATCGCGGTCGCGTTGCCAAAGGGCGAACGATTCACCAGGTTGATCGCGTCGTCCAGCGTGTCCACGCGGATCACCGAAAGCACCGGGCCGAAGATCTCTTCGCGGGCAATCGTCATCTCCGGCGTCACGTGATCGAAAATCGTCGGGCCCAGGAAGAAGCCGCCGTGGTCATGCTTGCGTTCGCGCCCGTCCACCAGCGGAGTCGCCCCTTCCGCGACGCCCTTTTCGACGTAACCTTCCACCTTGCGGCAATGGTCGGAGGTCACCAGCGGGCCCATTTCGACTCCGTGCTGCAAGCCGTCGCCAACCGTCAACCCCTTGGTGCGCTTCACCAGCAGGTCGAGCAGCGGACCCGCGGCATCGCCCACCGGCACCAGCACGCTGCCCGCCAGGCAGCGCTCGCCCGCGGCCCCGAATGCGGAGCCGATGATCGCCTCGACCGTCTTCGGCATGTCGGCATCGGGCATCACGATGAGGTGATTCTTGGCGCCTCCGAGCGCCTGCACGCGTTTGCCATGCGCCGCCGCCGTAGTGTAGATGTACTTCGCCACCGGAGTCGATCCGACGAACGACACCGCTTTCACCAGCGGGTGCCGGAGGAGCGCATCCACGGCTTCTTTCCCGCCATGGATCAGGGTCACGACCCCGGCGGGCAGGCCCACATCGTGCAGCAACTCGACGGCGCGGGTCGGAGTGAGCGGCACCTTCTCCGAAGGCTTGAGGACGAAGGTATTGCCGCAAGCGATGGCGAAGGGGAGCATCCACATCGGCACCATGGCGGGGAAGTTGAACGGCGAGATGCCCACGCATACGCCAATGGGTTGGCGCACGGTCTTGCAATCGATGCCGGCGGCCACGTCGTTCAGCGAATCGCCCATCATCAGGCTGGGCATGCCGCAAGCCACTTCCACCATCTGGATCATGCGGCGCACTTCGGCCTTGGCGTCGTCGGCGGTCTTGCCGTTCTCCTGCGTCAGAATGCGCGCCACTTCATCGGCATGCTTATCGAGGAGCGCCTTGTAGCGATAGAGCACCTGGACGCGGTCCACCACCGGGACCTCGCGCCACTTCAGGAAAGCATCGTGCGCCGAGCGGACGGCGCGATCGACGTCGGCCTCGGAGGCGAATGGCACCTCGGCCAGGGCGTGGCCTGTGGCCGGGTTGGTCACAGTCTGCATGGTATGGCCTTCGGGTTTCTCCCAGGCGCCGTTAATGTAATACGATACGGTTCCGACTTTCGATTCGGTTGCGATCATCCTTCACCTTCCCATTCCGGAATGTTGGCAGGCGCTTCGGCGCGCTGCATCAAAAGAACGTAGACCGCGCCCGATACACCGAAGCCCACGAACCAGGCGTAGTCATATAAGAGCCGCAGCGGCGGAACCACCAGGCCGAGAAGCGCCACCACCACTCCAGCCGCCAGCGCGGCGACGGCCATGAGGTTGACGCCGTTGTTGTACTGGTAGGCTCCGCTGCGGGAGTACAGCTCATCCACTTTCAAATGGGCGCGGCGCACCAGGAAATAGTCCGCGATCATCACGCCCGCGATCGGCCCCAGCAGGCCCGAATAGCCCACCAGCCAGCCGAAGATGTACGAACTGAAGCCGCTCAGCAGCTTCCATGGCATCATCGCGATTCCCACCACGCCGGTGATCAGGCCGCCGGTGCGGAACGAGATGAGCCGCGGATTGAGGTTCGAAAAATCGTTCGAAGGCGAAACCACGTTGGCGGCGACGTTGGTATTGAGCGTCGCGACCAACAGGGCCACCAGCGCGATCAGCGCCACGGCGGGCTGATTGAACTTGCCGAGCAGCGCTACCGGGTCCCAGATGGCTTCGCCAAACAGCACTACGGATGCCGAGGTCACCGCCACGCCGATGAACGAATACAGCGTCATGGCGGCAGGCAGGCCGAGCGCCTGTCCGAAGGCCTGGGCTTTTTGTGACTTCGCGTAGCGCGTGAAGTCGGGGATATTGAGCGCCACAGTAGCCCAGAATCCCACCATGCCGGTGAGCGACGGTATGAAGAAGCGCACGAAATCGGCGCTGGTATGGAACTTGCTCGGCGCGCGCAGCACGGGGCCGAGTCCGCCTGCTTTGCCGGTAATCCACCACAGCAGCAACAGACCGATCCCCAGCATGAACGGCGCGCCGATGCCCTCCAGGAACTTGATGGTCTCGATGCCGCGCCAGATCACCAGGATGTTCAGCGCCCAGAAGGCGAAGAAGCAGATCCAGATGCCCGAGGTCAGTCCGGCAGCCGCGGGCCACAGGATCTTCAGCATCGAATAGATGGCCTGGCCGCCGATCCAGGTCTGGATTCCGAACCATCCGCACGCCACCAGCGCGCGCAGGACCGCCGGAATGTTCGCGCCGCGCACGCCAAATGACGCACGCACCAGCACGGGGAAGGGAATACCGTACCTGGCCCCGGCGTGGGCATTCAGCAGCATCGGGATGAGCACGATGATGTTGCCCAGCATGATGGTGCCGATGGCCTGCCACCAGCTCATGCCCCCGGCGATGAGACCCGATGCCAGCATGTAGGTCGGGATGCAGACCGACATGGCCACCCACAGCGACGCGTAGTTGTACATTCCCCAGGTGCGCCGGCTCTTGGGGATCGGCGCGAGGTCTTCGTTATACAGGCTGGGGTCGCGAGGAGGCATGGCTTATCTAATGCACCGGCACCGGGTTCCTGGCGGCCCAAAAGCGTCCCCATGAGTGGGGACGCGGCAGGCAGGAGTGCCTGCGCCACGACACATCATTTCCATGCGCCTCCATGAGCCTTTCGCTTCACGTATTTGCCTCTGCCGGGGGCGCCGTAGAACTTGCCCCGATCCATGATCACCTCGCCGCGCGAGATCACGGTGCGCGCGTTGCCCCTCACCTGGAAACCTTCAAACATGGAGTAGTCCACCCGCATGTGGTGAGTCCTGGAGCTGATCGTGTAGTCTACTTTCGGATCCCAGATCACGATATCGGCATCCGAACTGGCGAAGAGCTCGCCTTTTTTCGGGTACATGCCGAACAGGCGGGCGGGCGCTGTGGACGTCAGTTCCACAAAGCGTGAGAGCGAAAGCTTGCCGGCATTCACGCCGTGATGGTAGATCAACTGCAAACGGTTTTCGATGCCGGGCCCGCCGTTGGGAATCTTGGTGAAATCGTCCCTGCCCAGCGTCTTCTGATCTTCGAAACAGAATGGGCAGTGGTCGGTGGAGACCACCTGCAGGTGATCGTGCATCAGGCCGTCCCAGAGCTTGGGGAGATTCTCCTTGGTACGGAGCGGCGGGGTAAAGACGTACTTGGCGCCTTCGAAATTCGGCCGCTCGAGCTCTTCGATGGATAGCAACAGGTATTGCGGGCAGGTCTCGGCAAACACCGGGACGCCCCGGTCGCGTGCCTCGCGCACTTCGTTCAGCGCATCCTCGGAGGAGAGATGGACGATGTAGACGGGCGCGCCGGCGATCTCCGCCATGGCAATCGCGCGGTGCACGGCCTCCGCCTCGGCGCGCGTGGGACGGGTGAGGGCGTGATAGATGGGCGCGGTCTTTCCTTCGGCCAGCGCCCGCGCCACAATCACGTCGATCACGCTGCCGTTCTCGGCGTGCATACAGACCAGCGCGCCGTTCCTGGCGGTGCGCGAGAGGGCCTTGAAGATGGTGCCGTCGTCCACCATCAGGACGTTGGGGTATGCCATGAAGAGTTTGAAACTGGCCACCCCTTCCTTGACCATCTCGTCCATGTCCTCGAGCCCGCAGCCGGCGAGGTCGGTGACGATCATGTGCAGGCCATAGTCGATGCAGGCTTTTTCCTCGGCCTTTTTCCACCAGGTGTCGAGCGCATCGCGCATGCGGGTGCCGCGCGGCTGGATCGCGAAATCGACAATCGTGGTGGTGCCCCCGAACGCGGCGGCGCGGGTTCCGGTTTCGAAGTCGTCGGCAGAGGTGGTGCCGCCGAACGGCATGTCCAGGTGGGTGTGAACGTCCACGCCGCCGGGCATGACGTAACAGCCGGTGGCATCGATGATCTTCTGCGCCAGGTGCTCCATCCGCCTCGGCGAGATTTCGAAAATGTGCTCGTTTTCGATGAGCACATTGGCTACCTGGGTGTTGCGGGCGGTGACGACGATACCGTTGCGGATGAGCGTGTTCATGAGTGGCGGTCTCCAGCTCGTGTGAGGCGGGCCCTGTCGTGCTTACGCATGCGTGCGTTGCTCCCAACTCTCCGGCGGGCGGCCGTTGGCGATCTGCTCCATGGTAATGCAGTTCTCCACCGGGCAAACCAGCCAGCAGAGATTGCACCCCACACATTCATTTTCATCGATGCGAGGAATTCGCGCGGGCGGCGTGGCGGCGAAGGCGGTTTGCGTGGAATCGAGCTTGGCGATGGGCGTGGTGGTGATCGCGGTCCGGGTACGGGCTTCGATGGCGGCCGGCGGCGCGTGGCCGTCCAGGTGAATGCACTGATGCGCCCCGTCCCAGCAGGCGACATAGCAGAGGTCGCACCCGATGCACTTGTCGCGATTGATGCGGGCCACGATCTTGTAGTTGAGGTCGAGGTGCTTCCAATCGGTGACCTTGGGGAGCGACAGGCCGCGGAAATCCTCGATGGTTCGGTAACCCTTCTCGTCCATCCAGTTGCTCAGGCCGTCGGCCATGTCTTCGACGATCCGGTAGCCGTAGTGCATGGCGGCGGTACACACCTGCACGGTCCCGCACCCCAGCAGGATGAATTCGGCTGCCTCGCGCCACCCGGAGATGCCGCCGATGCCGGAGACGGGCAGGCGGACTTCGGGATCGGACGCGATCTGCTGCACCAGGTGCAAGGCAATGGGTTTGACCGCGGGTCCGCAATATCCGCCGTGGGCGGAGTAACCGCCGACATCGGGCCGCGGCGTCAGGGTGTCGAGATCGATGCCGGTGATGGAGTTGATGGTGTTGATGGCCGAGAGCCCGTCGGCGCCTCCGCGGCGGGCGGCGCGCGCGACCATGCGGATATCGGTAATGTTCGGCGTGAGCTTGATGAGCACGGGAGTGCGTGCCGCCTCTTTTACCCACTCCGTGATCATGCAGGAGTACTCGGGCACCTGTCCCACGGCGCTGCCCATGCCGCGTTCGCTCATGCCGTGCGGGCAGCCGAAATTCAGTTCGAGCCCGTCGGCGCCGGCGTCTTCAGAACGTTTGACGATATCGTGCCAGGTCTCGCGCTTCGACTCGACCATCAGCGAGGCAATCACGGCGTGTTTGGGGAAGCGCTTCTTGACCTCTGCAATTTCGCGGAGATTGACGTCGATGGGGCGGTCGGTGATGAGTTCGATATTGTTCAGGCCCATCATGCGCTGGCCGTTCCAATCGACCGAGGAGTAACGCGAGGAGACGTTGACGATCGGTTCGCCGATGGTCTTCCAGACGGCGCCTCCCCAACCCGCGTCGAAGGCGCGCATCACCTGCTCGCCGCAGTTGGTAGGGGGACCGGAGGCCAGCCAGAAGGGATTGGGACATCGGATGCCCGCGAAGTTGGTGGTCAGATCAGCCATGGATGGTGCCTTTGGTATGGCCTGCACACGTGTGTCTGCCGCCGTGGCGCAGGCATTCTTGCCTGTCGCGTCGGCACTCCTGCCGACGCTTCTTGGCCGCTACCACGTTCCGCGGCGGTAAAGAGGTCTTGGACGCCGGCGCGCCAAAGCTTCCAGGAAGAGCTCTTGGGCAGGGTGAAGAAACCGTCGCCGCCCGAGTGCAGTGGGCGCCCGAAAAGCGCCGAGATGAGTCTCGGCGCGGCAGACAGGAGTGCCCGCGCCACGCTACTCACGGGTCGCCTCCACGATCGCCTTCGCTGCGCGTTTGCCGTCCGCTACGGCGTCCACCACTTCGCGGCCGCCATTCACACAGTCGCCGCCGGCGTAATACTTCGGGTTGGTGGTGCGTCCGGTGGGACGGTCCACCAGGATGGTGCCGCCCTTCAGCTCGATTCCACAGGACTCGTGCAGCATCGCCTGGAAGCGTGACTGTCCGAGAGCCGGAATCACCATGTCGCAGGCGCACTCGAACCAGGATCCTTCCACCGGGATCGCGTTGCGGCGCCCGCTTCGGTCAGGCGCTCCCAGCCGGGTCTCGACAAACTTCACGCCGGCCGCGCGGCCATCCCGGCCCAGGATCTCTACGGGCTGCGCCAGCCAATGGAAGCGCACGCCCTCGACCTTGGAGTGGTCGTACTCGAACGAGAATGCCGGCATTTCTTTTTCGGTGCGGCGGTAGAAAAGGTGAACCTCCTCGGCGCCCAGGCGCTTTGCGGCATTCGCGGCGTCGATGGCGGTGTTGCCTCCTCCGATCACCACCACCCGGCGGCCCACCGTCATCTCGGGCCAAGTCTTGTAGCGTTCGATGAAATGCAGCGCATCGATCACGCCGTGGAGGTGTTCGCCCGGAATCCCCAATCGTTCCATGGCGCCCAAACCGACGCCAATGAAGATGAAGGTGAAATCGCGCTCCAGGGCGCCGAACGGAATCGCATGCGCCTCGCCGCCAACCTCGGCCTGCCGGAACTCGACGCCGAGCGAACGCACCAGTTCGACTTCGCGCAGGCTGTCGGTGGGCCGGAGCTTGTATTCCGCGACGCCATAGGTGTTCAGCCCGCCCGGCAGCGGGCGATTGTCGAAGATCGTGACCGGATAGCCGTAGCGCCGAAGTTCCGCGGCACAGGCCAGAGATGCCGGACCACCGCCGATGCACGCAACCGAAATTCGGGGGTTGCCCAAGCGGGAGTTGGGGATTGGGGGTTGGGGATTGGGGACGGCATAGAAATGGTCCATCGCGTGGCGTTGCAACAGGCCGATTTCGATGGGCTTCTTGTTATAGCGATGCAGGACGCAGGAGCCTTCGCATAGCACGTCCACCGGGCAGACTCGCGAACAGCTCAGTCCCAGGATGTTGGAGTCCAGAATCGTGAGCGCCGAGCCGCGCAGGTTGCCGCTGGCGATCTTCTTGATGAAGCGCGGGACATCGATGTGGGTGGGACAGGCGGCGGTGCACGGCGCATCGAAGCAGAAGAGGCAGCGGTTGGCCTCGGCGAGCGCCGACTGAGAATCGAGCGGCGGGTGCAGTTCCGGAAATCGCTCCAGGTTTTGGGGGATGGGCAGAGTGCTCATTTGACGCCACCGGCTACCATCGAGCCGCAGGCTGCCAGCGTCTGGTCGAGCAACGCGAGGAACTGATCGACATCGGAGCGCCCTACGTTCATGGGCGGCGAGATGCGGATTACGTTTCCGAACATGCCGCCTTTGCCGATCAGCAGGCGGTTTTCGCGCGCGGCTTCCATGGCCATAGCGGTCTGCGCGGTGGCCGGGGTCTTCGACTCGCGGTCTTCCACCAGCTCGATGGCCTGCAGCAATCCCATGCCGCGCACGTCGCCGATGATCTCGTGCTTGTCCATCAGCTCATCCAGGCCCGCGCGGAGATAGGCGCCGGTTTCGGTGCAATTGGCGAGCAGGTTCTGCTCCTCGATGAAATCGATCACCGCTTTGGCCTGGGTGGAGGTCACCGGATTGCCGCCAAAGGTGGAGATGGTGAGGCCCTTGACGGAGTCGGCGACCTCGGGGCGCGCGACCGTCAGGCCGATCGGCGAACCATTGCCCAAGCCCTTGGCGCTGGTCATGATGTCAGGCGTGACGCCCCACTGCTCGATGCCGAACCACTTGCCGCCGGTGCGGCCCCATCCGGTCTGCACTTCGTCGCTGATGAAGACGCCGCCGTGATTGCGCACGATTTTCTCGACGATCTGGAAATACTCCTTGGGCGGCGTAATGAAGCCGGCCACGCCCTGAATCGGTTCCGCGATGAATCCGGCGACGCGCCCCGCCGTGGTGCTGCGGATCAATTCCTCCATGTCCTGGGCGCAGCGGACCTCGCAACTCGGGTAGGTGAGGCCGAAGGGGCAGCGGTAACAATAGGCATTGTGCGCGTGCACGACGCCGGCCTGCGAAGGCCCGAGCTTCCACGAGCCCTGCCCCGTCAAGCCCATCGCCATCGACGACCGGCCGTGATAGGAGTGGCGCAGCGCCACAATATCGGTGTTGCCGGTGTAACAGCGCGCCGTCAGGATGGCGGTCTCGTTGGCTTCGGTTCCGCTATTCGTGAAGAACGACTTGGTGAGCTTGCCCTGCGGCGTAATCGAGGCGATCTTCCTGGCAAGCGCGGCCTGCGGCTCGTTCGCGAACACCGTGGAGACATGCTGCAGGGTATCGAGCTGTTCGTGAACTTTCGCATTCACCTGGTCGTTACAGTGCCCCACGCTCACCGTCACGATGCCGCCGAAAAAATCCAGGTACTGGTTGCCGTCGGCGTCCCAGACGTACTGGTTTTTGGCGCGCGCCACCACCAGCGGCTCCTTGTAGTAATGAAAGACGGCCGGAAACAGGAACTCCTGGTTTGCCAGGATGATTTCTTCTTTGGTCATGATTATGCCTTTACCAGCGATTCGTACATGTCGGGGCGCCGGTCGCGGAAGAACTGCCAGGTTTTGCGCACCTCGGCGATCTTGTCGAGATCCAGGTCCGCGGTGAGCACTTCGTCACGGTCGCGCGATGCCTGCGCGAAGATCTGCCCGCGCGGATCGCAGAAATAGCTGGAGCCGTAAAATTCCCCGATGTTCCAGGGCGCCTCGACGCCCACGCGATTGATGGCGCCGACGAAATATCCGTTGGCCACCGCGTGCGCCGGCTGTTCCAGCTTCCAGAGATATTCGCTCAGGCCGGCCACGGTAGCGGAGGGATTGAAGATGATCTCCGCGCCATTGAGTCCCAGGGCTCGCGCACCTTCCGGAAAGTGCCGGTCGTAGCAGATGTAGACGCCGATTTTGGCGAAGCCCAGGTCGAACACCGGGTAGCCGAGATTGCCGGGGCGGAAGTAGAACTTCTCCCAGAAGCCCGGCGCCACGTGCGGAATGTGCGTCTTGCGATATTTGCCCAGGTAGGTGCCGTCGTTGTGCAGGATTGCGGCGGTGTTGTAGTAGATGCCCTCCTGCTCCACTTCGTAGATGGGCACGATCAGCGCGATGTGGCGCCGGCGGGCGAGATCCTGCATGAGGCGCACGGTGGGGCCGCCGGGGATCGGCTCGGTGAAGTCGTACCAGCGGGTGGTCTGCTCCGCGCAGAAATAGGGTCCGTAAAAAATCTCCTGCAGACAGACGATCTGCGCGCCGGCGGCCGCGGCCTGTTCGATGTAGGCCACGTGCTTGTCGAGCATGGCCTTCTTGGTGGCTTCCAGCGAAGCGTCGGGTGCTGCCGCGTTGGTTGCCTGGATCAGGGAACAGCGAACAATGCGAGACATCAAACCTCCCGGCCGCCAGGGAACACCCCACCTGCGCGGTCCGTCTGACCGGCGAAAATGGCGATGGGCCTTATTATAACGCAGTGCTCCAAAGCTCAAGTCCGGGACGCGACGTGCCACGGCGCGGGCAGTTAAGGCGCGGCAGTCACGCCACGCCTCACACCAGCACCTGTTTCCAGCGCCCGCGGCGGAACAGGATGACCGAAACCACCGCCAGCACCGATTCCGCCGAACAGATCGCGAGATAGACTCCGCGCGGGCCGAGCCCCGTCTTCTGCGACAGCCACCATGCCAGAGGAATCTGCAGCGTCCAGTAGCAGAAGAGGTTGATCCAGGTGGGTGTGGCGGTGTCGCCCGCGCCATTGAAGGCTTGCTCCATGACCATCCCCCAGGCATAGAAGGGATAGCCGAGGCTCACGAACTGCAGGCATTGGATGGCGATTGCGGCGACCGCCTGCTGCGTGGTGAAGCGGCCGACGATGAGCCGCGCACTGAACAGGAAAACGATCCCGACCACGGTGAGGAACGCCATGTTGTAGGAGCCGGCCAGCCAAACGGCGCGCTCCGAGCGGTCCGGCCTTTTGGCGCCAAGGTTCTGGCCGACGAGGGTGGCTGCCGCACTGCAAATGCCCCACGACGGCAGGATGCCGAACATGATGACCCGGATGGCAAGCGTATAGCCCGCGGTCGCGATGCTGCCGAACGTCGCGTTGATGCGCGCCAGGCTGACCCAACTCGCCATCGCCACGAAGTACTGGAACATGGATGTGCGGGCTACCTGCAACAGGCGGCGCAGCACGGGCCAGTCGATGCGCAGGTGCCGGCGGGTGACCGCGACGCGGCCGCGGGCGCTGAAGAGCACAGAGAGTTGATAGGCCACGCCGACCGTGCGGCCGGTGGTGGTGGCCACCGCCGCGCCCATCACACCCAGCTTGGGGAAGCCGGCGAAGCCGTAGATGAAGCACGGGTCGAGCGCCATGTTGATGAGATTGGCCAGCCACAGTGATCGCATGGCGGTGACGGCGTCGCCCGATCCGCGGAACACGCCGTTGATCAGGAACAGCAGGATAATGCTGGCATTCCCGCCCAGCAGAACCGCGGTATAGCGCGCGCCCGCATGGATGACGGAAGGCTCCGCGCCCATCAGCCGCAGCAGGTGAGGCGCGAACAGCGCACCGCAGATGCCGGCGGCGAGCGAAATCGCGATGCCGCAGCCGATGGCCTGCACCGCCGCGACGGCGGCGCCCTCCGGATCCTTTTCGCCGATGCGCCGGGCAACCGTGGCGGTGGCGGCCACGCTGAGTCCCATGGCGACGCTGAAGATGAGGACGATCAACGATTCGGTGAGGCCTACCACGGCGATGGCATCGGAGCCAAGCCGAGCGACCCAAAACGCGTCCACCAGTCCGAAGGTGGACTCCATGGCCATTTCGAGTACGGTTGGAATAGCCAGCAATGCGATGCCGCGGCTCAAACTACCTTCAGTAAAATCCTGTTCCGTTCCTGCCAGCGCTTCTCGCAGGAACTTCCACTTGCTCGGGGGAGTGACTTCGGCTACCGCCTGCATACCAATGCTCCACGTTTTTGCCTGGTGAATGATATGCGCACCGGAGAATTCCGGGACGCGAGTCCAGTGCAGAAAGCCGGTTCGGGAATCAGAGCGAGCGCCTTCCGGCGTAGATGCCGGGGCGGCTCGCCTGGCTACCGAACCAACACGTCGCTGGCGGGAAGGAAGTTAAACATGGACCACCTGCTTGGATTATCTTAGCACGGGCGCCGCCCGATTCGCGCTGTGACAATCCCGTTAATTGTGAATCACGCCGGTGTGAGCCGGTTTGGACGCTGTTTTCTACTCCAAGCGCAGCGCGCTCATCGGCGCCACGCGACTCGCGCGCCGGGCAGGGACAAAACTGGCAAGTAGCGCCGACAGCACCAGCAGCGCCACCATGGCCGCGAACGTGCCGGCTTCCGCAGGCAGCATTCCCTCCACCAGGCGCTCGAGCACCCTCGCCGCGGCGAACGCCGCGGCTGCCCCGATTGCCACGCCCGCCACGATCATTCCCAGGCTCTGCCCGAGCACCATGCGCAGCACATCGCCGGCGCTCGCGCCGAGCGCCATTCGCACACCGATCTCCGGTACCCGCTGCCCGGTCAGGTAGGCCATCACACCGTAAATCCCGACACAGGCCAGAAGCAGTGCCAGCCCAGCGAAGATGCCGAACAGCAGCATCAGAAAACGCTGTTGGGCAAGCGTGGCCTGGGCCAGGTGCTCCAGCGTATTCAACTCGTAGATCACCTGGTCGCCGGACGGTCCGCGCACCTCGCGCCGCAGCGGTTCGACCGTGTTCATGGGGTCGAGCCTGGTCCGCACGGCAATCGACATCAGCTCGGACCAACGCCGCACCAGACCGTCGGGCACTTGCTGGAATGGATAGTAGAGTTGCGCGCGCACCTCGGCCCGGTCATCGCCGGCCAAACCCCACTGACGCACGTGACCCACCACCCCGACCACTTGCATGGGATCGGACCCCAGGCCAATCCACACGTGCTTTCCGACAGGCTCCTGCCCACTGAATGCCTGCTGTGCCATCACGTCGTCGATCACCACCACGCCCTGGCTGCCCAGACGGTCGTGATCGTCGAAAAACCGTCCCTTGTGCAGAGGGATGCCCATTACGTTCAGATAATCCGGTGTCACACTTGCCGCCAGAACCAGCGGTTGCTGGTTATCCGGAACATCGGCGGGCGTGGTGCGGTAGCCGATCTGGTTGTTGCCCTCGCGCATCGGAACGGTATCGATCATGGTCACCGCCTCCACTCCCGGAACGCGGCGCACCCGATCCAGCAGGTCCATCCAGGAAACACGGGTCCGCGCCGGATTCGCCAGCACGGCAGGCGAGAGCGCCGTCCGCGCGGTGAGTACATTGTGCACGTTCACGCCCGGGTCGAGGGACGAGAGGCGGACGAGCGTGCTCCCCAGCATTCCGGCCGAAACCAGCAGAACGACAGCCAGGGCAATCTCGGAGGTTACGAACGCTCCGTGGATGCGCCGTGAGCCGCCCCCCACGGTCCGCGCTCCCGCACGAAGCGTCTGTTCGAACTCGCGCGCCGCCACGCGCAGGGCAGGCGCGAGTCCAAACAACAGGCTGCTCGCGAGCGACACGCCCACGGCAAACAGCAGCACGTGCCAGTCGAGGCGGACCTCTCCGGCGCGTGGCAGGCCGCCCGGCCAGAAAACCACAAATGGGCGGAAACCGGCGGCGGCCAGAGCCACACCGAACGCGCCTCCCGAGAGCCCCAACACCGCGCTCTCGGCGAGACATTGCCGCGCCAGGCGGCCGCGCGACGCGCCGAGAGCCAGCCGCATCGCCATCTCCCGCTGCCGCGAAATCGCGCGCGCCAGCAGCAGGCTCGCGATATTGGCACACGCAATCAGAAGAACCAGGCTGACCGCGCCCAGCAGCAGCCACAGAGACGATTCCACGCTCTGGACATCCGGCCGCAGCGGGTCCGCAATGAAGGTGCGCCCCTTGTTCGACTTCGGATACTGCTCGGCCAGGCGGTGCGCGATCGTAGCCAGTTCCGCCCTTGCCTGCGCGAGCGTGGCGCCCGGCTGGAGCCGTCCCCGGACCCGAATCCCGTGCCGTTCGCGATTCTGCATGAACGGCTGGGTGTTCTGTCCCAGCAGCGTAAACACATCCGCGTCAACCGTCAAACGCAGGCTTTCGGGCACGATCCCCACCACCATGTAGCTGGTTCCTTCGAAGGTCAGCGGCGCGCCGATCGCGTCAGGGCTTTCCGCGAAGCGGCGCTGCCACATCCGCTGGCTGATGATCGCAACGGGGGGCCCGCCGGGCCGGTCTTCCTCCGGCAGGAAGGCGCGTCCGCGCAGCATGGGCACTGCCCAGACCGATAGCAGGCCCGACGAGACCTGAAGGCCATCTACGAACTCCGCGTCTCCAGGCTTGCTGACGATACCGCCGCCATACTGGAATCCTCCCACGTCGAGCGAATGCACTTCGCGCCGGCAATCCAGGAAGTTCGGATACGTGAAGCTCCACAGGTTGCCCCAATGGGTGCTGTAATCCGTCTGCTCCTGCAGTTGGACCAGCCGGCCGGGCTCGGGATACGGGAGCGGCTTCAAGATCACGCTGTTGATCATGGTGAACATCACGGTAGTGGCGCCGACGCCGAGCGCCAGCGTGCCCAGCGCGACGGCCGCAAATCCCGGTTTCTGGCGAAGCATGCGAATCGCATACCGGAGGTCCTGCCAGAGGTCCTCCAGCCAACGCGTGCCGCGGGCATCGCGGCACTCCTCTTTCACCAGCTCCGGGCCGCCAAGCGCCAGCCTGGCCTGCCGCCGCGCCTCGCCGGGGTCCTCGCCGCGTGCCACGAGATCGGCGGCATATTGGTCCAGGTGGAAGCGGACCTCCTGGTCGAGCTGCTCCTCCATTTGCCGTCTCCGGGTCAGACGCCGCCACCAGTTCATCGGTACACCTCGCACTTCTACCTATATACAATACACGCATTACCGAGAATGCGCCAAGACTTACGAGACATTTACGAACGGCGCGCCAGGCGGCACATCTGTATGGCTGCAAGGAGGGAATTGAGATGAAAAGGACATTTGGATTAATCGCGTTGCTGGCCTGTTCGGCGGCGTTTACGGCGGCCCCGGCGATGGCGGAAGGCCGCAATGATCTGCGCACCACCCGTACGGCATATGTGGCGGATCGGGGGCACGACCGCGACGACCACGACCGCGACCGCCGGGACGATGTTCGGTACACCAGCACTCTCTTCCGCGAGGACGCCAGCCATTGCCGCTAGCGGTTGCGCAAAAAGTTCTGGCCGCGGATGAAAGGCCGTCTATCCGCGGCCACGACCACGTCTTTTCAGCCTCGTGCTAGTGCCCAACCGGCAATTGATCCACGATTTCGATGCCGAAACCTTCGAGCGCCACAATCTTCCGCGGGTGGTTGGTGAGCAGGCGGATGGTGTGGAGTCCCAGGTCGGAGAGAATCTGCGCGCCGATGCCGTGCTCGTGCTGAAGCTGGCGCTGCCCGTCCTCTCCCTTGTAGTGCATGAAGTCGCGGCCGTGCGAGACCATGCGCGGATGGCCCGTGGGGTCGCGTTCGACGCGGAAACCGGGGCCGGTCTCGTGCAGGTAAACGAGCACGCCCAAGCCCTCCTCCGCGATGGTCCGCAGCGAATTGCGCACCAGGCCGGAGCAATCGCAGGAGGAAGCGCCGAACACATCGCCGTACAGGCAGCGCGAGTGCATGCGCACCAGCACCCGCTCGCGGCCCGCCACCTCACCGCGAACCAGCGCCAGGTGGTATTCGGGATTGAGGTCGCTGGCATACGCGATGGTGCGGAACTCGCCGAACTCCGTCTGTATGCAGCCCTCGGCCACCCGGCGGATGAACTTCTCGTTCTTCATGCGGTAGCGGATGAGGTCCGCCACCGAGATCATCTTCAGCCCGTGACGGCGGCAGAATTCCTGCAACTGGGGAACCCGCGCCATGGTGCCGTCCTCGTTCATGATTTCGCAGATTACGCCGGCGGGTGCGAGCCCTGCGAGCCGGGCGAGGTCCACCGAGGCTTCTGTCTGGCCGGCGCGGACGAGCACGCCGCCTTCCCGCGCGCGCAGCGGAAAGATGTGGCCGGGCCGGGCGAGGTCTCCGGGGCGGCAATCGGGATCGATCGCCTTGAGGATCGTGCACGTCCGGTCGGCGGCGGAAATCCCCGTGGTGACGCCCTCCAGAGCGTCGATGGATTCGCAGAAGGCGGTGCCGAAGTTCGAGGTGTTGCGCGGGCTCATCAACGGCAGGCGCAGGTAATCGCAGCGCCCGGCGGTCAACGGCAAACAGATCAGCCCGCGTCCGTGAGTCGCCATGAAGTTGATGATCTCGGGAGTGACCTTCTCGGCGGCGATGGTCAGGTCGCCTTCGTTCTCGCGGTCCTCATCGTCCACCACCACCAAAATGCGCCCGGCGCGGATCTCGTCCACGGCCTCCGGGACCGTCACAAAAGACATACTTCATTGTATCCGCGTGGGGCGGACTTCAGCCGCTCCGGCCTTCGGGCTGCCGGCCTTCAGCCTCGAAAACCCTTCGCGGGCACCGGCGCGGGAGGCGGCCAAAAGCGTCCCGAAGAGTCGGGGCGCGGCAGGCAGGAGTGCCTGCGCCACATCGCCGGCACGGGTTTTCATGAAGTTCGGTGGGCCGGCGGGGCCCATGGACAGGGGCGGGACTGTGCGACACTGTTTTCTTCGTGGCGCATCCGATCGAGGTCGAAGGACTCCGCAAGAACTACGGCACCCTTCCCGCCGTCAAGGGAATCGATTTCGAAGTTCGCGCCGGGGAGGTGTTCGGACTGCTCGGACCCAACGGCGCCGGCAAGACCACCACGGTCGAAATTCTCGAGGGGCTTCGCTCGCGGAGCGGGGGGCGCGTGGCCGTGCTGGGGTACGACCCCGATGTGCAAACGCGCGAGTTGAAAGACCGGGTGGGCGTCTGCCTGCAGTCCACGCGGCTGCAGGACAAGATCAAGGTGCGTGAAGCCATCGCGCTCTTCGGCGACCTCTACACGCGCACGGTGGACACCCACCAACTCCTCCGCCGGTTGCAACTCTGGGAGAAGCGCGAGGCGCTCTACTCGCAGCTTTCCGGCGGCCAGAAGCAGCGCCTGGCCCTGGCACTGGCCCTGATCAACGATCCGCAGGTGCTCTTCCTCGATGAACCGTCCGCCGGGCTCGACCCGCAGGCGCGGCTGGAGATCCACGAGCTGGTGCTCGACCTGCGCCGCGAGCAGCGCACCATTCTGGTGACCACCCATTACATTGAAGAGGCCCAGAAGCTGTGTGACCGGGTGGCGATCGTCGATGAGGGCCGCATCGTGGCCATGGGAACGCCGCGCGAGATTCAGGACCGGACCGCGGCACACTCGGTGATCGAGATCGAGTGCTGCCAGCCGCTGCCCGAGGGTCCGCTGCCCGCGTGGCGCGAAGCGGAAAAGATCACGCTGGACGAATCCCGCACCCGCATCGCGGCAAATTCGTCGCGGCCCGCGCGCACCATCGTGGAGATGGTGAAGTGGCTGGACGAGGCGGGCATCGAGCTGGCGGACATCCGCGTCCAGCGGCCATCGCTCGAAGATGCCTTCATCGAGCTCACCGGAAAGAGTCTGCGCGAATGAGACCCTACCTTGCCATCTTCCGAAGCAACCTGCAGTTGACCATGCGGGACCGCGGGGTGCTTTTCTTCAACTACCTGTTTCCATTTATTTTCTTCTTTGCCTTCGCGGAACTGTTTCACGCGGGTACGGGGCAGGGGGTTTCGTACTTTGTGGGCACGGTGCTGACCATGGGAATCCTGGGCAACGGGCTTTGGGGCGCCGGGATGCGCTCGGTGCAGGACCGCGAGGCCAACATCCTGCGGCGCTTCAAAGTCACGCCCATCGGGCCACTGCCCATTCTCCTGGCCGCGATGGCCAGCGGTCTGCTGCTCTATCTTCCGGTTCCCATCGTGCTGGTGACGCTGGCGCACCTGCTGTATGCCATGCCGCTTCCGCACAACTGGCTTTCGCTGCTGGTGATGGTGGTGCTGGGGGTGTGCGCCCTGCGCTCGGTCGGGCTGATCCTGGCCTCGGTCACCAACACCATGCAGGAGGCCATGATTGCGATCCAACTGGCGTACATGTCACAGCTCTTCCTGAGCGGCGCGACGATTCCTGCCGCCATTCTGCCCAACTGGGCGCAAACGCTGGCGGAGTTCCTGCCGGCATCCTACCTGGTGGCGGGGTTCCAGAGCATTTTCTTCCGCAATCAGAACCTGCTCGACAATCTCGCGGCGGTGACGGCGCTTCTGGTCTCGACGGTGGTGGGAGTGTTTCTGGCAGTGCAACTGTTCCGCTGGGAGAAGGAAGAGAAGATGCAGCCGCGGCAGAAGCTGTGGGTACTGGCGGTGGCGGGGCCCTTTCTGCTGATGGGCTGCTATCGCGGCTACAGCAAGGAGCATCTCGGCCAGAACGAGGCGCTGTTCCGCGACTTGCAGCGTTCGGGCACCTACCTGATTCGCAATGCGCGGCTGTTCGTGGGCGACGGCACTGTGATCGACAACGGCGCGGTGCTGGTGCGTAACGGCAAGATCGACGAAGTCTTCGAGGGCTCCTGGCCCGACCCGGAGAAGTTGAAGGCGGAAGTGGTCGAGGGCGCGGGCAAGACGCTGCTGCCCGGCTTAATCGATGCGCAGGTACGCCTGGGTTCTCCCGCGGGCATATCCGCTGCTGCAGAAGACTACGACCTGAAGAAGACTATGCCTCGGGCGGCTGCGGCGCTGCTGTACAACGGGGTGACGGCCGCGCGCAGCGTCGGCGATCCGCTGGACGAAGCGCGCAAGCTGCGCCAACAGATCGGCGAAGGGAGCAAGCTCGGAGCGCAGATCTTCGTGAGCGGACCCATCTTCACGGTCGAGAAGGGGCACGGCACGGAGTTCCTGCAGGATGTGCCGGAGGCGGCGCGCGAAAGCATGCGGGCGCAGATGATTCGCACGCCGAAGACGCCCGAAGAGGCCCGCCGCCAGGTGCGCGAGTTGAAGGCCGCCGGCGTGGACAGCATCAAGGCCATCCTCGAGGCCGGCTGGGGCGAAGGCATGCTCTACGACCGGCTGGATCTGCTGCTGGTCCGGTCGGTGGCGGAGGAGGCACGCGCGCAGAACCTGCCGCTCGCGACTCACACAGGCGATGCACGCGATGTCACCGACGCGGTTGAGGTAGGCTCGTCATCCATCGATCGCGGTTCGTGGCGCGACGAGGTGCCCGGCGCGGTGCTCGATCGGATGGTGCGGCAGGGCGTGTATCTCGATCCGTCGCTGGGCGTGGCGGAGGCATTCGCCAACTATTTCGCCGGCAAAGGCGTCGGGCTCGACAATTCGCTGGTGCAGCAATCGGTGATTCCGGGCGTGCTGAAGGGCACGCGCGAATTTGTAGCCAGCGGAAAGGGCGCGGATGCGGCCAAAGCCGCGCTGTTTGAATCGGCCTACGAACGCGCGGCGGCGAACCTGGTGCGCGCGTGGAACGCCGGCGTGCCGCTGGTGATGGGGAGCGACTCGGGGAACCCGATGGTCTTCCACGGGGCATCGCTGCATCATGAGCTGCAGCTCTGGGTCAAGGCCGGCATCCCGCCCAAAGCGGCGCTCACTGCCGCCACCGGCAATGGCGCGAAACTGTTGCGCGCGGAGAAGCGATTCGGCACTATCCGCAAAGGGCTGGAGGCCGACCTGCTGCTGGTGGACGGCAATCCGCTCGAAGACATCTCGGCCACGGAGCGGATTTCGATGGTGGTATTCAAAGGCGAGCGCATCCGCCGCGCGGAGCTATTCCAATAGAGTCAACATCTGCTGGATTTCGGCCGTGACACCCTCCGGCCATTCCATGGGAATGAAGTGGCTGCGATCGGTGAGATGCACTTCGCGCCCGTGCGGAAACTTGGAGGCGAGGTCGGGCGGCGTGGGCGACGAGCTGAGGGTGAACGAGTCCAGGGTTCCGAGATTCGCCGCGCGCAGGACAACCACCGGTTGCGCGACTGACGGGATCTCGCTGTAGAGGTTGGCTTCGGGCTCGGTGGAGTGGTTGTAGATCGAAGCTTCCACGCGCGGAGGACAAGCCAGGACGAAACCGCGGCCTTCGGGCAGCAGCCCGAAATCGCAGTAGTCGCGGAGGATCTCGGGACGCCAGCCGGCGAAGGGAGGCCGGTCGCGGAACCGCTCGAACATCTCATCGGGCGAGGCCCAGCGGTTGCGGCGCCGCTCGACGAATGAGACGTCGAGCAGGCGGTGTCCGTAGTATTCGGGCGGCAGAATCGTGGGATCGATCAGCAGTAGCGCGGAGAAAGTCCGGGGCCGCAGCGCAACGGAGGCGACCACGGAGTGTCCTCCCATGGAATGGCCGATGCCGAGGGCGCCTCGCACGCCCAGTTGTTCCATCAAGGCGGTCAGTTCTCTTCCGAAGTCCCGCCAATGATAGGGAGGCTCGGGCTTGGAGGAACGGCCATGGCCGCGGAAGTCTACCGCCAGGCGCCGTCGTCCCGCGAAGCAGCGGGCGATGCGGTCCCAGCAGCGGCCGTGGAAACCAGTGGCGTGGGCGAAGACCAGAGCCGGGTCGCTTCCCGGCCATTCCCAGATGGCCAGATCGACATCGCGCGCGGAGAGGAGGTGTAAGGTGGGGCTGTCGGATTCGGAATCAGGTGTCAAGTCCGCATTGTCCCATGACGATCTGGCCGGGCGGGCGTTTGTTATGCCCTCGCGGCGAGGTCCGCCTGAACTACGGTTCGTAACTCGATCCGCAGGCCGTCAAACAGCCGGACCAGGCCGGCAACGTCCACCGTCCCGACGCCGAATCGATAGAACAGCAAACCAATCCGGACGGTGGTCATTCCGTATGCAAAGGTCAACTGGTTGCCCAACAATGCCCAGGCCAAGTCCGGTCGGTCGCGCGTGGACTTCACCATGAGAACCTTCAAGGCCATGCAGATTCGTTTGAAGTCTTCATTCAAATGCTGCAGGTACTTCCGCAACAACCTGCACCGCGCGCTGCGGAAGCGGGCTTCGGCTTGGGGCGTGAACCCCGGCTGGGCCCGCAGGATCTCGAGTTCCTCCGGGCTGAGCAGCCGCAGCATAGGCCGGTAGCGGTCGATGGAGAGTTCGTAAATCCAATCCGGGGTGAGAGGCAGGTGGGCGGACGAGGCGAATCGGCGAACCAGCGCGGCCAACAGTACAACCAAAAAGGACGAGCCCAGCGGGGCTGCCAGGATCCAGAAGCCCGGCAAGCCCGACCGCAGCATATACCATTCCAGGAGGATTGCAACAGCGGTGGCAGTAATGGTTAGGTACCAGGAGGGCCAGGGCAGCGTTTTCACGGCCAGCCCGTAGAGGCTTCGATTGGCGGAACTGGATTCCGAGATCATTCCCGCACTCCGCTCAATTCACCCACGCAGCCGACGAAGCTGGCGTCCTGCCATCGTCAACTCTGGCAGGGAACCCGATTCGCACGGGCAGGCCGTCTTCGCCAAACCACGCGCCACCGCGATGAGAGAACTCATAGGCGTCGTCGCAGCCGGGAAGGGCTACACGGATCCGCGGTCCGATGGTCGACAGTACAATCCCATTGCGCTGCGATCCGGTCCAGGTTGTAATTCTCACTTGCATCTCGACAATGTGGTGCCGGGCACACGGGAATAATCTCGCGCCGGCCGCTCCGGACCGGTTCCACACGTACCATTGGTTTCATACTGTTACGGTAGACTTCGACAAAGCAATCTGGTACTCTCGGCTCCGAATAGCGGCAATCCTTCATAAGGTGCGAGAGGAGATATATGAACGGGTCGGACAAGCGACAGATGACGAGGCGCGCCTTCGCGGGCGCCACGGCTACGGCTTTCATGATCGTTCCGCGGCACGTATTGGGGGCTCCCTTCGTTCCGCCGAGCGACAAGGTCACGCTGGCAACCGTCGGGTTGGGCCGGCAAGGCCAGGCAGTGACGATGAGCCTGTTGGCGCGGCCCGAAGTTCAGGTGGTCGCGGTGTGCGACGTGAATCGCGGCAGCAAGGACTACATGGAGTACAGCGACAACGCGCTGCTGGTAGCGGCGCGGCGTCTGCTGGGCGCGGGCTACGAGAATTGGGCGGAAGACCTGGCATCACCCGGCCGCGTGCAGCTCACCCACGAATTCAGCAGCAGCCTCGGGATGGGCGGGCGTGAGCCGGCGAAACGGCTGGTGGAGGCATATTACTCCTCGCGCAAGCAGGCCGACTACAAAGGCTGTACCGCTTATCCCGACTATCGCGAACTGCTGGCGAAGGAGAAGGACCTGGACGCCGTCTACGTGGCGACGCCCGATCATTGGCACGCGCCCATCTCGATCGCGGCGATGCGCCAGCACAAACACGTGCTGTGCCAGAAGCCCATGTCGCACTCGATTCCGGATGCGCACCGCATGGCGGCCACGGCGCGCGAGATGAAGGTGGCGACGGGGCTGCCGGTGAACAACCCATCGAGCGAGTCCACGCACCTGATCAGCTCGTGGCTTGCGGATGGCGCGATCGGGCAGGTGCGCGAGGTGCACAACTGGTCGAGCCGGCCGTACTGGCCGCAAGGGATCGACCGGCCCAGGGAAGTGCAGCCGATTCCCGACGGCTTCGACTGGGACATGTGGCTGGGACCCGCCCCCGAGCGGCCGTACAACAAGGCATACCTGCCGTTCGTGTGGCGGGGATGGTTCGATTTCGGATGCGGGTCGTTCGGCGACATGGGATGCTACAGCTTCGCGGGCGTGTTCCAGATTCTGGATCTGGTGCCGCCTACGGCGGTGGAGGCGTGTGCCAGCGAATCGTACGACGAGACCTATCCCAAGGCGTCGATCGTGCATCTGAGTTATCCGGCGCGCGGCGACAAGGCGCCGGTGCACATGGCATGGTACGACGGCGGTTTGCGGCCGCCGCGCCCGGCGGGGATCAGCAAGCAGGACGACCACTATTTCCAGAAGGGCGATGCCAATGAGGGCATCCTTTATGTGGGAGACAAGGGGATGATTCTCGCCGGCTTCAACGGAGATCGTCCGAAGGTGTACCCCGAGAATCCCAAGTACCAGACGCCGCCGGCGAGGCAGCGGCGCGGCGGCTCGGCGGGAGGACCTCCGCGCGACGCGGCCATCGATCAATGGCTGGCCGCCTGCAAGGGAGGGCCGGCCTCGCTCACCAACTTCGAAGTGCAGCGTCCGGTGACGGAGGCTTTCCTCCTGGGGTGCCTGGCGCAAAGGTTCCCCGGCGAGAGATTTGAATGGGACTCCGCGAATGCGCGGGTGACGAATTCGGAGAAGGCCAACCAGCACCTCGATCAGACGCCGCGGAGCGCATACAAAGTGTAGACTACGACGTGGCGCGGACACTTGTGTCCGCAGCGCCCCGACTCATCGGGGCGCTTTCGGCCATGAGTGCCGAGACGGCTGCCTCGAAAAACCCCTTCGGCCACTGGCACCATACACGCCGGCCAAGCGTCCCCATGAGTGGGGAGGTACAGTCAGGAGTGCGTGCGCCACGTTGGGGTCTTTACCTTAGTACCGCGCGACGCGGCGCTGCCAATATCCTCTGCTTTGCTCGTCGTATTGGGGTGTGGCTCGAATGTCGGGCCGCGCGAAAAGCACACAGAGAGAGGAGAAAGACCATGCGCGTGAAGACTGCCATCAAGGCCGGCCCCACTGCAGTAGAATATCGTCACTAAGTTCTCAGCGATCTCATTCCCGGGGGGCGGCCGTGCGGCCGGCCCCCGATTTGGATAGTCCTACCACACCCCAGTCCTTGGGCGTCGTGATCCGGCCCTCCCCGTGAGGCGGCCGCAGTTCCCTGATCTGAAAGTCCACCGCACTTCCGCGAACCTCCACCAGAGTCTGAGCGAAGAACCAGCCGTCTTCATACTTCATGGATGCCCGCAGGTGGCCGCCGGCGCTCGGCATGGAAAGATAGGTCACCCCATCCAGGTCTACGTGCAGCATCTGGTGCACGTGGCCGGCAATCACGTATTGCACTCCGTACTTTTTTGCCAACAGGTGGAGGGGGAAGCTGCGATTCAGCAGGGCGGCTGGAATCAGCCACGAGGGGCGATGCGAGACGATGAATTTCACTGACTGCGCGACGCTTGCCTTGAGGTCGGCTTCGAGAAACTCCATCTCCTCGGCGGATAAATCATCGGACCGGCTGTTGTCGAGGATCGTGAAATGCGCGTCGCCGTAGTCGAAGCTGTAGTGCGGTTCGTGGCCGGAATACTTGTGGAAGAGCTTCTCGGATGCATCGGACCAGATGTCGTGGTTGCCCGCAGCCAGGTAGAGCGGGAATCGCTGGTACGGGCGGAAGATCTTCTGCGCCTCCCGCCATTCCGCCTCGGCAGTGGCATCGTTCAACCCTTGAATGGTGTCGCCGACACTGACCACGAAGGCGGGATTCCCGGCAGCTGCTTCGTGCCATGCCTGCTCGTACACTCCAGGGACGGCCTCGCCAGTCCGATCGCCCAGGATCACGAAATCGAACGACTCCGGGGCGGGAGTTGCGGCGAGACCGATCAGCGCAGCCAATAATGCGGAGAGGGCCAGGACGGTGCGCCACGGAGTTCGCATGCAATGCCAAGGTAGCACTTCCGCCAGGCGACCTTGACAGAATACGGCGTACTGCGATATAGTTATTCGCGATATAGGAGGGTCTTCGCCGATGTTGCGTTCCTGCGCTTGCATTCTGGCATTCGTTACGACTCTGAACTTCGCGTCGGCAGCGCCTTGCGGAGGACATGGGGACAAGTCCAGCATGCTGGTCTCGACTGCCTGGCTGGCCGACCATCTGCACGACCGGAACCTCACGATCCTGTCGGTCGGAGCGGAGTCGGATTATCAGAAGGGCCATATTCCCGGCGCCCTGTATCTGTCCTACGACGACATACACCTGATGCAGGGGCCGACGAATCTGACGGTGGAGCTGCCGTCCATGGCGCAATTGCGGGATGTGTTCCGGAACCTCGGAGTCAACAGCGATTCCCACGTGGTGCTGTACTTCGCGACGCAGCGTAGCGCGTCGATCACCACGCGTGCTTTTCTCACGCTGGACGCGATGGGTATGGGCGCGCGCACGTCGCTGCTGGATGGCGGAATGCCGGTGTGGCAGAGCGAAGGGCGGGCGGTGACGACCGATGTCCGGCCGGTAGCGCTCGGCAATGTGGAGCCGTGCCCGCAGAACGACATTATCGTGGAGCTGGATTATGTGCGATCAAACCTGCATCAGCGGGGAGTGGCGATCGTGGACGCGCGGGCGGCGGAGTATTACACAGGTAAGTCGGTTCCGCAGGGCAAGCGGGCGGGGCACATTCCCGGCGCGACGAATATCGCGTACACCACGCTTCTGGACGATGCGGGAAAGTTGAAGTCCGCCGGCGCGCTTCGCGAACAGTTCCGCGCGGCGGGAATTCAGCCGGGCGACCGGGTGGTGTCGTATTGCCATATCGGACAGCAGGCGACTGTGGTCTATTTCGCGGCCCGATACCTGGGTTTTGATGCGCGGCTCTACGACGGCTCGTGGGAGGATTGGAGCGCCCACAAGGAACTGCCGGCGGAGACGTCGGTTGGGAAATAGGCGACGTTTTTTTCGCGGTGGCGGCTGAGGGAATCGCCTATTCCGGAGCAGCGCTCTTCTGACGTGCTGATTGCCGGCGGCGTGGCACACTAGAGGGTAAGAATCGTCCCGATAAGCCGACGCGGCAGGCACGAGTTCCCGCGCCACGTCGTCAGGCGAACGGGTTTTCATGAATTTTCAGTGGGCCGGCGGAGCTCATGGGTACACGCAGGAGTGTGCCCGCGCCACAGTCAGCGGCGGAACTTGTCGGGGCGCAACTTGGGGTTGACCTTGAAGTGCTGGATCTGGAACTCTTCGACGGGCGTGTCGTCGAAGATCCACACCAAGGTGTGCGGAAAGCGAATGCCATCTTCGGACTTGTAGTCCTTCAACCAGAGCTGGGTCTCCTCGCCGCCGTCGTGATAGACCATGGTGACGGGCAGGTGATCCTTGGCATCGAGGTAGAGGTGCACCAGGAAACCGCCGCCGCCTTTGCCTTCCAGGGCATCGACGGTGCCTCGGGGCGATTCGATTCTGCCGCCGTACGTGAACTCAACGGGAAAGTCGGCCGGCGGGGAAAGGGTGAAGGCCAGAACATAGCGGACGAAGCCGTTGATGAAGGGCTGCTTTCCGGAGCCGACACCGTTGCGGGCCCAGTAGTCGTCACCGTCGAGGCCCTCGGTCAAAAGGAGCGACATGGCAGGCCCGCCATCATCCCCGGGCATTCCGCCGCCCGCCGGTCCGGCGCCGTCCGCGCTGAGTCCCATCCGCTGGATCTGGCCGCCATTCGAGAGGCTGCTCTGTTCCTTGAGACACTTTCCGGACAGATCGAGCGTCAGGGCGAGCTGAGTGGACTGGAGTCCGCGGTGGTCGGCGCCCCAGACGGAAAGCGACTGGACATTCGAAAGCCTGGGGCCGAGCGCGGCCCGTGCGGCCTTCAGAACTTCGTCTGCTTTGGCGGCGTCGCCCGCGCCAGGCTGCGCGGCGAGACGTATGGCGAGGACGGAGCAAAGCGCGATGCACCTCATGCTCCTAATCTAATCCACCTCACTGGCGGCCGGAAGCGGCAGGGAGGCGGTTTCCGGGGAGGGCGTTCTATGATGAAGGAAAGTGGGAATCAGGGTCCAGGCTGTGCTTTGGGCGGTTTTGGCAGCCGCCAATCCGGGAGCGGCGGCCGACACGCCACCGAATTTCGCGCACGAAATCGCACCGATTGTTTACGAATTCTGCGCGCCGTGTCACCACTCGGGTGGGCCGGCGCCGTTCGCGCTGGTCCGCTACGAAGAGGTGAAGCGCCACGCGGCTCAGATCGCCGCGGTGACGCGCAAACGCTACATGCCTCCGTGGCTTCCGGAGACGGGCCACGGAGATTTCGCGAACGAACGGCGATTGAGCGAAGAGCAGATCCGCCAGATCGGAGATTGGGTGGCGGCGGGTGTGCCGGAGGGGCCGGCGGGCGAGACTCCGGCGGCGCCCGAGTTTCCGGATGGATGGCAACTCGGCCGGCCTGACCTCGTGCTGGAAGCATCGAGCCCCCGAGCAGTGCCCGCGTCAGGACCGGACATCTTCTGGAACTTCATCTTCACGCCGGCGCTGCCGGCGCCGCGGTACGTGCGGGCCGTCGAGATCCGTCCGGGCAATCGAAGTGTGGTGCATCATGCCAATCTGCTGGTGGACCGGCTGGGCTCGGCGCGACGCGAGGCGGCAAAAGGCGCGACGGGATTCGAGGGGATGGACCTCACCATCGTACGAAGTCCTTACGACCCCGATGGGCACTTCCTGTTCTGGAAGCCGGGAGCGGTGCCTCACGTCGAACCGGATGGTTTTTCGTGGCGGCTGAATCCGGGGGACACGCTGGTGCTCAACACCCACCTGCATCCTTCGGGCAAACCCGAAGAGGAGCGGCCCTCGATCGGGATTTACTTCACAGACAAGGCGCCGGCGCACTTTCCGCTGTTGGTGCAACTGGAGCACGATGGAGCCCTGCGGGTCCCGGGTGGTGCGCGGGATTTCGTGGTGTCGGACGATTTCCGCCTGCCCATGGATGTGGACGTGCTGGCGGTTTACCCGCACGCACACTATCTCGGCAAGCTGCTGGAGGGTTATGCCACGCTGCCTGATGGAACACGCAAATGGCTTGTGCGGATTCCCGATTGGGACCTGAACTGGCAGTCGGTTTACTACTACCGGGAGCCGCTCATGCTGCCCAAGGGCGCGGTGATTTCGATGCGCTACCATTACGACAACTCGGTGGGCAACGTGCGCAATCCGAACCATCCGCCGAAGCTGGTGACCAACGGGAACCAGTCCACCGACGAGATGGGGCATTTGTGGCTGGAGCTGCTGCCGCGGGGAGCTTCGGACCGCCGGCTGGAGTTGCAGGAGGCGGTGATGCGGCACCGCCTGGAAAAGTATCCGAACGACTTCACCGCGTGGTTGAATCTGGGAGCGGTGGCGATGGCGCGGCTGAACGTCTCCGCGGCGGTGACGATGCTGGAAAACGCCGTGCGCCTGGATCCTTCGGTGCCCGAAGCGCACAATATGCTGGGCGCGGCACTGGCGCGCGTCGGGCGCGTGCCGGAAGCGATCGAGGAACTCCAGATGGCGTTAAAGGAGCGGCCGGACCTTGTGAACGCACGGCTGAATCTCGCGAACGCTCTGATGCGCGCCGGCAAGATCGAGGAAGCGGTGGAGGATTACCGGCAGGTTCTGGCGGCAGCGCCCGACGACCCGACGGTGCGCGGCGCGGTGGAGTCTCGCGCCAGGCAGTTGGAGGACGAGGGCAGGACGGCGGAAGCGGCCATGCTCTTTCACGAGCTGCAGCGGAAATAGGCGAGGGTGTCTCTATCCGGCTTGACCCTGGGCTTTGGTCTCCTTGCGTCGCCGCCAGCCGAGGACCTGCACCAGAAATTCGTCGCGACCGGCCTTGACCTGGTCGGCACTCTTGGACGACCAGTCGTAGAAACCTCGACCTGCCTTGACGCCGGTCTCGCCCCGGCGAACCAGGTCGCGAAGGTACTCGGGCGCCCGCGGCTCGTTATACAAGTCGCGGGTTACGTACTCATTGACCGAGAGAGCAAGATCGACGCCCGTAATATCCATGTGTTCGAGAGTCCCATAGGCGGGCATGCGGAGACCGAGTCCGTTCTTGATCACACTGTCGATGTCGCCGGCATCGGCGATGCCATCCTCGACGATGTATGCGGCCTCGCGCAGGAGTGCCATTTGCAACCGGTTGCCGAGTTGTCCCGGGCGATCCTTCCTGACCATCACGGGCGTTTTCCCGCAGGCCGCCAGAAGGCCGCGAACCGCGTCGGCGGCCTCAGGTGAGGTCTTCTCCCCTTTGATGATCTCCACCAGGGGGATCAAATGCGCGGGGTTCCAGAAATGCGTGGTCAGCACTCGTTCGGGCCGTTTGCAGCGCGCCGCGATGGCGGTGATGCTGAGGCCCGAGGTATTGGAGGCCAATACGGCGTGGGGGGCAGCCAAGGCGTCCATTCTGGCGAAGAGATCCTGCTTGAAGGAGAGGTTCTCGGGTGCGGATTCAATCACGAGGTCGGCAGCACGAATGGTCTCATCGAAGTCCCCGGAGCCAGTGATGAGGCTGGGGGCGCGCGCGAGCACGGAGGCATCGGCCAGTTCGTTGGCGGCCAGCAGTTCGACTTGCGCCCGGGCTTTCTCGACTCCGCGGGAGGCGCCATCGGCGGTGCGGCTGAGGATGGTAGAGGGGAGCCCGGACAAGGCGAGGGTCACTGCGATGCCGGGGCCCATCATTCCCGTGCCGATGACCGCGGCCTTGGTAAATTCGATTGGCATGACGGGATCATTCTATCAGGGAGGGACGGCGCCAGCCCCAGGGTCTGAAATCCGGGCGCCGATTCAGCTGACATTCCAAAAAACCTCTTGCCAATCGGAGGGATCGGCTGGAACAATAAGTGCTTGGTCAGAAGCTATGCGCATACGCGTGCTGGGCATCATACTGGCGGGCGGTAAGGGGACGCGCCTGCATCCACTTACCAGAGAGCGGGCCAAACCGGCCGTTCCCTTTGGCGGCAAGTACCGGATCATCGACTTCGTTCTGAGTAACTTCATTAACTCCGGAATTTACTCGGTGTATGTTCTGACGCAGTTCCGGAGCCAGTCGTTGTTGCAGCACCTGAGCGAAGGATGGCAGTTCGGCAGCCTGCTCAAGACACAGTTCGTGATTCCGGTGCCGGCACAGATGCGGTCGGCGGGGGAGACCTGGTATCAGGGGACGGCGGACGCCATTTTCCAGAACATCAACCTGGTGGAACAGTCGGACCCGCACGTGGTGGCGATTTTCGGTGGAGATCATATCTACCGCATGAACATTACTCACATGATCGAATACCACGTGCAGAAGAGCGCCGAAGTGACCGTAGCGGCGATCCCGGTGCATCGCAAACAGGCATTCGAGTTCGGAGTGATCGAGGCGGCCGAGGACGGCCGGATCATGGGCTTCCACGAGAAGAACCCGGAAGCTCCCACCATGCCTGGTGATTCCGAGCGGGTGTACGCGTCGATGGGCAATTACGTCTTCTCCACACGCACGCTGCTGCGGCTGCTGCACGACGATGCGGCCGACGAGAAGAGCAGCCACGATTTCGGGCGCGACATCCTGCCCAAAATGGCTGGGAAGCCCGAAGTTTATGCGTACGACTTCCAGACCAACCGGATACCCGGGGAGCCGCAGGACGGGCCGCCTTACTGGCGTGACGTGGGGACGATCGATTCCTACTACGAAGCCAACATGGATCTGCGCAATGTGAGTCCGGCGTTGAACCTGTATAACCGCGAATGGCCCGTCCGCACGACCAGCTACCCGGACCCGCCGGCGAAATTCACGTTCGATGAAGAGAACCGCCGGGGCCAGGCGATCGACTCCATCGTGTCGGGCGGCTCGATTCTTTCGGGCGGGATGGTACGGAATTCGGTGCTGGGACGCGGCGTGCGGGTGCATTCCGGGGCGGTGGTGGAGGAGTGCGTGATTCTCGACAATTGCGATATCGGCCGGCGCGCCAAGGTGAGGCGGGCGATTTTAGATAAGAATGTGCGGGTGCCGGAGGACGCAACCATCGGGTGGGACCTGGAGCGGGATCGCATTCATCATCATGTGACGGAAAGCGGCATTGTGGTGGTGGGAGGAAATCGGACGGGGGTGGATCTTACGGAACTGGTGGTATGAAGGGCGGACGTGGCGCGGACACTCGTGTCTGCGCCCCGACTCATCGGGGTGCTATTCGGGCGAACTCAGTGGCGCTGGGGGGCAGCGACTTGGTGGCGCCCGAGCGCACCGGGCTGAGCCTCTGCGCGGGATCCTCGAAAACCCTTCGTGGGCTAAAAAGCGTCGGCAGGAGTGCCGACGCGGCAGGCAGGAGTGCCTGCGCCACATCCTAGATGGAAGCGCATGTTCTGTCGTGGATCGCACAGTATGGATACGTAGCGATCTTTTGTCTGCTGGTGCTGGGCATCGTGGGATTGCCGGTGCCGGACGAGACGCTTCTGACGTTTAGCGGATACCTGATTTTCCAGGGGCACCTCTCCCCGCCACTGGCCTTTGCGGCTGCGCTGGCCGGCAGCGCATCGGGCATTACCATCAGCTACACCCTCGGCCGGGTCTTCGGGCTGAAGCTGATCCATCGATATGGCAGGTATCTGAGGATCCGCGAGGAGCACATCAACAAGGCCCACGCTTTTTTTGAACGGGCCGGGCACTGGAGCCTCACTTTCGGATACTTCGTGCCGGGAGTGCGCCATTTCACGGCGTATGCAGCCGGGATCGCGGGGCTGGAACTTCCCGTGTTCGCGCTGTTCGCTTACAGCGGCGCGGTGCTTTGGGTGGCCGCCTTCCTGACGCTGGGATATCTGCTCGGCGAACGGTGGAAAGCGGTGGAGCAGGAGATCCATCATTACCTGCTCGGAATGACGGTTGGCGCGGCTATACTTCTGATCGCCTGGCGGGTGTGGAGCCGGGCGCGGCGGGCGTCAGCGAAGTGACCGCGAGCGCGGTCAAGACCACGACCGCACAGCCGATGGGGCTGTACCACAGCCACGAGATGTCCATAAAACGGGCGGTAGCCAGGATGGCCGCTTCGCCCGCAATCATGCCGATGAACGCGGCCGTACCGCCCACGCGGCGGAATACGAAGGCCACCACGAAACATCCGAGCAGCGTGCCATAGAAGAGCGACCCGACCTTGTTCACGGCCACGATCAGCGACCCCAGCCGGCCGGCGAATCCTGCAAAGCCGACTGCGTAGACGCCCCAGAAAAGCGTAGACCAGCGCGAGGCCAGCAGGTAGTGATGATCGCTCGCACCGCGCTTCATAAAACGGCGGTAGAGATCCACCACGGTAACCGTGGCGAGAGAGTTGATTTCTCCGGAGCTGGCCGACATCGTGGCGGCGAAGATCACGGCGATGACCAGTCCCACGATTCCCACGGGCAGGTAGCGGGTGACGAACGAGAGAAAAATGTAGTTGGTGTCGGTATATCCTTTCTCGCCGCCGGCGGATTCCACAAGCCGCGCGGCACGTTCGCGGGTGGCCGCAATCTCGGCCTCCGCGGCACGATACGACTCCCTGCTGGCGGTCTCGGCTTGTCCGTCACCCGAGCGGCGCGATTGTACCAGGGCCAGCGCCGCTTCGCGCCGGCGCGAGAATGCCTGGTTGTACCGTTGTTGGATCGCGGGAAATTCCGCACGGCCCTGGATGCGCGACACTTCGGAGTCCTGGAACAGGACGGGAGGCTGCACGAACAGGTAGAAGACGAACACCATCGCGCCGATGAACAGGATGAAGAACTGCATCGGGATCTTGGCTACGGCGTTGAAGAGCAGGCTGAGGCGGCTTTGCGCGATGGATCGGCCGGTGAGGTAGCGCTGCACCTGCGACTGGTCGCAGCCGAAGTACGACAGAAAGAGAAAAGTGCCGCCGAACAGACCGCTCCAGATGTTGAAACGGTCGGTCCAGTTGAAGGTGGTGGTAACCGCATTGAGGCGGCCCGCCACGCCCGCCAGGTAGACCGCGTCGCCGAACGAGACTGTGGACGGCAGCAGCACGAAAACCGTGACGAGTGCGATGACGAGGCCGAGGAAGATGACGCACATCTGCTGCACGTCCGACCAGGTGACCGCTTTGATGCCGCCGAGCACGGTGTAGGTGATCACGATAGCGCCCATCATGGACGTAGTCAGGCGTTCCGGCCATCCCAGGATGGCGGAGAGGACGATGGCCGGAGCATAGATGGTCATGCCCGCCGAGAGGCCGCGCTGGCACAGGAAAATCAGGCTGGCGAGCGCTCGCGTTTTGCTGTCGAAGCGCTGTTCCAGGTACTCGTACGCGGTGTAGACTTTGGTGCGGTGAAAGACCGGGACGACCGTGGAGCAGATCACGACCATGGCCAACGGCAGTCCGAAATAGAACTGCACGAAGCGCATGCCATCGGCATAGGCCTGGCCGGTAGTGGAGATGAAGGTGATGGCGCTGGCCTGGGTGGCCATGATGGAGAGCGCCATGGCGTACCACGGCATGGTTTTGCCGGCGAGGAGGTAGCGATCGACGGTGTTGCTGCCGCGGCTCCGGTAGAGGCCGTAGGCTACGATCGACAGCAGAGTGGATACCAGGACGATCCAGTCGAGCGGCCTCATCGATAGGCCCGGGTGAACAGGTAGAAGACGGTGATGATGAGGACGAGGTAGATCAGGACACCAATGTAAACGCGTCTCCAGGTACCCAGAAAGGGCGGAGCTTCATCGGGGACTTCACGAAGTTCCGGCATGAAGGGAGTGTAGCAGACTGGCGAAGAGGACGTGGCGCGATTGCGGAGACTCCCCACTTCCTGGCGGCAAAAAGAAAACCCCTCGCCGGAAGCAATGGTAAACGCTCGAAAACGCGTCCCGATGAGTCGGGACGCGGCAGGCAGGAGTGCCCGCGCCAGGTCGCTAGCGGGTGGTTGGATTGGGACGCAGAGAGGCCTGCCAGTTGGTCAGGATGTGGATGCGATTGTCGCGCTCGGTGGGGGGCGCCGAGCGGAGCACGACGAATCGCTGCCCGTTGCCGATGGGCTCCCAATAGGTGCCTCCGTTAAAAAGACTCGTTCCACCCAGAGCGAATAGCTGCCGAGGTGCGCCGGCTTCGAAGCGTCCACCGGCGGACTGGATCGGGACCGTCATGAGGCGATCGTCCAGCGTATTGAAGAACAGCTCGCTGCCATCGGAGCTCCAGGCAGGATTCAGGCCGCCGCTGGCGGAGATGCGGATCTTGGGAGAGGAGTCGGCGCCCGGTTCGGCAGGTGCCTGCACATAGATTTCGAACGTGCCGCTCTCGTTGGACGAAAATGCGACCCATTTTCCCGAAGGCGAGAGCCTTGGGCTCACATTGAGCGCATTGGGAGCCGGCAGTGGGATCGGTTTCCCGATGGGATTGACCGGCAGGAGCATGAGGCGGCTGTGGCCCGGGGCATCGAATTCCCAATATGCGAGGGTCTTTCCATCCCGGGACCAATCGGAGGGGAATTGCGTGCTTGCGGCGGGCTGAACCGGTTCCTCCGAGGCACTGCCGGCGATCGCCCTCCGGTACATGCGGTAGACTCCTCCGCGGGCCGACGAGAATACGATCGTTTTTCCATCGGGCGAAAATACCGGAGTGTTGTTTACGCCGGCATCATCGGTCAAACGAACCAGAACGCCGCGCGAAAGATCCATAGTCCACAGGTCAGTGGCCGCCGACTCCGGGTTGAGCAGCGGCAGAGCCACCGAGTGTCCGTCGGGAGACAGGCGGAGGCCGATGAAAGCATCGGGCTTTCCCAGCGTCTCGGTCAGGGCGCCGTCGCGGGACAGAATGGTCACACTCCTGCCAAGAGTAGAGGCTGCCGACCACGTCAGCACGCCACTCTGCGAGACCGAGAAATGCGCCAGTTGGAAGCTGGCCACACCGTCGGCAATCGGTGCCGCCGCGCCCTCGAGAGACAACCGATCGACATCGAAGGGTTGGGCGAACAGAGTTCTTCCGCGCAGGAAGAGGAGGTGTCGCGCGGAGTATACCGCATTGTGTGGTGTTGCCAGTATCTGTTGCCGGATCTGCTTTTCGGGAGCGACGTCGAGAGACCCGGCGTACACGCCGCTCTTTTCCGGTCCCACGCTTCGAACCCAGTACAGAAACCGCTTGCCGTCAGGCAGGAACTGGGGGAACCAGTGCGTCACCTCGCGCCCGGGAGCCAAAACTGTGGCGAGAACGGGCGTGCCTCCATCCTCGGATACCCGCATGATGGGCGACGACGCCGCACCGAAAATGATAGTCCCGGCGGCGTTCCAGCTTGCTCCCCGGATCCGGTTGTCACTGTCGCACAGGTTCTTGATGGTGCCGGTGAGGATGTCCACGACCTTGATACTGTTGCCCGCAGTGAACCCGAGGCGCCGTCCTTCGGGAGACCAGAAAAGCCCGTCGGCAAGTTCGGTTCCGGGGAGCGGGCGTGCGGTGGGAACGTCGAGGGGCCGGAGCCAGATATGGCGGGTGCCTTTGGAGGTGGCGATGAACGCCAGCGTCTGCCCGTCGGGTGAAATGGCGTGCATCCCGGAGCTGACGTCGAGATAAAACGTGGCGCCTTCCGGCGGCACGATGTCGAGGCTGTACGACGGGGCAGCGGCTTGCGGCGGACGGCGCAGCCAACCCCAGGCGGCGGCTGCGGCGAGAATCGCTGTGAGGGCCCAGGCGAGGCGTGCGGACGGGCGGCGCCCGGCGGGCGGAGGTATCGGGGCGTCCTGCAGCAGGAGTTCCCAATCGCCGATGCTGCGGAGGCGCTGCCTGGGATCCTTGCGCAAGCAGCTTCGCAGCAACTTCTCGAAGCGCGGCGGAGCCTGGCTCCAGTCGGGCTCCTGGGTCAGCACCTGCGCCAGAATCTCGGTAACTGCCTCTCCGTCGAACAGGGGGCGGCCGGTGAGCATCTCCCAAAGCACGACACCAAACGCCCAGATGTCGGTGCGTTGATCGACGGGCTTGCCTTTGGCCTGCTCGGGACTCATGTAAGCTGGCGTCCCCATGATCATGCCGATCTGGGTGGCGCCGATGGTCACGGTAGAGCCGCTTTGCTGAGAGGACTCCGAACCGAGCGCCTTGGCGAGCCCGAAATCCAACACCTTGACGCGGCCGTCGAGAGTCAGCTTGATGTTGGCGGGCTTGAGATCGCGGTGGACGATGCCCCGTTCATGGGCGTACTCGAGCGCCTCGGCGGTCTGGCGGGCGATGGGGATCGCTTCATCGAGCGGGATGGGGCCCTGCGCGACGCGCTCGGCGAGTGTCGGCCCTTCCACCAGTTCCATCACTAATGCGCGCTCTTCGACTCCGTAGATGGCGGCGATGTTTGGATGATTGAGTGACGCGAGCACCTGGGCTTCCCGGGTGAAACGCGTGAGGCGGCCGGCATCTTCGGCGAAACTCGCGGAGATGACCTTGATGGCGACCTCGCGATTCAGCTTGGTATCCGTGGCGCGCCACACTTCGCCCATGCCGCCCTCGCCAAGCCTGGCGGTGACTCGATAATGGGCAATCGAGGCGTGGGGAGTCACGTCGCTGAATCAGTTTATCAGGACGTGGGTTGGCCTCGCTCCCGCGCAGCTTTCGGCAAAAACGTCACCTCAATCGGACGCGCAAGAAGACGCTGACTGCCACGGGGTGACCGCCGTAATAGGGGTGGATCGCTTGCGGCACGGTGTAGGTGGTCAGATTCGCTCCAATGCCCGTCTCCCAGAGCCGGGAAACGAAGACATCGCGGGTGTAGCCCGCGGTGTAGGCGGCGATGCGGAACGTGCTTCCAACCGTGCGGTCCAGTTGTTCCTCGAGGCTGGGCTGGTCGTCGAAGAGCTCGTCCTTGTCCACGAGTTCGGCGCGGCCGGTGAGGAAGTTCCGGCGCGTGAGGGGGAACTCGGACTCGGCGAGATAGGAATTCAGGTTGCGGTGCGTGAAGGTGTCGTGATTGCGGCCCCAGATCAGGCTCGACGACCAACTGCCGGCGGCGCGAGGCTTGGTATAGTGCAGCGATGCGGTCGAACGGAAGACGTCGCCGGGAGACTGCCGTTCCGGGTGATTGAGCCTTCCGGCGGACACCTGCACCATCCAGTTCTTCGACGGGAAGACCGAGAATCGCGTAGCCCACGAATTGATGGGGCCGGTCTGGAGAATCCAGCGATTCTCGCCGGGTTCGGTGCCGTAGAAGCCGCTGGCCTCCAGCCGGACTTTCTGGTGAGTGACACCGACGGTCACGACTTCGTCGGCAATGTGGCTGGAGTCCTGCCAGTGATGGCCGAGCGGCGCCTGCGGCAGTTCGGAGGCGGAGGCGCGGTGAGGGAACGCCACCGGGCCGAGCGCCGGGTCCCCGACGGGGGCGAAATAAAACTGCAGGACGGTGTTTTCGGCGACCGGGCGAGCGTAGTTGAACCCGATGGCCATGATGAGATTGTGCGGATGCTGAGCGTCTACGAGAGGCTTGCCAAAGGCGGTTTCACCGGTCTGAAACAGCTCGGGGAAGGCGCGCCCGGTAACCGTCGCGGGCTCTAGGCTGAGCATGAGCTGGAACAGAAAGCTGCCTTTGCCGATGCGGTGTTCGGCTTCGCCCATGAACCAGTTCGGGCCGTACAACTTGTCGCCGCCGCGCGGTCCGGACTGCTGCGTCTCCACCAGGAAAGCGTTGCCCATAAACATGGTGCGCCATGAGCCCAGCCGCACCATGCGCATCGGCATGGGCCACGATTTCGGCCCCATGCTGGTGCCGGAAGCCTGGCCCATCAACACCGATTCGGCGGGATCCTCGTCGGACATGTCCATGCCTTCCATGCCGGCCATGCCTTGCATTTTCGAGTGATCCATGCCCTGCATCTGAGAGTGGTCCATACCTTTCATCTGTGAATGGTCGGCCGTCTGGTCGCTCTTCGTCGGGCCGGCCGGCTTGGGCGGCACGGGGTCCTGCGCCCGGACGATGGTGAGGGACGCGCCGATGCACAGCAAGATCGGAAACCACGGCCGGCATGGCACTCGATGGCGGCCGACAAGCGTCCCGATGAGTCGGGACGCGGCAGGCAGGAGTGCCTGCGCCACATTCGAGAGGCGCGAAGCCACACTCTTCATTTCGTTCTCCTTGATCTCAACGCGAAAGGACTTGCAGAGCGAAGTATCCGGAGGAACTAAACGCGGAGCACTACGAGGCGGTTGGCAAGAGAATCGGGCGGCGACAGACCGGTCAGCGGCTCGAACGAAATGTGGGGGAGATACGGCGTATCCATGCCCGAACAGGCTTGCTTCGACCCGGCGCAGGAAAGGGTGATCGCATGCGCCGGACGGGAGGAGGGCACCATTGCGCGAATGGATTGGTGCGGGCAGGAGTTCTGGCCGTCATCGCGATGGGACGTTTTCTGATGATGACAGGGAGGCGCCGACGGGTGCACGGCACACGTGAGACAGACGGCCAGGCACGGAAGGTTGGTGAGGAGCAGCGCCAGGGCCAGCACTACCAGCGTCTTGATGTCTTGTCCCCTCACGGCCCTCGCTCAATTATAACAACGGGTCCGGAGCCCTTCCTGTAAAATCCCGCCGGGTAACGGTGACCCTGGCTAAGTGCTGTTATATACTAACCGGAATCAGGGGAATCAGAGTACCTGGATGATCCTCTAAGGAGTAGACCATGTACTGTCGCCAAGTTCGCGAATGGGCCCTCCGGGCTCTTTGCATCTCGCTCTTTACCTTCGCCGCATTCGCCCAGTCCGAGCGCGGAACCATCACCGGTGTTGTACACGACAGCTCCGGCGCCATCGTCCCTGGCGCCACGGTGACGATCGTCAACCAGTCCACGAACGTCACGCTGACGGCAACGACCAATCAAACAGGAGAATACACAATGCCCGCCCTGCCGCCGGGCACCTACAACGTCAAAGTCAACAAGAGCGGCTTCCGCACCTCCGAAGAAAGCGGATTGACTCTCGACGCATCCCAAACGGTACGCGCCGACATCACACTGGAGGTTGGCGTGGCGACCCAGACCGTCGAGGTGATCGCTTCGGCGGTGCAGTTGCAGACCGACGACGGGAAGTTCAGCACCGTGCTGCAGAACAAAATGGTGAACGACCTGCCGTTGGTGGTGAGCGGGACGGTCCGGACGCCGTTCGACCTGGCATCCGTCACACCGGACGCGAAGAACCTGGGCGGCGACAATGGCTTCATGCTGGGAGGCGGACAGGCGGCCTCTTACGGCACATCGTTGGACGGAATCTCGACCAATACCAGCCGGGCGCTCTCGAAAAGCTGGGTGGCTTCCAACTCTCCTTCGGTGGAGGCAATCGATCAGTTCTCCGTGGACACCAACGGGTACAAGGCGGAGTTCGGCCATGCGGGCGGCGGGAACCTGACGTACGTGTCGAAGTCGGGGACGAACCAGCTGCACGGATCGGCGTACGAATTTCTGCGCAACACGGACTTCGATGCCAACAACTTCTTCAACAATGCGACCAGGATCCCGAACTCGATCTATAAGCAGAACGATTTCGGATTCACGGTGGGCGGGCCGGTGTGGATCCCGAAGGTAATCCACGGGAAGGACAAGACATTTTTCTTCTTCTCGTACGAGGGTTTTCGCAATCGTACGGGGGCCAACGGCGTAACCGCGACCATCCCGACCCCCGAGATGTACAACGGCGATTTCAGCAAATGGGTCACGTCGGCGGGTGTGTTGATCCCCATCTACAATCCGCTGACCCAGGTCCAGAATTCGGACGGCAGTTACACCCGCCAGGTGTTCCCCGGCAACCAGATTCCCAAGAGCCTCTTCAGCCAGGCGTCGCTGCAGGCTCTCAGCGTTTTCCAGACCAGCGGAGCGCTCGCGCCCAATAACGGCGGTGCACCGGGAACGGCCGCTTATGTGGCCAACAATTACCTCATCACCTCCGGGACGCAGATCTATCCGGTGAATAAGTTCAGCATCAAGGGCGACCATATCTTCAATAACAAGCACCGGATCTCCGGTTACTATGGCTACGACCGCGAGCATCAGACTCCCGGACCGGACGGACCGCCGACGCTGCCGGGCTTGTACTCGAATTACAACGATCTGACGCAGGATACGGACGTGTTCCGGTTCAGTTGGGATTGGACACTGGCTCCTAACAAGCTGAACCACTTCTACGCGGGCGGCAACAACTGGCGCCAGGACCACAAGCCGCCGCAGGAATACATCGGGAACTGGAAGAGCAAATTCTGCCTGATCAACGTGCCGAACTGCGACGAGAACCTGGTGAACCTGTTCTCGGGCGGGACCGGCGACACCATCAGCACCTGGGGAGGCCAGGCGGATAACGGCTCCGAGAACACTGTATACGGCTACAACGACGACTTCACATGGACCAAGGGACGTCACACCATCAAGTTCGGTGGCATGCTGCAGGTGAATCATTACAACGGCTTCGGACGCCAGTGCGAAGCCGGCTGCGTAGGGTTCAGTTATCAGGAGACCGGCGTTCCCGGAGGCTCCAATCCGAATGCAGGAGGCAATGCCTTCGCTTCGTTCCTGCTGGGCCAGGCGGACAGCGGACAGATCGATACGGTGCGGTTTATCGGGCAGCAGTTCACCTATTTCGGCGGTTATATTCAGGACGACTGGCGCGTGAGCTCGAAGCTGGTCTTGAATCTCGGACTGCGTTACGACATCAACCTGCCGCCGACGGGCCTGAACGATCGCTGGTCCGACTTCTCGCCCACGACCCCCAACCCGGCGGCGGGCGGCATTCTGGGCGCGGTGCTGTTTGCCGGAAGCGGAGCGGGGCGCGTGGGCAGCCGTACGCTGGCCGACCTGTGGACTAAAGGCATCGGCCCCCATGTAGGCGCGGCGTACTCCTGGGATTCGAAGACCGTGATCCGGGCGTCCTATGCGCGCCTGTATGGTGCGCTGGTGTCGGTCAGCGGATCCACGCACAACAGCGGATTCACGCTCACCCAGACATTCAGCAACAGCACCACTGGAATTCTGCCCACGTTTACCACGGATCAGGGCATACCGGCCTACACCGTGCCGCCATTCATCAACCCTTCGGTCTCGAACGGGACCAGCGTCGCGTGGTTCCAGGGCAACGAGACGACCAAGCTTCCCGCACTGGATAACTTCCACTTCTCGGTGCAGCGCCAGATCGGCACCTCGATGGTGGCCGAGCTGGGGTACAACGGCGTACTCAGCTCCCATCTGCAGTCGGAGCTGCTGCAGTACAACCAGATCAGCCCGGCCTACCTGACGGCCTTCGGCACCGTGGCGCAGAGTATCACGGTGCTCAACAGCCTGGTGGGTTCGGCGACGGCCAATGCGGCCGGGGTGTTCGCGCCATTCCCGGGGTTCAACGCCCTGTGGGGATCGCGCGCCACCGTGGCTCAGGCTCTGCGACCCTATCCTCAATACTCGTACATCGACACCTATGCGGGGCAGGGCGATCACAGCGGCCACTCAACGTACCATGCATTGATCGGGACCTTCTCGAAGCGCCTGACGCACGGGTTTATCCTGCAGGCGTCCTACTCGTTCTCGAAGATTCTCACCGATTCCGATACAGCGTGGGGGGTGCAGTATGCAGCCGACTTTTTCGACCGTCACCTGGAAAAATCGATTGGGCAGTTCGACGTCACACACGATGTCAAAATCTCGGGTGTCTACGATCTCCCGTTCGGCAAAGGCAGGAGCATGCTGAAGTCGGGGCCGGCCGCCTGGATCGTAGGCGACTGGCGCGTGGCGAGCATTCTGATCTATGACAGCGGCACGCCGGTAGGCGTCAGCACCTCATTGACGCTTCCCATCTACGCGAACGGCGCGTCGGGGCGGGTTGCTCCGTACGTCACCTCGTACAGCGGATGGCAACCGAGTTTCAGCGGCGGCTTCGATCCTGGCTCGGACCACTTCTTCGTGCCCTATGGGAGCGGGCCGTTCCCCATCCAGGGGACGGGCACGGCGCTGAACGATATCGGCAACTCGACCCGTTACAATCCGGACCTCCGCCTGTTCCCGAATCTCAACGAGAACGTTTCGGTGACAAGAGAATTTCCGATTCGGGAGAAAACGCGACTCGAGTTCCGCGCCGAGGCGTTCAACCTCTTGAATCGGGTTCGGTTTGGGACGGGCTCCACGCAACTGCAAAGCCAGACCTTCGGGGTGCTGACGGGCTCGGGAAGCCAGATCAATACGCCGCGCCAGTTGCAGTTGGCTCTGAAGCTGTATTTCTAGACGTGGCGCAGGCACTCCTGCCTGCCGCGCCCCCGACTCATCGGGGCGCCCCCATGAGTGGGACGCGGCGGCACGAGTGCCCGCGCCACATCGCCGCCGGCGCAAGGGCATTCATGAGTTTTCGGTGGGCCGGCGGGGCCATGGGTACAGGCAGGGGAGCCACCTTATCTCTTCGTCGAATTGGCGGCCAGATTCTGCAGGCGGCGGGCGCGCTCTTCGGTCGGGGGGTGCGAACGGAAATAGGAAGCCAGCGCCCCACCCAACGATTGCGCGATCTCGCCCGCCGGGGTGGTAGCGCGGGGAGGGGCGGTCTCGTGGAACTCCTTTTGCATCCGCGCGAATAACGCCGGGGCGGCAGCCGGGTCGTATCCACCGGCGATTGCGAGGCGCAGACCTTCGGCATCGGCGTCGATTTCCTGATCGGCCGAGTAGGGCATGGTCGCCAAACGGTGGAAGAGTTCCACCAGCGACCCGAGACGGTACTCGTATTGGTAGTGCTCCACGCAGTGGCGCAGATCCACGTGCGCCATCTCATGCCCCACGACCATCGCGAGCTCGGAGTTCGACTGCACGAACCCGAGCATTCCATCCGTGACCAGGACCTGCCCGCCAGGCAATGAGTAGGCGTTGATGGCCGGATCGTGGACTACGTGGAACTGGTAGGTGATGTTGGTCCGGTGAACATGCGGGATCATGGGTTGCGCGACCTGCGCCACGTGCGCCGCGGCGGCGGGGTCTTGGGCCCACGGCATCGAGCCCACGATATCGGAGCCCAGTTTCATCTCCTCGGCCGGGGAAAGGCGGGTGAGCCGCAAACCGGGCTGATCGACATCGCGCAGGGTGTCGGACCACAACTGGCGGAGGGACGACAGGCTGACCTCCGACCGCCCGGGGAGCAGCGAGGCCACCACGGTGGCGGCGATGAGCATGCCGAGGACGGCAAGAAAAACGACGCGCCGGTTCATACGGCCTCCCGATGGACGTTGTCGTGACCGCCCGCTCCGAACAGGATTTCCCGGAAGCGCGTGTAGACCCAGGACACCGCGACCAGGATCAGACCCAGCACCATGAACGAGAGGATCCGCGGCAAAGTGTCGAGGTGGCGCAGGTCCCAGACGAACAGTTTGAGGATGCAGAACATCAGCAGGCCCATGCCGGAGAGGCGCAGCACGCGGTCGCGCAAGGGGAAGCCGGCGGACAGCAGTGCAATGCCCTCTGCGCCCCAGGCCACTGTCAGCATGCTGCCGGAGACCTGGTAATAGAGGAGCACCGCGAGCAGCGTACTCGCCAGCACGGAGAGGTAGAGGCGAGGCTGGCTGTCCAGGTCATTCAGCAATTGCGCGGCATAGAGGCAGACAATCACGGTGGAGCCGACGAACACCGGACCCGCGAAACCGGCGAACATATCGGGCGAGTAGAAATTGGCGCCCCAGCAGCGGGCGAAGGCCATGGCGGCCAGGGCGTAGCTCTGCCAGCACAAATCCTGGAGCTTCCAGCGTCGGCCGGCATAGAGGTAGGCTACCGTCAGCGCGGCCCATCCGGTGGCAGTGAACACGCGGCCCATCTCGAAGCGCGCCAGCACCGCGGCCAGGACCGCGCCGCTGTAGAGGTAGAAGCGCTTGCGACTCCGCGACCACAGATAATAATGCGACACCAGAACGGGCAGCACGGTCAGCGCAGTGTTGGCCGGCTGGGCATCATCGAAGTTGGCGAAGAAGAGGCGCGCGAAGGCCGCCGCGCTCGCCAGGTGGCATTGCAACGCGAGCGCCGGCCGGTTGAATTCGATGAGGACCAGCGCCACCACGGCCCATGCCGGCCCGACCGCTACCGGAGGCAATAGCGCCCAGAGGGCCGTCAGCAGGAAGCCGGTGCCGGCGAAAGAAGCGATGTCGAGCACACGGCGGCCTTCCTCATCGCGAGCACGCGCCGCCATCGCGTAGGCAAGTAAGGCGGCAGCCGCGGGGACGAGCCGCGCCTGGAGCGGGCCGGTGTTCTGGATCGGCAGCAGATTGTTGTACACGACGGTCCCCGCGCCGAGGACGGCGAGGATATACGAGTGCCTGCGGAAGTCCTGCGGGAGGCTGCGCAGACCCAACTCCAACAGGACAAGCCCCAGGGCCATCCAGCCGAGCCCCAGATACTGCTTCGGAACCAGAATCCAAACCAGGACAGCGAGCATGCTGCTGGCGAACAGCGATCCGGTGGTGCGGAGAGCCTCCTGCTCGTCGGTGGTGAAGCGATCGGCCGGCGACCACCGCGCGCACATCACACCGGCGTAGGTCAGGGCCGCGCCGATCCCTATGGAAAGCGGCGGCTCCGGCCATCCGATCACCATACCGATCGGGCCGAGGAAGGCCAGACCATAGGCCTGGTAGCGGAAGTCCGGCAGGCGCCATTGCCATCCCACGAGGAACGGGCCGGCGGCCAGCACCATCCACGCGAGGCCGCGGTCGTCATGCGGCGCGTTGAATCCGGCGATGAGCGCCATCATCGCGGCGGCGGCATATCCGTAATAGGTGTCAACGGAACGCAGCGCGCGGTTGGCGTAGAAGACCACGACGTTGACTACGGCCACGGGAGTCCAGGTGCGCACGGCAACTTCCGGCATGGTCTTCACGAACAGGTGACCGAGCTCGGCGCCGAACAGGAGTCCGGCGAGGTAGCGCAGGTAGTCCGCGCGCAAGCGGACTCCGGCCAGGAAGAACAATTCAGCCTCCACCAGGAGGGCGAGGGCGACCCACTGGTGATCGAGCCTCAGGAAGATGGCGGCGGCCAGGAGCGCAGCCGTGAGCGTGATCGGAGGACGCCAGAGACCGGAGCGCGCGCGCAGAATGGCGCCCACGAGATAGGCCACGGCGACGGCAGCGAGAAACTCCCAGATCTGGCCGGGGGCGCGGCTGTACCACGCGGCGAGCGACAGCGTGAGAAAGCCGACCGCGTTCATGGGCAGCATGGCGCGATGCGGACGCAGCAGGTCGAAGGCTTCGAAGAGGAGCCAATAGGTGCTGAAGAGCGCCTGCACCTGCCAGAGAGGCGCGCCGGTGTCTCCGCGCGTGGCGCAGATGGTGTAGGTGGCCACCAGGCCGAAGAGCGCGAAGTTACGCCAGCCGAAGCGCTGCGAGACGTACAGCAGCGAGGCCGCCAGGGGCACGACCGCCAGCACCGAAAGTGGCGTGACCTGGGAAATCCCCAACGTGACGAACGCGATGAAATAAGCCAGTCCGGTGACCGTCTGCGAACGGTACTTCAGCGAATGCACGATCATGCCGGTCGCGACGGCCAGCAGCAGCACCGCGCCCAGGAGCGGATTGTCGATGACCTTGGCGGCGTCGATGGATTGCATGGCGTAGACGGTGAAATAGAGCGCGGCCCATCCGCCTCCGAGGAGTCCTTGGGCGAAGGTGCGGTAGCGTTCGCGCTTTTCCATGAGGAAGCCGCCCGCCAGCATGGCGAAGCTGGTGCCGAGGCTCATCAGCACGCGGCCCAAAGGTCCGGTGTGCTTGAAGGCATAGCCCAGCAAAGTGGCGATCGCGATTACGACGAGGAACACGCCGGCCTTGTTGAAGAGGTTGGTGCCGACCAGGGCTTCCCAGTCCGCGGAGGTGCGGCGGTGGGACAAGACAGGGGCCGGAGGCTGAAACACGGGGGTTGGGGGCTCAAAAGCCTGGGTTGGGGGCCCAAAAGCGGGGGTTGGGGGTTGGGGGTTGGGGGTTGGGGCCTCGAACAGAGGGGCTGGGGGCCGGGCGCCAGGGGCCGGGGAAGCGGGCAGCGGCGCTTTGGATAGTGTCTCGACTTTGGTCGCCGCAGTTTCTGCCGGGGGCACAACCGAACGGGCCGCTGGCTGTAACACGGGGACCGGTTTTTCGACTTGAGGCTTCGGAGGTGGGGGCGTAGGGTGCACTTGTGTGGGCTCAGGCCCCGGAGGCACAGTCCCCAACCCCAAACCCCCAACCCCTAACCCCTGCTTTTCCGCTACCAGGCGCGAGAGCGCGTCGATGCGCGAGTTCATCTCGGAAAAGCGCTGGCGCACGTAGATCCAACGCATGAATACGATGCCGATCAGGATGAATAATAGGAAAGCTTCCATAACCAACTCCAGATTACAGGATCGACCAGTCTGAAATCAGAGACGCGCTGTTGCGACAAGACGTTGCTGGGCTAGCGCCTTGAGGCCGCGCAGATCGACTTTACCGGTTCCCAGAAGCGGCAGTGACTCTACTGCGTAGAGGTTCTCCCGTTTGGGGATCCACAGGCGCGGCAGGTCCGTTTCGGACAACCGCTGCCAAAGCTCCGACGGACTCAACCCGTTCTGCGTGTAGAGGCCGACCAGGCGTTCTCCACGCTCTTCGTCCGGGACGGCAGTCACGGCGCAGGGAGAATCACCCAACACTTTCCCCATGGCCTCTTCGATGCGAATATGCGGCACCATCTCGCCGGCGATTTTGCTGAAACGCGAGAGGCGGTCGGTAATGCGGATGAAGCCTTCGTCGTCGATCAGGGCGATGTCGCCGGTGATGTACCAACCATCGTGAAACACCTCGGCGGTGCGCTCGGGCTGGTTGAGATATTCCAGCATGCGGTTGGAACCCTTCACCAGCAGCAGGCCTTCCTGGTTGGGAGCCTTTGGCTGGAACGAAACCGGGTCCACAATCCGGGCCGCCACTCCGGGCAACGGATGGCCCACGGTGCCGGGCTTGGTGCCCACCTGGCTGGATTTCCCCGCCTCGTAATTGGGAGCGTTCACCGCCACGACGGGAGCCATCTCGGTGCAGCCGTAGCCCTCCAGCAGGTCATGCCCGAACTTCTCGTGGAATGCCGTGGCCACGGACTCACGCAGTTTTTCGGCGCCCACCAGGACGAAGCGCAGGCTGGCGAACTGCTCGGGCGTGCATTTGCGCGTGTAGGTGGAGCAGAAGGTGGGGGTGGAGAGCAGAAGCGTGCCTTTGTACTTCTCCACCAGTTCACCGACCGCCTTGGCGTCGGTGGGATTGGGATGGTAGACCACGCCGCAGCCGGAGATCAGCGGGAACCAGATGGTCACCGTGAAGCCGAAGGAGTGGAAGAAGGGCAGTACGCCCACGATGCGATCGCGATCGGAAATCCAAAAGACCTGGGCGATGGCTTCGATGTTGGCGATGACGTTGTAGTGGGAAAGCATCACGCCCTTGGGAACGCCTGTGCTGCCGCTGGAGAAGATCACGGTGGCGAGCGAATCCTCGGGTGCGTTGGGGTTGGCGCGGCCCGACCAGCTCAACCATTTCGCAGGCAGCAGGCGGGCGGCCAGCAGGGCGCGCAGTTGAGCGGCTTTTCCGGAGCGGGCCAGAATCTCTTCGATGAAGACCGTGTTGCCTACGGCCTCGATCTTTGCCTTGGCCAGGAAGATCTTCGAGGTGATGACCGTGCGGATGCGGCATTGCTCCATGGCCGAACCGATGGCTTCCTTGCCGGCGGTGAAGTTGAGGTTCACCGGGGGGCAACCCGCCATGGTGGCGGCGACATTGACCATTGCTCCGGCGGCCGAGGGCGGCAGCAGCACGCCGAGCATCTCGCCCTCCGCGGCATGGCGGCGGATCCAGTTCGAAATGAGAACGCTTCCGGTGAGCATCCGGCCATAAGTCAGCTCGCGGCCGCTGGAGTCGGCCATGGCGAAGCGTTTCCAGTTGCGGCGGGCATTGTGGATGACGCGAAGGTCCAGGCGGTCGCCGGCAGTCTTGCGGAGCGCCGCTGCATTGCTGGCGAGTTCCTGAATAGCCTGCCGCACTTCATGGGCCGGCGTGGTGGAAGGCACCGGCTTGCCGAAGGAAACGGTGACGTGATACGGCAGGTGCTTCGGCCACTTCCAGAAGAACTTGCCGCGCTCGAAACTGAAGATGCTGCCCCAGAGGCGGTCGATCTCCACCGGGATGATGGGCACGTCCGATTTTTCGACGATCTTCTCCAGGCCGCGTCTGAAGGGCAGGAGATTGCCGGTGTGGGTGATGGCGCCCTCCGCGAAGATGCAGACCACATGCCCTTCCGCGAGGGCTTTGCGGGCGGCCTGCAGGGACTCCACCACGTCCCTGCGGCTGCCGGGCAGGACGGGGATGGCATTGGTGTTGCGGAAAAACCAGTTGAGCGGCTTGAGGTCGTAGATCGGCTTCCACACCATGAAGCGGATGAAGCGCTGCACACAGGCGCCGATCATGAAGCCATCGATGTACGACATGTGGTTCGAAACCAGGAGCGCCGGGCCGCGGAACGGAACGCTCTCGCTGCCGACGATGCGAATGCGGAAGATGGTGTGGGTCAGCAGCCAGAGCGAGAAGCGGATGAAGTAATCGGGAACCACGGTGAGGATGTAGACGGTCACCAGCAGGACCGCGATGCCTGCTCCCAGCATCAAGGTGTCCGCCCCAATGCCCATCTGGTCGTGCAGAGCCCAAATCAGCGCGGAGGCGCCGAGCATTCCGATCGTCTGGTAAAAGTTGTTGGTGGCCACGACGCGGCCCTTTTCCTGGTCATCGCTGCGCTGCTGCATGTAGGCGTAGAGCGGCACGATGAAAAGGCCGCTCGCAATGCCCACCAGCACGAGCGCGGCTACCGAGAGCGCATAGGATGTGCGGAAGGCGAAGATGCCGATGGCCGACAGGCCCATGATGATCGACCCGAGCGGCACGAGGCCGAGCTCGACCTTGTCGCCGGAGAGGCGGCCGGCCAGCATGTTGCCCACGCCGATTCCGATCGAAAGGAACGGCAGCAGGAGGCCGGAGCGCAGCTCGCCCGCATGCAGCACCTCGTTGCCGAACAGCAGCAGGTTGGGCTTGAGCAGTGCACCGAGAGACCAGAAGAATGCCACGCCCAGCACCGCCAGCCAGAGCGGCCGGTCGTGGAGCAGGTGGCGCGTGCCCTCCACGACTTCCGAGTACGGATTCACGCGGAATTTCTGCGTCGCGCCCGACGGAGCGACGCGCGTGATGCGGAGGCTCGTGAGGAAGCCGACCAGTGCAATCGCCATGGGAATCAGCGCCATCCTGACCGCCTGGCCCTTCCACAACGCGAAGACGAAGACTCCGGCGGCGCCGCCCAAAACAATGCCCACCAGCGTGGTCATTTCGAGGATGGCGTTTCCGCGGGAGAGGTCGCGGTCAGGGAGGATCTCGGGGACGATGCCGTATTTGGCGGGGCTGAACACGGTGGAATGGAGGCCCATCATGAACAGGACCACCAGCATCATCTGCATGTGGCCGGTAATGATGGCCAGGGCGCCGACCCCCATGGCCAGAATCTCGAACGCCTTGACGCCGATCAGAACGGTGCGCTTGCTGATGACGTCGGCCAGGTAGCCGGAGTAACCCGAGAAGAGCAGGAATGGCAGCAAATAAACGATCTGCACCGCGCCCGCGGACCGGCCGGCTTCGACGGCCGCCTGAAGCACCAGCATCTGGTAAAGGTTGTCGTTAAACGCGCCGAAGAACTGCGTCCAGAGGAAGGCGTGGAACCCGCCGTTCTTCAAAACATCTTTGAATCCGCCGTGAGCCATGGAATCGATTTGCCTTTCAACAGGGCACCCTAATGCACGGGGCATTCCGCTTGGTCCACCCGGTAAGGGTGCCCAGGATCAATAGTTTACGCGTTCATGCGAGCGGAGTCACCGATCTCCTTCGTACATATGTTGTACAGGGGCACGACCTTCCGTGTACCATGCAGGTCCGCTGAGGAACTCCCATCCACCACTCAAACGACGCTTGCGCTTTTGGTTTATTCCTATACCCAGTCGGGGCGTGCCTGATGCCCCATGCCGGACTTTTGCGCTATGAATATGAGGCATGACCTTTCGCATCATGGCGTCACGCCATTCGGCCTTCTACAGCCCCTTGCTCTGCGCGATCCAGTTCCTGAGGGAAGGAGGCGATGAAGCCACTTACCGCGTGCTGGGCGCGGGGCAGCGCAGTTATGCACTGCTGCGGGATGGGGAGGTCGATATCGTGCAGTCGGCGGTGTCGTCGAACTGGAATCCACGGGAGCGCGGAGTGGAGCCGCTGCCGGTGCATTTCGCGCAGATCAATCAGCGCGACGGGTTCTTCCTCACAACGCGGCAGGCGAGTCCGGCGTTCGAATGGAGGCAGCTCGAGGGCCGGATGCTGCTCGCCGACCACGGGCAGCAGCCGCTGGCGATGTTAAAGTACGCCGTGCGGCACAACGGCGCCAACTGGGACAAAATCGAAGTGGTGGACGCCGGAAGTCCGGAACGCATGGCGGCGGCGTTCCGCGAGGGGCGCGGCGACTATCTGCACCAGCAGGCACCGATCACGGCGGGCGAAGTGGTGGTAGCGGTGGGGTCGTGTGTGCCGCCGGTGGCGTTCAGCAGCCTGTGCTGCGCGCGCGGGTACCAGAAAACGCGGCCATATCGGCATTTCCTCGAGGTTTACGAAAGGGCGCGCGGATGGGTTCAGACCGCCCTTCCGGAAGAAGTGGCGGCCCGCGAAGCCTCCTTTTTCGAGGGTGTCCCGAGCGAGCGCCTGATCGACGCGGTCCGGCGCTATCAACTGCTCGGGTGCTGGGGCGGAGACGTCGAGATCCCGCGCGATCTTTACGAACAGTCGCTCAACGTGTTTCAGGAGGCTCGGGCGATTGCCTGGCGGCATCGTTACGACGAGGTGGTGGGGTGAGGGTCTTTTACGGGCTGACGCGGGATTTGCACCTCTACCTGGGGCTGTTCATCAGTCCCGCGGTGCTTCGGTTTGCCGTGATTGTAATCTCCCTGGTTCATGCGTGGATACCCGGTGCGGCACAAGAGCCCGCCACGCGAACTGCTCACGATCTCCAGATACCCGCCGGCCCCGGGCACATTTACCAGGTACAAACGGATTGGAACTCGCGCAAAGGTGATGCTCGCGGAATTCAATGGCTGGGGCATTGTGCGAGCGCTGCATACATGCGTTGGAGTAAGCGTGGACGATTTTCGGAACAAACGCGATTGGATCCTGACGAGCGTCCGGCTTACTCCATGGACGCGGTGGCGGCGGGGTGATTTTTCTGGTGCTGACCGGCATCTACAAGTGGTGGACGCCGGAACGGAATCGGAGCACCGCCAACAGGACCCAGGCGCAAACACAAAGCTTCCAGGCTTCCGTAAGGGTCGGCCGCATGCCGGGTAGTCTACTCTGAAGCCGCGCCTATCGTGCGGTAGTTATCCCTTCTTCTCACCGCGTGGTGTGGTTCCAGCGATTTTCCTGGCGGCCCGCTTACTCGCGATGGGCATACGCTTCCTGGGGGCTGACTGCGCATTCTTCGCGCGGCGGAGGTCCCATGCCGTGCGCAATGCGCCGGCCAACAGGTCTTCGTTGGCAAGCGACAGCCGCATGTGGGTCGCGCCGTTCTTGCCCCATCCGCCGGCCACCGGAATGAAGATCTCAGGCGCCTCCGCCACAAAAGCGGCCTGCTGTTCGGGCGTGAGCAAGAGGTTGCCGTAGCCTGACTTCTGTGCGGCGAGCGTGGCGAAAATCCTGCCGCCGACGCGGAAATCAGGCGAGCCCATGTGCGATCCCTCCTCGGCTCCCTCGAGGCTCAAGGCGATCCTGCGAAACTCTTCAACGTCCATCTTGCCATCCTCCCTAGAAAAATGCCGCATCCAGTTCCCGGGTGACTTGTTCCGGCAACGGCATGAGTGGACCCAACGCACGGCAGTTGATGATCGCCTCCGCGGTCGATTCCAGCACTTCCAGGCGATCGAAAGCTTCCAGAACGTCAGAGCCGGTCACCAGGACGCCATCGTTCTCCAGGATGAGAGCGGGTTGCGTGGGCGATACCAGGTTCGCCAACTCCCCCGGATCGAGGAACTGCATACCGAAGGGTACCCGGCCTACCTGACGGATCACCACATAACTTTCCGGGATGGTCCGGCTGTTGAACTCGACACCAGTCACGCTGAAGGCAGTGACATTTACCGGATAGGCGTTGAGGATAGAACCCACCGCCGGATTGCGGCGGTAGATCGCCTCATGAAGCTGCGCCGCGCGGCTGGGCGATTTGCCCGCCTCCCGGTGTCCGTTGCGGATCAATACCAGATCCTGCAGGTCGAGCGTGCCGCGGTCCACCTGGTAGGGAGTAATCAGGAACGACTCCGCATCCACGCGGGCGGAGTAGCTGCCCTGCGTGCTGATGAAGAGCCTCTGGCGGTAGGCGCGGCGGACAAATTCACAGAGCCTGCGGCGCACTTCGATCTCGTGGCTGGAGGGCGGAGCGGCCGCGAACTCCTCTGGGTTTCCGCCGCGCTGCCGCTCGAGTTCCAGGTCGGCATCGCTCAGAAATCGAACATCACCGCCCAATAGCCTGGCTTTGATGAGCGTCTTGGCAGTGAATTCGAGCGTCTCGAAACGGCGAAAAGCCTGCTGCAGGTCGGGACCGGCAGCGACCACCCCGTGATTCTCGAGGATCACACAGTCGTATCCCTGTTCAAAGGTATCGGCCACGCGATTGCCCAGGGCCACGCTTCCGGGAAGTTCGTAAGGCGCGAACCCGGGTTCGCCGCAGACCCTCCGGGCCTGATGGAAGAGGCGCGTATCAGGAACCCGGTGAACCAGGCTGAAGGCCACCAGCGCCGAAGGATGTGCGTGCACGATGCCTCCCAGTTCGGTCCGCCGGCGGCGGATCTCCTGGTGAATCGGAAGCTCCGACGAGGGCCGGCGTGTGCCTTCGATGTGGCCGCCCGAGCGAATGCAGACGATGTCTTCGCGGCGCAGTCCACCCTTATCGACGCGTGCGGGAGTGATCCACACGTCGCCGTTCGCTTCGCGGATCGAGAGATTGCCGCCCGAGGTCGTGGTCATGCGATAGCGGTAGATTCGCTCCATCGCTTCGAGGATCTGGTCGCGAGGATGCTGGTAGGCGTAGGGTGTCGGCATGCGGTAACTTCCAGTATGGCGGGAAAAAGCGCGATGTGGCGCGGGCACTCCTGCCTGGCGTGCTTAGTATGACTGTGTTTTCAAGGGGTGTGCGTCCCCCATGGAGCGATATGACCTGGAACCATCCGTCTAAGCAGGGGTGCTCCTCGCGGCACAGCGTGGGTAACCCGGCCAGGGACGGGCATGCTCAATAGTCATGCCGAACGGTGGGTGGCAGATCCGACGCGTCCGGAAGAAGAAGACCAGACTTACCTGAGGAGATCTCGGCGCTGGTCCGTACACACCGGACTACCGGACGCGCAATCGCACGGGACAGGAGTCGGGAAGTCAGCCGAGGCCGTCGTGTTCCGGGCAGAAAACGGATGTCGCACCCGCGACACTCTCAAGGGTTGAAGCGCCCGGTTTTTGAGACTTCGCTTCGACGGTTCGACACCGACGACCCGCCGCACGATACACACAAGGTTCTTCAGTTCAATCGCATAACACGAGCGCGAAGTTGGCACCCCGAGTGCATTCCGACATACCGGCAGAAGTTTCGAATGTTCGTCACGAACGGAGGAGGAGACAGTTATGAGCATGAAATACCGGATTCTGTTTTCAATGGCAATCGCGATTCTTGCGGCAACTGCATCGTTGGCGGAAGTAAAGACCGACTACGATCGGACCGCCGAATTCAGTCGCTACAAGACTTACTCATGGGGAAAGGTTCACACACAGAATCCGCTGTGGGTCGACCGAATTCAAGCAGCCGTCGCCACAGCACTCGCAGCGAAAGGCTGGACGGAAATTGAATCGGGCGGAGATGTTTCCATTATGGCGATGGAGATGACAGAGGATCACCGCACTCTCAACACTTATTACGATAACTTCGGCGGGGGCTGGGGCTGGCGGTGGGGAGGAGGGTTCGGTGGTGGCTTCGGGACATCAACGACAACTCAACAGACGTACAAGGTGGGCACTCTGGTCCTCGACCTGTTCGATACCAACACCAAGAAACTGATCTGGCGCGGCTCGGCGAGCGATACGCTATCCGACAAATCTGACAGGAACATCAAAAAACTCAACTCGGACGTGCAAAGAATGTTCGATCATTTCCCTCCGGAAGTGAAATAACACAGTTTGGACAGTTTGTGAAAGAGGATCAACATGAACGAAAAGCCTAATCTGTTTAGAAGTGGAAATCGCCGCAGCTTTCTGAAGACCGGACTAACAGCGGCTGGAGCAACCGTGGGGACCGGCTTGCTGGTGAGCGGAACCAAGGCATTGGCGCAATCAAGCAGCAGCCTCACGGCAGGAGATGCTGCCATTTTGAGGTTCCTGGCTGCGGGAGAGGCCCTCGAAGTCGACTTTTGGACCCAATATAACGAGCTTGGCGGAATTCCGGACGACGAAGTTTCAGGCGGCGGGGGGAGCCGGGCCTACACTCATTGCCTGAAAAAGATCGATCGGAACTTTCCGCAGTACATTCATGACAACACCGACGACGAGATCAGCCATCAAAACTTTCTGAATGCGTATCTGGCCTCCAAGGGCGCCCCAACCGCGGACCTGGAACCGTTTCGGACGCTGCCCGGCAGCACGGCAACGGGATCCAGCGGAAAGTTGCGGCTTACCAACCTGATGCAGCTAACGCTGGATACCAGCTGGTGGACACGCTACCGCAGCAGTACTAACAATCCAGACGTCAATCCCACGCCCTTCGAGCAAGCCGTTCCGGATCTACACATGGGGCAGTTCAGCGCCATTCCAAAGACCGACGCCGACCTGCACCCCGAGGAGCACATTCAGGCGATCGCCAACACCGCGGCGTTTCATATGCCGACGGTCGAACAAGGCGGCGGCAGCCTCCGGCTGGCGCTGGCTCAAAGAGTCACAAGCGTCGAAGTGCTTCAAATCGTGATCAGCATGGCACCAATCGAGAGCATGCACTTTCAAACCTGGCACGAAAAGGCCGGCAACGCACCGCCGCTCACCGACCCCACCAACAATCTGACATTCCCCGACCTCAACAATGGTCTCGACCCCAATACCGGAGCAAGCGGCACCGCTGTGAGGGAGATGTTTCAAACCAACCTGATCATGCCGGAACCCTGTCCATTCATCAGCGCCAGCCTGCCGGCATGTTCCGTGGTCCGGCCGACGAAGACAGCCGGGGCGGCCATGGGCGCCCTCAATTTTCTCACCGCCATGGGACTATTCATCGGGCAGTCGAATGCGTTCTTCTCGTATATGACCGGTCTGGCCCAGGCCGCGGACGCGGCCCAGCGCGGCATGTAGCAGGCATACGCGGGCGCGGCGATGTCGCGATCAACGAGTCACTTTCCAACACTCGGTGGCGAACTAAGCGCTAATTCACGGTCCTTCGAAGATCCGCCGGGGATTCTCCACCAACATGGTGTGGATCTGCTCATCGGTGACGCCCTGGCCTTTCAGCGCGGGGATCACATCGTTGTGGATGTGCAGATAGTGCCATCTCGGCAGCATCTCGGGAAGCTGCCGTTCGGGGAGCCAGTGATTGAAACATGCGGCATCGTGCGACAGGACCAACCTGCCGGCATGACCTCGCTCGCACAGGCGGGCGACCGTTTGCACGCGGTCCTCGAACGACAGGATCGAATCGATTCCAAACCGGTCCATGCCGAGGTACGATCCGTTGTCGAGGAGTTGCTCCAGGTAACCGATATCTGTGGTATCGCCGGAATGGCCGATCACCACCCGCGATAAATCGACGCCTTCTTCCCGGAATATCCGCTGCTGGTCGAGGCCCACTCGGCGGCGGGCATGGGTGTGGGTGGAGATCGGCACGCCGGTTCGGAGGTGCGCCTGGGCGGTGGCTCGCAGAATTCGCTCGACGCCTCGCGTCAACCCCGGCGCGTCTGTGGCGCACTTCAGAATTCCGGCGCGAACGCCCGTGCCGGCAATTCCTTCCTGGATATCCCGCACGAACATGTCCGCGATCAACTCCGGGCCGCCGAGCGCCGTGCCCGGACCGCGATATTGAAAATAGTGCGGCAGGTCGCAGTAGGTGTAGATGCCGGTGGCGACGACGATGTGCAGGTCGGTCGCGGCGGCGATCTTCTGGATGCGCGGGATGTAGCGGCCGAGGCCCATCACGGTGAGGTCAACGATGGTGTCCACTCCACGCGACTTCAGCTCGTTCAGGCGGGCGATCGCACCGGCCACCCGGGCGTGTTCATCACCCCAATCCTCCGGGTAATTCGAGGAGATTTCCGGGTCGAGCACGAAGATGTGCTCATGCATGAGGGTCACACCGAGGCGCGAGGCGTCCACTTCACCGCGAACCGTTTCAATACCGGCCATTCGGTAGATTATATGCTTGAGTGGGCGGCCTTTGATGGGTTAATATGTGGCCAGTACCGCGCGTTCATGGAGGGATGCATGCGAAAGTTAATGCTGATGTTGAGCTGCGGAACACTGGCCGCCGCAGCAGGTACGAGTGGAACGGTCACCTTCAACAAGGATGTGCTGCCGATCCTGCAGAGCAATTGCCAGAGCTGCCATCGCCCCGGGGAAGTTGCTCCCATGTCGTTTCTGACGTACCAGGAAACCCGCCCCTGGGCCAAGGCGATCAAGGCCGCGGTGCTTTCGAAGAAAATGCCGCCATGGTTCGCCGATGGGAAATACGGCCACTTCCAGAACGAGCGACGGCTCACTGAAGCGCAAACCAAGGCGCTGGCGAGTTGGGCGGATAACGGAGCGCCCGAAGGCGAAGCCAAAGACAAGCCGGCTTCCCTGAGCTTCACCGAAGGCTGGAACATCAAGCCGGACGTGACCATCGAGATGCCCACCCCATTCGAGGTGCCGCCGTCGGGAATCATCGAGTATCAATACATCGTGGTGCCGACTCACTTCGACAAGGATGTCTGGGTGACGGCGGCCGAGGTTCGTCCCGGCAACCGTACGGTGATGCACCACGTGATTATTTACGTGCGTCCGCCCGGCTCGACCTATCTGGCCAATGCCAAGCCCGGCGTGCCGTTCGTGCCGGTGACGTTCGAGCGCGACGCCAACGGAGCGGCCATCCGGCGCGCCCCGCAACAGGCGCCGCAAGCCGCGGCGCAAGGCGCTCAACAGGCGAATGCTCCCCGCCCACAGCAGGGAGTCGGATCCATGGCTGGTGTGGAATTGCTGACGGCTTATGCTCCCGGACTCCAGGCGCAGCATTTCGACGCGCCGATTGCGGATGCCGCGAAGTTTGTCCCGGCCGGATCGGATTTCGTCTTCCAGTTGCACTACACCACCAACGGCAAGGCGGCCACCGATCAGACCAAGATCGGTCTGACTTTCGCCAGCAAGCCCCCCAAGTATCGCTATTTTACGTCGAACGCCACGCAGCAGGGCTTCGAAATTCCGCCCAACGATCCGAACTATGAGTCGCACTCCGCGGTGGTCATCAACGAGCCCGCGCAGCTGGTTTGGCTGATGCCTCACATGCACGTTCGCGGGAAGGACTTCCTTTACGAGGCTGCCTATCCCACCGGTGAGACCGAGACGCTGCTCAGCGTTCCGAGGTACGATTTCAACTGGCAGCTCGGATATGAGGAGGCCAAGCCGCTGCCGCTCCCCAAGGGCACGCGCATTGAATGCACCGCCCACCACGACAACTCGGCGAACAATCCGTACAATCCGAATCCCAATGTCACGGTCCGCTGGGGCGATCAGACTTGGGAAGAGATGATGATGGGCTTCTTCGCGGTGGTCGTGGATGCCGGCGTGAAGCCGCAGGACGTGATCGGCCGCGCCGCCCCGCGAAAGCCTGCGCTGTAGCGTCCCGGACCACTCGTGCCTGTTCCCCGATTCGAAACGGGAGAAGATGCGAACCCGCCAATGACGAGGTGTGGATTGATACGATTTTGCGAGGATGGGCGGGGTTGAATCGAACGTTGGTCCTTGACGGGCGATGTGTTCCAGCATAGATTGCTGGTGATATATCAGCGTACGAGCTCGCCTGAACGCTCGATGTTGGTGGGTCACGGGTTAAGTGCCAGGATGATCGAACATCTCAGTCACGACGCACTCACACGTTACTTCATGTCCGATATCTCGAGTGAGGAAATGAAGGAAGTTTGGTGGCACCTGGTGAATTGTCCAACCTGCCGGGAGGCAATCAGCGTTCGGGACTGGCTGGATGTGGCCAGGCTGAAGAAGACGGCTCCTCACGATAACTCCTTCCAGTAGTGCCTGCGTGCTGCGCCAGTCTCGCAGATGGGGGAAGTCATGTAGAGCGGCCGGACTCCGATCGCCAATGCTCCATCTCGCGCCGGATGAAGTAACCCACCAAATCGCGATACCACTTTTCGATGAAATCAGGATCCAGTTTCTCGCGTATGGCCCATTCGCGGCGCACCTCGAGCATGGCAGCCTGGCGGTCTGGAGCGGCTACCTCCGATTCGCTCGACTTGAAGCGCGCGGCGATCCGCACGTAGTCGGCGCGCAGGCCCAACAGCGCGACCATCTGTTCGTCGATGTGGTCAATGGCGTAGCGCACATCCGACAGCGAATTGCAGTCGGTCGGTGTTTTCATCGGGCCTCCGGCACCTTCAGCACAAACACGGTCTGGTCGTCGAAGGCAGTGGTGGAGAACCGGTCCATCTCGCGGAAGATCGCATTGACCAGATCTTCCGATGTCTGGGCGCAGTGGGCGCGCACGATCTGCGCCAGCCGCCCTCGGCCGAACTCCGTGCCGGCGGTGTTGAGATGATCGGTGATTCCGTCGGAGTACAGCACGACCATGTCACCCGGCTCTGCCTGAAATGGGACTTCTTCGTACTCGCGGCTGTCCAGCAGGCCCAGCGGCACTCCCTCCACGCGCAGTTTTACGATCTCACTGCCGCGGCAGATCATGGGCGGAATGGCGCCGGCGTTGGACATCACGATCCGGCGCGTGGCGGGGTCCCAAAACAGCACGCACAGGGTGACATAGCGGGCTTCCACTCTCCGCTCCACCAGCACGTCGTTGAGGGTCTTCAGCAGTTCCGCCGGGCGCCTTCGCGGCGAGAGCGTGCGCAGCAGTCCACTGACGAGGCTTCCGTAAAGCGCGGCGGCGGCGCCCTTGCCGCTGACGTCGCCGAACGCGATCAAGGTCTGGCCATCGCGGTGCTCGAAGACATAATAAATGTCGCCCGAAATTTCGCGCGCGGGACGGAGCCGTACCGTGGCGTCCAGGCCTTCGATTTCGGGCGAGGCATCCGGCAAGAGCACGCGCTGCAATTCGCGGGCCGCCTGCAGATCCTCTTCCATGCGCCGTTCGCGCGTGGCCAACTCCTGGTAGAGCCGCGCGTTTTCGACGCTGCTGGCGACCTGCGGAGCCAGCAGCGTCAGCGTCCTCACGTGATCGTCCGTGAAGTAACCGATCCGGTCGCTTTCCAGGTCCATCACGCCGACCACCCGGTCCTGCACCATGAGCGGCACGGCCACCTCCGAGCGGATATCCGGGTGCGAGCAAATGTAGCGCGGATCCTTGCCGGTATCGTGCACGCGCACCACTTCCCGCGAGCAGGCGGCCGCGCCGGTGATGCCCTTCCCCAGCGGAACGTTGTCGATGTTCACCCGCTGGTCGTACCGTATGCTGAACTGGTGGCGCAGCGCCTTGGCCTCGTTGTCCAACAGCAGAATACTGAAGGCGTCGTAATTAATCAGGTCCCGCATGGTGCTGGCGATTTTGCTCAGCAGCTCATTCAGATCGAGGATCGAGGAGAATTCGCGCGAGATGTTGGCCAGCGTCTTGAGCGTGCGGTACTGGCGGTCCGCGCGGCGGTACAGGCGCGCGTTGTCGATGGCAATGCTCACCCGGCCGGCAATCAGCCGCAGCAGCGCGCGGTCGTATTCGGTGTAGGCGTTGACGCGGGTGGACTGCAGGTCGATCACGCCAACCAGTTTGCCGCGGGCCGTCATCGGGACGGCCAGTTCGGTGCGGACGGCGTCCACGGTGTTCAGGTACCGCGAATCGTTGCGGACGTCACCCACCAGCACCGGCTCGCGTCTCGCAGCCGCCGTTCCCGTCACGCCTTCGCCCAGCGCGATGGAGAGGTTGCGGACCACCTCCTCGCGGTGCCCGACCCCATAACGGATGCGCAGGTCCTGGCGCCTCTCGTTGAACAGGAGGATGGCGAACAGGTCGTACGGCAGAACCTTCTGCACGATCTCGGCGACGTTGGCGAGCAACTGGTCGAGGTCGAGGGTCAAGGCTGTGGCAGCAGACACCTCCAGCAGGAAGTCCAGCAATTCGGACCTCTCGCGGAAACGGATGGTGGCTTTTCGTGTAGCTTGCATGGCCTTCCATGTCCCGGACGTTTCGGCCGGAGACGGCTCGGAACGCCCGCCCCGTCACGCCGCCGTGGCCTCGACGATCTTCACGCTGGCGCTGGCACCGATCCGCGATGCTCCGGCGGCTTTCATGGTTTGGAGGTCGTGCAGCGTGCGGATCCCGCCGGAAGCCTTCACCCCCATCTCCGGCCCCACCACGCTGCGCATCAGGGCGACGTCGTGCGCCGTAGCGCCCGAAGGTCCGAATCCCGTTGACGTCTTGACGAAATCGGCGTCCGCCAGTTTCGCGAGCGTGCAGGCGATGGCCTTTTGATTGTCGTCCAGCAGCGCCGTTTCGAGGATCACCTTCACAATCGCCTTGGCCTCGTGCGACACCTTCACCACCTGCTGGATGTCCAGCTTCACGGCCTCGTGATCGCCCGAACGCAAGGCGCCCACGTTGATCACCATGTCGATCTCCTGGGCGCCCGACCGCAACGCTGCCGCGGTTTCGGCCACCTTGGCCTCGGTACTGGTGGCGCCCAACGGGAAGCCGACGACGGTGCAGATTTTCACCGGCGAGCCGGTCAGCTCGGTACGCACCAGCGGCACCCAGTAGGGATTCACGCAGACGCTGGCGAAATGGTACTGGCGCGCCTCGCGGCAGACTTTGGTCACATCGGCGCGCGTGGCCTCGGGCTTGAGGATGGTGTGGTCGATCAATGCCGCGACGGCTGGGTCCACCTTGGTGAGCCGCTCGCTGGCCGAAACGCGATCGGCGCCGGCGGCGATAATCTCGCGGGTATTGCGGGCGCACGTTTGCACGCAGCGCTGCACGCAGCCCGGACACACCTGGTCGGGCAGATTGAGGCCCTCGCCCTTCTTGGGCGCGACAGGCGACGGGCCGAGGCGCGCCAGGAGTTCTTCACCAATCTGCGCGACTAATCCGTCCAATTCCGTCTGCGTCACGAGGAGACCTTCTTCAGGTAATGCTGCTCGATATCGAGAATCTTCTGCACCCGCGCCTGGTGCCGTCCGCCCGCAAACCGAGTGGCCAGCCAGGTGCGCAAAACGTCCTCCGCCTGGGTTTGCGTGAGCAGTCTCGCGCCTAAAGTAAGTACATTGGAATCATTATGTTCACGGCTGTTTCGGGCGGATGCTCTATCATAGCACAGGGCCGCCCGGACCCCCGGCACCTTGTTGGCAGCGATGGAGGATCCGATCCCCGCGCCGTCGATTACGACGCCGCGCGCGGCGGTTCCCGCGGCCACCAGCTCGGCCACTTTGCGAGCCAGGTCGGGATAGTCAGCGGCTTTCTCCTCGTATACGCCGACGTCGCGAATCGACAACCCGAGGCTCTCGATGAGGGGCTTGAGCGCTTCCTTGAGGCTGAATCCGCCGTGATCCGCGCCGAGCGCGAGAGTCTTCTCCGGAGGCGCGATGGCAGATAGCTGCTCCTCCGGCAATTCCAGAATGGACACGCGGCGTGAGGCCGCCACCTCGCGCGCCGATGGTGTGATAATGGTCCCAACCGGAACCCGTAGTTCGCCGCTTTCAGGCACGTCCTGGACGGTGATTACCCGTTTCATAGCACTTATCCGATGCTCCGCGCATCCAAAATCGCTGTGGAATTCGTAAGGACCATTGTAATGAAACCTCTTCTCCTGCTGCCGGTCATTCTGCCGGCCGCGGTGCTCTGGGGCCACCCCATGGGCAATTTCAGCGTCAGTCACTACAGCCGGATCGAAGTGAGCGCTCATGGAGCGGCGATCCGTTACGTGCTGGATCTCGCCGAAATCCCGACATTCCAACTGCTGCAGCAGTGGAAGCTGGACGCCTCCAGCCCGCGCGAGCAGTTGGCGAAACAGGTGGAGGCACAGGCTCGGGAGTGGAGCCGAAACCTCAAAATCCACATGGGCGGCCGCGAGGCCACGCCGGCTTTCGAGCGCGCCGGCTTCGTCCTGGATAAAGGCGCGGGCGGCTTGCCGATCCTGCGGGTGACTGCCGAACTCCGCGTGGATGGGACGCCCGGAAACTTGCGCTACGAAGACGGAAATTACCCCGACCGCGCCGGCTGGAAAGAGATCGTGGCGGTGGCGGGCCAGAGCGCCGCGATCGACCAGGCATCGCCCAACACGCCCGACCGGAGCCAGGCACTGACGGCTTACCCGCAGGACCCGCTGGTTTCGCCGCCGCAGGATCTGCAGGCGTCGGTGGAGTGGCATGCGACAGCGGCGATCGTGATTACGCAGACGCCGGCCACGGCAGGCGTGGGAAGCGCACCGCCGGCTGCCCGCGCCGCAGTGCCTGCCATGACACTGCCTGCGCCCGCGGCACCGGCAGCATCCGCGCCAGCCCCACCAGCAGAATCGACTCCGCCGGAGTCCGCGGCTCAGCCGGGGCAAGCCGCGCCCGGCATGGTGGTACGCGGCGACTTCCTCTCGCGCCTGCTGCACCAGGGCGACATCAGCCTTGGCATGATGATCGTGGGAATGGTGGTGGCTTTCGGCCTGGGTGCAATCCACGCGCTCTCTCCAGGGCACGGAAAGACCATCGTGGCGGCATACCTGGTGGGAAGCCGTGGGACCCCGAAGCACGCCATCTTTCTGGGCGGGATGGTGACCTTTACCCACACCATCAGCGTTTTCTTTCTCGGCTTAACCACGCTGTTCCTGTCGCAATACGTGCTGCCGGAGAAGATCTATCCGGTGCTGGGCGCGATCTCAGGGCTGTCCATCGTGTGGATCGGCGGCGCGCTGTTTTACCGGCGCATGCGGCTGGCACTGGGACGCGGACCGGCGCTTCATCATCACCACGATCACGCGCACGGCGGACTGGTCCACGATCATGGCGACGGCCACGTTCACAGCCACGTGCCCGAGGGCGATGTCAGCATGGCAAGCCTGGTCGCGCTGGGCGCCAGCGGCGGGCTGGTGCCTTGCCCGTCGGCGCTGGTGCTGTTGCTGAGCTCGGTCGCGCTGGGACGCATTGCACTGGGGCTGACACTGCTGGTGGCGTTCAGCGCGGGGCTGGCGGTGGTGCTGAGCGCCATCGGACTGGCGGTGCTCTATGCGAAGCATCTGCTGCCCGACCGCGACAAGAAAGCGACCAGCCTGGCGTTCCGCTACCTGCCGGTGGCGTCGGCGGCGATCATCACCTGCGCGGGAATCATCATGACCGGCGTGGCGCTGGGCGTTATTCGACCGTTTGCCGGGGTGTAGACGGCACGAGATACGCGCGAGTCGCCAGCCCGTAGCCGGCACAGCCGCCGGTGAATTGCCTGTGCTTCGCGGGGAGCGATCGCGTGAGGAGGTCCAGAACGGCAGGCGTCATTCTGGTCGCCGCGGTGACCCATGGCCCCGCGAGACCGCCCGTGGGATGGAGACCGCCGTCGTCGAGGTGAGTCTTGTTGTGCAGAGCTTCGTGGAAGGCGAGGTTCGCGAGAACGGGGTAGATCTGGTCCACGCCGGCGGCATCGCGGATGTAGACCTCGGAGCCTGTTTCGGAAGTCGAGTATGTCATGGCGCCCATGTCAGGCGGCACCGACTCCATGAGCACGCTATCCCGGTAGTCGGTGACGAAGTAGATGAGCAGTTCCTCGTCGCCGACCAGCGGGCAATCGGTCTGCCAAGTGACGCTGCTGGCCGAATACCCGGCGCCTCGGGCCGCCGGATCGAAGTAGCTCTTGAGAATCGCCGCGATGCCTTCTCTGTCCTTGGGAGCGAGTATGCCCGGCAGGTCTATCAGGAAGACGTTGTAGTTGGGCTTGGGAGGGCGCATGCCGCTACGACCGCTCTGTGATCACCTTAAGGCCGGTAACTCCGACGTAATCGTTTGCCGTTGTGGGTGATGAACGTGGCATCATAGAGCGCGGCCGTCGCTGCGATCCATGCATCAGCCGTTTCCAGTCGCCTCCCTGCTCTGCGCGCCCCTACCATCACCCGGGGCCATACCACCAGATCGCGGGAGGACGGAACGTTAATCAATCGCCCAAGAAACACGCGCAGCCAGTCGATCCGCTTAGTTTGCCAGTTGGACAAGAGCGCCCATTGCTCCAGTTCCGCTTCGGTCATAAACGAAATCAGCCACTGACGGTTGTCGAAGCGCAGCCGGAAAATCGTCGAGACATTCTTCTTCCGGCCGGAAATCGCCTGGAAGTTCGCTCGGATCTCGTGGGAACCTGACACGTTGCTCTGCGATCAACTCGTCAATTGCCGGGTGCCCCTCGCGACTGTATTCTTCAGCCAAAGCCATTGGACACTCGAATGTTACCTCAAGAGTAGCGGCATAATCGCTTCTTCACGAGATACTATGATGCATGAGCTGGATCCGACCAATCGACGCCGTCTGGCACGACTGCCTCTACGCGCTCCGGGGCATGCGGCGGAGTCCGGCATTTGCCGCGACCGCGATACTTACGCTCGCCTTGGGGATCGGTGCCAACACCGCCATCTTCACGGTCGTCCGGGCGGTATTGCTCAAGCCGCTCGAATATCCCGAACCCGATCGCGTGGTGCGCGTCTCCGGCGGATCGACGATCCCCCGGTATGACGAGATTCGCGCAGGAGCGAAGTCGTACAGCGACATCGGCGCTTTCTTCAACGGGGTGGAGGATGTCGCGCTGTCCGGCAGCGGCGCGCCCGAGGTCCTGAAGCAGGCGCGCGTCTCCGCCAATTACCTTCGGATTCTGAAAGTGGCGCCGGCGCTGGGCCGCAGCTTTGTGGCCGAAGAAGACCGCCCGGGCGGGCCAAGCGTGGCCATGATTTCGAATGGGCTTTGGCAAAGCCGATTCGGCGGCGATCCGTCGATTATCGGGCGGGCCATCACGCTGGGCGCGACACCGTTCGCCGTAGTGGGCGTGCTGCCGGAGGGCTTTCCGTTCCCGTTTTCGCGCATCGACGTGTGGGTCACGCGGCCCGGCGAGCATCTGAACAACAGCAGCCCGGTCCTGGCGGTATTCGGACGCCTGCGTGACGGAGTCCAGATCGACCAGGCGAGCGCGGAACTGGGCGTTCTCACCGCGCAATACGCCGCCCGGCATCCGGGAATGCTGGATGCGCGGAGGAACACGCCGGCGCGCGTGGCACCGATCAAAGAAGAGTTGGTGGCGAGAGTCCGTTCCATGTTGTGGATGCTGTTTGGCGCGGTGGGCTTTGTTCTGCTGATCGCGTGCGCGAACGTGGCGAGCCTGCTGCTCGCCCGGGCGGCGTCGCGGGAGCGCGAGTTTGCCATACGCGCGTCGGTGGGCGCGGCGCGCGGCCGTCTCCTCGCACAATTGCTGGCCGAAAGTGTAGTCCTCGCCGCGGCGGCAGGAACGCTGGGGGTTTTGCTGGCGCAGTGGGGATTGAGCGGCATCGCTCGCATGACGGCGCTCCAACTGCCGCGCACGGCGGAGATTCGGCTGGATGCGCTGGTGCTGGCGTTCGCGCTCGCGCTTTCGGTGATTACCGGAGTGCTGTTTGGGCTGGCGCCTTCGCTGAGCGTATCGCGGCCCGACCTGTCGGGCGTGTTGCGAGGCGGGAGCGCATGGGTGAATCTGACACAAGGCAGGCGCGGGCACCTGTTTCGGAGCCGGGGTGTGCTGGTGGTTGGACAGGTGGCCCTCTCGATGGTGTTGCTGATCGGTGCGGCGCTATTGATGGAGAGCCTGTCCCGACTGAGCCGTGTTCATCCGGGATTCGACCCTTCGAACCTGCTCACGATGCGGATCGCTCTCTCCCCCACCCGCTACGATCAGGACCAGAAGCAGGCGGCGTTCTTTGACGAACTCGTGCGCCGCATCGAGGCCAAACCGGGAGTCCGCAGTGCGGCGGCGGTGCTGTCGCTGCCCATGACGGGTTATCCGATGACCCCCGTGCAGCGCGCCGATCAAGCTCTGCTGAAACTCAACGAGCGGCCGTTCGCGGCGATCCAGCCCGTCACCACGGATTATTTCTCGGCGCTCGAGATTCCGCTGCGGCGAGGCCGCGTGTTTACCGCCCGCGACCTCCCTGGCGCACCGCTGGTCGCGGTAATCAACGAAAGCTTCGCCCGCCTCTTCTGGCCCGAGTATCCGAATGGCGCAGATCTTGTGGGCAGCTACGTTCTGATTGGGGTCAATCCGCGCCCGTTCGAGATCGTGGGAATCGTGGGCGACGTGCGCCAGGGTTTGGACACGGAGCCGATGGCGGCGGTGTACCGCTCCTGGGGCCAGTTTCCGGCCACGTCGGCGGCGTTCGTCGTGCGGACCGCGGGGGATCCGCTGGCAATGGCAAATGCCGTTCGCGAAGAAGTTCTGGCGATCGATCGCGATCAACCGATCTCGGACGTCCAAACGATGGAGCGGCTGGTGGAGACGTCCGAGGGCCAGCGCCGCCTGATCGCATTGCTTCTGGGATGCTTCGCGGCGGCGGCGCTGGTGCTCGCCATCGTGGGAATCTATGGAGCCATCGCGTCCTCGGTTGCGCAGAGGACGGCGGAGATGGGAATCCGGAGGGCCCTCGGCGCACAACATACGGACATCCTGCGGTTGGTGATGGCCCCCGGCGTCGCCTTGACGGCCGCGGGCGCCGTGGTGGGCGCCGGTGCGGCCGTGGTGCTGACGCGAGTGCTCCGGACCCTGCTATTCCAGGTCAGCGCCACCAATCCGTGGACGTACGCCGCGATGGGCATGCTCTTCGTGCTGGTGGCGCTCGCGGCCAGTTACCTCCCGGCTGCACGCGCGGCGCGGATCGACCCGATGGCTGCGTTGCGAATCAGTTGATTCCTCCGCGGCGGAAACGGGCATTCGGGCCCGCTCCGGGCGGTGGTCCTCCCGGGCCGCCGGGGCCGCCAGGTCCGCCCGGAGGAAGGGTCGCATACATCTTCTGCTGGTCGGTGGTGAGGATAGCGTAAAAGGCCGCCTCTGCCTTGGCGTTGATGGCGGTCAGTTGGCCCGACAGGCTGCCCGACGTGGCCGCCAATTGATCGATCGCGGCAGTGTTGTTCGAGGTGATGGCCGTGGCAATCGATTGGCGGTTGGTCTGCAGACTGGCCTGAATCGTCTGGCTCGAGGTGTAGGCAGTCGTGTAAATGCTCAATGCCGTGGCCTTCTGCGCATCGGTGAGGCTGAGTTGCGAGTTTAGAAAGTTCACACGCATCTGGGCCATGGTCTGCGGGTCAGGCGGCGTGCCCGCCCCTTGCGCGAATGCGAGCGCCGAGGACAGGGCGATCGCCGTGGAAAATGCTGCTAGCGTTTTGATCATCGTTGGTGAAACCTTCTTTCCATGACCTTAACAGGAGACACCGCGTGGAGTCGCCACCGGCAATGTTAAGTATTGTCAAATGTTGCCGATCCAGTTGGCCGGCCGGCCTCAGTGTTAAGCGTCCGATAAGTCTTTATTAAGAACGTAAAGAAGCCCGCCGCCCGCGCAACTGCCTTTGCGGAAGGCTCGTCGGGATACGCATAAGGCCAGCCACTGCCCGTCCGGAGTTGCTGCCTTCATTTCCAACAGCCAAAGGAAACGTAACGCATGCTTCTGAAACGAACCTTATCGACGACCCTGGCGCTCGTGGCTCTGACCGCTGCCGGGGCGTTTGCCCAGACTTCCACTTCCACCAGCACCACCCGGTCCTTCGATTACCCACCGGTTGGCCTGGGCAGCACCGAAACGGCACAAGTGAACGTGCTCAACCGAGCCAGCGCGTCCTCGAGCGGTACCGCCGCCTCGTGCACCGGAACCATCTCCTTCGTCAATACCAGCGGCACCACCATCGGCACGGCTTCGCCCTTTACCGTCGGGTCTGGCCAGATCGCGACCGCCACTTTGCCATTCTCCAAGGCGGGCGCCACGGGAGTCCGCACCGAGTTCGTGGCGGTGGTGACCTTGACTGTCAGTTCCACCTCGAACGCGCCCTGCGAACTGGTGACGTCGCTCGAGACCTACGATTCCACCACCGGCGCCACACACCTGCATCTCGACGAGGGCGGCGGATTGTACGGCGGCGGGCCCGGGCCGGGAGGCCGGAACTGAGCGGAATCGTACGCTGAATGCGGCAGGGGCAGGGTTGGCCTGCCCCGTCTTAACGTGGGTGTGCAAAGGACGGCAACGGCGCGGCGGATCCGTCCGTCCCAGTAATTCAGTTCGAAACACCACAGGGCCGGCCATGAACGCGCGTATTCTCTTGATTGAAGACGAACCGGGGCTTGCCGTTACCATCACCGACCTGCTGACAGGCGAAGGTTACGCGGTGGAATCCGCTCGCGACGGGGAGACAGGCTACACCAGGGCTCTCGCGGGAACGTTCGACCTCATCATCCTGGACGTGATGCTGCCGCGCAAGATGGGGGTCGAGATCTGCCGGGATCTTCGCCAAAACGGCGTGGACACGCTCGTCCTGATGCTGACCGCCAAGGCACAGGTGATGGATCGGGTGGTCGGCTTGAAGCTGGGCGCCGACGATTATCTGACAAAGCCTTTCGACCCGGCGGAACTGCTGGCCCGGGCGGAGGCCTTGTTGCGGCGCGCGCGCAAGGCCGCGACGATTCCGGTTCGCACGTTCCGGTTTGGCGACGTGGTGGCGGACTTCGAACGCGCCGAGGTGCGGAAATGCGGCCAATCAGTGAGCATGGCGGCCAAGGAACTGCAGCTCCTGCGCTACCTGGTGGATCACCGGGAGCGGATCGTGTCGCGCGCGGAGATCATGCACGAGGTTTGGGAATACAGCAAAGAGGCCTCCTCGCGGACGGTGGACGTTCACGTGGCCTGGCTGCGGCAGAAGCTCGAGGACCACCCGCAGCACCCGAAACACATTCAGACGATTCGCGGACGCGGCTACCGCTTCACTCCGTGACCGATTCCGAGGTTTCGATGCGGCGCGGGCACTCCTGCCTGCCGCGCCCCGACTCATCGGGGCGCTTGTCGGCCCGCACGGTGCAACTGGCCGCGAAAGGTTTTCGAGGCTGCCGCGTCCCGACTCATGGGGACGCGTGTCGGGCGTGTACTGTGTCGCTGTCGGCGAATGGGTTTTCGCGGCACGCAAGAGTGCGCGCGCCACATCAGAGCCGCCGGAGTCCTACATAACCGATTCAGGTCCGCGGGCAGCCCCGCAGCAAATGCTTCTGCACCTTGCCCATGGCGTTTCGAGGGAGGTGGTCCACCTCGATAAACTCGCGCGGCGTCTTAAACGATGCCAGCTTTTTTTTGCAGCGTTCCGCAAGACTGGCGCCGCCGATGGCGCTGTTCAGCACCACGTAGGCGACCGGCACTTCTCCGCGGACCGGGTCGGGAACGCCGACGACAGCCGCCTCCGCTACTTCGTCCTGTTCCTGGAGGAACTCCTCGATCTCGCGCGGGTAGATGTTGAAGCCGCCGGAGATGATCAGGTCGCTGCGGCGTCCGGAGAGCGTGTAGTAGCCGTCAGGCGCGCGCTCCGCCAGGTCGCCGGTCCGGAACCAGCCATCCACGAAGGCCGCGCGCGTGGCGTCTTCGCGGCGCCAGTAGCCGGAGAAGACGTTCGGACCTTTCACGTAGAGCTCGCCTTCCACGATCTTCACCGAAACACCCGGTAACGGCAGCCCGACGCTTCCCGGGCGGCGCTCGCCAACGTAGGGGTTGCTGATGTTCATCAGCGTCTCGCTCATGCCGTAGCGCTCCAGGATGGTGTGGCCGAAACGCGCCCTGAAGTCTTCGAGCACTTGGGAGGCGAGCGGCGCCGAGCCGCTCACGAAGAGGCGCATGAAGCCTCCGATCTCTCGCGCCTGGTCCTCGGGGATGTCGAGCAGACGCACGTAAATCGTGGGGACGCCGAAGAACAGCGTCGGGCGGAAGTCGAGAAACGCGGCCGCGGCTTTGGCATGTTCGAAGCGCGGCAGAAGCCGCATGCGGCAGCCCGAGATCAGCCAGCAATGCAGACCGTTGCCGAGAGCGTGGACGTGGAACAGCGGCAGTCCCAGCAGAAAGCGGTCGCCGCTGGTGATCTGCCAGCAGGTGAGCAGGTTCAGAGCATTCGCGGCGAAGTTGTGATGCGACAGGACAGCGCCTTTTGAGGCGCCCGTGGTGCCCGAGGTGTAGATGATGCCCGCGGGTGCGTCGCCATCGAGCACCACGTCGGGGCGGCCGTCGGGTAGTGTCGAGGCTTCCGCAGTCAGATCCGCGGGCCGCCAGACGGGAGCGGAACACTCGAGGGAGGCGTCCGTTACCACGGCTGATGGCTCGGCGTCGCGAAGGAGGTGGGCCATCTCACGGTCCCGATACAGGATGTTGATGGGCACGAAGAGGACGCCGAGCTTGACGCATGCCAGGTAGATATCGATCATTTCGACGCAGTTGGCCAGGTAGACGCAGAGGCGGTCTCCGGTGCGCAGTCCCCGCTGGGCGAAGAGGCGCGCGAGGCGATTGCTGCGCGCGTCGATTTCACCGAAGGTGAAGCTGGCGCCGTCGAATTCGAGCGCAGTCGAGTCACGCCGGCCGATGAACGACAGGTCGAACAGGCTCGCCAGGTTCATGCGGGAAGCTCCTCTCCCACGGTCTCTTCGCCCAGAGGCAGCAGAGCGACCCCCACGATAAAAGCGACGGAGGTGAACGCCACCGGCAGGCCGATCGTATGCATGCGGGCGACGCCCGCGCCCACCAGAAACGTGATGCCTGCCGCCACGAACCGGCCGAATGACGTGGCGAAGGCGAACGCGCTGCCGCGGCACTCGGTCCGGTACTGTTCCGGCAGCCAGAGCGTGTAGACAGCGAAGTTGGCGCCGCCTACGCCCAGGAAGAAGAGACAGACCAGGAACCAGAACAGCGCATGCCGGGGCAGGTAGTACACATACCCGAAGCCCACCGCAATGCACACGAACATGGTGACGAAATAGAATCCCAGAGCGGCCCGCCGCCCGAAGCGTGCGGCCACAAGAGGGAGCGGCAGGCAGCCGAGGATGGTCCCGGCGGCCAAGAGCATGGTGGCGTACGACGCGATGCGGGAAGCTTCCGCGGATGTATAGTGTTCACTGGTGGCGAGGTAGGTCACCGACGAAGGCACATATACGGAGCCGGCCCAGAGGCCCACCATAGACACCAGCAGGAGCGCCGCATTCACGATCGTACGCCGGCGGTACTCGGGCGAGAACAGGGCCCGGAAGGCTTCCCAGGCGGTCCATCCGCGTCCGATCTGCGCCATGCGATGCTGCCATCGCTTCGGTTCGCTGACGCCATAGCGGATGAACGCTACGAGCAATGCCGGCGTGCCGCCGACGGCAAAAACGGCCCGCCAACCGAAGCGCGAACCGACCAGGTAGTTCACGATGGCGGCGAGGAAGACTCCAAGGTAGTAGCCCGTATGCATCCACGCGGCGCCCTTCTGGCGGCGCTCCTCGGGCCACTCTTCGGACACAAAGACGCCGCCGAGCGTCCACTCGCCGCCGATACCGGCGCCCGCCAGAAAACGGAAGAGCGCCAGTTGCCAGACGCCCGCGGCGACTGATCCGAGGAAGGTGAAGATCGAGTAACAGAGGATGGTGAGCACCAGCGTGCGGACGCGGCCGAAGCGGTCGGCCACCGGACCCCAGAGGAAGGCGCATCCCCAACCAGCGAGGAAGATGGCGAAAAGGACACCGCCGTAGTAGCCAATATTGGCCTGGTCAGCGGCAAGGCCCGACCGTGGCAACAGATCGCGCAGCGCCGGCACGAGCACCAGCGCGTAAATGAAGGAATCCATGCCATCGAGCGCCCAGCCGGCCCAGGCGGCCCAGAAGCCTCGGACCTGGTTGGAAGTAAGACGGCTCGCTGCACTCGCCTTATTGGTGCGCCGGGCCATAGAGGACGCGTCCGGGGCGCTCGGCAGTCACCTGGCCGTCACGCATGGCGAGCTTTCCGTTGACGATCACATCGCGGAAACCTACGGAGTATTGGTGAGGCTTCTCGTACTGCGCACGATCGCCGACCTTCGCGGGGTCGAAGACGACGACATCGGCTTTCATTCCGGGCCGCAACAGGCCTCGGTCCCAGATCTTCAGGCGCTCGGCGGGGTAGCCGGACATGCGGCGGATCGCGTCTTCGAGCGTCAGCACATGCTGCTCGCGCACGTAGACGCCCAGCACGCGCGCAAACGTGCCATAGCTGCGCGGGTGTGGCGAGGCCTGTCCGAAGACCGGGATGTCGCCATCGGAGGCGATCATCGTGTAGGGTGACTGCATGATGCGAACCACGTCCGGCTCGTCGATGGCATGATAGATCGCCGAGCAGCCGCCTTTGGTCTGCAGGTCGATGGCGGTTTCCGCGGCGTTCTCGATGGTCGGTTCGACGCCGCGGGCGCGCGTGAGCTCTACCAGGTTCTTGCCCGCCAGGCTGGGATCGAACGAGCAGTTCACGATCGAGACGTTCTTAGGATCGCCCGCGCCGCGATCGAACTTGATCTTGTCCACGATGACGGCCTTGATGCGTGCGCGTTCGGCGGGCGCGGAGAGCCGCTCGACGGTGGATTTCTGCCCGCCCTCCAATGCCCACTGCGGGAACAGCGCTGCGATTCCGGAGCTCGAAGCGGTGTAGGGGTACTGGTCGATGGTGACGTCCACGCCGCGAGAGCGCGCTTCTTCAACAAGCTTGAGGGTCTCGACGCTTTTGCCCCAGGTCTGCTGGCCGATGATTTTGTGATGCGTGATCTGGGTGGGCAAGCCGCCTTCCTCGCCGATGCGAATGGTCTCGCGCACGCTGTCGAGGACATGGGACGCTTCGTCACGCATGTGCGAGATGTGGATGCCGCCCAGGCGTCCCACGACTTTGGCGAGTTCGATCACCTCTTCGGTGGGGGTGAAGTTGCCGGGCACGTAGAACAGGCCGGTGGAGAGCCCGAAGGCGCCGTCGCGCATGGCCTGTTCGGCGATGCCTTTCATCTTTTCAATCTCTTCGGGCGTGGCTTTGCGGTTGGCCAGCCCGATCACCTGCGAGCGGATACTTCCCTGCCCAACCATGGTGGCGAAATTAATGGAGATGGGCGTCTGGCGCACCTGGTCGAGGAAAGTCGAGATGGGCAGCGGGGAACTGCCGTCCGGACCCTCGATGATGGTGGTGACGCCTTCGCGGAGGTAATTCTCCGCGGTGGGGACACTGAAGATGCCGCGGCGGCCGTGAGAATGGATGTCGATGAAGCCGGGGGCGACCACCAGTCCGCGGGCATCGATCCGCAGAGCGGCGCCGGCATCGCCCAGAAGACCGACGGCGGCGATGGCGTCGCCGCGGATGCCCACGTCGGCGTAATACCAGGAATTGCCGGAGCCATCTACCACCTTGGCGCCGGCGATGACGATGTCAAACCGGTTGGCTTGCGCGGACAGGAGTCCGCACGAAATCAGAAGAAGACCGAAAACCGCGCGCATGGCGGTTATTGTAGCGCCTGCGACTCAGTCGAGGTCGAAATCTCTGACCCGCGGCTCGGTATCCGGGCTTTCTTTGGCGCGCTTGAAAAGCTCGTCGAATTTTTTTTCGAGCACCTTGCCGTGCTGCTTCTGGTCGGCCATCTGCTTTTGGAAGACCTCTTCGCGGCGGGCGCCCGCGCCTTTGAGCTTTTCCACCTCAGCGGCCAGGTCTTCGATGGGACGGGGCTTCTCTTTGATGGTGTGCGCGATTACGGTGCGGGTTTCGGGGTCGATGGTAAGCGTTGCCTCGCAGCAGGGACATTCGACGTCGAACATGCCTTTAGCCATAGATCTATCCTAATCGGGGGCGGAGGTTGCCGGGTAGTGTGGGTCAACTGATCACGCCCTTGCGGATGGCGTACAGAATCAGTTCGGCGCCGCTGTGGAGATTCAGTTTCTGAAAAATGTTGCTGCGGTGGGTTTCCACGGTGTAGAGGCTGAGATTCAGGATCCCGGCGACGTCCTTGTTGTTCTTGCCTTCGGCGAGCAACTGCAGCACTTCCCTTTCCCGGGTAGTCAGCAGTTCGTAGCTGTCTTCCACCTGGCGCTCCTGCATCTGCCGCATGTAGTCTTCCACCAGCATCTTGCTGATGGCGGGGCTGAAGAATGCCTTGCCGTCGCTCACGGCCTTCACCGCGTTGATCAGGTCGTATTCGGCGGAATCTTTCAACAGGTAGGCGCGGGCACCGGCCTTGAGCGCCTTCAGTACGTAGCTCTCGTCGGCGTGCATGCTCAGGAAGACGATGGCGGTCTGCGGCAATTTGACAGCAATCTGACGGGCGGCCTCAATGCCGTTCAGTGTCGGCATCGCGACGTCAATCACCAGCACATCCGGCTTGTGTTCCTCTGCCAAGGCTACCGCCTCACGGCCATCGGAAGCATCGGCAACCACCGTAAAGCCGGGTTGGTTTTCCAGCAGGAGGCGCAATCCCTTGCGCACCACGGTGTGGTCATCGGCGAGCAGGATCCGGATGCTCTTCATACAGCCTCCCGCGCGGTCCTCACGGCCGGTTGCGCCAGGGGGAGCGTTACCGTCAGGTGGGTGCCGCGGCCGGGCTCGGAATCCACCGCGAAAGCTCCGCCCAGATAACTGACCCGTTCCTGCATTCCCAAAATACCCATGCCTTTCTCCTGTGCGTGGAAACCCTTGCCGTCATCGTCGATCGAGAGCAGCAGGCGATCGGGTTCCTGCCGCACCGTAATCTTCACCTCGCGCGCATCGGCGTGCTTCACAATGTTGTGCAAGGCCTCCTGAACAATGCGATAAATACAGGTCTTGTGCTCTTCCGGCAACTCTTCAGAGACTTCGCCGGCCGCGACCTTCACCCAGAGGCCGTTGCGCCGGGATACCTCGCGCGCCTGCCATTGCAGGGCCGGCACCAAGCCGAGATCGTCGAGCATCGAGGGGCGCAGAAGCAACGCCATGTCGCGTACCACGCGGATGGAGTTCTCCACCAGCTTCTTGATTTCGGCGGCCTTGGCGGCGATGGCCTCGGTGTTCCGCGTGCGGATCAAAGTGGACAGATTGGCCATCTCCAACAGCACCCCGGTCAGGGACTGGCCGATCTCGTCGTGCAGTTCACGGGAGATCGAGCGGCGTTCCTCTTCCTGGGCCTCCACCAGGCGCGCCGACAACTGCTTCAACTCCGCGCGTGCGTCCGAGATCTCCCGGTAGCGCTCGGCCGTCTCGGTCTCCAGCCGCACGATCTTGCGCGTGCTAAAAGCGGCGAGCAAAAGACCAAGCCCGATGGTCAAGCCGATCGTGACGGTAAGACGGCGCCGGGACTGCCGGAAGATGGTCTCCACCTTCTCCTTGCCGGCATTGAGCTGGGACTCGTTGATCGCTCCGATCTGTCCCGCGATTCCCAGCATCGTCTGGCGGCGCGGAAAGACTTCATCGCGCAGAAAGGCGTAGCCGTCGCGGCGGCGCTGATCGGTGGTCCAGCCGAACACCGGCTCGAGCACTCTCCAATACGCCGCCAATTCGCGCGTGAGGACTTGGAAAGGCTCTGTCTCCTGCGCATTGAGGAGCGCATGATATTGTTCCAACGCGGCATCCATATCGGCGCGGGTCTCGAGAAGAGTATACCGATGGCCTTCGGCTTTGCCGCTTTCGGGCTCGAGGAGATAGTCCCGGACATAAGTGCCGGAGACGTAAACGTCGGCGCGGATGCGCTCGAGCACGCGGGTGCGCAATAGAAAGTCCGCGCGAATCGCGTCGTTGGAGGTCTGGATCTGTTCAAAAGCCTGAATCCCGTCGAAACCGGCGAACGCCATCAGGAGCAGCAGGCCGCCAAAGCCGGCCATCAGGGCCAGGCGGCTGGTCACAAGAGGGGCGCCGTTGCCGAGCGGGCGGAACATGTCGCGGGGCTGGCTCATGGGGACCCGGATACCGAGCTTCTACCATAATGGTATCCCGGCCGGTGCGGAGTCGATGTTGCGGCGCGCGCTAGTTCCCTAGTTCCCCTGCGATCCGGCCGGCTTGGGAAGGAACGGAACCGAAAGCTGCTGCGACCAGGTCGCTCCGCTGGCGTCGCGTCCGGAGACGACGACCACCTGCGTGGACGGCACGGCTATGTTCTTCGACCCGAGGCTCGCGGAAAGCGTGCCGTCCGCCGGAAGCGTGGTGCTGCCGAAGAAACTCGCGATCGAGGATGTATAGCTCACACCGCCGAAGCTGAACCCGGTGATCGTGGTGGCCACTCCCGCGGTTTCCTTGAGCTGCACGGTGAAAGAGAACGTTGCGCCATTTGCATTGGGCGCCTGCTGATAGACCGGATTCGGGTTTACCGAGAGGGTCACCGCCGAGGTCGCGGTTGGTTTGCCAAGGGTGAGCGTGGTGCTGGCCGATGATGGCGTGAACGTCAAGCTGCCACTGTAGGTCGCCTGTATGGTGTTGCTTGCCGTGAGCAACTGGCCGCCAAAGACGGTGATGGAGGCGGTGGCCGATCCTCCGGTCCCCGAGAGCGTTGCGGTGCCCAGCAGAATGCTGCCGAGTGCGAATGAGACTGTGCCGGTGGGCGGCCTCGTTCCGGTCACGGCCTTGACTGTCGCGGTCACTACGGAGGACCCGCTGCTGGTGATCGTAGAGGGGCTCGCCGTGAGGGTGGTGATGGTGGAACTCACCTGGATTCCGGCCCATGTGTTGATCAGGTTGAATACGTCCACTGAACCCAGGCCGGTTACCAGGTCGTAACCCGGGCCCGCCTTGTACCCCATTTGGCCGGTGGTGCAGTTCAATGTGCCAACCTGGCAGGGGACTATGTTGTCCCCGGAAGTGATGTCGTGAAAGACGCCGGAAGCGCCTGCCGCGGCCATGCTGTAGAGCTTGGGGTTGATGTTGCCCAAACCCGGCTTCGACTGCACCTGGTTCTTCACCAGGTACTCGTTGACCACGGCAAGGATCCCGGCGAAAGACGGCGCGGAGGCAGAAGTGCCGCCCACCCCGAAGGCCTCGCCCTGGCCGATCACGATGTAAGGATCGTGAAGGTCGGACGCCGTGAAGGCGACATCCGGAACATCGCGCTGCCCATCGTTGGGAACACCAGGGCCCGTCTGCCAGGAGGGCTTCTGGTAAAGGGCGCTCACACCGCCCCCACTGGCGCCAATTCCCTGGCCCCCTGCCCCGTCGTTCCATGCCGCCTCCGGAATGTAGGAGAGCACCGACTTACCATAAGCCGCATTGTTGGCCGTCCAATAGCTTTGGGCTCCTTCATTAAACTGCGACCCGCCCACCGCCGTGACCTCGGGAACGCTGGCGGGAAGACTGACTGCCAGACCCTGAGTTGCGACATCGACCTGGTAGTCGCACCCGGCCGAACCCGAATCGCCGGACGAAGCCAGCCAGGTGATTCCCATCGAATTGCCTTTTTGCGCCTCCACCTGGAATTGATAGGTGCCCAACCGGTTCGTGGCGACCTGGTATTCACACAAACCAAAACTCTCGCTGACCACGGGGGCGAGGTTGTTGTCGATCGCGTAATACGCCGAGTACTGCACGTCGTCGCTATAGACGAAGATCAAGGACGCAAATCGCGCCACGGCTCCGGCCCACTCGAGATCCAGGTCCGCCTCGATTTCGTCGCCGTCGGAGAAGCCCGGATAATTGCCGGTGGGCACTATCTGGATGGGGGAGGGCGGCAGACCCCAGAGTTTGCGGAAGGCGGCGATATCGGAAGGATCGATGTCGCTCTGCCCCACGATCACGATGCTCTGCCCGCTGCCTTCAAATCCGTAGTTGTAGAGAGGGGTCAAATCGTATATGGCCGCGAAATCGTCCGGCGAGAGGTAATGGGTGCCATCGGTGTCGGTAAAGTACGGCTGGATTCGCTTGCGGGGCGCCTTGGGGTGGAAGTCGTGCAGTCCCAGGACACCGGCCACCATCGGCGCGATGGACTCCGGGAGAGACAGGTCGGTGGCATTCGCGAAGTGCGATTCGGCCCCTACCCGGTAGCGGTGAATCTCGGTGTGAAAGGCCGACTTCACCTGGCTCGCCGTGCCGCTGAAGCTGATGAAATCGCGGCCGCGGGCCGTATACGTGATGTTGAATCCTTCGGATCGCAGCCAGTTGGTGACCTGGTCGAGATCGGACGCGGTCAGTCCGAAGCGGTCGGCGTAGCCTTCAGGCGTCAACCAGTTGTGGTAATTGGGCGACGCGGGATCCTGCTGCTCGGCGAGCAACCGTTCGAGGGCGGTTTGTTGCGCGGCGGACGGCCTCACGATGAGCGTGATGTTGCCGAGCTTGAAATCCGGCTCTACCACCCCCTGATCGTACCTGGCATCCGCCCTCAGCGGAACGCTGCCTCGGACCACCACCGAACGGCGGGCATCGATCGGGGCAGTGATGCGATCCTGCTGGGCCGATGACACGGAAGTAACCACCGAAACGAGGAGTGCGGCAAGGACACCGGGGCGCGATACCATGACTTCTGTATCGCTCACAGTACGACTATGTGTCCATAACCCAAAGGTTTACAGAGCTATATAGCCAGAGGTCATACGTACCAAGGACAGCATGCGAGAGGCTCCCACGAGCCATCCCCAGACTTTTCCGCATGGCCTTACAATAGAGGTTTCCGGATACCAATATGGAATTTCTAGCCACCAGTCTGTTGGAGCTGGTCACCCAGACCTCCACCAATCTTCCGCCCGATGTGCGCGCCGCCATGTCGCTGGCGGCCAGCGCCGAAACGCCCGGGACGCAGTCTTCGCAGGCCCTCGACATTATCCTGTCCAACGTCGATATGGCGGTGGATGACGAAGGCCCCATCTGCCAGGACACCGGCATGCCGACCTTTTTTGTGCAGACGCCGGTAGGCGTCAATCAGATCCGGATCCGGAAGGCGATTCTGGAAGCCGTCGCGGAGGCTACGCGCCAGGGAAAGCTCCGCCCGAATTCCGTGGATTCTCTGACCGGGAAGAACAGCGGAAATAACCTGGGCGGCGAGACTCCGGTGGTGCACTTCGAGCAATGGGAAGAGGACGAGATCGAAGTGCGGCTGATTCTGAAGGGCGGCGGCTGCGAAAACAAGAACATCCAGTACTCCGTGCCCTGCCATCTCGATCATCTGGGCCGCGCCGACCGCAATCTGGAAGGCGTGCGCAAATGCATTCTGCACGCGGTGTGGCAGGCGCAGGGACAGGGTTGCGCGCCGGGAGCGCTGGGCGTGTGCATCGGCAGCGACCGCGCTCATGGGTACGAACTGGCCAAGCGGCAACTGCTCCGTACACTGGACGACGTGAATCCCAATCCTACGCTGGCGAAACTGGAATCGGAGATCATGGAGGAGGCCAACCGCCTCGGTGTCGGCGCGATGGGATTCGGCGGCAAAGCCTCGCTCATCGGATGCAAGATCACGGCGGCTAACCGTCTGCCTGCGAGTTTCTTTGTTTCGGTGGCTTACGATTGCTGGGCCTTCCGGCGCCTGGGCATCCGGCTGGACGCCGCCACGGGCGCGATTACGAAATGGCTGTACCGCGATCCATCGCGGCCCATTGAGCGCATGGCGCGCGGCGAAGGTTTCCCGCTGACCGGCCGCGAGGTAGTGCTGACTCCGCCGCTGACCGAGGCGCAGATGCGAGCCTTGAAGGTGGGCGACGTGGTGCTGATCTCGGGCGAGATGTTTACCGGCCGCGACAATGTGCACGCCTACCTGATGAAGAATCCGCCCCCCGTGGATCTGAACGGCGCGGCGCTCTATCATTGCGGCCCCGTGATGCTGAAGCAAGGTGACGGTTGGGCCGTGAAAGCGGCCGGACCGACCACGAGCAGCCGCGAGGAGCCTTACCAGGCGGACGTGATCCGGCGCTACGGTGTACGTGCGGTGATCGGCAAGGGAGGCATGGGCGCGAAGACTCTGGCGGCGCTCAAGGAGTCGGGTGCGGTCTACCTGAACGGCATCGGCGGCGCCGCGCAGTATTATTCCAGGACGGTGGAACAGGTGTTGGGAGTCCACCTGATGGAGTTCGGAATTCCGGAAGCCATGTGGCATCTGCGCGTCAGAAACTTCGCCGCCATCGTCACCATGGACGCGCACGGCAACAGCCTGCATGCGGACGTGGAGAAGACGACCGGAGAGGCGCTGGCGGAGATGGCCAGCCGATAGGTTTGTCCGTCACGGCGGGGAGGGGAAGCTCACAAAACGAAGCCAAAGTACTCCGGCCGGTGTAGGACTGGAAAATGTCGCGCGGCCAAAGGTCGCCCTGGACATCTGTCCTTCTGCTCCTCCTGGGCCTGGGTGTTTGCAACAGGCATAACCCGACGGGCGTCCCCAGCCTGGTTCTTGTTCATGGCCGGATATTTACGGGGGACGAATTCCGGTACGCGGAAGCAATCGCCATCCAGGGTAATCGCATTCTGGCGGCTGGCACGAATCAGCAAATCCTGTCGCTCGCAGGCAACGCCCAACAGATTGACTTGGCCGGTCGCCTCGTCATCCCAGGTATCAATGACGGACATGTTCATTTTGATGAAGTCCCGGAGAGTATCTCGGTTGATTTCGGCACCCCAGACCCGGCCTGTTCGGAGGTCAGGGAGAAGTTACGGCAAGCGGTCCGGAGGGCATCGGCCGGAGATCTATTGACCGGCACAATCGGACCAACTGCATTTTTCGATTCGCAGTCCAGCCCTGCGTCCCTGGATCGGATCGCGCCCGAAAACGCAGCCGTGCTCTGGACACAGACGGTTCATGCGGCCCTACTCAATCAACAGGCCAGACGCAAGTTCGGAAACCGTGCAAAGGACCCGCCGGTGCTGGGCGGCTGGTTCGGCAAGGGACATGAGGTCGCCCCACTGGGACGGGGTCGTACAGGAATACGCTTGGTTCCGGATCTTCGCGATGCTGCCGGCTGACCTTTCGGTGGGCGAAGCCCGGCTGCGCAACTTCCTCAGACGCGAGGCACAGTGGGGTGTCACCTCCCTCACCTTGATCGAATCGAAGCCGGGCCGCCGGGTCGCCATGCTTTCCGACATAGATCCTGCGGTGCGCGTCCGGGTAGTCCCCGCTCCTCTTACGGATGGGAGCGGCAGGCTGAAACCGGAATCTGCCACTGTGCCGCCGCAGATATCTGACCCCGTCTCCGTCAGCGGCATGAAGTGGTGGCTGGATGGATCCCGATTGAACGGTCATGCGCTCTGGGGGCACCGTATGCCGATGGCCCGAAAACATCGGGACAGGTCAACTTTACAGCCTCAGAAGTTAGATCCGTTCTCGAAGAAGGCGGCCAACAGAATACGCAGCTTCTGCTTCACGCAGTCGGGGATCGCACGGCCGAGGCCTGTTGCGCGAGATGGAAGCAACCGGCGGAAAAGCCGTATGGCCCGCACGTCGGCCGCGCATTGAACACGGAGACGGCCTGCTGCCGGATCTCATTTCCCGCGTAAGCGCGGTCGGCGCGATTGTTGTGCAAAACCCGACACACCTGCAGGGACAAGATCTCTTTGTGCAGCGTTTTGGTCGTGACCGATTCGCGCTTCAGAGCCCATTCCGCTCACTGTTGTCTGCGAAGATCAAGCTTGTCCTGGCTTCCGATGCTGCAGCGGGTGATCCGGAATTGAATCCGTACCTGAACGTCATGCTCGCATGCGACTATCCTGGAGAACCAAATGAATCGTTGACGCGCGAAGAAGCTGTTCTTGCATACACCGGAACGGCGGCCTACGCGGAGTATCCGGAAGACCGAAAAGGAACCCTGGAGCCAGGAAAGCTCGCTGACCTGGCCTGCCGAAGACCCAATCCGTCCTGACGGCGGTCAATGGGCGGATCGTCTACGCGAATGGCGTCTCGGTAAAACAGTAAGGACCTGCATGAGCTTCTCGAGATGTCAAGCGGGTCCGACAGACTGTGCGAAGTGAATCAGATTGCCGTCTGGGTCCCTAACGATGAAGTCTTCAGCCCCCCAAGGCTGCTTCCTCAGTGCCTGATGTATCGGGGCACCGGCACTCTGATACTCCAAGTACAATGCCTTCACGTTCCCGACAGGAATCGTCGCAGACAGCAGATCACGGTCTGCCTCTCTGTTGAAGACGGGCGTGTGAACGTACCGCAAATTGAGACAAGCGACATCTCTTTGAACCAGGGCATAGAACACAGGCTTTCCATATTGGAAGCGGACTGTAAAGCCGAGCTTCGCAATGAAGAATCGACAAGAGACCTCAACATCGGACACAAACAACTGAGGATGTGCCCCAAGTAGTTGGGGCTCATTTCCACGCCGATGGCCTTGGGGGACGAATGAGCTCAGGTCCGCCACCCGGAGAGCCTGCCAGCTCTCGAATCCGAGTTCCTGTGCGATCAATTCTTGAGCGTCACTGAGAGCGAAAGGCGTAGAAAGAATCGTGGCGTCGTCGACGTCGTGGAAGCGGGGCAAGCCAGCTCTGATGCGCTGGGCAACCGGATAGTACCCTTCGCGATGCCAACGATCTGTTTGGCCTGCTTTTTGAGATTATCCAGGTGAAGCATGGGCGTCCTCCAGAATTTCTCGGAAGGCATTGCCTTTTCGACTTTGCTGACGCCGCCGCGCCCGGACGCGTACCCCCATCATACAATTCCGGCGACCAATCCGCAGCGACCGGATCGACGGGGGTGTGCGACGCGCAGGGTGTAGATTGGGCAGGGCTCATTTTTGCGGCGATTACTGGGTGTTTGTGTCCACGCAGAATGAGGAGCCAACCATGCCGAGTCCCTGCGTCCAGATCGGCCTCCAGCTTGTTCCCGTTTGGGAACGTATTATGCGGGCATTTTGCGGGTGATCGCTCGCGGCACGCTGACGCGCTTCGTCGAGCCCCTTGCCGGTAAGAAATCCCAATCGGCGGTAAGGAACGCTTTGGAGGCCTGGTTCCACGAGGTCAGCGGCGCCACGTGGAAAGATTCCGCCGAGCTGAAGCGTTCCTTTGGAACCGCCAACATCATCCGCGTCGCTACGGGTGGTGTTTAACATCAAGGGCAACGATTTCCGCCTGGTCGCCGCGATCGATTTCCGCCGGCAGGTTGTTTATATCAAGTGGATTGGCAGCCATGCCGAATACCATCTGATTGATGGGTAGACCATCCAATATGAAGATCAAGCCGATCCGGACCGATCCAGATCACCGGCGTGCGCTCCGAGACATCGACCGCCTCCGGGGCGCGGAAGGGACACCCAAAGGAGATGCCCTCGACGTCCTCTATACGCTGGTGAATGTTTACGAGGAGCAATGTTGGCCTTTGCCCTGCTGCTCCAGGGCGGAAGCGGATGGCCTCGATCGGGTCGGCCGATAGCAATGCGCGGCAGACGTTATCATAGATGTGCAAGACAACGGCCCGGGCATACCGCGGGACGCGATCGAAGCCATCTTCATTCCATTCCAGAGACTTGCAGAGGCTTCGAGCCAGCGAGGCACCGGCCTGGGCCTTGCGATCTGCAGACGCATCGTTGAGCGCCACGGGGGCCGCATCTGGGCTGAAAACGCAACCGGAGGCGGCGCGGTTTTCCACGTCTC
>DATJWB010000319.1:0-3129 GCA_035501495.1 Bryobacteraceae bacterium | reverse complement strand
CGATTTCATCGCCGTAATAGACGATGGGCGTGCCGGGGAGCGACATGAGAAGACCGTTGAGGAGCTCGATGCGCCTGCGGTCGTTGTCCATAAGGGGCGCCAGACGGCGGCGGATGCCGACGTTGATGCGCATGGACTTGTCGCGCGCATATTCGTCGTACATGTAGTCGCGCTCCGCGTCTGTGACCATCTCCAGGGTGAGTTCGTCGTGATTGCGGAGGAAGATGCACCACTGGCAGGAATCGGGAATCTGCGGAGTGCGCTGCAGAATTTCCACGATGGGCTTGCGGTCCTCGAGTTTGACGGCCATGAACATGCGGGGCATGAGTGGAAAATGAAAGGCCATGTGGAATTCGTCGCCCTGGCCGAAGTAGGCACACACATCGGCGGGCCACTGGTTGGCTTCCGCCAGGAGCATGCGGCCGGGAAACGAGGCGTCCAGCCGCTGGCGGAGTTCTTTGACAATGTCGTGCGTTTCCGGAAGGTTTTCGCAGGAGGTGCCCTCGCGCTCGACGAGATAGGGGACGGCGTCGAGGCGGAAGCCATCCACGCCCATGTCGAGCCAGAACTTCATGACCGTCCAGACCGCCTCGCGGACCTCGGGATTGTCGAAGTTTAGATCGGGCTGGTGGCTGAAGAAGCGATGCCAGTAATAGGCCTTGGAGACCGGGTCCCAGGCCCAGTTGGAGAGCTCCGTATCCACAAAGATGATGCGGGTGCCCGCGTAGCGATTGTCGGTGTCGTTCCAGACATACCAGTTGCGGCGGGGATTGTCGCGGGAGCTGCGCGCCTCCTGGAACCAGGGATGCTGGTCTGAGGTGTGGTTCAGCACCATCTCGATGATGATGCGAATGCCGCGGTCGTGGGCGGCGGAGAGGAAGGCCTTGAAATCTTCCAGGGTGCCGTAGCTCTTGTGGACGGAGCAGTAGTCGGCGATGTCGTAGCCGTCGTCGCGCAACGGGGAGGGGTAGAAGGGAAGCAGCCAGATGGCGTTGACGCCGAGCTCCTGAAGATAATCGAGGCGGAGCTGCAAGCCGCGGAAGTCGCCGATGCCGTCGGAGTTGCTGTCGTAAAAGGTGCGGACGTGCAACTGGTAGATGATGGAGTCCTTGTACCAGTCGGCTTGTTGTGGAAGCGCCATTTGGACTTCTCTCAGGTCCAGCGAGATCAGAGAAAATAATCGAAGTCGTGCTCGGTTCTGAGGCGGCGGCGCATCCGGAAAATGTGGGCGGGCATGCGCTGCGGATCCAGCTCCACATAATTCCGAGGCCCTTGCCACAGGTACCGCTCGTCCGAAATCAGGTCGTGCATCTGATATTCCTGGCGGTCGGCGAGCTGGAAGTAATCCAGGGGCAGCTCGACCCAGCCGGATTGCCGGTGATGCGGGTCGAGGCTGACGACCACCAGGAGGATGCTGGAAAAATCGGCACTCACCTTGCTGTAGGCGATGAGCTGATCATTGTCCACGGGGTGGAAGCGCAGGCTCCGGTCGTACTGGAGCGCGGGATTTTCCCTGCGGATGCGGTTGATGCGGGTGATGAGTTCTTTCAAGCTGTCCGGGCGATCGATCTCCCAGGAGCGGATCTGGTATTTCTCCGAGTCCAGATACTCCTCGCTTCCGGCGCGGAGGGCGCGGTTCTCGCACAACTCAAAGGCCGGGCCGTAGATGCCGTAGTTGGCGCCGAGCGTCGCGGCCAGGCAGAGGCGGATGACAAAGGCGGGCCGCCCGCCGTACTGAAGGTATTCGGTGAGAATATCGGGCGTGTTGGGCCACAGGTTCGGGCGCATGTACTCGGCCACTTCCGTCTGGGTCAGCTCGGTGAAGTATTGGGTGAGGTCCCATTTGGTGTTGCGCCAGGCGAAGTAAGTGTAGGACTGCGTGAACCCCAGTTTGGCCAGGCGGTGCATCACCTTGGGGCGGGTGAAGGCCTCGGCGAGGAACAGCACGCCGGGAAATTCGCCACGCACGCGGGCGATCAGACGTTCCCAGAACTCGTACGGCTTGGTGTGCGGATTGTCCACGCGGAAAATCCGCACGCCCTGATGGATCCAGTAGAGCACCACCTGGTACAGCTCCTCGGTGAGCGCACAGGAATGCTCGGATTCGAAATTGAGCGGAAGGATGTCCTGGTATTTCTTGGGCGGATTCTCCGCGTATTGCACCGATCCATCGGGACGGATGCGGAACCAGTCCTTGTGTTCGGCGACGTAGGGATGATCGGGGGCACATTGAAAGGCGAGATCCAGGGCCAGTTCGAGGCCGCGCTTTTTCGCCTCGGCCAGAAGTGCGCGGAAATCCTCCAGAGTGCCGAGTTGCGGATGAATGGCTTTGTGGCCGCCCAGGCGCGAGCCGATGGCCCAGGGGCTGCCGACATCGCCGGGTCCCGGCTCCGTGGAATTGTTCCTCCCTTTGCGCTCCTTTTCTCCAATCGGATGAATGGGCGGAAAATAGAGCACGTCGAAACCCATTCCGGCGACGTAGTCGAGCCGCTGGATGCAATCGCGAAACGTGCCGTGGCGCGCAGGATCATCGGTGCAGGAACGCGGGAACATCTCATACCAGGCGCCGAAACGGGCGCGTTCGCGATCCACCTCCACCGGCAGTTCGAGAGGATACTGGGTAGCGGCGGAGAGATCCGGGTGGCCCGCCACCAGGCAGGCGAGTTCGGCTCCCAGGGCGAGCGCGAAGGTTTTCTCCGGATCGGCGGAGCGAAGCTTGCGGAGCCCGGCGGCCGCCTCGCGTAAACGCTCGCCGACGGATCCGCGGGCCCGCGATGCCGCGGCGTCGATCAGATCCGCTCCGATCAGAAATTCCAGAGAGAGGTCCTGCGCGGCTTCGCTGCGCTTTTTCAGATCGCGGACCCAAGTCTTGAACGGATCGGACCAGGCTTGCAGAGTGTACAGATAGCGCTCCTGCGCGGTGATCGGAAATTCGCCGCGCCAAATATCGTCGCCCAGCAGAGTCAAAGGCGCAGTCTGCCACTCGGTCTGGCGGGCAGAACGAAAGAGCACGCGGGCGCTGAGAAGATCGTGGCCGTCGGCGTGGATGTCCGCGAGGACCTCCACTTTTTCGCCTACGGTGCGCTTGATGGGAAAGCGGCCGTCTTCAATCGCCGGCCGGACATTCTC
>DATJWB010000318.1:0-15211 GCA_035501495.1 Bryobacteraceae bacterium | reverse complement strand
TAGGCGCGGAAAACGTGATGGCCATGCTCGATCTGGTCGATGACCGTGGCCAGTTTGCCGCGTAGGCGCTTGTGCAGGCGGACACCGAAGATCTCGCTGATGCGGTTGGCCGTCAGCCGCCAGAGGCCGATCTCGCAACTGCGCTCGAAGATCTTGTGGATGGGGAAGTGGCGTTTGAAGATGAAGTTCCGGCAGTACTCGATCTGAGCGATGGCATAGAAGCGCGACAGGTTCATCCGCGCGCGTTCCTTCTGGGAGAACTTCGGCCCGAGAATGAGGGTCCAGTAGTCCAGTTGCTTGCGGATGATGGTGGGGCTCAGCCGGTCCGCGGCGGCCTGTAAGGCGGCTACGTCGTCAACCGCCAAGAAAGCGTTGTCGTCCTTGCGAAAAGCGACGCCGGCACGCTGCAGTTCCCGCTCGATGAAGGAATGGCCGTTGAGCCAATAGGTGGCGTGAAAGGGAAAGAAGCTGGCCACGCGCACGATGATCGGCCCCAGCACCTCGTCCCGGATGTAGAAGTAATAATGGGTGAAGCGGCTCCGCTGGTGCGCCAGGATGCGGTGGTTGGGATCCTGGGTGGGATACTTCGGTACGCTGATGCGAAAGGTGCGGCCCTGTTCCATGCTTTTGAAGATGAAATAGACGCCGTAAGCCCTGCGTTTCTCCATGCGGCGGAGTGCGGGCAGCACGTGATCCTCTTTGCGGAGGCCTTTCTCGGCCCATTCCATGGGGGTTTTGTGATTGCGGGCGTAGGCTTCCACCCAGGTGCGGTAATCGTCGGTGCGACGGCTGAGCACTTCCTTGCTCACCACCGGGATGCCCAGGACGTGGCGGACGAAATGGACCACTTGTTCCGGACGGGACAGACCGCTGAGGTAGCCGTGGATGACGATGCGGTCGAAGCAGTGGTATACAAAAGTGAGCAGATCGCTGAACAGCCGGGTGAAGAGTTCCATCGGACTTTACTCTACACACACGGCTGGAGGAAATCAGTGGGCCGGAAAACCATCAAACGCAGACCGGGCAAGCGGCATATCGATGGTAAGGACTTCCATCTCGCCGACGAAATCCGGCACATCCAGCGCCGCGCTGCCGAACACGATGGCCGATTCGTGACGGTTGGCTCGCTGGCGCTGTTCTCGACCGACACGGGGGATGCCTGGCTGCTGGACGCGGAAGATCACTTGGCCGCGCGTTTGGCACGGGACGGCGATCCGGAAGAGGTCTACTTAGAGGAAACCGCGACCAACTTCGCCATCGGCTGGAAGGGTGAGTACCGAATTGACGGCGATGCCTTCGTGTACATCGACAGGGAATCCGCCCGTGTCGTCGCCATCCTCGGCTACCCCGTCCGCCGCATTGCGGAATGGGGTTGATCCGGAAATTTCAAATATGTTTGGCTAGATCTCAGGCATACACAGGTTGGGCAGCCAGGTCGCTCTAGGCAATCGCCAGCGACTCCCGGGCGGCAGCGATCGTCTTGCGGATGTCCTCCTCCGAATGCGCGGCGGAGACAAAGGCAGCCTCGAATTGCGAGGGCGCCAGATAGATCCTCCGCTCCAGCATGGCGCGGAAGAATCGCCCGAATCGCGCGGTGTCGCAGCGCCTGGCGGATTCCCAGTCCGTCACCGGCCCGCCGGTAAAGAAGAATGTGAACATCGAGCCTACACGATTCACAGTGATTCCGGCCGGAGGATTGGCGCACAGTTCCGCGGTGCGGGCCTCCAGACCGGTATAGACCTCGGGATGCGCCTTCAAGTGCCGCAGCATGGCCAGCCCCGCGGCCACCGCCAGGGGGTTTCCCGACAGCGTGCCGGCCTGGTAGATCGGACCCGCCGGCGCGACCTTGCTCATGATGTCCTTGCGGCCTCCGTAAGCCCCCACCGGCAATCCGCCGCCGATTACTTTCCCCAGGGTGGTCATATCCGGGCGGATGCCGAAGCGTTGCTGGGCGCCCCCGAAGGCCACGCGGAAGCCGGTCATCACTTCGTCGAAAATCAGGAGGGCGCCAAACCGTGCCGTGATTTCGCGCATCGCTTCGAGGTAACCGGGCAGGGGAGGGACGCACCCCATGTTCCCCACCACCGGCTCCACGATCACCGCCGCAATCTGGTCGCCGTGCACGCGAAACGCCTGCTCCAGTGCGTCCACGGAATTGAACGGCAGGGCCAGCGTCGTATCGCAGAAGGATTTCGGCACGCCCTGCGTATCGGCGATCCCCAGTGTCGCGACGCCCGAGCCGGCCTTCACCAGCAGGGAATCCACGTGCCCGTGATAGCAGCCTTCGAACTTGACGATCAGGTCGCGCTTGGTGAAGCCGCGAGCTACGCGGATCGCCGACATGGTGGCCTCGGTGCCGGAGTTGACCAGCCGCACCATCTCGATCGAGGGAACGGCATCGCAAATCGCTTCGGCCAGGGCCACCTCCTGTTCGGTCGGCGCACCGAAACTGGTGCCGATCTCCAACGCGCTTTCCAGTGCCGCCAGGATCTCGGGATGGCGGTGGCCGAGCAGCAGCGGCCCCCAGGAGCACACATAATCGATATACTCGTTGCCATCGACATCGAAGAGGCGAGAACCCTGACCCCGCGCGATGAACGGGGGATTGCCGCCGACACTGCGGTAGGCGCGTACCGGTGAATTGACGCCTCCGGGAATGATGTCCTGTGCTTTGTGGAAGAGCGCTTCGGATTTGGAATGGGTCATAACGGGCATGGTAGCTGTCAGGATGCCGGATTCGGTCACGGCCACCTCGGGGTCGGGCTAAGATAAAAGAGCCCCGGAAGAGGAGGTTCGTTCCTATTCTATGAGTGGCGCGGAGTTCGATGCAATCGTCATCGGCGGGGGCCCCGCCGGTTCGCTGACCGCCTACTACCTCGCCAGTGCGGGCATCCGGACGGCCCTGTTCGACGCCAGTTCCTTTCCGCGGCCCAAGCCGTGCGGCGGCGGCCTCCAGGCGCGGACACTCGTGGACCTGCCGTTCGACCTGACCCATCTGTTCCGCCGGACGATGAACCGCGTGAGCCTGAGTTTCCGGCTGCGGGACTCCTGGACCCGGGAATATCCGCTGCCCCTGGTTTACGGGGTCCGCCGGACCGAATTCGACCATTACCTGCTGGAGCGTGCCCGGTCCGCGGGCGTGACCGTCCACGAGTCCAGCCCCGTCCGGTCGTTCGAGGCGAGCGGCGACGGCCCCGTCACGGTGCGCATCGACCGCGGGGAGTTTCGCGCCCAGTGTCTGATCGGCGCCGATGGCGCCAACAGCGTGGTGCGGACTTTTCTCAACCAGCGGCACCAGTATTTCTGGCAGGCGGCGGTGTACTGCGAAGTGCCCGATGAATGGCTCAATGACGGGGTGGTGAAGCCCAATTGCATGTTCATCGACTGGGGGACCCTGCCCAGCGGCTACGCCTGGATGTTTCCCAAGGACGACCACGTCAATATCGGCGCCGGCGGACCCGTGTCGATCGCCAAACACCTGAAACGATACGTTACGAACTTCATCGCCAAACGGCGTCTGTTGAAAGGGAATACACCCGACCGGCTGACTCTCATCGGGCATCAGTTGCCGACCCACACCTTGCAAGCGAGGCTCGCCGCCAGACGGGTGCTGTTGGTCGGCGACGCCGCCGGCCTCGTGGAGCCGCTGACCGGAGACGGCATCTCGTTCGCCTGCCAGAGCGCCAAACTGGCTTCCCGCTGCATCTTCAGAGCCCTCAACTCCGGGCGCCTCGATTTATCGGAGTATCATTCCCTCCTGACCGCCGAAATCGGGAAAGAGCTGCAGTGGTCGAGGAAGCTGCTATCCGTGTCCGCGTCTTTCCCGCGGCTGATCCATAGCGTCTTCAAGAGCAACGACCGTGTCTGGCAGACGTTTTGTAAGATTCTGCGCGGTGAAGACTCCTTCGAGCAGCTCAAGAAGGATATTCTCGGCCCGTTCGAGTTCGCCTGGAAGCCGATCGATCTCTTTGTGCGCTCGAGAGAGCGGTCCATCTTCCGGCAGAACGCGATCGCCACTCAATTGAAAGCGCTGGTTTAGTGCATTTGGCGATGCGGCGGGCCTCCGGCCTCGGGGGCGCGCTCCGGTTGCACCCTCGCCCACGGATGGAAGAAACTCAGCAGGATCTCGTACAGGCTGGTGTTGAGATTCGCGAACAACCGGCGTTTCAATCCCAGGTAGGGCTGCCGGCCCGAAAACAGGTCCCGGATGATCGACCGGAAACTCGGACTGCGTCGAGTGAACTGGACGACTCTGGCCGTAACCGGCCCGAACAGGAACCGTCCGAGGAAGAGGCGGCTCGCCAGTCTCGATGCGAATTCCAGGTCCGCGGCAAAGTCGCTCCGCAGCGCGCGCCGGTAGCGTGCGGCACGCGTTTGCTCGTCTGCTTCCGCCAGCAGAGTCCTGGCCGCCAGATCCGCGGACCGAATCGCGTAATACAGGCCTTCGCCGGTGATCGGGTCCACCAGGCCGGCGGCATCGCCAACCGCCATCCACCCATCGCCCGCCACGCGGTTCCGCTTCCACGAGCCGGTATCGAGCGAGGGCAACAGGTGGCTGTAAAACACAGCATCCTTCCACGCCAGACCCCGTTCCGTCATATACCGCTCCAGGCGTTTGCGCAAATCGCCGGCCGGCCGGCCTTTCCCGCAGATGCCCACCGATAGATGGCCGCAGCGCGGAAATATCCAAATGTAGCCTTCGAGCCCCTCCAGAAACTGGATCTCGATCCGTTCCAACTCGCCCGGGACGTAGTATCCCAGAGCCGACATGGTGTCCTGAGGCCCGAGTTCGGTCCCCACCTCCCGCAGCGGATTGCGGGCTCCTGTGGCCACGACGCAGAAATCCGCATCCGTCGCTCCAGACACTGTGCGTAGCTGCCAACCCGATGCGTTGCGCGAGATCCCGGTGACCCGCGCTTTTTCGATCTGCGCCCCAGCCCGTGCGGCTCGCTCCAGGAGCAGCCCGTTCAGATGGAAACGCGAGTAAATCAACAGGGGCTCGTCCAGTTGGAGGGTGACCGTTCCGGCGCCGGGAGCACCCAGGAGAGTCTCGCGTACGAGTCGCTTGGGTGTGTCATTTTCCAACAGGAAAGGGTACTGATGGTAAGCCTTATAGGTGAGTCCACCGCCACAGGGTTTTTCCCAAGCGAGCTTTTCGTCGAAAACTACTACATTCAGGCCGGCCGAAGCCAGTTGTTCCGCAGCATAAGCTCCCGCGGGACCGCCGCCCAGGACAGCGACTCGCTTCATTCCTTCTTACTTCTTGCCGGTGGGCGGAAGATCCTCCGGAGAGGGCATCTTAGATCCGCCTGCACCCGGGGCGGCCATTCCGCCACCATGCGGATTGGGAACGTCAGGCGGGGCTCCTCCGCCGTGCGGATTGGCCGCTCCTTGCGTGGGAACTGCACCGTGCGAATCCTGCCGGCCCGTTACCACCCATTTGCCACCCTGCTGTTTCAGGTGATAGTTGATCGACATCCCCGCCGCGGGATCGCCGCCTTTTGGTGAGATTGCTACCGCCGCATCCGCCTCATCCCCATTGAATTGGACAGATTTTACAACTACATCCATGGCTCCAAGATTCAATTTGGAGGAGGATTCGGCCAGATGATCGAGCACTCCCTGACGGACTGCGTCGTTGCTCGGCACGCCGCGATTGCAGGCGGCGAGCGAAAGAATCAAAAGCAGTAATGCGCCGATTCGCACAACTCAATTATAACGGGCTTGGAGCGGACCCGCGGGACAATCGAGCCTCCTCCCGGGCAAACACCTTACTTCAGGCCCAATCTTCCAAGTCCTAGGCATCTCATTAGTACCCTTGGTACTTTTATTGCGGTACCTAGTACGCCATACTGATTTTCAGAGGCTGGCACAAAATGCGACTGAAGGATTTATTGGTAGAGGAGAGGGGCCAAGACCTTTCGGAGTATTCACTGTTGATAGTCTTTGTCTTACTCGCGGTCATTGGCCTTGCTGCAGGTTATAACAACAATATCATTGGGATCGTGAGTGTTTCCAATAACAACCTGTCCGCTGCCAACATGGCGGCGTCCTAAGGCGCGCCCTGTTCTCCAACTCGCAACATTCGGCCCCGCGGGAAGCGGCTTTCCTACGCGTGAGGCCGTTGGGTCCAATAGACCTTGGTTTCTTCCTCTGAAGCAATCTTCCAGGCGTCTCGGGTTCTGACAAAAGTCAAACGCTCCTGCTCTTCGCCCGCAAAAAACCGGGGGCCGCTCGTCTGCCAGTGCTTGCGGAACGAGGCCACCACACGATCTTCCGCCAAGGGGGTGACCGTCAGATTGGTGATCCGCAGGATCGCCGGCTTTCCATAGCGCTCCATGGTCTGAACCGGCGCATGCGTAACTGCTGCCTGTGAATGATCCAGGTGCGGAGCATAACAGGCTTCGATCAGGCTGGAGTCTCCCGACCGGATGGCGCGACCCCACTGTTCAATCGCATCGCGGATGGCCTGCTCCAACACCGGCGAAAGGGCTGGTGGGGCGGCAGTTTCGGCAACATGTGGGGAAGGGGCTGAAGCCGGAGGGGGTGCGGGTTTAGAGACGGGCGGAGGGGCGGGTTCGGTGGCTGGATTCGGCGTGGCGGAAGGCACGCTCTGAAAAGGCTCCGGGGGTGGCTCCGCGGAACGCGGTGTCACCGACCGGTAACCCAGGATGGCTGCCCCTACGGTCAGCACCGCCACTGCGGCTGCCCATTTCCAGTTCCGGCCGCCGATTTCCTGAGTCTCCAGGCGACGCGGGCGGGCCGGCGGCAACAACGGCCTGCGTTCCGTCTCCAGCGCCGGCTCGGGCTTCGCTTCGTTCGGGATTTTCTCCGCCTCGATCACGGCGGGAGGGCTCGGCGGGCCACTCGCGAGCGGCACCATCGGCGGCACGGGAACCCCGGAGAGCCCGTGATCGCTGGGAAACAACATGGGGTGGCCGGTTGGCCTCAGGCCCTGTTCGCACCAAACAAAAAGTTCCGCCGTGATGACCCCGCTCCGCCCTGGCTTCAGCAGGAGAAACAGCGATCCGGGATCGGCAAAACACCGCCGCATCAGTTCGATGTCGTGTTCGCCAGGCGAAGGATCCGGCCGGGTTTGGCTGCGGTAGAAGCCCAATACTCGAAGACTGTCCGAGGCGGAATGGCGAAACCATTCGACCGACTCCTCCAGGCCGATCCAGTCATCCTCACAGAGCCGGAAGGATGGGCCGTAGCGATGCTCGCAAAGGACCGGCTCGAAGTCTGTCACCAGAAGGGGATCCCCGTCGCCGTCTCCCAGGAGAAGGCCGCCCGCCTCATTGCCTGGCGGTGCTGCATGAAAGGCCGTCAGAACTTCCAAGGATATACCCCGAGTCACGCGGCTTTCGAAGCTCACGCCGGGCTGCAGGGGAACGCGTGGCGGCGGCACAGGGGGTGTCTGGTCAGGCATGGCAGCTTCTTTCCAATAAGATCCGGGTCACCGGGAGGGGCCGCGAAACTCAAAACGAATTCGCATGGCGCTTTCCACCGGAGTACCGTTCCGCCGCGCCGGCTCAAACCTCCAACGGAGGATCGCGTCCGCCGAGGCGTCGGCCAACTGGCGATTTCCTTCCACCATCTTCACATTCACCACGTTCCCGTACCGGTCAACCTTCGCCAGCATCTCGATGCTGCTGCCTTTCTCCAATGGAGCCGCGCCGGCCGGGACAGGAAGCGGGCGTTCGACGGGGTTCGCGGCCACGAACCCATCCTCGGCCCCATGGCCGGTAAAGACTTTTTCGAACGCCTGGCGGAAGGACGAAGCCGGTGCGGGCTTGAAGTACGCTACCACTTTGTCAGGTGCCTCTCGCTCCGGCGGGGGCGGCGGCGCAAAATGCGGAAGTGCGGCCGCCGGACGGCTCGATGCGACGACCGCTGGTGGGTCGGGAAGCACTGGCACACGGGAGGCTGTGGCATCCGGGTGGCGTACAGGCCGATCCGGCGCGGGCGAGTCTTCCGGCTCCGAATCGACGCGGTCCCGCGAGGCGGAGACCAGCGTCGATTTCCGCTCGATCGCCGGCCGGACGGCGGGCGGGTCCGCTCCCGCCGGCGGAGGCGCGGGAGCAGCGCGGCCGGAAGAAACTTCGGGAAACGGATTCGGTTTCGGCTCCGGGGCCGGAGCGGCCTGACGTTCCAGCGGGCGAGGCGATGCGGCCACCGACTGGACTTCACTGGCTGGCGCGGCATCAGACCGGTGCACGCGATCAATGGCAATCTGCCGGGCGCCCAAAAAGGCGCATAACGGCAGGGCAACTGTGAGTACAGCTTTGCCGGCAATGGCTGGAGTCGCCAGGGTCCGAAGGGCTCGGGCAAGCGCGAGCCCGGCGGCGGCCGCCCTTTCCCGGGCGCGGGACCACACCTCACGCGCCGATCGCAATGCCGCGACCAGCCCACGGATGCCTTTACGCAGGATCCTGAAAATCGTGTCGAGACCGAACCAGGAAAGCAGCGCCGGACCGTGCCACGGCTCGAGCACCCGGACGTGCAGCGGCTCGGCCAGCAACGGCTGCCAGCCCTTCTCGGTTCTCCAGCGGGTTGCGGTGGCTGTCGCGGCGGCGAGAATCTGCTCGGCGACCGCCTCTGGCGGCTTCTCGATGGGAAACTCCTGGTAACTGGCATGCCGCCGCACATCGTCCTCTTCCCACACGAAGACCGCTCCCCTGGCGCCGCCGCCCCGATCCGGGCGAACCAGCAGGAAAAGCGAAGTGGGATTGCGGAACTCGCTGCGGAAGACCTCGAAATCGCGCTGGTCGAGATACAGGCCCCGACGCAGGTGGCTGCGGCAAATGCCTACCGGGACCAAGCCCATCCGCCGGAGGCGCTGCAGGCGGCGTTCCAGTACGCGTTCGTCGCGGGAAGAGAGGGTATAACACGCACTGTGGCGGTGTTCGATGGGGAAGGCTTCGAAGGCCTCCACCCGGGTCCGGAAACTGTCTCCCACTGCCGACACGCCGCCTAGGAGGATCCCCCCGAATTCCTGCTCCGGGGGCGTGTGATCCAACAGGACATGGAGTTTCGCCAGCACATCGGTGGAAATACCGATGCTCACGCCCAGACCTTCCACTTGCCAGAGAAAAACGGGGGCTGGGGCTGGACTCATGGTTTGTGGCACTCTGCCTTCTCCCTCACTGCCGCGGATCCGCCCCGCGAGCGTAATAGCGTCTGGTGTCAACTGGAAGTCCAACCAAAAGCAGAGCCAGGAAATGGCATACACCCCGCCTGTGCTGCACGGAAAACGCTAACCAAGAGACGCACAATTTATGCCGGTAGTTGCCGATTGTGACTCACGACCCCGGCATATTTGTTCGTAATCGTCCTCTGCAGGTCCTGCCGGCGTCGGATAATTCCTATCTTAGGTCAGTATTTCTTTGGGCTCCCCGTACTGCCAGACTCGAACCGGAGGCCGGAAAATGAAAACTCTTCAACGGTTCTGGATCGTGTTCCCCATACTCCTGGGGCTGAATTCCACGCTCGCTGGGCAGGGGATGGTTGAGTATGGCTTGGGCGCCGGCCGTGCGGCGACCACCACGGCTCCCATGAAAGGCGTGACCAATGCCATCGGCGGAGTGGTGGGCAGCCTTGACAAAACCCTGAAGAGCGGACAGGAGGCACCGGCAACCATCTCGCCTGCCAAGGGCAAGGCCGCGCGGCCTGCCGCCGGCTCGCAACGGGCGACACTAGCCCCGGCTGGACTTACCAGTTCCGCGGTTCCAGTACCTGAGCCTGTCTACGAAGACCCCATGGGCATACGCATCGGAATCTCCTACGACGAGATGACCCACCGGTTCGGCCCACCCGCCCTCGAGGTCACGGGAGCATCCGACGTCCGGATGCTTACCTACCACGGCAAGAAAGGCATCGTCGAGCTGGACGTAAAGGACGGAAAGGTCAGCCGCGTGTCCGCGATGAATCCGGAACAGGCAGCGGTGGTCTTGCCGGCCGGGCAGGATCCGCGCCGCTAGGTCAACGGCTGCTGCTCAGTTGGACCGCGTGGTGGACCTTGCGCGCCAGTGCCGTCGCGGTATACGGCTTCTGGAGAAAGCCCGCAAGTCCCCGATCTCGAAACCGGCGCAGCGCTTCTCCTTCGCTGTAACCACTCGACAGAAGAACGGGAACATCCGGGCGGATCTGCCGGATCCGATCCAGGGCCTCTTCGCCGCTCATCACCGGCATGGTCAAATCCAGTAGTACCGCCGCGAACGCCTGCGGCCGCGCGGCAAAAGTCTCTACCGCGGCTTTTCCGTCAGCCGCCATCTCGATGGTGTATCCGCAGCGCTCCAGCGTGAAGCGAGCCATGCCGCGCACGATTTCTTCGTCGTCTACCACCAGGATGTTGCCATCCCCGCGCCAGTCGGCACGCAAATCCCCGTTAGGATCCAGGCCGATTTGGGCCGAGGCGGGCAGCACCACGGTAAAGGTACTTCCCTCGCCGGGCGAGCTTTCCACCGAGATCGTGCCGCGATGGGTTCGGATAATGCCCACCGCGGCCGACAGGCCTAGCCCCCGGCCTGTGAACTTGGTGGTGAAGAAAGGATCGAAAGCCCGCGCCTGCGTTTCGGCATCCATGCCGGATCCGCTGTCTTTCACTTCCAGGACGATCTGCTGTTCCGCATCGGTATTTCGGGAATAGGTGCGGATGCTGATGGCGCCAGGGTGGTCGCCGATGGCTTCGCCGGCGTTGATCACCAGGTTCATGATGAGCTGCTGGATTTGCGAGCGGTCGCCCTCCAGCACGGGAAGGCCACTGTCCAATTGCACATCGAGGTTCACCAGGCGCGAGATGGAGGTGCGGACGAGCGGAAGGACTTCCGCCACCTGGGCCGAAAGGTTGATCGGCTCGATCACGAACCGGCCCTTGCCGGCATACGCGAGCATCTGCCGCACCAGCGTGGCCGCCCGTTCGCTGGCGTGCAGAATCTCGGTCATGCGCGCGGTGGCCGGGTTTCTCTCGCCGAGTTCCTGCACCGCCAGGCTTGCGTGGCCCATGATTCCCGTCAGCAGATTGTTGAAATCGTGTGCCAGCCCGCCGGCCAGCACGCCCAGGCTTTCCAGCTTCTGCGACTGGAGCAACTGTTCCTGAAGAGCCTTGCGCTCGGAGATGTCGCGCGCGATGTGGGATGCCCCCACGATCGTCCCGCTGGAGTTGCGCACCGGCGAAACGGTGAGGGAGACAGGAATTTCTTTTCCATCCTTGCGGCGGCGCACCGTTTCGATGTGCTTGACGACGCCCCCATCGCGAAAACGCTCCAGAATTTCCGGTTCCTCCGGCGGGCGTTCATTGGGAAACAGCATCGAAATATGATTGCCGACCGCTTCGGCGGCGGTATATCCGAAAACCTGCTCGGCTCCCAGATTCCAGCTCAAGATGATGCCGTCGAGATCCCGCGAAACGATCGCATCGGCCGAGGATTCCACGACGGCTCGAAGCTGCGCCGAGATGCTCTCTTCGTGCGCCCGGTGGGCCGTCTCCTCGCGCAGCTGCAGCAGCCGCTGCTCGGCGATCTGTGCGCTTTGTGCGGCGGCATTGTGAGCGCGACGCAGCACTTCGATGATCCAGATGGCCACCGAGCCCACCACCAGCAGCAGAATGATTCGCGCCCAGTCGCGATCGCCCGTGATCGCGGATGTCGCGATCTCGCTGGTCAGCAGCACGAAAATGCCCGGCCCTACACCCCAGAAACGCGCGGCAATCATCACTGCCGGATAGATCAGGACGTAAGGATAACGGGAGCCCAACCAAGGCAACCCGATCAGCCGCGGCAGCACGGTGCATACGGTACAGGCTAACGCGGCCAGGTACCGGGTTCGGTCGGAATTCCTGCTGAGGTGCTCTGCCAAGACTTCCCTTTTCTCATGATAGCGATCTTTTGCGGCGAGATGAAGAATCTGGAAACGGGAAAGAGTGGCAGCACCCGAGTTACACCGGCAAGGACTCAAGTTACTCTAAGGGGTTCACCGGTTTACTCATGAAAACTTCGCTCGATAAAGCCAAGATCAAGATCGTGCTGCTGGAGGGGATCCACCCGAGCGCCGCGGAAGCTTTCCGGATAGATGGTTACAGCAACCTGGAGTGCCACGCCAAGTCGCTGGCCGAGCCTGAATTGTTGAGCACCATCCGGCAGGCCTACGTCATCGGCATCCGCTCGGTCACCCGGTTGACCAGGCGGGTCCTCGATCAGGCTCCTCGTCTGATCGGGATCGGTTGTTTCTGCATCGGCACCAACCAGGTGGACCTGGATGCCGCTCAGGAGCGCGGCATTCCCGTCTTCAACGCGCCCTTCTCCAACACACGCAGCGTTGCCGAGCTGGTGCTGGCGGAGATCATCATGCTGCTGCGCGGTATCCCTCACCGCAACGCCGAGGCGCATCGCGGCGGTTGGGTGAAGACCGCCGCCGGATCCTTCGAGGTACGCGGGAAGTGCCTTGGCATTGTGGGCTACGGGCGCATTGGCACGCAGGTGGGACTGCTCGCCGAGAGCCTCGGCATGCGCGTGATCTATACCGACGTCGAGAACAAGCTCGCGCTCGGCAACGCGCGCCCTGCCGCCTCGCTGGAAGCGCTTCTGCAGGCTGCCGACGTGGTGACGCTGCACGTGCCCGAGACTCCCTCCACGCAGGGGATGATCGGCGCCGCGGAGCTGGCGCACTTGCAGCCGGGCGCGTGCCTCATCAATGCGTCCCGGGGAACCGTGGTGGATATCGGCGCGCTGGTGGAGGCGCTCCGCTCGCAGCGGCTGGCGGGAGCCGCGCTGGATGTCTTTCCGGAGGAGCCGAAGACCGCCGGCGAGCGATTCGTTTCCCCGCTCCAAGGCATGGACAATGTGCTGCTCACGCCGCACATTGGCGGCAGCACCGAGGAAGCCCAGCAGAATATCGGGTTGGAAGTGGCCGGCAAGCTCATCAAGTACAGCAACAACGGATCTACTTTGAGCGCCGTGAATTTTCCGGAAGTTTCGCTGCCCGAGCATCCCGGCAAGCATCGCCTGCTCCATATTCACCGCAACCAGCCCGGCGTTCTATCCGGCATCAACGCGGTATTCTCCACCCAGGGCATCAACATCGCCGGCCAGTATCTGCAAACCAATCCGCGAATCGGCTATGTGGTGATCGACATCGACCCGGAAGAGCCTGCGAAATCCCGGCTCGTGAATAGCGGTTTAAAAGCGGTTCCAGGCACCATCCGCACACGGATTCTCTACTGAGGACGGGCCGCGCCACCGGTACCCTGCCCGGCGCGCGCTGTAAACGCCGCGGTCGCGACGCACGTCACCCGCTTCGAGGAGGGGGCGTATGGCTGGTCGGACAGACAGATTCAGGACCCACGGCCGCAGTCTGGAAATTGACCGAAGCCAAACCTCTCATGCATGATTGGAAATGCCAGTCCTCTTGCACCGGGATCACTTCAATCGTCGATCAGCCTGACTTTCGCGGGTCTGGGATTTGGCGGTAGAGACATGGGACGGAAGATTTACAATCGATTCGAAATCCTCAAGCAGGCCCCCGGCTCTCCCGGCAACATGGTGTACAAGACCAGGGATCTGGGCCCCGCTGGAGTGAATGCAGACGGGTCCGCGGACGAACCGGTCGTGCAGCTTCTGGAGTGGACTCCGCCGCAACATGCCTTTACCGACTGCGCCCTGAAACTGGTGGACGCCCGCGACGACGTCCCGGAAGTGGAAGTGTTTTCGAGCGGCGCGAGCCTCTACATCGCCTCGCCGAGCGCCACCGCCGCCCTGACAGCGCTCGGCAAACTCCAGCAGAAGGGCCTCTTTCCGGGGGAATGGCCGGGCGCCGACTCCGCCATGAGCCAGGAGCAATGGGAGAACTACTGGGCCCGGCTCGAAGAGATCAAGCAGTTCGACAACGGGGCGTCCTCATCCCCCAAAATGCCGCAAGACCTGCAGGCGGCCGAAGAGGGCTACCGCACGGAGGAGACTGAGGCTTTGCCGATGCCGCTGCCGCTTCGAGAGGATGCGATGAATCCGCCGGTTGCCGTTCCGCCGCCGCCCAAGCCCGTGCTGCAGCCAAATCCACAAGCGCCGCCGAAGCCTCCGCTGCCTCCGAACCCGCAATTCGTGCCGCCGCCTTTGCCGCCGCGGCCGCCCATGAGAGTCTCCCAGCCCAACCGGTGGGCCGCTCCGCTGATCATCGCGGTCGCCATCATCCTGGCGGCGGCGATTCTGGGCCTCGCCTTGAAGGAGCGCAATCGGCGGATCGCCGAGGAGCAGTCGCAGCAGCACTTGGCCCGCGTCCACGCCGCGGACGTCGAGCGGCAGGAGCAGCAACGCAAGCTCGACGACGCCAGGTCCGCGGCGGAGAAACAACAGAAGGACCTCGAGGAGCGCATGCGCCAGGCGGAGATCCAGCATCAGCGGGACCTGGCCAACGAGCGCAAACAGAAAGAGGACGCCGAAGCGCGATTGCGCGACCAGCAGGAGCAGGAGCGGCGGAGGGTCGAAGCCGCGAAGGCCGAGAAGGAGCGCGACGACCAGCGCCGGCGCATCGAGATCGCCAACGCCAAGGCCGCCCAGAAGCGCAAAGACGACCTGGAGAGACAACAGGAACAGGAGCGCATCGACCGGCAGAACGCGAAAGCCATTACCGACAGCTTCGCGCAGCGCCAGGCCACGCTCTCCGCCGGGCTCGGCAACCAGTTTCACCGCATCCGCCTGATCAACAAATGCCCATCGGGCGCGATCCAGGTGGCCGTCCACTATCAGGGATTGGACCAGACCTGGGTGACGCAGGGCTGGTGGGAGGTGGGGCCGGGACAGGAGAGGCCCGCGCCGCTGGTGTACTCACAGAACGGCACCTTTTACTTTTACGCGGAAGGCGGCGGCAAGGTGTGGTCGGGGGACGATTCGAGCGGCCTTCCGATCGACATCGTGGAAAATCCGTTCACCCACATTCTGGGGCCGATCGTCGGCAGGAACCGGCGCGTGGTCAGGGCGATTCGCCGGGACTTTTCGACCGGATTCGGAGAGCACCCGGTGCCGTTCAACTGCCAGAACTAGTGCTTAATCGGGTAATTCACAACGGTATTGCGAAGCTTGCTGCCTCTGACTTCGCGCTTCCGCCAACGGAATGGCTTGGCGCGTTCGTTATGCCTTCGGAAGAAAGCTTCAATGGCCTCGCGCAGTTGATCTTTGCTCTTGAAGCTTCCTCCGTTGAGGGTCTTGCGTTGCAGGAGGCT
>DATJWB010000317.1:0-22964 GCA_035501495.1 Bryobacteraceae bacterium | reverse complement strand
AGGTGGCCCATCTTCTCTTTCTTGGTCCGCAGATAGGCCTGGCGACTATCGACCACGTCTGCCAGGCACGGTACCCGCTCGGTTACCGCGACGCCCGCGCTCTCCACGGCATCCACTTTGTCCGGATTGTTGGAGATCAGGCGAACCGAGTCCAGCCCGAAGTACTTCAGGATCGCACCGGGAAGCTGGTAGCTGCGCAGGTCCGAATCGAAGCCGAGCTGCTCGTTGGCCTCCACCGTATCGGCGCCCTGGTCCTGCAATTCATAGGCGCGGAGCTTGTTGAGAAGACCGATGCCGCGGCCCTCCTGGTGCTCGTAAATCAGCAGGCCGCGCCCTTCTTCGGCGATGCGGTTCAGCGCGATCTCCAATTGCGCCCGGCAATCGCAGCGCAGGCTATGAAAAACGTCGCCGGTCAGACACTGGGAGTGGATGCGCACCAGCGGGGGGGCCCCGCCCAGATGGCCCATTTTCAGAACCACGGCCTCCTCGATCCGATCACCCGACCGGCCGCGAAAGCCGTAGATCCGGAAGAACCCGAACTCCGTCGGAAAGTCCGCTTCGGCCACTTTTTCGAGGGTTAGGGCACGAGAATTGTTCATGGTCCTGCTATGGGAACGTTATTCCTTTTATTATAATGGCTTCCGGCACCGAATGCTGGAAAGCGACTACTTGCTGCTGCTGGTGCGGCTGGGCCTGATGGCTGCCATCGCCAGCGTGCTGGCGCGCTCGAACGCCTTCAAAACCGTCCTCATGCGCGAAAGCCGCACCATGAAACAGCGACTCGATCTGTCGCTCTGGCTCTCGATTGTTTTCGGCGCGACCGTAGCGCTCCGCGTGCTGATCTCGCGCTCGGTGGAAAGGGAGCGGTTTCGCGGGTATCAAGCAGCCGACCTGGGGCTGGAAGGCAGCCTCATCGCCGGCCTGGTCGGCGGCTACGTGACGGGGTTGCTGTCCGGCGTGATCATTTCGCTCCCCGCGGTCTTCTCCGGGCAAACCATGGCGATGCCCCTGCTGGCGGGCGTGGGGGTTTTGGGCGGCCTGTTGCGCGACCTGGCTCCCAGCCCCGACGAGATCTGGCGGTTCTCGCCCTATTTCGATCTCAGCATTTACCGGTTCTTCAAGGAAAGCACCCATTACCGGCGGACCGCATTTCATCTCGTCCTTCCCGCGGGAATCCTCTTAGCGGAAGGGCTGCGGCAGGTGGTTGGCCCAATGTTTGCAGACCGGGGCGTCTTCTACCTGCAGACACGCGATAGCTTGAATCGCCTGGCCGTGTACCTGACCACGCTATTCGCGATCGGCATCGCGCTGAAAATCTGGAACAGCACACGGAACGAGAAGAAGCTCGAAGAACAGGGGCGGCTGCTGGTGGAGGCACGCCTGGCGGCCCTGACCAGCCAGATTAATCCTCATTTCCTTTTCAACACGCTCAATTCCGTGTCGTCGCTGATCCGCACCGATCCCAATCAAGCGCGGGTGATGGTGCTTAGACTTTCCACAGTCCTGCGGCGGCTGCTGCGCAAGAACGAGAACTTCAGCCCCCTGCGTGAAGAGCTGAGCTTCATCGACGACTATCTTTCGATCGAAGCCGTACGCTTTGGTGATAAGCTACGATTCGAGAAGGATGTTGCCTCCGATACGCTCGACATGTTGGTGCCCAGCATGCTGCTGCAACCGCTGGTGGAGAATTCCATCAAGCACGGGTTGAGCTCGAAAGTCGAGGGCGGCACGATCCGGATTCATACGCACCACAGCGATTCCAGGCTTCATCTGCTGGTGGAGGACGATGGTGTCGGAATGAACGAGGCGCGGCTCGCCACGGTGCTCGACCAGGGGATTGGGGTGAGCAACGTCAACGAGCGGCTCAAGGTATTGTTCGGGGGCGATTACCGCATGTGGATAGACAGCCAGCCCGGAAGGGGCACCAGTATTCAGATCGAGATTCCGGAATTACAGGCGGACCTGGCAGCCGTTTCATGATCGGGCGGCTTCGCAACTTCGCAATGATGAGGAGATATTTTGAACAGACTTGAAGAGTCCGTGAGCATCTGGCCCGTTAATGGGCTGCCCGCAACCCTGGCCGGCCGCACCCGAAAAGTGTACGACCGTCTCGCGACCGTCTACCCGGTTTCCACTATGCTCTTTCATTCCCGCGCGCACCGGTGTGCCCTGGATGCCTCGGGAATTCAGAACGGGATGCAGGTGCTGGAGGTCGCGACCGGAAGCGGGGAGATGTTCCGGCGGTTGGTGCGGGCCAACGGCAGCGGCGCCACGATCGGCGTGGACCTGTCTCCCAACATGGCATCGCGGACACAGCGGGCCGCACGCAGCCGCTTTCCTTCCGCGAGAACGCACTGCCAGGCAGTGGATGCCCGGCAGATGCCGTTTCGCAACGATTCCTTCGATGCCATATTCTGCTGTTACCTGCTGGAGCTGCTCTCGGGCGACGACATTGTTTGCACATTGCGGGAGTTTCGGCGGGTGCTGAAAGACCGCGGGCATCTCACGCTCGTGCTGATCGGCCAGAATACGCCGCTGTTCAACGCCATTTACCGGGTGCTGGGCAATGTGGCTCCGGCGTTCTGGGGACGGCAGGTGGAGCAGCGCGTTCCCGAGCTGATTCAGCATGCCAGGTTCGAGATTCTCAAGGACCGGCAGGTGCGCCAGACGTTTTATCCTTCGCGCGTTCTGGTGGCGCGCAAGTAGAGGGCCGCTCCCGGCATGCGAAAATCGTAGACGAGCGTGCGGATCACCATCTCGAAGGAAAACTATCTCAAAGCGATCGCGGAAGCGGAATCGGAGGGGGAAACCGTCAAGGCGGTGACGCTCTCCCGATGGCTTGGGGTGTCGGCACCCGCCGTCACTATGGCCATCAAGCGGCTCCGCCGCGACGCCCTCATCCGGGTTGCCTCCGAGGGTCAGATCACACTCACGCCCGCGGGGCGCGAGATCGCGAACCGGGTCCTGAACCGCCACCACCTGATTGAGCGCATGCTCACCGAGATCTTCGGCCTCGAATGGTACAAAGTTCACGATGAAGCCGAGCAACTGGAGCACGCCGTTTCGACGGATTTCGAACGCAAGCTCATCGAGAAACTGGGCAACGGCGGTATCTGCCCTCACGGGAACATGGTGGGAATGGATTCTCCGCACGAACGACGCGAGCGGGGGCTGAAGACTTTGGATGAGGCGCGCGCACATGAGCATCTCACGGTGGTGAGTGTCTTCGAAAGGGACCGAGGCTTTCTGGAGTACCTGGATGGCGCGGGCATTCGCCCGGGTGTTCGCATGGAGGTGATGGCGTCGAATGGCGGTGTGGAACTGAAGACCGGGGGCCATCGTTGCCGGATCGAGTTGCCGGCGGCTTCCAAAGTTTGGGTGAAGGCCACGTAGTGGCGCAGGCGCTCGTGCGTGGCGCTCGTGCCTGCGCTACGTCTGTGCGAGATAATCGGCGCATGGCCACTCTCGGTCTGATCGAATACGCCGATGCCAGCCCGGAAGTGCGCGCGGTCTACGACGACATCATTGCCACGCGCCAAACCGACTGGATCAACAATTTTTGGAAGGCCCTGGCGCACGACCAGGCGACGCTTCGCCGCACCTGGGAGAGTATCAAGCAGATCATGGCGCCGGGCGCGCTCGACGCCGTCACCAAGGAGATGATCTATCTCGCGGTGAGCGCCTCCAACCAGTGCCCCTACTGCATCGCTTCCCACACCGCGTCTGCCCGGAAGGCTGGAATGACCGGGCAGATGTTCGCCGAACTGATGGCCGTGGTCGGAATGGCGAATGAGACCAACCGCCTGTCGAGCGGTTACCAGGTGGAGATCGACGAGCGTTTCAAGCGGTAATCTCTGGCGTGCGATGATGTTCAGTTAATGCACATACCGCACGTTGAAGCGCACTTCGAAGCGTCCGCCACGGTCCGCGATGTTGTGATTGGAATGTCGGATGGGCTGACCGTGCCGTTCGCCCTGGCTGCCGGGCTCACGGGGACACCGACGGCGACCACGGGGCTGGTGGTGATCGCGGGGCTGGCGGAGATCGCCGCGGGCTCCATCGCCATGGGTCTCGGCGGTTATCTGGCCGCGCGCACCGATCGGGACCACTATGAGTCGGAGCGCGAGCGGGAGATCCGGGAAACGGTGGCACTGCCCGAAAAGGAGCGCGAGGAAGTGGCCGAGGTTTTCCGGGGCTACGGCATGTCGGAAGCCGACATTCGGCCGGTGGTGGCGGCCATCAGCGCCGACCGGAAGCACTGGGTGGACTTCATGATGAAGTTCGAGCTGGGGTTCGAGGAGCCGGACCCGAAGCGCGCGCGCAACAGCGCGGCCACGATTGCGATTTCGTATATCCTGGGAGGCCTGGTGCCATTGGCGCCGTACATGCTGGTGGCGGATTTGGAACGCGCCCTGGCCATCTCGGTTGGAGTGACGCTGGCGGCATTGTTCGCGTTCGGATATGTGAAAGGCCGGATGACCGGCATTTCGCCCTGGCGGGGCGGACTGCAAACCGTGGTCATCGGGGGGCTGGCTTCGGCGGCGGCGTTCGGGCTGGCGAAGTGGATCGGCCGCACGTGACACGAGGCCGGCCGCAAGTTGGCCCCGCTGCTAAAACCGCCTCTTGAAAAAGAAGTCGAGGCCGAAGGTTCCATTCTCTTCGCGCAATGCGACCACTGACCACTGCTTGCTGAACGACCATTCCACCCGCACAATCTGAGGGTTGCTGGTGGTCACGTTGGTGATGTAGGTGAAGGTGATGTCCGGGGTGACCTGCTGTTCGAGGGTAAGCCGCGCCTGGGGATTGTTTTCCACTCCCGGGAGGGTGGGGTCGATGCGGAGCTTGCTCACACCGAAAAACCTCTGCAGGCGGCCGGCAACCGGGTTCGCGATCGCCTGGCCCAGCAGCGCCGAGGCTCCCATCTGCTGCCAGGATTGCGGCGTCGTGCTCTGCTGTGCCAGCAAGGTCGGGTCGGAGGTCGGCGTGCGGCCAGTAGCCAACAACGATACGATTTCGCTGAACTGCAGCGGGGGATCGGAGCGCGGCGTCAGGCGAAGCTTGTTCAAGGGTCCGGCCACCGTGAGGATGATATCGATGCCGTTGGCCTTGGTCTCCAGATCGAAATCCAGGATGGGTTCCACTTTGAGGGCATTGTAGAAAGCGATGGTGCCCTGATTGATGTTGTACTTCGTTCCATAGAAGACCACCTGTCCCTGCGTGATGACCACACGGCCGACCACGCCGGGGTTGCTGACGGTGCCGCGCAACCGGAGATTGGCTTCCGCCTGAAGGTCCGCCGTCAGCGTGCTCTGCAGTTGGATGTCGGGAGCGGTATTGATTTGGATGTCGTAGTTCAATCCGCCCAGAATGCCAGTCTGCGCGGCCGGGGTGCGGACCGGTTCGGCGGACTCTGCGATCAACGAGCTGAAGTCCGATTGCACGGTAAAGCCGGTGCGGAGAATCGTAATGGATCCCGACAGCATGCTGCGATCGGGAGTGCCCGTGAGGTTGAGGTCGGCGTTCAGAAGCGTGCTGACACCTTCGGGATACCGTACCCGAACCTGTTTGGCGTGGGCCTGCAATTGGAAGACGGTGATCCCGCCGCTGTAGCCTGCCGAGCCGGAAAGGTCGATCCGGCCACCGCCGGTCTCTCCGCTGAAGCTCTGGATGGTGGCGCGATCGGAGGTAAATAATACAGACCCGTTGGCGTTGGAGATGCCGTTGGGGAAGTCGGCGAGCGCGAAGGCGGCGTTCTGGAACTGCACGCGTCCGTTGATCTGCGGGGCGCTCAGAGGGCCGCGTACGGCGGCGTCGGCGGTGACGGAGCCCGCGGATGTGAAATCGTGGTCGAGGGTCTGCACGATAGCGAGGTCGAGATGGCCGGTGACACGAAGATCGAGCGGGCTCTTTTGATCGAGCAGCACTCTGCCGGTGACGCTCAGGTCGGTGGCGCGGCCTACCAGCCGGGCGCTCTGGACGGTCACGACCGAGTTCATGAGAGAGGCTACGATCGGGCCTGAGTTGGTGAGAGTGATCGCACCGGCGGGAGGCACGCTGCCGGGCGCGGGTCCGATTTCGAGCTTCGGAATGCGGAGTTCGGCCTTCATTCCGTCCGGCTTCATGGCGGGCCCTTCGAGATGGAGTTCCCCTTCGGCAGATCCCGCGATACGGTCGGCGACGGTAGATTGGGACGGCGCAATCCAGGCGCGCAGTTGGGCGAAATCGAGTTTCGAAAACCGGATGGTGGCGATGCCGGGATAGTCGCCTTCGAGCCGCCACTCGCCATCACCGTGGATGGCGGAATTCGCCAAACCAGAGTCGAGGTGCGCGGTCAGCACCCGGCCTTGCGAACCGGCTGTCAGGCTCGTGTCGCCGAACGCCTGTCCGTTCAGCGCCAGGCCTTTGCCTGAGATCTGTGCCTCGAGGGCGGCAATGCGGAAGGACGGTTGTCCAGGTGCGGGCGGAGGGATATCCAATGCTCCGGCGCCGGAGATCTGCACGGTGCCCTGGAGTCCCGGACGGGTTTCGCGCAAAGTCCGAAATTGATTCAATGGCATTACGTTGCTGGCCAATTGAAACCGTACTTGCCCCGCGTCCATGCGGTCCGCCAGGTGATCGAAAGCGCCGCTGAATTGAATCTCGCTCGCGCCGGCGGCGATGTGGCCGCCGGCGATTCCAAGGCGCCGGCCGGCATAGCTGACATGTGCGGTTAAGCGGTCGAAGGGCTCTTCGTGGTACGCACCTTTGGCGACCTCAATGTCGCTGTTGATGGCCGGGCTGCCCACGGTGCCGCTGACCTGGGCCGTGCCGGTCACGGTTCCAGTGGGAAACTCGGACTTGGTAGACGTTTCCAACACGGCGGCGAGGTCGGCGATGCTCGCATTGCGGATGGTACCGCTTCCGGAGATGGGGCTGTTGTCGTCCGCCTTCCACTGATTCAATCCGAGCGAGCCCTGGAACTGAGCGCGCAGCGATCCGCGGCCCACCGTGGCATTCTGCATCTCGGTGTGCGCTGGTGATGCCGAGACGGAAGCGTCCAGCGAATCCAGATTTCGTCCAAGGAGCGAGAAACGGGTCGCACTCAAATGTCCGGCGATCCGCGGGTCTGCCAGTTTGCCGGTGACTGTTCCATCGAAGATTGCGGCACCGTTCTCCAGTTTCACGGGCGATGAGTCGGCGTTCACACCGACCACCGGAAGAATGTCGTGGAGATCGTGTGTCTCGAAGTGCACCTTCAGTTCGCGCCCGAACGCTCCCGAGAAATCGGCGCGCGACGAAGGCAGCGTCAGCGTGGAGCGTCCCCAATCGAGGATGCCATCGGAAGCTGCGTACGATGTGTTGATCTGTCCGTGGACGAGGGCGCCTTGCGCAGCCGGGGAGATCGCCAGATTGGCCGTCACGTGGAGTGCTGACTTCTGGTGGAGGGCGCCTGACAGGGTCACCGGTCCGGAAGCGGTGGCGTCCCAGGGCAGGGGCTCGGCGCTGAAGTAGGCGAGCGTGCGCCTGGCATCCATACCGGAGACTGCACCCTCGGCGCTGTATTGTTCCAGGCCGCGCACCCGAACCTCGCCGTCAAAACCGCCGCCCAGGAGTCCCAGGGCGACTTGGTGAAACTCGAGGTCTCTTCCGCGCTGGGTGGCATGGACGATGCGTCCTTCCACAGGCAGGCGCGCGGTCGGGCAGGGCCACAGGTCACGCGATGCAGACGCCGCACAGGGCCCGGCGCCGCTCACGTTCGCCGCGAGCCGGATGTCATTCAAGTCGATTCCTTTGGGGTTGGCGGTGAGTGCCGCATCGACGCGTCCCTCCGCAAGCCGCAAAAACGAGTCGCGGTATTCCACCCCAGTGGCGCGGACTGTCCCGGTAGCGGCAAATTCGGACGATCCCGACCAGGTGGAGCGCCCGCGCAGTTCCACTGTGCCGCGCTTCAACTCGTCCAGGTGCAGGGTCCGGGCGGCTTCCGGCACCGCTACCTGCGCCTCGTAATCGAAGGACCCGTGCGGCGATGCCAGATCCTGCACGGCGCCGGAGAATTCCAGGCGGGATTCTCCGCTGGTCAGCTTCACGGCTGTGAAATCGACGCGGTTCCTTTCGACGGCTACAGCCGCACTCACGCCTAGCGGTTCGAGAGGATAGCCCGGGAGGTGGACATCCAGCGGTTGAATCGAAATATCGGCACGATAGCGCGGCGCCGCAGCGGTTTCGTATTGGAACCGGGCGTTCAGATTACGTCCCTGCGCGTCGAAGGGCCATTGGCCGCGATCTTCGACTTCGAAGACCCCATTGTGCAACTCGAAGCGGCCGATCGCGAGGTCGAGGAAGGTTTCGATCGGGCTGCGTGGATTTCTCCCCGGCACCTTCGGCTCGGGCAAGTTCGTGCGCCCGTCGCGATCGACAATCAGATACACCTCTGGATCGGCCACCTCGAGGTATTGCAGATCGACATCCCGTTTGAGGATGGAGACGATGTGGAGCCCGACCGCCACCGAAGATGCGTGGAACAACGGCGGCTTGTCAGGCGGCTCGGTTCCGTGAAGCGTGAAGTTCTGGATTTCCGCCCGCAGCTTCTGCCAGTCAAACGAGAACGTGCCGGCCTCCACGCGCCCGCCGGTGGCGGCCTCCACCGTGGCCACCAGGTAATGCCGCACCTGCTCATGGAACCACGGGCTGCGGATGGTCACCAAGGCGGTCACTGCCAGGAGGAGCAGCAGCGCGAGCAGCGAGCCCGCGACCCACAGAACGCTGCGCCGGCGGCGGCTCATCGCAAAGCGTCCTCATGAATGACAATTTCGGTCCGCTTACGAGCCTCGCGGAGCCAGGCATCGACCTCGCGATCAACGCGCTGGCCCGAGAGGGTTTCTTCGATCTCTGAACGGTAGTCCTCCAGCGCCACGGGCTCGCCGGGATGGGCTGTGCGTGCGGCAGGCGCCACCACCTGGTCGAAGTAATCCTGAATTTCCTGGTCGGTCACCTGGACGGCGGGGCGGAAACGCACCTCGATGAAGCGCAGGAGCGTGCGCTGCCACAGCAATTCGTCCCGAATGTCCTGCTCGGTGATACCGCGCTCCTTGAGGGCATTCCGATACTCCTCTGCGTCCTTGAAGTTCTCGGTGCGAAAGTCGGTCAGGATGGGATCGATTTCCGACGGATCCGGGACCGGGTAGCGGCTGGTCTCCAACTCGCGCTGGATGAGCTTCTGTTCGATCATCCGCTGGGCGGTCTGGTGCCTGGCGGCGGAACTGAAGTCCGGCGGTACGCCATTCAGGAATGCGGTAACGCGGATCTCCCGTTCGAGATCGCTGACGGCGATCACCCGGCTCCCCACCGAGGCGGCGATGCGATCGATGATGTCCGCATGCGCCGGAAGAAGGAGCAGGAGGAAAAGGAAAAGCGCGGCCTGCCTGTTCGGCGCAGCGTGGCACTCCTGCCTGTACCCATGAGCCCCCGCCGGCCCAGAAAAATCCATGAAAACCCTTGCGGCGCCGATGTGTCGCGGGCACTCGTGCCTGCCGCGTCCCCACTCATGGGGACGCTTGTCGGGTGTGTACAGTGCCAGTGGCGGCGAGGGGTTTTCGAGGCTGCCGCGCCGGGACTCATCTCGGCGCGTGGCGGGTATGCGTGGTTTCGTTGGCTGCGAGGTGACCTCCGGCCCTGCACCCTCTCGCCTTGCAAGCCAGTCAGCCGTTTCCAGACATGTGCTACACCCGCTCCACAATGGAAATCTCCGTTTCAAAACGTCTGTCCTATCGAAAAGAAAAACTGGAAATGACTCACATTCTGCACTACGCACTGATTCGCCACCGGTGAACCGGGGGAGCACGGATTGACGCCTCCCGTCACTAAATCCTGAGACGTTCCTTTGAAACCGAAAAAGTACGGTGGATTGATACTGTATCCGAGATCCACACGCACCGGGCCTACCGGCGTCTTGTAACGCAGACCAAATCCGACTGCGTGGACCATGTAGTCAAAGTCCTGCAGGTTGCGCTGGCGGACCCGGCCCGACACATTGTCGATCGTGGAGTACACGTTCCCCATGTCGTGATAGAAGACGCCGCCGATATCGTCCCCGATCAGCGGGAAGCGGAACTCCGTCTGATTGAACAGCAGCGCATTGCCGCCCAACGGAAAGCCGGTGGAGGTGTCTCGAGGGCCAGCCTGCTCTTCCGGAAAACCGCGGTGCGAGGTGCCGCCGCCACCAAAGAAGCGCTCCGCGAGAGGAATGGCCTCCGCCGCCGTACCCTGGTAGCCGAATGGGTAGAGGTTCCCAAACTGGGTGCTGCGCGCCAGCACCATCTTCCTGCCGATCGGATAATAGGTGGCGTTGCGCGCCAGGAATCGCATAAAGTCCACCTGTGAACCGAGGTATCGATCCGCCAGCCCCAGGTCCACCGTTGTGTAGATGCCCTTGTGCGGCTCGACCGGATCGTCGCGCCGGTCTTGCACCAGATTGATGGACCCAATGCCCACGCGCACCGGTTGCGAGAGCTGCGGGATCAGAAACGGAGTGATCTTCAAATCGCTCACTCCCACACGCCGGAAAGCCAGCCGGTACAGCAGCGTGATCGACTTGGAGAGCTTCTGATTCAACTGTGCGGATCCTTCTTCGCGTTTGTAAGAGAAAGTCCGGACATCGCGGGAACTCTCATACAGCCCGGTGAAGGAGACGGTGAAGTTGTCGTGGCTGGCGAAGCGCGGCCATGAATAATTGAGCAGCGCGCGCTGGTCGAGTGTCGAAAACCGGGTTCGGAGGCTGATGCTGTGGGTTTCGCCCCAAAGGTTGTTGCGCGTGATGTCGAGCGACACACGGGGCGAGAATCCGGTGGCTCCAGCCGGCGCGTCGAAGCAGGTCTCGCACCCGCCGATCCGGCCCAGTTCGGCGCCAAATCCGGTCGCCAGCGAGTAGCGACGGGCTTCGTCTAGGTCGTAGAGCACATATTTATGATTGGCTTCGCCGTCGGGATCCTGGATGGCGGCATCTACCCGGGCAAATACGCCCAAATCGTACAGGTGGCGCTGTGTTTCGGTGATCGCCGTGGGCGAGAGCGGATCCCCCGGATTCAATTTCAACCGGCGGAAGATCAATTGATCCTTGGTCACTTTGTTGCCGGTGACCAGAACCTGGCGGACAAACTGCTGCTCGCCTTCGTGGATCTCGAAACGCAGATCCACCCGGTGTGGCTGCGCTGCCGGCGTGGAGTTCCATTCGAAGGTGGCGTTCGGAAATCCGCTTTCGAAGTACCGCGCGAGGATGGCATCGCGGTCCACAGCCACACTGAATTCGCTGAAAGGCTGCCCTTCCACCGAGCTGAGCTGACTTAAGACCTCGTCCTTGTTCAAATGCTCGATGCCTTCGACCTGCAGGCTTTCGACGAAGTACTGGGGCCCCTCCTGAATCGTGATGAATACCGCCTGGTGGCCCGAAATCCCCATATAGTCGTCCACCAGGCGATGGCTCGTCGCAACCTCTCGAAAGCCGTTGGACTGGTACAGATTCCGGATGGCTTCCTCATCGCGTGCGAGCAGGTTCCCGCTAAACCGGCCATGCGGGAACTGGAGGAACTTGGCCCGCTGCAAATACATGCGCTCGCGGATGGCTTCCGTTCTGAAATAGTGGTTGCCCGAGATTTCGATGGCGACCAGAGTGTGCCGGCTGCCGGTGTTCACCAGGTAATCGATGGTCGCCTTGTCGTTGACCACGCGCTGTTCCTTGAACTCCACTTCGGCGTCGAAGTAGCCCTCGGACTGCAAGTAGTCTCTCAGATTGCGGGCGCCCTCGGCCAGGAGGTCGTGATCCACCGCGTGCTCTTCGAACACCGGAATGTAGCGCCGAAGCCTGCGCTCGGAAAGGTTGACTCCGATAGTGCGGACTTCGATTCGCGGCCCGGCGTCGATCCGCAGGGTGGGCAAAGCACTGTTGGTCTTCGGATCGTAGCGCAAGGAATCGAGCGAGACCTGGGCTTCCAGCCTATTTTCGTCCTGGTAGAGCCGCCGGACGCTGTCCAAACCCTGCCGGACACGGACTTGGGTGACCGGCTTCCAGTTGTGAATCAACCAACGGCGGAATTTCGTGGCGGAGATGATCTTCTTCGTGTCCATCTTCAGGTCGCCGGAAAGCACAGGTGTGGTGAACCGGGCACGGGGTCCGGCGTCCACTTCGAAGTGTATATTCACCTGCTGATAATCGCGACCGGTCTCCCAATCCAGGAGCGGATGCACCCGTCCCCAGTACAATCCATTGCTCTCCATCGCCCTCTCCTGGCTGGCGACGCCCTGTTGGAGCGCGGTCTCGCGATAGGGTTGGCCGAGATTGAGATCCGAGGCATTCTCGAGTTGGCTGGCGTTGGGCGGGCTGGAGATATGGCCGCCCACCGACACTATGCCGATGAACCAACTGCTGGTGGTGTGAAACGTGATCGCCACGCCGTCGCGATACGGTTCGGCTTCCACCTGGATGTCGGTGTAGGTGCCGGCGGCGAACAGCTTTTCGATACTCGCGCGGACATCCGTCATGCGGAGCGGCTGGTTCATCTTGAGAGGCAGCAGATCGTGGAGGTCCGAGGGGTCGAGGGGCTGATTCTCCGGAACGAAGCGGATGTTCCGAATCGTCAAACCCTCATATTTCTGACCTTGTCCGAAGAGGTGCGAGGGCTGTACAGCCGCCAGCGCGAAAAACACCAGGAGGCCGGAGCCGGACCGCGTTCGCACCCTCATAATGATAGCGTAAGGCGTTCAAGGCAGGTTTGTTACCATCGGATTGATGAACGCGGAAGAGCGCCTTCGCTACTCTCGGCAGATCCTCTTTCCAGGCATTGGGGAGCCCGGGCAAGAGGCGCTCCTGCGGGCGCACGCCGTGGTGGTTGGCTGCGGCGCCCTGGGCAGCTTTCATACGTCCGCCCTGGCTCGCGCCGGGGTCGGGCGGATCACTGTTATTGACCGGGACTACGTAGAGCCCAGCAACCTGCATCGGCAATGGCTGTTCGACGAGTCCGATGCGGCGCAGGCGCTTCCTAAAGCCGCGGCAGCTGAGCGGCACGCCGCCCGGATCAATTCCAGCGTCCTCGTGCGAGGGGTAGTAGCCGATCTCACCGCCAGAAACGTCGATGATCTGTTGGGCGGCGCCGGCGTGATCCTCGATGGGACCGACAACTTCGATACCCGCTACCTGATCAACGATTTCGCCGTCCGCCACGGAATTCCGTGGATCTACGGTGCGGCGGTAGGCAGCTACGGGCTCACCATGCCCGTGATTCCGCGGCAGACCGCGTGCCTGCGCTGCGTCTACCCCGATCCGCCCGCCGGAGCGCAGCCGACCTGCGAAACCGCGGGAGTGATCGGGCCGATCGTCTCGGCCATCGCCTCGATTCAGGTGGCCGATGCACTCCGGATCCTGTGTGGGGCGATGGAAGCGGCAGAATCGCGAATCACGACCGTGGACTTGTGGACGAGCAACATCCGCCAGATCGAAGCGGAGCGAGATCGGGACTGTCCCACGTGCGTGCGCCGTGAGTTTCCTTACCTCGCAGAAACCCGGCGTCCTCCGGCGGCCCTTTGCGGGCGGAACGCGGTGCAGATCTGCGATCGCGAGCGGCCGATCGAACTTGCGGCACTGCGGGCCCGGCTCGAGCCGCTCGGCGAAGTCCGTGCCAACGAATTCGCTTTGCGGTTTCTGATAGCCCCTTACGAAATGACGATTTTCCCGGACGGGCGGGCCATCGTGAAAGGCACCAACGACACGGGAGTCGCACGAAGCCTGTACGCGAGGTATGTAGGATAACCGATCTCGCTCTGTGGCTAGCCGGCCGTGACTGGGATGCGGTGATGGGAGCGACGCGAAGGCAGGTAGACCGGCTCGATGCGGCGGCGTTGGAGCCGCTGCATTTCCCGGATTACCTGGGCGCGTTCGACCAGCGCCCGCTCCGTCATGACTCGCTGGCCGAGCACGCAAACCCAAAGGAGAGCAACAGATGCACCGATTGCCGCCAGGCCTGGTCCGGTAATTCTCGCGATTGCCATTGTCACCCTCCGATGTCTTTCTCTCCGGAGCAATCCGGATACCATAGAGTACGATCTTTGTTATCAAACGGATTTACGCGAGAAAAGTCGCGGTGCTGTGGTCGTGTGGACACGTACTGGACCCGATTGCCGCCCCGGGTGGCGGCAATTAGTGACACCCCGCGCAGGTGAAGGTCCGGCCATGGCACACCGCGCAGGTGGTTCTGTCGAGATTCAGCTTGCCCGAACTGTGGAGGTCGCCGAAGCGAGGGACGTGACTGGCCGGCTTTAATTGTGCGACATTGTTGTGGCAATCTTCGCAACTGAAGGGCGCCTGAATGTCACTGTGGCAGACAAGGCAGTCGGCCATTTGCGGCAAGGCGGCTCGGGTGACCTGGTCGGACTCTTCCAAGCCGCGGTGGCACGCCTGGCAGGGGTTTCGCGAATTGAGGTGGCGGCGAATATCGCCCGGCGGCTGGAGGTAGTTCTGGTGATCAATGGCCGAAGCAATGTAAGGCGCCACGTTGCCGATCCGCAGATGAAGGGCATGGCTGAATTTCGAGACTCTGACGGCTGGCGGCGCCGGCGTCCCGGCGTCCTCGTGGCATTGCAGGCAAGTGGCTTTGGCGGGGAGGAGATTGTCTTCCACTTTGGTGCTGGTGGCGGCGGCGGTGTGGCAGTCGATGCAGTCGAGGCCCACTCCGAGGTGCAGACGATGTGAAAAGGGCACGGCACCCCAAGCCGTGCCCAAGGCCAATAGCGAGATGAGGAGAGGTCGCAAGTCCCTACTTTCCCGTGTAGGTCATGTGCCAGAGCCTCTTGCCGCCATCGTCGGAGATCAGCAGGCTGCCGTCGGTCATCTGCAGGATGGCCACCGGACGGCCCCAGACTTCTCGTTTATCCGGGCCCAGCATCCATCCACTCAGAACCTCGCGCGGCGGACCGGCGGGCTTGGCATCCTGGAATGGCACGAAGGCGATCGACTGCCCGACGCGCTTGGAACGGTTCCATGATCCGTGCCATGCCAGGAATGCGCCCCCCTGGTACTCGGCCGGGAACTGCTTGCCGGTATAGAAGACGAAATCGAGGACGGCAACATGAGCTCCGAGCAGCTCGTCGGGGACGATAGCCTTCTTGACCAGGTCCGGCGCGAGGCCCTTATTGGTGGGATCCTCGTGCGGCCCTATGTAGGCGAAGGGCCAGCCGTAAAAGCCGCCCTGCTGGACATGGGTCAGGTAATCGGGCACAAGATCGTCGCCCAAGTCATCCCGCTCTTGAATGGCGGCCCATAGCGTGTCGGTGCCGGGATACCAGTGGATGCCGATCGGATTCCGCAACCCAGTGGCGAAAAGCTCTTGAGACCAGCCGTTCACCTTGTAGCGAACGATCGCCGCGCGACGCGGGTCTTCGCCCGGTGAGGAATTGGAACCGGAGCCCACACCTACGTAAAGGTACTTGCCGTCTTTGTCGAAGAGCAGGCTTCGGGTCCAGTGGTGTGTGCCCTGGCCCTTTAGCGATACGACTTCCTCGCCGGATCCCGCAGTCATCGCCTTCGAGTCGTACTTGTATCGCTTCACCGAGTCGCATTCTCCGACGTACAGGTACCCGTTCAACATCGCCAGCCCGTAAGGCCGGTTCAAATTCTCGATGATCTTCTTCCGTTGATCCTTGCCCTGCAGCACATAAATGATCCCCGTCGGCCGCTGCGAGGAACCCGAATCGGCCAGGAGGATTTCGCCGCTCGGCCCGTACATCAGGTAGCGCGGGGTAGAGAAATCTTCGGCCCAGATCTCCACATGAAAGCCGGGCGGCACGGTGAGCTCGGCGCCGGCCGGACGCGGAATCACCCGCGGCTGGTTGCTCGCGGCGGGAGTCGCATAGGGCGGTGGCAGGACCGGTAGCTTGGATTGATCAGCAGCGTAAAACAGTGCGCTTGCGGCCAGGAGCAGGCACACGACAGTCAGCAGCGTTCCTCTCTGGGTCATGCTCCTATGATGCTACACGGAAGCAGCGAGACGCATCGCCGTCATGTAGTGGTCACGACCTTGCTTCGATAACCGGAAACCTTGCCCGGACGAAATCCGCGACTGCCGCAGTCACGTAGCGCGGAGGCTTCACCAGAAACTGTGGCTTCTGATCCCAAAGCCCGCGCGCAATCTCGTCCCACAGAGGTCCGTTGATCCCGCGGTCGATCACGACGAAAGCATCGGCGCGATCGAGGAATCGCAAGCTCGAGGCCTTGAAGTCCTGGCATGAGAAGTCCAGCAGCATCAGGAAAACGTCCGGCCGAACCAGTTCCAGCACGCTGTTCGATTCGACAATCACGTTATCGCTGTGGTCGAGGATCTTCCGCAGCGTAGCGGCCGCGCGCGGCAGATCGCCCATCGGCGCCCGCAACCAAAACGACCGGTCGGCGCCGGCGGCCAGGAACCGCCCCGAATCCGTGCGGCTGGGCTCATATTCTTCGCTCAGCGCGAACGGGTGCTCCGGCTCCGCCTCGCACCCGCAGGATTTACCCTCATTGGTACAGATTCCGTGCCCGTATTGTGTGATCTTGATCGCCGTCCACTTGCGATCCTTCAGCCGGCGGATCAGCCCCGCCACCACTGAGGTCTTTCCGATATTCCGCGAGTGCCCGCCGACCACCACCAGCATCAGGCCCTCCTCTCCAGTTCCGCCAACCGCCTCTTCAACTCGACCACTTCGCGCCGCAGGTCGGGAAGGCGGGCCAGGTTGGCGAGTTGTTCCAGGTGTTGTTTGAGAGGGCGCGCCGGCGTTCCCCAGACAGTCTCGCCCGAACGTACAATCTTCGAGGTCAGCACGCCGCAGCCCGAGCCCAGCACTGCGCGCGACTCCACCCGAGCCTTATCGCCGATTCCTACCTGCCCGCCGATTACCGCGTAGTCTTCCACCACCACGCCACCCGAAAAACCCGTCTGCGCCGCCACCACCACGTGCCGCCCGATGCGGCAATTGTGGCCCACATGCACCATGTTATCGAGTTTCGTGCCTTCGCCGATGGTAGTCACTCCGAGCGCGGCGCGGTCTACGCAGGAGTTCGCGCCGATCTCCACGAAGTCGCCGATCTCCACCCGTCCCACTTGTGGGAACTTGTGCCATCGATCGCGGTCCATCACATACCCGAAACCGTCCGCGCCGATTACCGCCCCGGAGTGCACGATGGTCCCGCGGCCGATGTCCACGTTCTCGTAGACGGTCACATTGGGATGCAGCACGCAGCCTTCGCCCAGCATCACGCGCTTGCCCACATAGCAGCCCGCACCGATGCTGGTGGCCACGCCGATCCGGGTGGTATCGCCCACCACCGCGTGCGGCCCGACGTACACCAGCGCGCCCATCTCGACGTCTTTGCCGATAACGGCGGTGGGGTGGACGCCGGGTTTCAGTTCCGCCGTCGGATAAAAGCGGCTCATGGCTCGCGCGAACGCCGTGCGCGGTTCCGGCACGCGAATCACGGTCCGATAGCTCGGGCTGGGCCACTCCGAGGGCACCAGCAGACACCCGGCGGCGGAACTCTCCGCTTGAGCGGCTGCCTTGCGCGTGCCCACAAAGGCGACATCCGCGGCACCGGCCGTCTCGAGCGGCGCGACCCCATTCACTTCTTTCTCGCCATCACCCTCATACGTGGCACCCAGCCATTCCGCCAATTCGCGAACTCGCATGGGTCGATTTTAGCGCCTGATGGTCTGCTGCGAACTGGAACTGCTTTAACAGGCGCCGATTATTTCAAGAGGTTTTCAAGGGCTCGAGGCGTCCAGCACACGGTCACAGATGGCTTCCAATTCGCCGAACAACTGGTCAGTTTCTCCTCCAGCAAGGTGGGAATTGGTCCGAATCGCTTGGCGAGGATAAGGCGGAGAACCGCAAGTTTCCCTTCCGTCGCCCCTCCTGCCATCCCTCCTTCCATCCTTCCATCCTTCCTTCCACCCTTTCTGCCAGCCGTCCTGAAGTCCTTTTTGCAACCCTTCGCGATAGGCGGGCCCGATTATTACGTGGTCTAAGATGTTCTCCGTGATAGGCATCCGATTACTTTATGAGGTCTTCCAGGCTCGAGGCGTCCAGCACGTGCTCACTGAGGTTTGCGACTTCGTCGGCGGAACAATGCGCCAGCTTCTCGTCCAGGGCGGGAATCGGTCCGAATCGTTTCGCAATCTGGCGGCGGAGAATCACGAGTTCCCCCTCGTGTCGCCCCTCCTCCCGCCCTTCCTGCCGCCCTGCCCGATAGGCAGGTCCAATCAGTTCGTGATTTAAGATGTCTTCCGTGATGGGCATCCGACTTACCTCCTCCTGTACCAACGGGGACAAGTGCCGCAGTCCCGCCAGGATCCACAGCTGCTCCACTGCGGAACGTCTCTTCGATTCCTCCAGCCGCCGATCCGCTTGATAATCTGACGGACCACCTCGCCCGCATCATGCAGCCGGGCCAGGATCGCTACTACATTATCGCCGGTCGATCCTTGCCGACATACAGCACGACTGCTCCGGGTAGCGGTCGTAGCGCCGCATGATCGCAACGCCGTACTCCAACATGCGCCGTGCCATGGACGGCTGATTGCTGCTCTGCAGCTCAATGTGGAGCAAGGTCCCGTCGGCGGATTCCCCCAGCAAATCTACTCGCAGACTCTCCACATTGGGCACCTCCACGTTCAGCCAGCGATCGATGGTAAGACCGGATAGCGCCTGGATTGTGGCGGCAGCAGAGCCCCTAAGGAGTAGCTTGAGGGTGGCGTCGTATTCGAACATCGAGAGCCCTCATTCTGACACAAGGCCCGCCAGCGGCTGCCGGCCACTGCGGCTTGCAGCCCATAGCGTCACTGCCAATGCCACAGATAACGCCGGGATCAGATACATGGCATGGTGAAGGCCAGCGGCCTTGGCAGCTTCCGTGACGGGGAGTGCCCCGGCCGCACGGTGCGCAAAGTAATCGCTCAGGCGGCCGGTAACCAGCGGGCCGAACGCACCTCCGCACAGGTACATTACCATCAGGTACGCTGCCATGGCGGTTCCGCGGAGACCGGGGCCAACCAGGTCGTGGATGGCGGAATAGACCAGCCCGTAATACATCTGCCATAGGCCGTATGCCGCCATGAACAGCGGAACAGCGAATGCGGCTCGCCCGCCCGGCACCAGGATTCCGGCGGTAAACAGGGGAACCGCCATGGCCGCCGCCGCCGCCGCCAGCAGCACACGTCCACTCTGCCACCTGCCGAAGACGCGATCTCCCCACATACCGGCGGCGATTGCTCCCAGGATGCCTGCTGCGCCCGAACCGATGCCCGACCACAGACCTGCTTGTGCTACCGAAAGCCCGTGGAAGCGTGTGAGAAAGGCCGACACAAAAGTAGAGAAACTGTAGAGCACGAAATTCACGATCGCGCCCGATAGCGCGATCCACCATAAGGACCCAATCCTCAACAGGGAGAGGGGATCTGCTCCCTGGACCGGATCTCCGCTTGTACCGCGCAGCGGCTCCGGTAACCAGAGGAGCGACGGGACCAGAAGGACTGCCGGGGCTGCCGCTACGGACAAAGCGACGCGCCAGCCATGGGCCTGCGCGACGGGGCCGCTGATCGCGAAGCTCAGCATCACTCCGATCGGGACCGCCATCATGAATCCGGCCATAGCACGAGCGCGACGGGGAGCGGGAACCAGGTCGCCGATCCAACTGGTGGCAGCCGGTGCGCAGACCGCCTCGCCAATCCCCACTCCCAGGCGCGTACCGAAGAGGACCGCGTAACTCGCGGCAAGCCCGCCCAGTGCCGTAAGGCAAGACCATACGGTTACCCCGATGGCCAGCAGGCGCCTGCGGCTCCACGTATCGGCGAGCCGTCCCAACGGAAGCCCAGCCACTGCATACACCACGGTGAAAACCGCGGGCAGCGCGCCTAACTGCGTGTCGGAAAGGTGGAACTCGTGCCGTAGAGGTTCCAGGAGAGCGCCCAACGCCTGGCGATCATAAATGTTGAGGACGTTTACCAGGAACAGGATAGATAAGGCGGGCCGCCGAGAACCCTCTCGAGTGAGCATTAATTCCTGATCTTATACGCATCAGACACTCGCCGCCCTACTCGTTGCGCAAGGTCCGCGCAGGATCCAGGCGCAGCACCCGCAGTGCAGGGATGACGCTCGCGAGCAGGCACACCAGCAGCAGAATTGCTGCGGTGGCGGCGAGAGTCACGGGGTCGGTGGAGCGAATTCCGTACAGAAGATGCTCCAGAAAGCGCACCGCGATGCGGGACAGAAGTGCTCCCGCGGCAGTGCCCGCCAACGCCAGCAGGATCCCGGGGCGGATGGCGCTTGTCATGGCCTCCAGCGCGGTCGCCCCCAATGCAAGGCGAATCCCCAGTTCGTGAGCGCGCTGCGCGATCGACTGGGAAATGAGCCCGTAGAGCCCGATGGCTGCGAGCATCAAAGCCAGTCCCGCGAGGACGGAGAAAAGCGCAGCATCGTACCGCTGGGCCTTGGAGTTGCGTGCCTCGATGTCCTCGATGGTCTGAAAGCCGGCAATCGGCAGTTGCGAATCCACGCTGGCCACGGCAGCCTGGATCTGCCCCATGAGAGCGCCCGTGCGGCCAGCGGCCCGAACCACCCAATGCGTCGGGAACCAGGTGTGGACCATCCGGAAGAATCCGTCCGTGATCTGCGCCGCCGGCAGGTAAATCGTGGGCTCCATCGAAACCGGGCCCAGGTCGTTGAGGCCGCTATTCTGTTGCACGTCGCCGACCACGCCTACGATCTGCGTGGGCGATGCGCCGCCAAGGTCGAGGTGTCCCCCCAGTGCTTCCGCTCCCCGGAAATACTTCTCCGCAAATGACGTGCTCACCACCACTACCTTGGCCGAATCGGCGGTGTCGGAATCGCGGTACGAGCGGCCGCGCAGCAGCGGAATGCGCATCGTTTCGAAATAGCTGGGAGTGGAGTAGATGGCTTCGACGGCGTGGCCTTCGCGATCCGTGCCATCCACAGTCTTGAACCCGGTATTCAGTGGACGCTCGTAGGGCAAAGTGAGCGCCACCGAGGCGCTTTGAACGCCCGGGATGTGTCGGATCTGCTCGAGGCTTTGGGAGAACAGGCGGTTGACCGCGGTGCTGGTGTTGTACCGCGCGTCCTGCAGGGAAGCTTGGGCCGCGATCACATTGTGGGCGTCGAATCCCGGATTGAGACTGTTGAGGTACGCCAGAGTTCGGACGAGCAGCGCGGCGCCCACCAGGAGCACCAGGGTCAGGGCCACTTCGCAGGAGACGAGCGCCTGGCGGGACCAGCGCCTTCGGCCTCCCGCCACTCCGCGGCTCCCTTCGGAGAGCACGGAGCGAATATCCAGCCGGCTGGCCGAGAGAGCCGGCATCAGGCCGAAGAGGATGCTGGTGAGCGCCGCGATACCCAGCATCGCCACCATCACGCGGGCGTCGATCATGATGGGGTACCAGACTTCGAAATTCCTGGCGCCGAGGTCCTTGAGCCAGTTAATCGTCACTTGTCCAACGCCGATTCCAGCTCCACATCCACCCAGGGCGAGCAGCAGGCTTTCGACCAGAAGCTGCCGCACGATGATGGGCCGGCCGCCGCCCAGGGCCATGCGGGTGGCGATTTCACGCGCCCGGGTAGTGGAGCGCGCCACCATCAGGCCCGCGATATTGACGCAGCCGATGAGCAGTACGGCGAGTACGGCCGCCCAGGTGATCAGCAATTCGCTCCGCGAGTTCATGGTGAAGCCGCGCTCTACCGGGACGATGCGTTCCTCAAACCAGGTCGTCGGACTGAGGTTGGTTCCATCCTTGATCTGGCTGCTGATCGCGCGCAATTGCTCCGCGGCCTGCGCCCACGAAGCGTCCGGCTTTACGCGGGCGATGGCGAGATAGTTACTGCCGCCGCCCTCCCCCCGGCGGGAGGGGTGTAGCGGGGTCCACAAATCCACATTGACGTCCGTGTGGAACCCCTTGGGCATGATCCCTACGATGGTATACGGCTCTCCGCGCAACGTGATCGCGCGGCCTAACGCGGCGGGATCGGCGTTGAAGATGCGTCTCCAGAACTCGTGGCTCAGCACCGTGATTGCAGGGCCACCGGCGACATCTTCGGAACGGAGGAACTCGCGCCCGTACTGCGGCGGAACGCCCAGAACAGCGAAATATCCGGCCGAAACGCGCTGTTGATGGATATATTCGAGGTGCCCGGGGGCGGCGAAGTTAGCGCCGCTCTCCCCTCCCGAGGAGGCCGCCACGTCAAGTGCCGGCACGCTATCTCGGACCGCTTCGTACAACGTGCCGGTTTGCCGGCGGTTGGTGTTCTCCACTCCGTTGTTCCAGGAAACAGTCGTTACCAGCCCCAGCCGGTCCGCCTGCGGATATGGTGCGGATCGAAGCAGAACCGCGTCCAGCACGCTGTAAACCGCGGTATTGACGCCGATGCAAAGCCCGAGCGTGGCCAAAACCACGAGAGTGAACGCCGGGCTCTTACGGAGCTGGCGAAAAGCTACACGGATATCGGTCGCCATGTTGCTGATACCCCGGCGCGCTGAAAAAGGTTACGCACAGCCCGGCGACTGCCCCTCCGCCCGGCCCTCGCATCTCGTCGGGCTGCAAGCGCTAAAATGACCCCTTAGCCAAATATGGTGCGCTACTCATGAAGATTCCCGGAATGGTTTGGGTGATCGCGGCAATGCTGTTTCTCGCGACCACGGTGAATTATTGCGATCGCCTTGCATTGTCGGTGGTCTCCACCGATCTGCGCAGCGAATTCGCCATGAGCGAGCAGGATTACTCGCTGGTGGTCTCGTTCTTTCTCATCGCCTACGCCATCATGTACGCCGGTTCGGGTTATGTAGTGGATCGCCTGGGAACCCGTCGCGGGTTTTCGGTGTTCATTCTGGTCTGGTCCTGCGCAGCCATGCTGCACGGCCTCGCCACCGGGAAATGGTCGCTCGCGGCGTGCCGGTTTCTGCTGGGCCT